>DATIYF010000088.1:0-43333 GCA_035517775.1 Terriglobales bacterium
TCATCGGGAAGATTGTTCGGGTGACAAAAGGCGGGCACGTCAAGGTCGAGTTGAAGCCGGAAGTCAGAAAGGCTGGCGGAATCTACTACACGCCTGCCTATGTAGTCGACTACATCGTCGAGCAGACCGTCAGCGAAGTGCTCAAAGGAAAAAGCCCGAAAGAGGTATCGACGATCCGGTTTCTTGACCCAGCCTGCGGTTCGGGCAGTTTCCTGATACGGGTCTTCGAGAGAGTGTGCGACCATCATCTTCGATGGTTTCAGCAGCACACCAATCAGCAGAAGAGGGAGCTTTGCTATCGCGACGAACAAGGAAGCCCACATCTGACGACGCACATGAAGCGACAGATCATGCTGAGCAACATCTTCGGCATCGACTCGGACTACCAAGCTATCGAAGTCACGATGCTGTCGCTGTACCTGAAGATTCTGGAAGGCGAGACACGCACGACGCTGGGACAGCAGCAGGGGCTGTTTCCGAAGGAGACGTTCCTTCCAGACCTGTCAGCAAACATCAAGTGTGGAAACTCGCTCATCGGCCCTTATACAAGCAGTGCTCAGCAGATGTCATTGCTCGGAGAGGATGACCTGCAACTCGACACCTTTGACTGGGACAGCGAATTACCACAGGCCATGAAGGCTGGTGGCTTCGACGTGGTGCTCGGCAACCCACCTTATGGAGCAACGCTTACGGAAGCTCAAGCGGCGTATCTGACCCGAGAGTTCACGGCGACAACGAAAGACTTGGACACCTACGGCTTGTTCATGGAACAGGCGGTGCGCAAGTCGAAGCCTTCAGGCATGGTGTCGATGATTGTGCCGACAGGCTGGTACAGTGGGCCGAAGTTCAGCAAACTGCGACGATTCATCGCGACGAATACTGACCCACGAGCGTTCGTCAACCTGCCCTACGACATTTTTCGCGACGCTTGGGTCGATACGACGATATTTGTCACGGTGAAACGGAAGACGGCAACGGAATGGCCGCGCACCGAGAAGTGCGAAGCTTCACTGCGTACCTTCGCGAAGCGTCACAAGATATATGCCCTCTCCGAGTTCTACGAGAACCTAGCGACCGCCGACGTTGCCCGATGGTTCATCGCGGGCGGTGATGAGTTCCTGACGTATGCAGACAGCCAGACGACGGAACTGATGCGCAAGCTACAGACAAACGGCGCGAAACCGCTGGGAGAATGCGCCGATGTGCAGCGCGGCGTGACTCCGTTCAACCTCAGTGCGAAAAAGAGATGGGCAACCAGCCGACCCGCCTTCGATGGGACTGTGCGACGCTACACGATTGAGAAAGGGCCGCGTCAATACATCAGGTTCGACCACACGCTCGCAGAACCAAAGCCCGAGCGGTACTTCGAGGGTGAGCGGCTGCTGCTTCGCGAGCTCATAAGCCGACAGTTCCGACTGCAAGCCGTGAAGGTCAAGGAAGACTTTATAACGAACAAGTCAATGCAGAGCATCCTTCCCATTGACGATGGGCCAGAGTTGAACTACCTGCTTGGCTGCCTGAACAGTCGGCTGATGTCGTGGTATTTCCTGCGTCGGTCAAACATTGCGCAGAGAGACGACTTTCCCAAGATAGTGCTGAAGGAAACGCGCTCCCTTCCGATTCCTATTGTGAACCAGAAGAACGACCGGTCCGCAAAGGAACTGTCGGCCACTGTTGAGCGGCTGCTTGCCTTGCTGGCCAGACTGCCGAAAGCCGAGAGTAACCGCGAGTTGGAAATACTCAAGCGGCAGATTGCAGCCACAGACTATCGCATAGACCAACTCGTCTATGGGCTGTACGGCCTGACGGAGAACGAGGTCGCTCTCATTGAAAATCAATGAGCCGCTCGGTATCAGCTCGACGGGGATTCCGCAGCACCGCCCTCCGGCTTGGCCCGGATCCTGATACGACCAGTCCCACCCTGGCCTTCTTAGCCTGCACGCAAAACCAGAAAGGGCGGCTTTCGCCGCCCTTTGAACTCAGCCTAAGCAACGCCTAGGTTCGCACCTGCACTTTAAGTCTTGCGCCACCGCTCCACGATGTCAAGGGCCATAATGGCAGCGAGAAGAAACTTTAGGGAAGGCCCCGGTGAGACTCGAACTCACGTCCTCTAAGGTGCGAACCTAGCGCTCTACCCAGCTGAGCCACAGGGCCATTTGTCGCGCCCAACCATCAGAACCTGTTTCGCACCCATCCGTTCGACTCACGACACTTCCCAGGCGCATGATCTACACACGCGGTGCTCGTGTCTGTGACAGATGAACAATCAGAATTGAGACATTACCGATTTGGAAAACCAAAAGGGGCAGCTTTCGCCGCCCCTTCGGAGCCAAATGCCTTGCCTGAATGCTGACCGCTGAATGCTGACCGCCCCTACGTTCCCTCGCTCCAGCCCGCCAGATACTCTTCCTGCTCGGGAGTCAGCCGGTCAATCTTCACGCCCATGGATTCCAGTTTCAGCTTGGCCACGCGCTTATCCAGGTCCTCGGGGACTTTGAAAACGATTCTCTGCAGGTTCTTGTAGTTCTTCACCATGTATTCGACCGAGAGGGCCTGGTCGGCGAAGCTCATGTCCATCACCGAGGGCGGATGCCCCTCAGCCGCAGCCAGATTGATCAGGCGGCCCTCGCCCAGCAGATTGATCTTGCGGCCATCGCGCAGGGAATATTCCTCGACGAAATTGCGCGTGGTGCGCTTCGAAGAGGACATCTTTTCGAGCGCCGGAATATCAATCTCCACATTGAAGTGGCCGGAGTTGGAGACGATAGCGCCATCCTTCATGGCCTCGAAGTGCTCTTTGGCCAAGACGCTCTTGTTGCCGGTCACGGTGCAGAAAACGTCGCCGATCTTGGCGGCCTCATGCATGGACATGACGCGGAAGCCATCCATCACAGCTTCCAGCGCTTTGGTGGGATCGATCTCGGTAATGATCACCTCGGCGCCGGCGCCGCGCGCGCGGCTGGCCAGCCCACGGCCGCACCAGCCATAGCCCGCGACTACGAACTTCGAACCGGCAAGCAGGAAATTCGTCGCCCGGATAATGCCATCAATGGTGGATTGGCCGGTGCCGTAACGATTGTCGAACAGGTGCTTGGTGTCAGCGTCGTTGACGGCGATGATGGGGTAGCGCAGCACGCCGTCCTTGGCCATGGCCCGCAGGCGGATGACGCCGGTGGTAGTCTCTTCGGTGCCGCCGATCACCCCGGCAAGCACGTCCTGGCGCTTGCTGTGCAGAATGCTCACCAGGTCGGCGCCGTCATCCATGGTGATGTGGGGCTTGTGATCAATGGCAGCCATTATGTGGCTGTAGTAGGTATCGTTGTCTTCGCCCTTGATGGCATAGACCGGAATGCTGTGGTCGCGCACCAGGCTGGCGGCCACGTCGTCCTGGGTGGAAAGCGGATTGGAAGCGCACAGCACCACATCGGCGCCGCCATCGCGCAGGCAGATCGCCAGGTTGGCAGTCTCCGCCGTGACGTGCAGGCAAGCCGAGACCTTCGTACCCCGCAGCGGCTGGTTCTTGATGAATTCTTTGCGGATAATCTGCAGCACCTTCATGGACTGGTTCGCCCACTCGATGCGCTTCTTGCCCAGGTCGGCCAGTTCAACGCTCTTGATGTCGCAATTCACTTGCATGGGTGTGGATGACATTCCGCCTCCTCAGGCGTAGTTCAACGAAGTGTGGTCGCTAATAATTTTGTCATTCCGAACCCGGCTTCAGCCGGTGAGGAATCTGCCTCAGCATTTTTCCTGAACCGCAGATCCTCGCGCTGCGCCCGGAACCACAAGCCTACGGAGCAGTGAAGCTACTTGCGCGCCGCCACCGGCTCACGCACCCCGGCGTCACTGGCCAGCTTGGCAGCCTTGTCGGTCGCCTCCCAGGTGAAATCCGGATCATTGCGGCCAAAGTGCCCGTAGGCCGCGGTCTTGCAATAGATGGGCCGGCGCAGATGCAGCGACTCGATAATGCTGCGGGGCGTCAGCTTGAAGTGGGCGCGAATCAGGTCCTGAATCACCGAGTTCTCCACCTTGCCGGTGCCGAAGGTCTGCACCAGCACGCTGACGGGTTCGGCCACGCCAATGGCGTAGGCCAGCTGCACTTCACAGCGTTCGGCCAGGCCGGCGGCGACTACGTTCTTGGCAATGTGGCGGGCCATGTAGGCAGCCGAGCGGTCCACTTTGGTCGGGTCTTTGCCGCTGAACGCCCCGCCGCCATGCCGTCCCATGCCGCCGTAGGTATCTACGATGATCTTGCGCCCGGTCAGGCCGGTATCGCCCATGGGTCCGCCGATCACGAAGCGCCCGGTCGGATTGATGTGATATTTCGTGTCTTCATCGAGCAGATGAGCCGGAATGGTCGCCTGAATCACGTGCTTCAGGATGCCGGCGCGCAGCTCTTCGTTGGTCACGGTCTCGGCGTGCTGGGTGGAGATCACCACCGCATCCACCCGCACGGGATTATGGTTTTCGTCGTATTCCACGGTGACCTGCGATTTGCCATCCGGCCGCAAATAAGAAAGCGTGCCGTGCTTGCGGGCTTCCGCAAGGCGCATGGTCAGTTTGTGGGCGAGAGAAATCGGCGTGGGCATCAATTCCGGGGTTTCATTGCAGGCATAGCCGAACATCATCCCCTGGTCGCCGGCGCCGCCGGTATCCACGCCCATGGCAATGTCGCCCGACTGCTTGTTGATGCTTGAGATCACCGCGCAAGTGTTGGAATCGAAGCCGTACAGAGCGTTGTCGTAGCCGATGCGGGTGATCGTGCCCCGCACCAGGGCCTGGAAATCTACGTAAGCCTTGGTGGTAATTTCGCCGGCGATGACGACCAGGCCGGTGGCCGTAAGCGTCTCGCAGGCCACCCGGCTGACCGGGTCTTCTGCCAGGCAGGCGTCGAGAACGGCGTCGGAAATCTGGTCGGCAATCTTATCGGGATGGCCTTCGGTCACAGACTCAGAGGTGAACAAAAAACGGTTGTTAGCGGCCACGCGGCTTTCCTCCATCAGCGGGATGTTGCAGGTCGGGTGGGAACAAAAAATACGGCCATGAAATGAACAATTTAGGCCTGTATGAAGGTACCAGACTGGGCTTTTGGAGGCAATGCTTTTGGGGGTAAGCGAAGCTCAAAACCAGCGAGTGGCAGTCCCGCGAAGGCAGATGGGACGGCGGCAGGGTCGAATGGGGAAGTCTTGCCATAGCGTGCCGTGGGTGCAGCGTGCGGCCTTCTTCCCGACCGCCGCTCGCGGCAAAACGGCAGACTGCGAGGTACTTCATCGGGCTGCCGGCTCGGTTTGCGCCGCCGGCTGGATCTTGGCCGCGAATGGCTGCAGTCCGCTGGCCCTAAAGATGAGCGTCCTTACCCTCTCGCTCTCAGCCGGGGCAGTCAATTGCTTGCCGTTGAACCACAGCTCCAGGCCCCCGGCATTTCCCGCTTTGATTACGACCTCGCTGCGCGCCGAAACTGACTTCTCGTGCCCGGCTTCGAGGGTATCGTGCATGAAGTCGCGGCCATCGGCGCTGATATCGAGCCAGCAATCGTCCTTGGCTTTGATAAGCACCACAAATGTCCCCGGAACGTGCGCGGGTTGCATAGTCTCAGAGCCAATATCTCCCACCGAAGCGGAGAGCGCCTGGCCGGGTGCCGGCTGGACCGGCGCTGCTGGGGCCATCACGCCCGGGGCCTGGGCGAGGGTCGGCGCGCGGGTCGTCGTTCCTGTATGTCTATCGGAGCCCCAGATGGCAAAGCCAAACGCAACCACCAGCAGCCCTATCGCCACTTTGCCCCAGGGAATGCGCTCGGCCCCGGTGAGGCGCGGCTTCTGAGTCCTGGCCTTTTGTTTGGCGATGGTAGCGAGAACGGCCTGCGGCTGCTCGGGGACCGGCGCCGGCCCGGTAGCTGCCAGGTAATCGGCGACCGCCTGGTCTTCACTCAGTTCAAGGCAGCGGGCATAGGCGCGCACGAACCCCTTATTGAACACCCCTCCCGGAAGCCGCTCGAAGTGCTCTTCTTCCAACGCCTGCAACATGCGCACACTGATTTTGGTGGAGCGCGAAACGTCTTCCAGCGAGAGGTTTCGCTTCTCGCGTTCCTGCTTCAGGCGTGCGCCAAAGGATGGCAGTGTATATCCCTCAGTCGGCCGGGCGGGCACAACTCGGCACCGTACCTATGTTAAGCCGGTTGGGGCGCGGGGAAACACCCTTGTTGCAGTCGGGCGGTCAGCACCGGGGATGCTCCTTGGTCACCTGGCCTGAGGAATCGCCGCGGCAAGCCCTGAGCATCGGCGAACATCAACACCCGGGCACACCCTTAGTTTTGGGGGAGTTAGAGGCTTTGGCGCGGCGGCCGCCGCCGCTCTTGGCGTCCGGGGTACGCGTTACGATGGTTCGTTGCCGCTACTTCCGGGCGGCACATATAATTTCAGCATTTCCCTGCTCTCATTTGGGCTGCTTTAGAGGCTGTGCATGACCAAGGTCACCGGCGCCGAGCGTAGTCGGCACCTCGAAGAGTTGAATATCTTCCACGGCGTGGCCAAGGCGCTCACCTCTTCGCTGGACCTCGACTCCATTCTGCAGACCATCATGGACAAAATGGCGGAATACTTCCGCCCTGACACCTGGTCTCTGCTGATGGTGGATGAGCAGAAAGAGGAACTCTACTTTGCCATTGCCATTGGAACGGCGGCTGAAGCTCTAAAGAACGTACGCCTGAAGGTAGGCGAGGGCATTGCCGGCTGGGTGGCCAAGCACGGCGAGCGGCTGATTGTGCCCGACGTGATGGCCGATCCCCGTTTTGCCAAGCGCATAGACGAAATGACGGAATGGCAAACACGCTCCATCATCTGCATTCCGCTGCGCTCGAAGCACCGCATTCTCGGCGTGATTCAGCTGGTGAACGTGGATATGCACGGCTTCGGCGACCAGGAGATGTTTTTTCTGCAGGCGCTGTGCGATTACGCCGCCATCGCGATTGAAAACGCCAAGTCGGTGGAGAAGATCCAGGAGCTCACCATCACCGATGACGTCACCGGCCTGTACAACGCCCGGCACCTCTACAAAGTACTCGAGGCGGAGGTTTACCGCTCCTCCCGCTTCAATTATGAGTTCACGGTGCTGTTCATTGATCTAGACCACTTCAAGCAGGTGAACGACACCCACGGCCACCTGGTCGGGAGCAAGCTGCTGGCCGAAATTGGCTATCTCATCAAGGCCCAGCTGCGCTTGATTGATTATGCCTTCCGCTACGGCGGCGATGAGTTTGTGATTCTTCTGCCCCAGACCAGCAAGGACCAGGCCCTGGTGGTGGCGCGCCGCCTGCGCGATCTGCTCCGCACCGGACTTTTTGCCAAAGAGGAAGGGCTGAACCTCAACGTGCGCGCCTCAATCGGCGTCGCCACTTATCCGCATGACGCCAAGACGCCGCACGACGTTATCCGCCAGGCCGACGAAATGATGTCCCTGGTGAAGAACACCACCCGCGACAACATCGGAATCGCCCAGCGCGGAGTGATGAAGTAAGCGCCTTCCTTCGTGTTTCTTCGTGCCCTTCGTGGTGAGTGCTGCTTCGTAGTGGTGAATTCCTTCGTGTGCCTTCGTGCCCTTTGTGGTTAATAGGTTTTGAAGCATTGCTTACCAAGAACACGAAGGCCCGCGAGGAAAGCACAGACATCACACAACCCGTGTGACGGATAACCTTGCGGCGGCTAACTTGGGAGCAAAAAATCGCCAGTGGGCATGCCCATGGCGACTGCTACGCTTCCCCGGTTTACCGCTCAACACGTAAGCCACGCGGTAATCACCGCGGCCATGAAGGTTCATTCCGAGTTGGGCGCCGGATTGCTCGAGAGCGCCTACACTGAGCGGCAAATCCATTGGGCTGCTTCTTAACTTTAATGTTGTTCATTTGAAAGAAGGCATCCGCCGCTTTGTGAACGGCACCGGTTGGAGGCAGCAAAGCAATCACCACAAAGGGCACGAAGTAACACGAAGGAAAGCGAAAAAAGTGATGACGTCAATACACGCGGCTTCATGGGTCTTGAATTTCCTTCGTGTGCCTTCGTGCCCTTCGTGGTTAATCAGGTTCCGCATCAGCTCACCCAATCCAGGAACTTGTACCAGGCGCCCGCCAGCGGGAGGAACCAGGGCTTTCCGTTGTAGAGGCCGAGTGGGGCGCCGGGAAAGGGGATGCCTACAAACGGATTCTCCGGCTTGTCGCCCAAGATCAGCTCCGCCATCTTCTGTCCTTGATAGGTGGCCATGGCGACGCCGTGACCGGCATAGCCCAGGGCGAAATAAATGCCATCCATCTGCCCGGCGTGCGGCATGATATCGAAGGCAAAATCCAGCGTGCCGCCCCAGACGTATTCGACCCTGGTATTGCGCAACTGGGGATAAACCTCGATCATCCCCTGGCGCAGGATTTCCGCGCTCTTGCGAATGGAATCTGCGGTCTCGGGAAAAAACGCAGCCCGCCCCCCGAAGAGCAGGCGGCGATCGGGAGTCAGGCGGTAGTAGTAGAGATAGTTTTTCGAGTCATAGATCATGCGATTGCGCGGGCTCAGGTTGCGCGCCATCGTCTTCGAGAGAATTTCCGTGGTGATGATGTAGGAGCCGATGGGAATGATTTTCTTCTGCAGCGCGGGTGTCGCCTTGCTGGTATAACCGCTGGTTCCGGCGAAGACGTCGTGCGCCCACAGCGGGCCGCGGGAAGTTGCGAGGCGCCATCCCTGCACGCCATCCTGCGCCTGGCGCTCGATGCTGCCCACCCAGGCCTTCTCGAAGACCGCGGCCCCAGCTCTCATCGCCGCCTGCGCCAGGCCAGCCACGTAGCGCGCCGGGTTCAGCCCCGCGCTGGTTTCATCCACCATGCCGCCGTAATAAATTTCAGAGCCGATTTCCGCGCGCAGCTTGCTCCTGGGCACCACCCGCAGCTGGTGATTGAATTCACGCGCAATCACCTCGGCCTGGCGCGAATAATCCTCGAAGTGCTTCTGTTTGCAGGCGACCTCCAGGTGCCCGGAGCGGGAAAAATTACAGTCAATGCGCTCTTCGCGAACCAGTTTTTCCACGCACTCAATGGAGGCCAGCGAAGCCGCGTACATGCGCTGCGTGCGCTCGCGGCCGTACATCGAAATCAGCTTGTTCACGCCCAGCTTGAGCCCGGTGAGCACCATGCCCCCGTTGCGCGAGCTGGCGCCCCAGCCGATGGTCTCGGCTTCGAGCACCGCAACCTTCACGCCGCGCCGGGCCAGCGTTCGCGCGGCGGAAAGGCCGGTAAAGCCCGCGCCCACCACCGCCACATCCACCTTTTCCGGCAGCGGGCGCGCCGCTTCCGTGTCGGTCTTGGGCATCTTGACCGTAGTCAGCCAGTAGTTTTGTTCCAGAACCGCCATGATTTGCTTGAAACACTAACCGCACGGGTGGGCAGGCGGCGAAGCCACTGCCGCCTCCGGCCCCCTCGAATGAAAGAAGCAGCATTGTAGAGCATGGCCACCGCGCTAACCTCGCCCGCCGAGATCCTGTGGCGGTATCATTGTGCGAGCACTACCGTCACTTGCCTGTCTTGAAGCCCGCCAGCGCGCCCCCTTACACTAATCGTATGCATGCGCATGCCCACGGCGGCGAGCGGACTTCGCGCGTACTGCGGGTTTCTCTGTTCGTGACCCTCGGCTACATTGCCCTGCTGGTAGTGGCGGGCATCCGCGCGCATTCCCTGGCCCTGCTTTCCGAGGCCGGCCACAATCTCTCGGACTTTTTCGCCCTGCTGCTTTCCCTCTTCGCCGTGTACCTGCAATCCCGCCCGCCAAGCACGACAAAGACGTACGGCTACCACCGCGCCGGCGTGCTGGCGGCGCTGGTCAATGCATTATCCCTGGTCGTGGTTTCCTTCTTGATTTTCTATGAAGCCTTTCGCCGCCTGCAGCAGCCGGAGCAGGTCCGCGCCGGCGTAATGATCTGGGTGGCCGCAGCCGGCGTAGTGATGAATGGCGTAATCGCGCTGCTGCTCTACCGCTCCGGGGGCGACGTGAACATCCGCAGCGCCTTTTTGCACGAGATCGGAGATACCGTCTCCACCGCCGCCGTCATCGCCGGCGGCTGGGCGATTCTCGCGACCGGCCGGCTGTGGATTGATTCCGCGCTTTCCTTCGGAATCGGCGCGCTCATTCTCTGGTCGGGCTGGGGCATTGTGCGCGAGACCCTGAACATTCTGCTCGAAGGCACCCCCCGCGGCATGAAGCTCGATAGCATCGCCGCGGCCATTCGCACCGTGGATGGCGTGAACGATGTACACGATCTGCATGTGTGGAGCATCGGTTCCGAGACGCATGCCCTTTCCGTCCACATTGCCATTGCCGACATTCCACCCTCGGTGAGCGAGCGCATTCTGCGCGAGGTGAAAGAGCGCCTGCATGAGGGATTCCACATTGACCACACCACTATTCAGTTTGAACACACGGAGTGCGAAGTGGCGCACGGCTGCGTCATGCCGGTGAGCGCCGAGCACGAGCACAGCCATTAGAGGCGTCGGAGGGCAGAGCCGCCTCCGTGTCCTAGTTGCGCCCGCCGGCGCGGAGCTCCCGTTTGCAATTCCTGGCGGCAGGGCCTCAACCCCGTCGCGCAACAAATCTCTCCGATCCCGTTCCGCAAAAAGAGCTGCGCAGGATAAGCCCTGCCTTTTCTGAGACTTACGTGTCATCACAAAACTGTCGATACGATAGGTTCCGCGCGGAACATTAGAACAAGGCGGGCGAGGGCCCCCGCCCCACATCAAGCCCCACTCAGCCGATCGTCTGTACTTCCACGCTCAGCACGGCGGGCAGGTCGCGCACCATGGGGTTCCAGCTGTCGCCGGCATCGGCCGAGCAGTAGACCTGGCCGCCGGTGGTGCCGAAATAAATGCCGCAGTCATCCAGCGTGTCCACGGCCATGGCGTCGCGCAGCACGTTTACGTAGCAGTTGCTTTGCGGCAGGCCCTTGGTGAGCGGCTCCCACTCGTTGCCGCCTGATTTGCTGCGATACACGCGCAGCTTGCCATCGAGAGGAAAGTGTTCGCTGTCGCTCTTGATGGGCACCACGTAAATCGTCTCCGGCTCGTGGGAGTGCACATCAATGGCGAAGCCGAAGTCAGTGGGCAGGTTGCCGCTGACTTCTTTCCAGTTGTCGCCGGCATCGTCAGAGCGCATCACGTCCCAGTGCTTCTGCATGAACATCACCCCCGGGCGCTTGGGGTTCATGGCGATGTGGTGCACGCAGTGGCCAATCTCCGCCTCGGGGTTGGGAATGTAGTTGGAGCGCAGGCCGCGGTTGATGGGCTTCCAGCTTTTGCCGCCATCGTCGCTGCGGAAGGCGCCCGCCGCGGAAATCGCGATCCAGATGCGTTGCGGATTCGAAGGGTCGAGAATAATCGTGTGCAGGCACATGCCGCCCGCGCCCGGCTGCCACTTGGGGCCGGTGCCGTGGCCGCGCAGGCCAGGCATCTCGGCCCAGTTCTGCGCGCCGTCGGTCGAGCGGAAGATGGCCGCGTCTTCGATGCCGGCATAGACCGTCTCGGCATCGCTGAGCGAAGGCTCAAGGTGCCACACCCGCTTGAACTCCCAGGGATGCTGGGTGCCGTCGTACCACTGGTGGGTGGTGAGCGGCGCGGCGTCTTGGTTGTAGACAAACTTGTTGCTCTCGCCCTTGGGCGGTCCGGGCGCGGCGGACTGGCCGGCGGGCGTTCCGGGCTGGTGCCAGGTCTTGCCGCCATCATCGGAGCGCTGGATGATCTGGCCGAACCATCCGCTCGACTGCGAGGCGTAGATGCGGTTGGGGTCGGCGGGCGAGCCCTTCATGTGGTAGACCTCCCAGCCGGTGAAGTGCGGCCCGGAGACCTCCCAGTTCTGGCGCTTGCCATCAGCGGTGAGGATGAATGCGCCTTTGCGGGTACCGACAAGAACGCGAACCTGGGACATGCAGTAAGCTCCTCAGAAAATTGAAATTATATTGATCGTCACGAGCATTGAAAACAACCCAAGCCGTGGCGAAACCGCGATTCGCAAGGTCTGTCTGGTGTATCAGAAAGCAGATCCGGAGCATATCCCCCACATCCGGCCCTAATGCGCCCGACCTTGGCATACACCTGACGCAAAAATGCCCCATCCTGGCTTGACTCCGACAAATCGGCTTCAGAAACCAGGATAGGGCGGCGGCGGGCGACTGCGCTTCAGCTTGCCTTGCGCCGGTCGCGCTCTTCGGCCCGCTCCAGGTTCCGAATGGATTCTTCCAGCACTTCTTCCCGCCGCTGCCGCAGCTTATCTTCGAAGGTGGTCCAGCGCAGCGACGGCCCCGACGGAGAGACACCCATTTCGGCGTCAGTACTGACGGTCGTGATTGGCTCGCGCGGATCCTCATCTGCCGCCGAGGGAATCGTTCCCGAGCCGGCATCCACCTGCTGCTTAGTGGTGGGCGTGATGTTGCGGTCGGTGGCCTCGCGGTGCATCACCGGCTTTTCCACCCATTTCGAACGATAGCGCCGCTCATAATCCGCCCACTTTTCCTCCGAGGTCACCGCCGTGCCGTCGTAGGGCGGAAAGTTCTCGATCTGTTCTTTGCTCAGATTCACCAGAAAATCATTCTCGTGTTGCATAGAAGGCCGCAGTCGGCCGGGCGGCACGATGAACTTGCGGCTGGAAAGCCAGCCGCCGGTATCCACCACCACGTACACGATGCCTCCCGTGGCCTGATCGAAAATCACGTCGTCAATTTCCCCCAGCTTGTGGTCGTTGCTTCCATAGACACTGGCGCCGCGAATGTCGCTGGCCGCATCTTGCGCATCGGAAAAACGATAGTCACCCAAAGTTCCGTAACGGGGCATGCTTCCTCCTAACGATTCGGTCTAGTCGGTCCGCAAAAATGGACCGATACTGAGATGCGCGAACCGGCCCCGCCTTTGCCGCGAAAAATGCGCTCTAAGTCTTCTTCTGCGCGTACTGCTCTGCGCCCATGAAGTGCAAGGAGACATAGGGCTCATCTCCGATCACCCAGCTGTCATGTCCGGGAGCGATGTAGAACAGATCGCCGGCCTTCATCTCAATCACCCGGCCGTCGTCCATGGCAGCGGTGGCGCGGCCGGAGACAACCATGCCAACGTGCTCGACGGAGCAGCTTTTGACACCCGTCGCCTTGCCCACATGCTCGGACCATTTCCAGCCCGGCTGGTAGGTGGCGCGGCCAATGCTCATGCCACCGACCTTCACCAGCTCAAACTTGCCCTTCTCGAAAGTACGGACCTCGTCAGGATGATCGAAGCGCTTGAGAATTACCTCGTACATTTGGTCCTCGCAACTGAGCCTGGAATTTCGCAGCCAGCAATCCGTATGGGTTAGCTTCGCAGGGGGAGCAGTTTACGCAGACGCTCGTCGCGCAGGTAAAGGCCAAGCCAGACCAGCACTCCGAGGGTGAGGGTCACTAAAAATGCGGGGTCGCCGATGCGAATGTTGGTGGCGGTGGCGCCGCCCAGGTAGCCGGTCATGAGAATTGCACCCAGGAAGGCGGTGCGGGGAATCAGATACACCAGGGTTGAGCCAATTTCGAGGCCGGCGATCAGCAGGAGCAGACTCGCGGGATAGCCGCAGCGCACGAAGCCCTCAACCACCGCCGGCGGTCTCATGAGCTTCATGACGCCGCTGAACAGCAGTGCCAGGATGGGCAGAGCGCTGACGACACGCCCCGCCCAGATCACGCTTGTTGAAGTTTGACTCGCTGTCTGCACCGGTTTTGCTCCAATCGTAGCCGGCTACGCCGCCGGCTGTTCGCAGTTCACCATCCAGGGTGTGCCGAAGCGGTCTGAGAACATGGCAAAGCCGGGCGACCAGAAGGTCGGGCCGAACGGCATCACCACAGTACCCTTCTCCGAGAGGGCCTCGAAAATCCGCTTGCCTTCGGCAACATTCTTTACCCCAATGTTGACGTGAAAGCCCTGTGGCCGGTGGAAGCGCTCGGGGGGCGCGTCCATACCCATGAGCACCTGGTCACCGATGGTCATGCGCGCGTGCATGACCTTGTTGCGCCACTCCGCCGGAACACTCTGTCCGGCCTCGACGGGCGCGCCTTCGTAACGGAACAAGCCGTCAATTTTGCCGCCGAGGCACTTTTCGTAGAACTTGAAGGCTTCTTCGCATTGACCGCCGAAGTGTAAATGAGAATTCAATTGCATGTCATTTCCTCCTGAAATTTTGATGGCACATGGCCCGTATTTTTGCGCGCTGACTTACTTTGCCGCCCCCGGCGGCGCCGGCATCAAAGGCCGAATCTCCAGTTCGCCCTCGTAGGAGGGGCCGAGTATGTCGGCATGGACCTGCATAAAATCGCGGGCCATGCGAACAGCTTCTTCTTTCGATTTCAGCTCGAAGATGGCGTAACCGCCAACCAGTTCCTTGGTCTCGGGGAACGGCCCGTCGATCACCGAGATCTTGCCGCCGGAGACATGGACGCGCGCTCCCTGCGAGCTTGGCAGCAGGCCGCCGGCTTCAATCATCGAGCCGGCCCTGGTGGCCTGCTCGCCCAGTTTGGCCACCGCCGCCATCAGTTCCGGGTTGGGCGGAGCGCCCGCCTCAGAGTTCCTGGTCGCCTTTAACAGCATCATGAACCGCATGATGATTTCTCCTGTCTGATCTTTGCCGGGTTCCGCGGCTTGCATTCCTTTGGCGCGAAGTGGGCAAAGAAAATCCGAAGCCGGCACAAAATGTTTATCTCTTCGCCGCCAGTTCCTTTTCCAACTCGCGGGCGCATTCCAGCGCCGGGCTGGGCAGAAAGTCTTCCAGCTCGAAGAGTTGCCGAATCTCGATTTCGCCCTCCTGGCCTTCGCCGTGGGGATCGGGGGCGCGCTTCGCCCAGTCAACGGCCTCTTCCAGAGAATTTGCCTTGATGATCCAGTAGCCGGCGACCAGCTCTTTGGTCTCGGCGAAGGGGCCGTCAATCACGGTTCGCTTCCACCCCTGGAACTTGATGCGCGCACCCTTGGAACTGGGATGCAGACCGGCCAAATCCACCAGCGCGCCGGCCTTCCTCAGCTCTTCGTTGTATTCGCCCATGGCGGCCAGCAGCTCTGCCCCCGGCAGCTTGCCCGCCTCGGAATCTTTGCTGGCTTTGACAATCATCATGAACTTCAATCGTGGCCTCCTTCGCGGATTAGACGCTTGAGACATCTTTTGACTTCCTCTCATCAGTTAGTCGAACGGCCGGCCGCGGAATCGACATCCGGCTTGCGCTCAATGGCAGCAGGAAGGTTCCTTCCTGGGCGCGATGTAGCCACCGGTGGCGTCCACGTGGCCTCCGGCGCCGTAGCGGTCGTGATGGCGCACCCAGTCGGCCAGAGTGAAGTGCGGCCCGTTCTCATTGCGGCCCTTGGGCGTCAGGTCAAGATACATGTACGCTCCCAGCACTTCTTCGTTGCCACGGGCGTAACTCGAATAGGTGTGGAAAATTTCGCCGTTCTCTTTGTAGAAAACGCTGATGCCCGAAAGCTCCTCAATCGAGGCATCGGTCATCCGGTAGTTGTAATAGACCTTGCCCTTTGCCAGATCTTCAGGCGTGAAAGAAACGTGATAGTCAAAGTTGAAGTCGCTCTCGAATGATGAAACCCAGGGGAAACGCCAGCCCATGCGCTGTTTGAAAGCCTGGAGCAGCGGCAGTGGGGCGCGCGAGACCGCCGCAAAACTCACGTCATGCTGCGCCAGGTGCTGGTTGGGGCCGTCCACGTGATCGGCCAGAAACGAGCAGCCCACGCAGCCCTCGCCCAGTTCGCGGCGCCACAT
Organism: Terriglobales bacterium; assembly: GCA_035517775.1. GTDB lineage: Bacteria > Acidobacteriota > Terriglobia > Terriglobales > Acidobacteriaceae > DATIYF01. Next base: position 15,789 of record DATIYF010000088.1, read on the forward strand.
GAAGTGATAAATGATCAGCTGGCTGCGCCCATTGAAAAGGTCGGCAAGCGTCTTGTTTCCCTCGGGCGCCTCGAAAATGTACTCTTTCTCAACCTTCACCCAGGGCAAAGCGCGGCGCTCGGCACTTACAGCATCGCGGGCGCGGGTCAGCTCTTTTTCCTTTTTCAGCAGCTCCACTCGCGCGGCCAGCCATTCTTCCCGCGAGACTACTTTCGGATGTGTGCTCGTACCTGCCGTCATGACGATTTCTCCTCTGGTTTCTTTTCGGCCGCTTCCTGGCCGCGAAGCTTCCTGACCACCAGCGCCGCCGCGCCCCCGCTCGAAGCGACCTTGGCAATCAGCACTGCTGCAACCGTAGCGCACGCTGGACACATGTTTTCTCCGAACTAGCCGGGAAGGCCGGGGACCTCGACCAGCGGGCGAATCTCCACCGTGCCGAATTTGCCGGCCGGAATCTTGGCCGCGATCTCGATGGCTTCATCCAGATCCCTGGCATCTACCAGGAAGAAGCCGCCCAATTGCTCGCGGGTCTCGGCGAAGGGGCCATCGGTCACCAGCGGTTTGCCTTCGCGTTGGCGCAGGCTGGTTGCGGTGGAAGTCGGCTGCAGGGGAGCAGCCCCCAGAAACTTTCCCCTGCGGCTCAATTCCTGGGCATACTGGGCGGAATCGGCATAGCACGCCTCCCGCTCCGCCTGGTTGGGCGAGCCGTTTTCATCCTGGTAAATCAACATCATGTATTTCATCCCCTTGCTCCTTCACTGGTAAGTCGAACCGCGGGTGCCAAATCGACACCCCTGGAAAAAAATAATTAAAATAAGCCGTGCCTTCTCCGGTCGCACCCGAAGCCGCCGCCGCGATCGAGCAAGTTTATCGCACCGACTGGGGCCGGATTGTGGCCACGCTGATCCGCCAGGTGGGCGACTTCGATCTGGCGGAAGAGGCTGTACAGGAAGCATTTACCGCCGCCTTGGACCAGTGGCCGGCGGCCGGCATACCCGATTCACCGGCCGCCTGGATCATTCAGACCGCCCGCCACAAAGCCATAGACCGCATCCGGAGGCAGGCGAATTTCGCGCAGAAATTGGAGTCGCATGCCGTAGAACTGACGCTGTTTGGCGAACCAAGCCGGGAATCTGACTATGACCCCGGCGTGATTCCGGATGACCGGCTGCGCCTGATTTTTACCTGCTGCCACCCCGCCCTGGCGCCCGAGGCACAGGTGGCGCTGACCCTGCGCAGCCTTTGCGGCCTGGAAACGGATGAGATTGCGCGCGCATTCCTGGTGGCGGTTCCGACCATGGCGCAGCGGCTGGTGCGGGCCAAGAAGAAGATTCGCGAAGCCGGCATTCCTTACGTGGTGCCCGAGACCAAAGACCTGGCGGCGCGCATGGATGCGGTGCTGACGGTCATCTATCTGGTATTCAACGAAGGCTATGCCGCCACGCGCGGAGGGCCGCTGGTGCGCAACGATCTTTGCGCGGAGGCCATCCGCCTGGGACGGCTGCTAAGGTCTTTGATGGCGCCCAACCCTCCTGCCGAAGCCACCGGGCTTCTCGCCCTCATGCTGCTGCATGATGCGCGCCGCGAGGCGCGGCTCGATGGCGCCGGGGATGTTGTCGTTCTAGAGGAACAGGACCGCACCCGCTGGAATCGGGCGCAGATCGCCGAGGCTCTGCCCCTGGCGGGGGAGGCGTTGGGCCGGGAGCCTGGGCCGTTTGCGCTGCAGGCGGCCATCTCCGCCGAACACTGCAAGGCCGCGCGCGCCGCAGAAACGAACTGGCCGCAGATTGTGGGCTTCTACGATCTTCTGGAGCGCATTCAGCCCTCCCCGATCGTTGCGCTGAACCGGGCGGTGGCCGTGGCCATGGCGCAGGGTCCGCAGGCGGCGCTTGCGATCGTGGACGGGCTGCTGGCAGGCGGACAACTCAAGGATTATTACCTGCTGCACGCCACCCACGCCGATCTGCTCCGCCGCATGGGGGCGGGCGAGGAATCGGCTGAAAGCTACCGCCGCGCCCTGGCACTGGCGACCAATGAAAGTGAGCGGCGCTTTCTGGAGCGGCGGCTGCGCGAAGTGCAACCCCCCGCCGCCTGACTCTGGCATGGCCTCAAACCCCTGCGGTCGTTTATCCTGCCCGGCGAAAGAGTTCTCTGTGGAGAAGCCATGCGCGGACTCAAAGGCAAACGCGCGCTCATCACCGGCGGCGCCAGCGGAATTGGCGCCGCCACCGCGGCGCGCTTTCTGGAAGAAGGCTTAGCGGTCGTGGTGCTCGACCGCGACGAAAAGGGCTGCGCGAAGCTGCAAACCGAGCTTCCCCGCCTGGCAGGCACGGTGAACGCCGATGTTTCCAACCTGAAGCAGGTGCAGGCCGCTTTCGATCAAGCCGTGCGGCTGATGGGCGCGGTGGACGTGTTAATCAACAACGCCGGCATCAGCATCCGCCACAATTTTCTCGAGATCACGCCTGAGGAGTGGGACAAGGTTCTCGCCGTCAACCTCACCGGCGTCTTCTACGTGGCCCAGACCGCGGCCCGTCATATGTGGCAGCGGGGCAGGGGAGTGATTTTGCAGACGGCCTCCACCAACGGGGTCATGGGATATCCCTTTTATGCCGACTACAACGCCACCAAGGCGGGGGTGATCGAGCTGACCCGCTCTATGGCGCTCGAACTTGCCCCTAAGATTCGCGTATGCGCGGTTGCGCCGGGATATGTGCTCACCCCTATGCAGCGCGCCGAGTACACGGACGCGATGCTCGATGAGGTCAACCGCAAAATTCCCCTCCGCCGCCACGCCCAACCGGAAGAGGTCGCTGCGCTATTTGCTTATCTGGCTTCGGATGATGCGGCCTTTATCAGCGGCCACGTCTATACGATTGATGGGGCTGAGACTGCGGGCGGATTGGCCAGCCGCTAGTCCGAAGGGAAGGTTTCAGCTGTGCTGCAGCTTGGCGGCGAAGCGCTTGTCGTAGGCGCGGGAGGTTTTCTGCACGTACTCCATGACTTTCTGAATTTTGGCCCGGTCTTCGCGGCTCATATCGGCAAACTGCACGGCCACGCCTGAACCGGGCTCCAGCCGCAGCACCTTTCCTTCGGCCTGCATCTTGCCGTCTTCCATGGAGAAGGCCAGCTTCAGGGTGGTGCCGGCAGGCAGAATCATGCTGGTCTCGACGAAGCATCCGCCCTGGCTGATGTCGGTCAAATTGCCCATCAGCAGCCCGGCATTGCCCTCCGCCTGCAGTTCGATGGTCACCCGGCACTTCACCCGGGGATAGAGTCGCCGGTTCTTGCGGTAGGGCTGCTTTTGTTTTTCCTGATACATGCGGCGGTCGGCCTGGGCCAGCAGCGCCTCGGCGTCCTGCCCGTCGTCGGGGTAGAGCGCGTGGCCCACGCTGAGCGAAAGAATGTCTTCGCCGCAAACTTCATGGCCGGCCTGGCGCGCCATCTCCCGCAGGCTATGGCCTTTGTGGCTGGCGGCATCGGTGGTCAGGCCGGGCACTACCACCACAAACTCATCGCCGCCCATGCGGGCCACATAATCGTATTCGCGGCAGCTGTGCTTCAGGGCCTGGGCAAAAAGGCGGAGCACGCGGTTGCCCTCCAGATGCCCGAAGCGGTCATTCACCAGCTTAAAGCCATCCATGTCGCACACCATGACGATGAGACTGGAGTGCTCGCGCTTGCAGCGCGCCAGTTCGCGGTCCAGTTGCAGGAAGAGCGAGCGAGCATTGGGCAGGCCGGTCAGATAGTCGGTCGTGGCTGAGCTTTCCGCCTGCTGGTATTTCAGGGCGTTCTCGACCGCCAGCGCCATCTTGGAGCTTACCGCCAGCAGAATGCGCAGATGGTCGCTGGTAAAAGCATCGGGGGCCGCGTTGTACAAGGCCAGCACGCCGACCACGCCCGAGAGGCCTTCCAGCGGCACCGCCAGCGCCGAGCGCAAACTGCTGAACTTGGTGGGGTCGTTCAGGTAGCCGGGCTCGACCGAAGGATTGCCATTGATGATGGGCTTCTTGTTGTGAGCTACCCAGCCGGAAAGCCCCTGCCCGAGCGGAATGCGCAGAGAAGAAAACAGCCGGTAGTTGTCTCCGCTCACGTACTCCGGCGTCAGCTCATTGCCCCGGCACACATAAATCGCAATGGCATCGTAGGGAACCAGCCGCTCCAGCTTCACCGAGAACACAGAGAGAGTTTCACTCAGACTGAGCGAAGCGCCCAGGTCCTGGCTCAGCTCGAACAGCGCCTGCGCCTCTTGCCGGGCGGCGGCGATGGAAGCCAGGAAGTTGACCTCCGGGGCCTCTTTCGCGGTATTGCTCTCGAAGCCTGCGTCGGGAGCGCTTCCGCGCTCGACTTTCACGTCGGTGGAAAGCTTCGCTCCCTCTTTCTCCGCTTGCGCGGTCACCAGGCTTTCCAGCTGCCGGTACCGGTTCTGCAGAATGCTGACGACCTTGGGATCGAAAGCTTTGCCGGAATCCGCCGTCAGGCGCTTGATGACTTCCTGCAGCGGCAGCGCCTTGCGATATTGCCGGTCGGAGGCCAAAGCGTCGAGAAAATCCACCGCCGAGAGAATGCGCGCGCCCATGGGAATCTCTTCGCCCTTCAGGCCCGAGGGATAGCCGGTGCCATCCCATTTTTCGTGGTGCGCCCTGACGATCGGCACCACCGGATAGGGGAAGCGCACCCGCTCCAGAATCTCCGCCCCCACTACCGGGTGGATCTTCATCTTTTCGAACTCTTCCGGCGTAAGACGCCCGGGTTTGGAGATGATGTGTTCCGGCACCGCCAGTTTGCCAATATCGTGCAGCAGCGAGGCGGCCTGCAGAGCTTCGATCTCCGGCGGGCTAAGGCCTAATTCCTTCGCCACCTCCATGGCATAGACGCGCACCCGCTGCAAGTGATCGTGGGTGGTGTGGTCTTTGGCTTCAATGGCCAGGGCCAGGGCCTCGATGGTGCGCATGTGCAGGTCGGCCATCTCTTCAACGTGTAATTTCTTATCGGCCAGCCGGCTCAGATACAAGCGATAAGAGCGGTACATCAGATAGACAACGGGCAGCGCCAGCAGCGAAGTCTCCCATTGGAAGGAGCGGCTCAAGCGGTTCATGACTCCGGCCACCGCGCCACCTACCAGGTAGTAAGGGAATGACCAGGAGTAGCACTCTACCCAGAGCTGCTTGAGAGAGCGGCGCTCGGTGAGAGCGATATAAGCCGCCGTCTGGCCGGTATTGGCAAGAAAGTAAACTGACGCGGAAACGACGAGCAAAATGGGATGAAAATCCAGGCGCGCCGGCAGGGGCACCCAGTGATAGGCGCCGTAGGCCAGAATGATAGAGCAGGCATCAGCGCAGGCGTTGAATGCCACCCGAATGGGATGCGGCCGGTCGCGCTTGTCGGCCGCTACGGAAGCCAGCAGAACTGCCACTGAGCCGAGCAGCAAGGTCTCGGCAAAGGTCAGTTCCAGCACCCCCAGCAGCACAAACAGGAAATTAACCGACATGCTGTCGGCGACTTCCGGCAGTTCGACCTTCAGCCGCGAAACCAGCAGAATCAGCAGCAGGTAGCAGATGAATTCGGCGATGTTATTGCTGGTAGGGTGCAGCGTTCCGGCGAGCAATACGACCGCGCCCACCAGGATGACCAGGCTCATGAAGAACTTGGCGCTGAAGCTTAGGCTTCTCCACCGTAACCGGGCAGCCATAATTGTCCCTGCGGCTTCCGAGGAAGCCCCGAGTACCTCCGGAATAGACTAGTTTCAACCGCTAAGCCGTATCAGGACAATAAGTTACGGGATGTTAAGGAAACTTTCGTAACTCCCGAATGAAGGTTCCGAAGGACCTATCCCACAATTGGCCAGCTGGGATTCTGCGCGCTCGTTCGGGAAGCTCAGGCGATGAATTTCAATGGCTTGTGGGCAAGATGGCTACGAAATCTCAGACGCGGCTTGCGGCTTCGGGGCAGGAAGGCTCTCGGGCCGCCGCCTTTCCTCTTTTCCCATCCTGAGGATGCGCGCTTCGAAGAAGTGCCAGGAAAGAGCAGAAAAAGCGGCGGTTACGGCGAAACCCATCCCGGCTACGAGCAATTGGGAGTGTACCCGGTCGCCGATCTTTTCGAGGATGGGAAGCTGATAAAGATAGAACGTATAGCTGATCAGGCCCATATAGCGCAGCGGGCCCCAGCTCAGAAAGCCGTAAACGACGCCTTTGCTGAGAGTTAGCGACCAAAGCAGGGTGGCGCCGAAGCCGATGGCAATCAGCGAATACCCCACCCCATTGAACAGCAGGTTATTGGTAGTGATGCGGAAGCCGGGCACTCGCGTGAGCGCCGCCAAGATCAGCGCACTGCCGATCAGTACCAGCAATGCGCTTCGGCCGTTGCGCTTAACCCAGCCCGGATCCTGGATTTCTGAGATTGCGATGAATGCGCCGACGGCCAGCATATCGGCGCGAAACGGCGTGAGGCAATAAATGGGCGAGTAATCCGAAAACAGCGGTGTGAAGGCGACGCGCAGCAGAGGGCAAAGCACCATGATGCCTAAGGCCACATTCCGCAAGACTTTGCGGCTGCACACGAGCACCACCAGCGGCCATACGAAATAAAATTGCTCCTCGACCGCCAGCGACCACAGCGGCCCCATCGAGCGCAGCGGCGTCTTGCCGAATGCGGAGGCGATGTTCGCGCCGAAAAAGGCATACCAATACCAGACTTGGCGCCAGGGGACGGAAAAAGCCAGCGTCAGAAAAATCAGAAACCCCAGGTAGGGTGGCAGTATCCGCTTCATGCGGCGGAAGTAAAACGGCCACCAGTAGCCTCCTGCCTTCTTCTCCTTCAGGCGGACCAGAATTCCGGTGATGAGGTATCCGCTAAGGACAAAGAACAGGTCCACGCCGCGGGCAGCGTGATTGATCTGGAAGGCGTGGTAAACGAAGACCATTAGGACGGCGATACCGCGCAGGCCATCGAGCTGAGGTATGCGTTTCATGGCCGGAACCGGCGGGGGACTTGGGCAAAGTATACGTCCGCAGGCAGATCGCGGCCAGCACTTGCCGGGCATGTACTTATTGTGCCAAGGCCATTCCGGGTCGGCCGCCCCGAGTAACGCGAGGAGGCAAGGGCGGCAATGAGCCTACTGCAGGTCAGACTTATCGGGGTTGTAGTAGAAGTGAAAGCGCAGCGCCAGATATTGGCCTGCGAACTGAGTGGGCAAGGGTGGAAAAGGATTCGAGCCGGTGATTCCGCCCCAGGCAGCGCGGTCCAGAGCCACATCACCGGAAGAGCCGGTAAGCTGCATACCTGCGACGCGGCCGTCTTTCAGAATGGCAAACTGAATAGAGACTTTGCCCTTCTTCATCAGCGGTGCGCGGGCCACTTCAGGAATCAGGTTGTACCAATTCTGCCGCACGTCATGCAGCACGCGCGCCAGGTAGGGACCGAAATCCACCCCCATGGTGTCGCTCAGGACGTCCATGGGACCGATCTGTTCCGCGGGTTGCTGCCCGAAGCCGTAATCTCCGTCATCGCCGCCGTAACTGGCGCCGCGGTTGGCGATGGCCGCGCGGGCGGCCTGGGCGATGGCCGAACCTGCCGTCATCGGCCCGACATTGAAGCTGGGCTTAGGAGTTGACTCGGCGGGAGTCTGCAGGCGCGCCACCTGGTTCTGCTCGGCCGGAGGCTGCGGCTTGGGCTGCGGCTGCTGCGGTTGCGGAGCAGGAGCGGCCTGGGCCGTGGCCGCGGCCGGTGGAGACGATGCCGGAGGCGCGGCAGGAGCGCTGTGGCCAGGGGCGCCGGGGCGCGCGCTATCGAGAATCTTGCGCAGTTCGTTGGGATCAAGCCGCGTGCGGGAAGTGGCGATGCGGTCTTTATCGGAAATGATATTGGTGTTTGGCTTCTTGGTCAGCTTCTGCGCGTCGGGTGGAAGCTCGAGGTAGGTCAATTCTTTCTGGCGCATCCAGTCGTTCGGGCCTACCACCAGAGTCCGGTGCGGGAAAAATCTCTCAAACTTCTGCGAATTCACGATCAGGATCACCAGCACCAGGTGAACCACCACCGACATCCAGAAAGCTTCCCGCTTGCGCGAGCGGTCGAGGTCGTCCTGCAGCTGGATAAGCAGCGAGGGAACGTCGTGCATCTCGCGATAAGCCGACTCCCAGCGGTGGGCGTCGTAGAGCTCGCCGCTATCCGGCCTTGGCGGAATGGGCACGAGCTTTCTCGGCGGGATTTCCGTGGCTGGCATGAATACCGTTGGCGCTTTAGCCGGTTAGAAACACCCTTCCTCGCCCCAGTTGCCAGGCGCCGAATCAGGCTCGGCAGTGGAAGCGAAGCTTGTGACCGTTGAGGTCTCACTTGATCGCACAACGTCTTCTGGATCAACGTTGCCGCGGAAGTTCTCTCATTTTCGCACTTTTCCAGCAAATCTGCGAAACCCTGAGAGTACATAGACTTAGGGCGCGCACCTCGATGGTCACCATCTGCCAAAGCCTACATCGTGGCCTCGGGCGATGCTGTCAAGAAGTGTAAAGCCGGGCCATGGAGCCCGAGAGAAAAGCGCCAACCACGAAGGGCACGAAGGTTCACGAAGAAGGATTTCTGCGATTTATGCTTTGCGCGCGAGTTGATGCAAGTCCGCCTTTTCCACGTGCTGGCGGATGGCGGCGGTTATATCGAGAGCCACAGCCAGCGCGCGGCGGCCGTCTTCGAGAGAAACAACCGGCATGGTGCGATTTCTGACCGCTTCCAGAAATGATTTCAGTTCGGCGTGCAAAGGTTCCTCCCCAGCGACCGGGGGCTGGGCGACCTTGATCTGCGGATTGACCGAGGGCGCTCCCAGGGCTTCGCCCTCCTCGCCCACGGTGAAGACCAGAACGTCCTGGCGGCTGTAATCCATGGAAATGTACTGCCGGGGCTGAAAGAAGCGCAGCTTGCGCACGCGCTCGGTCGAGACCCGGCTGGCGGTGAGGTTGGCCACGCAGCCGGAGGCGAACTCGAGGCGCACGTTGGCGATATCCGTCTTGGGGGAAAGAATGGGCAGGCCGACGGCGCGAATCTCGCGTAGCGGCGATTCGACGAAGGCGAGAATGATATCGAGATCGTGGATCATAAGATCGAGCACTACATCCACGTCGAGTGAGCGGGGTGTGAACACGCTGAGCCGGTGCGCCTCGAAAAACATGGGCTGGGTCACCAGCGGAAGCACGGCCCGCACTGCGGGGTTGAAGCGCTCGAGATGGCCGGTCTGGGCAATGCGGCCGTGGCGCTGCGCCACCTGCAGCATTTCATCGGCTTCGGCAAGCGAAGATGCAAGCGGCTTTTCGACCAGCACGTCCACGCCGGCTTCCATGAGCGCGCCGGCAATCTCGAGATGGTGGACCGTCGGCACGGCAACCGACGCGGCCTGCACTTCGCTGTGGGTGGTAAGAAGCTGCGCCAGCGAGCCGAAGGCGCGGCAGCCGAACTCCTGCGCCGCGGCATCGGCGCGGGCAAGGTCAGAATCCACCAGGCCAACCAGGCGAACCGCTTCCCCCTCTTCGGCAAGCTGGCGATAGACGCGGGCATGATTGCGTCCGAAGGCGCCCACGCCGATAACGGCGACGTTGATGGTCTGCTTCGTGGTCAGCTTCGTATCCGAAGGAGCGGCTGCAAGACCGCATTAAACCACACCGGATGCGAAGTCCCGGCTAGGAAAATTTCTTCAGCAGCGCGATCTGCCCGGCGTGATAAAGCTCGTGCTGCGCCACGCCGCTGAACATGTAATAGAAGTCGTAATAGTCCTGCTGCTTGCCGGGAACGGGGTCTTGCAGCCGCGAGTCGGGGAAGGCAGCGACGGTCTTCACCAGATGGTCGTGAGTCTTTTTGACCGCCTCAAGGGTGCTCTGCCAGGCAGCTTCGCTGGTATCTTTGACCGGAGGAAAGTTCTCTGCATCCGAGAGCGTGACGGCGGAGCCGCCGGCGCGGCGGGTCACGGCGTCATCCCAGGCGGCGACATGCAGAAGAATCTCCCAGATGGTGTGAGCGCCTGGGATGGGCCGCGCGGCGGCGGTTTTGGCGCTGACTCCGGCGAGGATTTCGAACATGGCATCGCCGTGCCAGGCATCTTTCTCGAAGGCGCGGCGCAGTTGATCGGCCAGTAGAGCGGCTTGAGACATCCGCCGAGTATAGACCTTCGGCTGTGCGCCGTCAGCAGGGGCAGATGCAAAGAAAACCGTTCAACCACGAAGAGACACGAGGGTTCACGAAGGCAGCCCACTACCCAAGAGCGGATATGAATGCTTTCTTCCTGCTAAACTGATGCAGTACAAATCTCAGCGCCTGCATCTAACAACATAAGTGTTTCCTCGACTTTTTCATATCGGCAGCTTCAATGTTCCCACCTACGGATTTCTGGTCGCACTCGGTGTGCTGATCGGGCTGTGGATAAGCGTGCGCAACTCCCAGAAGCAGGGAATTGACCCCGACCATGCCTGGAACCTGGGAATCCTGGTGGTGCTATGCGGCATCTTGGGCGCGAAGATTCTTTACATCATCAATGACTGGAGCACCTACGCGGCGCATCCGGGTGAGATTTTCAGCCTGAGCACGCTGCAGGCCGGGGGGGTATTTTCCGGCGGACTGATTGCGGCGCTGCTGGCGGCGGCGTGGTACATCCGCAAGCATCACATGCCGGCGCTCGGCACCTGCGACGCCTTTGCCCCGGGGCTGGCGCTTGGGCATGCCATCGGGCGCATCGGCTGTTTTTCGGCGGGCTGTTGCTATGGCAAGCCGACCACGCACTGGTGGGGCGTGACCTTCACCAGTCCGCTGGCGGCCGAGCTGGTGGGCACGCCACTCAACCAGAAGCTGCAGCCCACCCAGCTTTTCGAGTCGGCGGTGGAGCTGGCGAATTTTTTCCTTCTGACCTGGATGCTCAAGCGCAAGAAATTCGAGGGGCAGGTTTTTGGCGCTTATCTGGTGCTGTATGGGGTGGCGCGCTATTTTCTGGAATTCATTCGCGACGATCCGGGGCGCGGCTCGGTATTCGGCGGCATCATGTCGGGCACACAACTGATTTCGATTTTTCTGGTCATCACCGGCGGGCTGATCTGGTGGTGGCGGCCGGCGCTTAGACACGTGCCGGCACACGCCACAAGGTAATCCAGACAGGTTCGCGTCTGTGATGGCCGTGCGGCAGGGCATTGCCATCTTCTCTCCCGGTTCTTAGTTCTCAGTTTCTGGTTCTCAGGTTGCAGAGGTTCGTGATATTCCGTGCCCGAACCATTTCCAGTGACAATGCCGGCGCCCCCGGAGTGCGCGGGACAGCGGCTCGACATTTTTCTGGTCGAGCACCTGCCTGGACTGAGCCGGGCCCGCGCGCAGCAGTTGATTCAGGAAGGTAAAGTCACGGTCAACGCCGCTCCCGCCAAGGCCTCGCTGCGACTCCGCGGCGGGGAGAGCATTGTCATCCTAGGCCGCGCGCAGGCGCCGCCTTTGCGGGCGGTCGCAGAAAATATCCCACTGGAAATTGTTCTCGAAGACGATGATTTGGTGGTGGTGAATAAGCCGGCGGGCATGATGGTGCATGCGGGCGCGGGAGCCAGTGATGATGAGCGAAATCGCGGCACCCTGGTGAATGCGCTGCTGCACCGCTTCGGGGCACTCTCGCGATTAGGGGGAGAGCTTCGGCCGGGCATCGTGCATCGCCTGGACAAAAACACCAGCGGGCTGATTGTGGTCGCAAAGAGTGACGAAGTGCACCGCCGGCTGGCGGCACAGTTCTCCAGACGAGAGGTGAAGAAGACTTACACGGCCCTGGTGCATGGGGTGCTCAAGCAGGAGCGAGGCACGATCAGCGCCAGCATCAGCCGCGACCGCGTGCGGCGCACGCGCATGACCACGCGCCGGGCCGGAGGACGGGAAGCCATCTCCCACTATTCCGTGCGGCAGAAGATTGACTCTCCCTACGGCAAGTTCACACTGCTGGAAGTGAGAATTGACACCGGCCGCACCCATCAGATTAGGGTTCATCTGGCGTCCCTCGGCCACCCGGTGGTGGGAGACACGCTTTACGGCGCACCGCGGGAGCTGCGTAGCCAGGCGGCGGCCACCCTCGCGTTGCCGCGCAACTTCCTGCATGCTCAGGCCTTGCAGCTTAAGCATCCCAGAAGCGGGGAAGACCTTTCGCTGGCCGCGCCCCTTCCGCCGGAGCTGGAGGATTTTCTCCAGGCACTAAAACCAGGACTATAATGGCGTGTGGCATGAGCTTTCGTTCCGCCATTCTGTTGCTTTGCTCCTGGTGCCTGATTCAGGTTCCCACGTGGGCACAGTCCGCGAGTGAGCAGGCGCTTCCCGAAGCGCCTTCGGCGACCCGGCCGTACCAGCGCAAGCCGGCCCCACCGCCGACTCCGGCCGCAAACGCGAGTACGAGCGCCGAGCCCGCCCCGGCAAAGGCGCCGGCCTCCAATAAGCCGGTCCTGGAGGATGCCGGCACAACGGCCGTGCCTCCCGCTCCCGTGGCTCCGCCGCAAACCTCCACCCAGGCAAACGCACGGCCCGCCGTACCTGCGGACGATGTCACCACCACCATTCGCACCACGGTCAACGAGGTGAATGTGGTGTTCACAGTCACCGACAAGCACGGCCACTACGTGCGCGATCTCAAGCAGAGCGACTTTGAGATTCTTGACGACGGCAAGCCGGTGGAGCAGATTCGCAGCTTCCACAATGAAACCGACCTGCCGCTGCGCGTTGGCCTGATGGTGGATGCCAGCAACTCCGTGCGCGAGCGCTTCAAGTTCGAGCAGGAATCTGCGATTGAATTTCTCAATCAGACCATCCGGCCACGCTATGACCAGGCCTTCGTGATCGGCTTCGACGTGACTCCAGAGGTGACGCAGGATTTCACCGACAGCACAGAGCTGCTTTCGCACGGCGTTCGCTCGCTGCGTCCCGGAGGCGGTACGGCGTTGTTTGACGCGCTGTACTTCGCCTGCCGCGACAAGCTGGCCAAGCTGCAGAACACCGGGCCGACCCGCAAGGCCATCATTCTGCTGAGCGATGGCGACGACAATCAGAGCCACGTGACCCGCGAGGAATCGATTGATATGGCCGAGCGGGCCGAGGTAGTCATTTACACCATCAGCACCAACATCATGGGCGGAAACCAGCGCGGCGACAAGGTGCTGGAGCGGATTGCCGACGCCACCGGCGGCCGGGCCTTTTTTCCTTTTCAGCTGACTGACGTGGCCAATGCCTTCTCCCAGATTCAGGCCGAGTTGCGCAGCCAGTACGCGCTTTCCTACAAGCCGGCCGACTTCCGTGCGGATGGCCGCTACCGTACCATCGCCATCGAGGCGAAAGACCGCAAGCACTTGCGGGTGCGCAGCCGCCGCGGCTATTACGCGCCCGGGGCGCAATAGACTCCCCTGCATGGCGGGATATTCCGGCAAACCTCTGCAGCAGAAGCTCGGTATCAAACCGGGCTTTGGCGTATTCTTCCTGAACCTGCCAAAGGAAGTGGAAGCCGAATTAGAGGCAGCGCTGTCGGCCTGCCAGCCCGCAGGAAAGGCCGGCCAGACAGATTTCGCCATGCTTTTCGTGACGACCAAGGCCGAGCTCAGGCGGGCTTTTGCTCCTGTTGCGCGCCGGCTGGCTCCTGCAGGCATGCTTTGGGTGAGCTGGCCGAAGAAAGCTTCCAGGCTGGCGGCCGGCCTGAACGAAAACGAAGTGCGCGAGATCGGGTTGAAGGCCGGACTGGTGGACGTGAAGGTTTGCGCGGTGACCGAAATCTGGTCAGGACTGAAGTTCGTGCGGCGATTGAAAGATCGTTAGAGGGAGCGGTTCAGCATGGCAATCCTGAAGACAGGGCTGATCGGGTTCGGCCTGGCCGGGCAGGCATTTCATGCGCCGGTGATTCGCGGCGTGACCGGGATGGAACTGACCTGCATTCTGGAGCGGAGCGGATCGCGCGCGCAGGAAAAATACCCTGATGTGCGAGTGGCGCGCACTTTGGAAGAGTTGCTGGCTGATCCGGAGATTCAGCTTTGCGTGGTCGCTACGCCCAACGCATCGCATTACGATCTGGCGCGAAGCTGTCTGCTCGCGGGCCGGAATGTGGTGGTAGACAAGCCTTTCGCGGTCACAGTGCAGGAGGCGGCGGACTTGACCCGCCTGGCCAAACAGCAGCGCCGAGTGCTGAGTGTGTATCAAGACCGGCGCTGGGATGGCGACTTTCAAACGGTCCGCAAGCTGGTGATGTCGGGCGTGCTGGGAAGAATCGCGGAGTACGAGGCGCGTTTTGACCGCTTCCGCCCGGAGGTGAGGCCGAATGCGTGGCGCGAACAGCAGGGCCCTGGCAGTGGCGTGTTTCTTGACCTGGGACCGCATTTGATTGATCAGGCGCTCGTGCTGTTCGGGCCGCCGCAGGCCGTTACCGCGGCGCTCTTCTGCCAGCGCGAGGCGGCCAAGGTGGAAGATTCGTTCGACGTATATTTGGAGTACCCCTGGCTGCGGGTTACATTGCGCGCCCGCATCATCGCGTACGCTCCGGGGCCGCATTTTCTGATCCACGGCACCAAGGGATCTTTCATCAAGTACGGCATGGATCCGCAGGAGCCACCGCTGCGCGCGGGCGAGGTGCCCGACGGCCCTGACTGGGGGCCGAACTGGGGCGAAGACCCGGAATCGCTGTGGGGAACACTCACCGTGGCCGCCGGCGGCGCGAGTTGTACGCAGAAAGTGCAGACGGAAAGAGGCGACTACCGGGGTTACTATGAAAACGTGCGCGATGCCATTGTGCATGGCTATGCGCTGGCAGTAACGCCCGAGCAGGCCCTGCGCACCATGCAGGTGCTTGAACTGGCGCGGCAGAGCAGCCTCGAGAAGCGTACTATTCCCTGGAGCGAGCCGGCGCTATGATTCTCGCGAAAGCGGCCTGCACTCGCGGAGAACAGCGCTAGGATGGAACGGATGACGGCAACCGCCCAAGACCTGGCCGCCAAGCGCGCCGCGCTTGATGTGAAGCTGCGGACTCTGGGGCGCACGCTGGTGGCCTACTCGGGCGGCGTGGATTCCGCCTTTCTGGCATGGGCGGCGCATGAGGCGCTCAAGAGTGACATGCTGGCGATGATCGCTGACTCGCCCAGCCTGGCGCGCACTCAACTGGCAGATGCGATCGCCTTCGCCGGCGAGCAGAAAATCCCTTTGCAGGTCGTCCCGACCGCCGAACTGGAGCGGCCGGAATATGCCCGTAATGACGGCTCGCGCTGCTTTTTCTGCAAAGACGAGCTTTTCCAGGTGATGGAGAGCTTTCGCGTTGCGCACGGCTTCGATTCCATTGCCTACGGCATCAACCTGGATGACCAGGGTGACTTCCGCCCCGGCCAGGCGGCCGCGCGCCAGCATGGGATCGCCGCTCCGCTGCTCGAAGCCGGTCTGGGCAAGCAGGAGATTCGCGAGCTTGCCCGCGCCGCCGGGCTGCGTATCTGGGACAAGCCGGCCTCGGCCTGCCTGGCCTCGCGCATCGAGTACGGCCGCCCGGTTACCCGAGAGACACTGAGCGTGGTGGAGCAGGGAGAAGACGCCCTGCGAGCGCTCGGCTTCCGCCAGTTGCGGGTGCGCCACCACGGCGAGATGGTACGCATTGAGATTGCCCGCGAGGAACTGCCGCGCGCCCTGAATCCCGCAATGGCCGCGGAATTCAGCCGCATCTTCAAAGCTCTCGGATTCAAGTTCGTGACCCTCGACTTGCAGGGTTTCCGCTCCGGCTCGATGAACGCGCTGCTGCCAACCGAGCAGCTGGCCCGCGGCCGCTGACGCGCGGCTGTGTGAGATAATCTACGTTCGATTCCAATGTTCAGGCGGTTTTTAGTGAAGCTCTTTCGTCGTTTGCTTTTCGTTTGCCTGCTGATCTGTCTGGGCTGCGCGGCGCAATCCGCGCCTCCGGATGTGATCCAGCGCATCGAGCACCACGTGCGCTCTTTCTATAATGTTCCTACCGATGTAAAGGTCACGATCGGACCGCTGCGCCCCAGCGAATTTCCCAACTACAACGCCCTCACCATCAGCTTTGACAGCGGCGAAAAGCATTCCAGCTACGACTTTCTATTGTCCAAAGACGGCAACACGCTGTTCCGCATGACCAAGTTCGACCTGACCAAAGATCCCTACGCCGAGCTGATGAGCAAGATCAATATCACCGGCCGGCCGGTGCGCGGCAACAAGGACGCCAAGGTTGTGGCCGTGAGCTACGACGATTTTGAATGCCCCTTCTGCTCGCACATGCACCAGACGCTGTTTCCTGAACTGCTGAAGGAGTACGGCGACCGCGTGAAGTTCGTGTATAAGGATTTTCCGTTGGCAGAGATCCATCCCTGGGCCACCCATGCCGCGGTAGACGCCAACTGCCTGGCGGCGCAAAACAACGACGCCTATTGGGATTTCGCCGACTACATTCACGCCAACCAGAGGGACGTGAGCGAGCAGAAGGGACGGGACCAGCAGTTCGCCGAGCTCGACCGCCTCACGCTTCTGCAGGGGCAGAAGCATGACCTGGATACCGCCAAGCTGCAGTCGTGCGTCAAGGCACAGAATGACGATGCGGTGAAGACCTCCGTGAAGGAAGGCGAAGGGCTGGGCGTGGACGCCACTCCCACCATGTTCATCAATGGGCAGAAGGTGGATGGGGCGGTTTCCGCCGCCGAGCTGCGCACGATCCTCGACCGGGCGCTGGCGCAGGCAGGCGTGCCTGCCCCGGTGCATCCTGCCGCGGCCCAGCAGGCCAGCAAGTGAACCGGTGCGTTTACCGTAGGCCTGGTTCCGGCGCGAGTTTTCCCGAAGAATTCGAGTATGCCAGTGTGGAGGGCTGATTGAGACAGACTTTTCTTTTCCGCGGCTGCGGGGCGGCGCTGCTGGCTGCCAGCCTGCTCGGCCTCGGCGCATGCGGCGGAAAAGGAAGCGGCGAAGGCGTTGCCGCCATTGTGGACGGCCGCAAAATTTACGACTCAGAAGTGGAGAAATATTTTCAGAACCAGACCGCCGAGGCTACGCAGCAGCCCTCGGGCGAGCAGGCTGCCAGCCTGCGCCTGAACATTCTGCGCGAGCTGATTGACAACGAGATTCTCATGCGGCGCGCCGAAAAGCTGGGCCTGCTGGCTACCGACGAAGAAGTGGACCGCAAGCTGAACGAGATCAAGTCGCCCTACACCGCCGAGGAATTCGCCGCCCGCCTGAAGCAGAAGAAAATTACCCTGGAAGATTTCAAGCGCGACATTCGCCGCTCCCTGACCGTGGATAAAGTGCTGAACAAGGAAGTCATCTCCAAGATCAACATCTCCGACCAGGATATTTCCACTTACTACAACACGCACAAAACGGAATTCAACGTGATCGAGCCGCAGTACCACCTGGCGCAGATTTTTGTGACCCCGTTTCCCAATCCGCAGGTGCGCAACGATAAAGCGCAGAACGAAGCCGAGGCGCGCAAAAAGATCCAGATGATTTTAAACCGCCTGGACAGCGGCGACGATTTCGGCACGCTGGCCATGAGCTACTCCGAGGACACCGAGACCGCCAGCAACGGCGGCGACCTGGGTTTTACCCCCGAGTCGTCTCTGCGCAACACCGACCCGGCCACGCGGGAAGCGGTCATGAAGCTGAAGCCCGGCCAGTACACCCCCATCATCACCGTGATGGCGCCGACCACCAAGCAAGTCATGGGGTTTCGCATCGTCAAGCTGATGGCCAAGGAGCCCGCCGGGCAGCGCGAGTTTTCAGACCCGCGGGTGCAGCAGGCGATTCGCGCCGAGCTTCGCGACCGGCGCGAGCAACTGCTGAAAGCGGCCTATTATGAAGTGCTGCGCGACCAGGCCAAGGTGGAAAATCTGTACGCGCAAAGAATTATTGACAGCAACGGCCTGGCGCCGTAGCGCACTTACTCCACGATGGCCAGAACGTCGCCCGCATTTACCGGAGCGCCTTCCGCGGCCAGAAGTCTCTGAACCTTGCCCCGCTTGGGCGATTTGATCTCGTTCTGCATCTTCATCGCTTCCACCACGATCACGCCCTGGCCTGCTTCGACCTCGCCCTTCTCTGCGACCAGAACGCGCACAACTTTGCCGGGCATGGGGGCCAGCAGCTTGCGGGGGCCGGCTTCATCGCCAGAAGAAGCCTGCCGGCTGCGAAGCGAGCGTGGGTCGCGGAGTTCGACGGCATAGCGTGAACTGCCAATCCACAAGTGTACGTCCACAGGCGTGCGCTCGCGCTTGATCTCGTAGGCTTTGCCGTCAATCAGCAGCGAAAGCACATCAGGGCGGGCCAACACCGCATCTATTCGCACCTCATGCCCATCCACCCGGCACTGCCAGACGCCCCCTGCCCGTTCCAGTTCCAGGCGGTGGGCTTTGCCATCCACGATGACGTTGTAGGTCATTGATCAGCAGCCATTCTCACTGCAGCGCTTCGCTTCGCGCAGCCCGCTTCCAGCCGGAAGCCGGCGCCGCCGCGGGCTTTTCGTTTCCATTGAAACTTGCTTTCGCGCTGGCGCCGGAAGGATCGAGCGCGGCAAACACTCCGGCTGCGATCGCGGCAATGCCGGCGTTTCTTTCCGGCGACTCCGCCTTGCCAGCCTGCAGGAGGCGGTCGAGATATCCGGTATCCACCCGCCCCGCCTGGAAGTCACCATCTTCCAGAATGCGCTGGAACAACGAGATATTGGTCTTGATCCCGCCGACAAAATATTCGTACAGCGCGCGCCGCAACCGCGCGATCGCCTGCTCGCGGCCGGAGCCATAACCGATAAGCTTGGCCAGCATGGGGTCGTAGTCGGTGGGCACGGTCCAGCCTTCGTACATGCCGCTGTCACGGCGAATGCCCGGCCCCGAGGGCGCCAGCAACAAAGTAATCTTTCCCGGGCTGGGGAAGTAATTGTTGTCGGGGTCTTCAGCGTAGATGCGGCATTCCATGGCATGCCCGCGAAGGCGAACGTCTTCCTGGGCAAATGGCAATCTCTCGCCGGCCGCAATGCGAATCTGAAGGTGAACCAGGTCGAGGCCGGTGACCAGTTCGGTTACCGGATGCTCCACCTGCAGCCGGGTATTCATTTCCAGGAAATAAAAATTCTTGTTCTGATCCACAAGAAACTCAACCGTGCCGGCGTTGGTGTAGTTCACAGCCCTGGCAACGCGCACGGCGGTTTCGCCCATGCGGCGGCGCAGGTCATCATCCACGAACGGCGAGGGGGCTTCCTCCAGCACTTTCTGGTGGCGGCGCTGAATGGAGCATTCACGCTCCCCGAGATAAACCGTGTTTCCATGCTCATCGGCCAGCACCTGAACTTCGATATGGCGGGGATTCACAACCGCTCTTTCCAGGTAAACGTCGCCATCGCCGAAGGCGCGCAGCGCTTCGCTCTGTGCACCCACCAGAGCGGATTTCATCTCCGCCTGCGAGCGTACCAGCCGCATACCCTTGCCTCCCCCGCCCGCCGCCGCTTTCAGCATCACGGGATAGCCGATTTCGGCGGCGATGCGCTCCGCCTCCTGGCAAGATTCGAGAGCGCGGGAGGTGCCGGGCACAAACGGGATGCCGGATTTCTCCATCGTCTGCCGGGCCCGGGTTTTGGAGCCCATTTTTTCCATGGCGGCGGCCGTCGGCCCGATGAACTTGACTCCGGCTTGCTGGCAGGCTTCGGCAAAGCGGGCATTTTCCGAGAGAAAACCATATCCGGGATGAATGGCGTCTGCGCCGCTTTGCCGTGCGGCCTCGAGAATTCTGGCAATGTTGAGGTAAGACTCCGCGGCCGCTGCCGGGCCAAGGGGGTAAGCCTCATCAGCTTTGCGGACGTGCAGCGAGGCGCGGTCCACGTCAGAATAGACGGCGACAGAAGCAACACCCATCTCGCGGCAGGCGCGGATCACGCGCACTGCGATTTCGCCGCGATTGGCAATGAGGATTTTGCGGAACATGAATTCCCAGGTTCGGACTTACGATTCTACCTGCTTCCGCCCAAAAGCTGACGGCAAAGGGCAAGCAAGCCGCAAGCGAAGGAATCCGGCAAGCAAGGCACTACAATAGCCTCTCCGTGAAAGCCGGCTCTTCTCAGCTCTTTTCGGCGTCTGCGGCGGCTCCGCAGAAAATACCGCATCCTTCGCCCTCGATTTCTGTTTTGGAGTGGGGACTTCTTTCACTGATTACGGCGCTGGCCGCGGCTTTGCGATTTCATGGCCTGGCGGCGAAGGGCTTCTGGTTCGATGAAGGCATAAGTGCCGGCATCGCCCGGCTCGACTGGTATGACTTCGCGCGCATTCTCTGGCGGCGGGAAGGCAACATGTCGCTTTACTACCTGCTGCTTCGCGGGTGGCTGCATCTGGGCAGCGGCGAAGCCTTTATCCGGTCGCTTTCGGCGCTGTTTTCCATCGCAACCATCCCGGCGCTTTACTTCTTAGGCCGGCGCTTGTTTGGCTCGCGCACCGGCCTGATCGCGGCCGCATTGCTGGCGGTGAATGCCTTTCACCTGCAAGTGTCGCAGGAAGCGCGCAGCTACTCACTGTTTGTTTTGCTCAGCATTGTTTCGAGCCTGTACTTCTGCAAGTGGCTGCAGGGAAGCAATCCTCGCGGATACGTGTTGGGCAGCGCGCTCGCCGTCTATGCGCACTTCTTTGCGGCGCTGCTGGTGGCCGCGCAATGGCTCAGCCTGTGCTTTCTCGAAAAAGAGCAGCCGCAGAAAAGAGGAAACCCCTGGCTGCGTATCGCGGCGCTGGCCAGCCCCGTGCTACTGTTTGTCGGCACCACGGGCGCGGGGCCGCTGAACTGGCTGCGCCGGCCCGGGCTCAAAGAAATCCGGCAACTGGCCGAGGACCTGGCAGGCAACGGCGGGCCGTGGCTGGCCGCGGCCTACGGCGCAGCGTGCCTGATCGCCTTGATTCCGCTCTTCCGGGCGGCTGCCATCCGGCGGGTACCCTGGGAGAGCTGGCGTTACCGCTTCCTGCTGCTCTGGCTGCTCGCGCCGCCGGCTTTCATTCTGCTTGTCTCCCTGGCGCGCCCTTTGTTTCTGCCGCGGTATTTTATTTTCTGCCTGCCGCCGCTGCTGCTGCTGGCCGCCTCGGCGCTGGCCCGCCTGCGCTCCAACTGGATCGCGCTGCCCGCTGTTCTGCTGCTCGTGTGTCTGTCCTCCGGCGGGGTGAAATCTTACTTCCACACCCGCCCTCAATATGACGACTGGCGCGAGATCTCGCGTGCCATCGTGTCAGATTCCCGCCCGGGCGATGCGCTCATCTTCCACATTGCCATGGCCCGCGTGCCCTATGAGTACTATCACTCCCGCTGGCCGGCGGATGCAGCCCCACAGGTGATTTATCCCCGGCACGGCAGTCACCTCACGTTCGGCGACTTCATGGCCAGGCCGGATTACGCGGCGCTGGCGGCGGATTTGCCCCGATACCAGCGGGTATGGCTGGTCTTGAGCCATGTTGGCGAGGCGCCCGCCACCGAACCAACCGCAACCAGACTGCTGCGCATGTTGCGCCAGGACTTTCCCCTGGTGGAGCAGCGCGATCTCGGCAACTGCGTGGTCTTTCTGTTTAGCCGCGGCAAAGGATAGAAACTCCGCGCCGGGCCGCGCCTGAAAATCCCAGGATCAAGCGCAGAGCTTCGGCGGAAATCAACCCGGGGAGCGCGGAATCCGCTCACAAAAACCAAGCCCCTCTGGAAGAGGGGCTGGGCTCAAAAATCTGGTGCTAAGCGCTACTTCGATTGGTCCATGGTAATGCCCTGCGCGCCGGGCTGTTTTTCCGCCTTGGCTTTCTTGGTGGCCATGGTCTTATCCACCCATTCGTCGGCGGTCTTCAGGTCGGCGGCGCGCGCATCCGGATCCTCACACTCCAGATCGGCCTTTTCGCGGTACATCAGGTTCATGTAGGCCATGGCATCGTCGTAGTCGGGGCGCAGTTCCAGCGCCTTGTTCAGCTCGGTCATGCCATCCTGGATGGTGCTCCAGTTCTTGTCCTTTAAGTCGGCGCAGGCCTGCTTCTGATCTTTGTCTTTGCCGCTCAGCTCGGCATCAGGCTTCAGGCCCAGCTTGGCGCGCGCTTCCATGCGCGGCTGGTAGGCCTGCGTCCAGTCAATCACGCCGATCGAATAGTAGGGCTCGGGGTCGTTGGGATCGAGTTCGGTGGCCCGGCGGTAGTACTGCTTGGCGTCTTCGAATTTCTTCATCTGCAGGTAAAGGTAGGCAATTCCCTTCACGCTGTTGATGTTCTTGGGATCGCGATCGAGCACTGATTTGTACTCGTCAATCGCATTCTGGCCCAGGCGGTTGTTGTCTTCCGTATCCGCCCCGGGAATGTACTGCTGGGCGTAAGCCGTGGCCAGGTAAAGGCGGGCGTTGATCAGGGTGGGGTCGAGCTTTACCGCCTCCTGAAAATGATTGATGGCGGACTCGTACTGGGCATTCTTGTAGGCCTGCACGCCCTTATTTAACTGGTCGCGGGCCTTCAATTTGTCGCAACCGATAGCTGAGACCAGCGCCAGGCCGACCGCCACCACCAGCAACGTTCGCACGCTTGTTTTCATTGCCTTCGCTTCTCCCTTGCCAGCAAATCCTGGGGACAGATTTGTGCTGCGGAAGCCATACCCGGCCGCTTGCGGCGGATCGCGCCTTCTAGCCGCCGGCTTCGATCTTGGCCGTGATCAGGCCGACCTTATCTACTCCTGCGGCGTGGGCAATGTCAATGACGTTGGCCACATCGGCGAAGGGAACGTTGTCATCGCCCTTCACAAACATGACCTTCTCCGCCCGGGTCTTGTAGATATCGGCCAGGCGCCCCTGCAGGGCGTCCCAGGTAACGTCATCCTGGTTGATCTTGAGCGCAGGCTCCTGCCCGGCGCCGCGGTCAATCAGCTGCACCACGATCGTGCGGTCGGGCTGATTGTTCTTGGGAGCGTTAGGCGGAGGCGGCTGCGGCACCAAGGCATCCAGGCCCTTGGGGGTGAGGGGCGTGATCACCATGAAGATGATCAGCAGCACCAGAAGCACGTCTATGAGCGGTGTGACATTGATGTTTGCGCTTTGGCCCCCGCTCGGGCCCAGATCCATTCCCATAACTGTCTCCTCTACTGCCTTTGCCGGCGCTATTGTCCGGTCGGCGCGCTCGGAGCGCCCGGCGTCTGCTTTCTCTGATCGGTCAGCAAGCCCAGATCGTCCACGCCCGCCGAGCGCACGTCATCCACTACGGTCACCACCGAGCCGAATTTGGCCCGGGCGTCTGCCCGGATATAAACCCGCTTGTCGGTGCGGTTGGCGATGCGGTCCTTCACTTTATCGGTGAGCTGGTCGGGATCAATCCGGTCGTTGCCGAAGTAAACCTTGCCGTCGCGCATGATGGCCACGATCAGGGCGTCTTCTTTGTCCGCGTCGGGCATCTGGGTTGGATTGTTGACCTTGGCCAAGTCCACGCTGACGCCCTTCTGCAACATGGGCGTAATCACCATGAAGATGATCAGCAGCACCAGCATCACGTCCACCATCGGTGTGACGTTGATGTTGGAGTTGACCTTGGATCCTTCGTCGCGCTTTGCAATTGCCATGAATTTTCTCTTTTTCTCGATGCGCTGCCGGCCCCGATCTCCAGGGTACGGCGCCGCCAAAGCGGCGCCGTACCGCAAGCAACTCAAGGCCGTTCGCCGTGCTCCGGCCGCCCGGGATGCCGGGCCACTGGAGGCAGGACGAAGCTAGGAGCGGCGCACGGCTCCGCGCCGCTTCAGGAAGTAGTCAATCAGTTCGCTGGAAGAGTTGTCCATCTCCACATCGAAGGCTTCCACGCGGCCGGTCAAATAGTTGAACATCATCACGGCAGGAATGGCTACCAGAAGCCCGATGGCGGTGGTCACCAGCGCCTCGGCGATACCGCCCGCCACCGCGCCCAGACCGGTTGCCTTCTGCTCCGAAATGCCGCGGAAGGCGTTCAGAATGCCCATCACCGTGCCGAACAGCCCGACGAAAGGAGCGGTTGAGCCGATGGTGGCCAGGCCACCCAGGCCGCGCTTCAGCTCGGCATGAACAATGGCTTCGGTGCGCTCCAGGGCGCGCTTGGAAGCCTCGATGGTCTCGCCCGGAATCTCGCCGCTTTCCTGGTGAGCCCGGAACTCCATCAGGCCGGCGGTGACCACCTTGGCCAGATGGCTCTTCTTGTTGCGCTCGGCTACCTTGATGGCTTCATCAATGCGGCCATCGCGCAGCGCTCCGGCCACGGCCGGGGCGAACTGACGCGACTGCTTGCGTGCTGCGTTGAATGCCATCCAGCGGTCAATCATCACGCCGATGGACCATCCGGACATGATGAACAGAATGATAACCACGGCTTTCGCCACCCAGCCCATCTGGTGCCAGAGCGAAATCGGGTCCCAGCCTACGGGCTGATCCTGGAACAGCCAGAAGGCGGCGGTGTGCAGATTGCTCAATGCGTGTCCTGCTAAATTGGCTACGAACATGAGTTGCTTTCTCCTCCTCAGAGCTCTTCAAAACTTAACTGTTTCCTCGAATCTTGCGCGTCGCCCGGCTGCGGAACCCGCCCGGCGGTCTAGCCGCCTGAGAGCGAGAAGTTCACCGTAACCTGGGTCTCCACTTCCACCGGTTCGCCGTTCAGATAGTAGGGCTTGTAGCGCCACTGCTTCACGGCCTCGATGGCAGCCGGGGCCAGCATGGGATGGCCGCTGATCAGCCGCAGGTTTTCGATATCCCCGCTCTTACTGATTTCCGCCTGGAGCACCACTGTACCCTGAATACGGGCCTGACGGGCCAGGGGCGGATACATGGGCTGTACGTAACGGATGCGCAAACCCTGAGTAACGCCCTGCGAAACCCGCACGCGCTGCGGCGTGGCTACCTTGGGAACCGCAACCGGAGCGGAGCTGATGATGCCGCCAATCACTCCGCCAAGCTGGCCGCCGGGCACACCGCCCGGAACGCCGCCCACCACGCCGGCGGTCACCGGCGGCGGGGCTTCGTCTTCCTTGATCATTTCCACTTTCTTGGGAATCTTGGTGGGGGTGCGCAACTCGCCGTTGATAATATCGGTCTGGACTTGCTTGACCACCCGCACCGGAGTGGCCGCCGGCGGTGGAGGCGGAGGCGGCGGCGGAGGCGGCGCCACCAGGAAGGTCATCAATTGCGTCTTGGGCAGGGCCTCAGTGAACAATAACGGGATCAGCACCATGACCCCGACGATAACCGCTTCCAGCACGAACGAGAGGCTCGTGGTAAGGCCTCGCTTGGTCTTCAGCTTTCCACCTGACTCGATGAGGCTGTCTTCAAACATAGAGGTTTCTCCTACGCAGACCCGTACGTAAACTTAGACACCGCCTGCCACCTCTTTGCTCCCGGAGCGGGCAAGGCTGCCGCGCCGCTCCCTAACCGACTTGCCATCAAACAGTTAAAGGCAAGAAAGCATTTGCGGCCCTAGGCCTTGACCTTTTCCCGCCGATTGCCCTTTCCGGTGCTGGGGCCGCTCTGCCGGCTCTCTTTGCCGGAGCTGGGCGGCGGGGCACCCGGCCGCTTGTTTCGCTCGGCCCGCCAGGTCTGATAAGCGACCAGGATGGGCGCGGCAATCGCGATCGAGGAATAGGTCCCGATCAAAATGCCAATGACCAGGGCGAAGGAAAAATTATGGAGCACTTCGCCGCCGAACAGGAACAGCGCCAATACCGTCAGAAACGTCAGGCCCGCCGTAAGAATGGTCCGGCTCAGGGTCTGGTTGATGCTGCGGTTGACGATGTCGGCCAGGTTTTCCCGCCGCATCAGCTTGAGATTTTCGCGGATGCGGTCGAACACGACGATGGTGTCGTTGTTCGAATAGCCGACCAGGGTCAAAATGGCAGCGATAACGGTAAGCGAAATGTCTTTATTCGTCAATGAGAATGCGCCCAGGGTGATGAGGGTGTCGTGAAAGACGGTCACCACCGCAGCCACGCCATAAATCCATTCGAAGCGAAAGGCCAGGTAAATCAGCATGGCCAGCAGCGAATAAATCACCGCCCGAATGGCTTGACCGCGCAATTGCTGGCCCACCTGCGGTCCCACGATGCTGACGTTGCGCACGCCGAAATCGGAAAGATAGAAGCCATCGGGCAAGGCGGCCAGCACCGCCGGATCGGCTGCGCCCTTGAGCTCGTCCATGGAATTCAGCACGCCGCCTTTGGTCTTGTCGCGATAGTCCACAATGGCCTGCGCCTGGGCGGCATAGCGCTGATTGGCGTCAGTGCCCGCGTGCAGCGGATCCTTCTCCAGCAGGTAACTGCCGATGGATAAGGAACTGGCGTTATTCAGGTCCTGCTTGCCCGCGGGAGCGTTGGTCTCTAGGGCGTTGATGATCTGGGTCTTGCCGCGATCCAGTTCGGACTCGCTGGTCTCCTCCTGGGGCAGGTCAATCAAGACCTCGTTGCTCGCGGCCGCCCCGAAGCTCTGGATGCGGGCATGGTGCAGGCCGGCGCGGTCCATGGCAGCACGGATGGCGTTGTCGTTCGGGGGATGGGAGAACTTGACCTCGACCAGGGTGCCGCCGCGAAAATCAATACCCAGCGGAATGCCGTGCCAGAACAGCATGGAAAGCACGCCGGCCACGCTGAAGATCAGCGAAAAGGCGATGAAGTACCACTTCTTGCCCAGAAAATCTATATTCGGATTGCGAAAAAATTCCACGCGACTTGAGACCCTTTCCTGCTGCTCTCAAACCAGGCCGGTTCCCGCCTCCGGCTAGCCGATGCTTAGAGGCTGGCCGATCTGATGACGGCCCACCTCCCAGTCAAAAATCATGCGGGAAACAAACACCGCGGTGAACAGGTTGGCCGCCAGGCCGAAGACCAGCGTGGTGGCGAAGCCCTTCACCGGGCCGGTGCCAAACATGAACAAAATCGCCGCGGAAACAATGGTGGTGACGTGGGTATCGAAGATGGCGGTCCAGGCGTGCTTGAAGCCCTGCTCCACCGCCGAGGGCGGCGTCTTGCCATTACGCAACTCCTCGCGTATGCGCTCAAAGATCAGCACGTTCGAATCCACGCCCATACCCACGGTAAGAATCACTCCCGCGATGCCCGGCAAAGTCAGAGTGGCCCGGGAGTATCCCATGAATCCCAGCAAAATGATGAGGTTCAGGATCAACGCCACGTCGGCGTTGATTCCGGCGCCATGGTAATAGACCAGCATAAAGATCAAAACCGCCAACATGCCGACCACCGCCGCCTGCACTCCGGCACGAATGGAATCGCTGCCCAGGGAGGGGCCGACGGTGCGCTCTTCGAGGTACTTGATGCCCGCCGGCAGCGCGCCCGAGCGCAGAATCATGGCCAGGTCTTTGGCCTCCTGCTCGCTGAAGCGGCCGTTGATGATGCCCTGGTCGCGGATGGGCTCTTTGATGACTGCTTTTTCCTGAACTTTGTTATCGAGCACTACGGCCAGGTCGTCACCGACGTGCGCTGAGGTAAAGGCATAGAAGCGCTGGCCGCCTTCGTTGGTCAGGGTGAAGCTCACGGCGGGCTGCCCATTTTCGTCGCGGGTGGGCTCGGCGGAACGCAAATCGCGGCCGGTCACGGCCGCG
>DATIYF010000089.1:0-84407 GCA_035517775.1 Terriglobales bacterium
TCCACTTCCTTGCCCTGGTAGGTGATCTTCACGTTGGAGCCGAACTTCTTGTAGTCCTCGTACTTGATGATCTCGCGGATGTGCACATCCTGCATCTGGAAGTGGAGCACGTCATCGGCACGGGTGTAGGTGGGAAACCAGTAGCGTCCGTCTATCTGCTGCCGCCAGGTAGTGAACTTGGGGAACAGGTTTTCCTGGTTCTTCTTGCGGATATCGGGCACGGACTTGCCGTAGGTCTTCACGATCTGAAAGTCGTGGTCGTCCACCCAGATGCGCCCCTGAAAATACCGCTTCTTGCCCTCGATTTTTTTGGGGGCGACGTCAAAGACGTAGCAGTGCAGTTGATCTTCCTGCTGCTGGCCCTTGTAGAGAATGTCGTACTCGGGAATCTCTTCGCTGGTGAGGACGAAGGGCATGAGGTGGCGGATATCCTGCAGATCCTGCTCCGACATGGAAATGCCGCCATTCTCCAGGGTGGACTGAGGCGCGAAGGTCACGTTCTCGACCCGGCTGCCATCATTACCGAAGACCACGTCGAAGACTTCCTGATACTCGCCGGTGACGGTATCTCCATCGAGGGTCATCACCTTCACTGACTGAGTGTAGGTGTACTGCTCGCGGGCCTCCTTGAACTCTCTCTCTTTGGCGGCGAAACGCTGGATGATCTCGTCGGGAGTAATTCCGTTGGGCTGGGCAGAGTCGAGCGGGCCTTCCTGGGCCAGAGCCGCGGGTGCGGGTAGCAGGGCGGAAAATACGACGGCAGCAGCCAGCGCAAGAATGAGGCGGGGGGAAGATTTCATAGATTCAGTGTATCGGATTCCGGCCAACCCGGAGCGAGCGGGCCCCCCTGGGCAAGGCTCGGTCATCGGTCTGAGAGTTGGCAAGGAAAGACTGGTTGGGTCACCGCTGCCACCGCCATCCGTACCCTCTCCGCTCCGGGGGCCGAAAGGCGGTTGGCAGCGGATCCACCAATTAGTTGGATTGCAGGAGCATGACCCGGAGTTGCCAGCGGAATTTTTTCCATTGGCGATTGCGGGCGCTGCTAAAAAGCCTTACAGCGCAGAGAGCGCTGAGAAAAGCTCGAGGAAGGCGCAGAGAAAGCAAAGAAAAACGGCGCCGGCCAGTGGCCCAGCGCCGTCCCTTACGCCTCTTCATTTACAGGAGACTTCCTAACAGCAGACTCTAGCGGTGGAAGCAGCTGAAGTCGAAGAGGTCCATCAAGTCGCCGATGGCCGGGCGGTTGAGTGGAATGTAGGGGTTGCGCCCGGTGCGCGGGTTGGGGAAGTTGTCGCGGCTGCGGTAGGTCACCGGTTTCAATCCCCAGTTGGCCTCGATGAACTTCAGAATCGAGACGTGATCGGTATAGGCGTGGGAGACGTGGCCGGCCCGGGTGTAAGGCGAGACCACGATGAAGGGAATGCGGGTGCCATCGCCGAAGTAATCGAGCGGCTGGATGTAGCCCGAATCGTAATAACCGCCGCCCTCGTCCATGGTGACGAAAATGGCAGTGCTCTTCCACAGTTCGGAGTTGCCCTGCACGCCATCCACGATCTTTTTGACGAAGCCTTCGAGAAGGTCCAGTTTCGAGGAGGCGGGGTGGCCGTCCAGATATCCGTCCGGTTTGACGAACGAGATCGCGGGCAGGGTTCCATTCTGGATGGCGGTGTAGAGATCGGCCGTATCCTTGATATGGGCGGTGCGCACGGCGGCGTTGGTCATGATGGAAGTCGAATACTGGAACGGGTTGCAGATGTTGCAGTAAGTATTGTCGGGGGCGACGTAGTTCAGGTCGGGATCGGCCAGGTAGGTATTGAACTGGTCGCCATAATAGGCCCAGGAGATATCGTGTTCATTCAGTTCATCGCCGATGTTGCGCAGTGAGGAAGGCGGAATAGTGAACACGGTTTCGTTGGGATTGGTGATATCGGCGTAGGCATCGCGGCCATCGCCGTAGTATCCGGGGGCGTAGTTGTTCAGCAGGTAGTAGTGGCCGGGGGCGCAGTTCGATTTGATGTGGATGGCATGGAGATAGTTGAGGATAACTCCGACTCCCGGGGCGTTGGGATCTGAGCAATCGCTGTAGGTGCCGCCGCCATAGGACATGGAGCCATAGGAGCCGCCACCGTAACCATCCTGGGTATAGTAATTGTTGGTGTTGGGCTGGGCGTTGGGATTGTCAATTTCATCTACGACGCCGGCGTTAGGGCTGCCGGAGGCGAGCAGCACATTATGCGGGGGAGTAGCGGGATCGCCCATGCCGTCACTGAACCAAATGGCATCGCCGGTGCCGAGCATCACGTGATTGGCGCCGGTTCCGCCCAGCACGGCCTGATGATAGTTGTCGCTCATGGAGTAGTCATCGGCGAGCATTTTGAAATAGGGGGCGTCGCCCTGCTGGACGTTGTAGAAACCCATGGCGGTCGAGCCTTCGCCGGTGGTGGTGAAGTCAAAGTTGGCCGGCTGCGGGTTGCCGTTTGATCCCGCACCAACCGTGACTTCCACCCAGGGGAAGAGATCTTGCCGGCATCCGCTGGGATTCCAGGGAGTGGCGAAGACTGCGCTGCAATCATCCTGCTGCCACATCTGGTAGAAACGGTGCACCGGACTGGCGGTGTAGGCGTCGTAGGGCAGGGTGGCAGAGGTGATTTGGAAGGGTCCGGGAGGCAGATTGTTCACGTTGGGGATGCGGGCATCCGGAACGTGACCAGTCTGCCCGGTGCCGCCGGTGGTCAGATAGACGTAATAGTCATCGGGAAGGCCGTTCTCGATGGCTTTGGCATCGGCGACGGAGCTGAAGTAGGGAGTGGTAGGTCCGCCCTGAAGAGGCGGCGGCAAGGTGGGATAGAGCGACTTGCCGGAGGGGCTGAGCTGATATCCATCGGAATCGGTGTCACTGGCGGAGAATTGCTCGGCCCTGGCATAGTTCGGCCCGGGCGTGCCGTCGGCGTTGATAATGCCTTCGGAGAGCAGGTTCCAAACTTTCTCACCGTGTTTTGGTTTGTAAGTTGCAAAGACGTGATCGAAGGTACGGTTTTCTCCAATGATCACGATGACGTGCTTGATGGGGGTTCGGGTCTGGGCGTGATGGTGGTGATCGTACTGGTTATGCCCGTCGTGGGCGAAGGCGGGAGAAACCAATTGCGCTGCCAAACCAAACAGACTCACAACTGAAGCAGCGCGCCGCTTCCAGGAAACTGCTTGATCTAAAGCCATACATTAGCCTCCTCTTTCAGGCAAGCGGAGGCTACGCCGCCTATGTTGCTCTGCGGTTAGCGCGCAGTTACTGTAGCTTTAATTTTTTTGCACAGACGGAGCGGGCAAAAGCCGCATCGAACCGGGTTTTCCTCAGGAGCCCGCATCGGGGGAGAGACCTGCGTCGGTTTTTGCGCGATTCCAAATGAGGTAGGGCGTTTCACTGAACCGCCTGCGGAGCGCGGAATTTCCGCTTGAAACCGGCCTTTTTTCGGGTACCATACTATTTCTTCAGGCCCGCGCAGGGCGCGAACTGCCATGGCTGCGCCGGAAATCCCCGCTAGCCCCGCGACTCCTCAGCCGATTGAGGTGTTCTGTTCCTACTCGCACAAGGACGAAGCCTTACGGGAAGAACTAGATACGCACCTGAACATCCTGCAGCACAATGGGGTGATCACGAACTGGGTGGACCACGCCATCCCCGCGGGAAAGCAGTGGGCGGATGAGATTGACGAGCACCTGAACTCGGCGCAGATCATTCTGCTGCTGATCAGCCCGGACTTTCTGGCCTCGCAATACTGCCGCGAGGTGGAAGTGAAGCGGGCCATGGAGCGGCACGCGGCGGGCGAGGCGCGGGTGATCTCGATCATGCTGCGCGACGTGGACTGGCACGGCTCGCCGCTAAGCAAACTGCAGGCCCTGCCCAAGAACGCCAAGGCGGTGACGCAGTGGGCAGACCGCGACCAGGCGTTCAAAGACATAGCTATTGGCATCCGCAAGGTGGCCGAGGACCTGCGCAAGCCGGGGCGGCAAAAGCGGACGGCGGGTGGCACGGAGCTGACCGATTCGAGCAGCAGCACGGCGACGGAGACCATCCGGCGGCCGCCGGTTATCACTGAGAAGGGTCCATGGAAGAAATATGCCGCGGTGGGAGCCCTGGCGGTGCTGTTGCTGGCCGGACTGGGCTACTACGGGTTACGCGGCAGCCTGGGAAAGCACGCCAAAGTCGCGGACTGCACGGGCAACAGCAGCTGCGGAGACCTTCTGGCTTCGGTGCCGGGAGGGGATTATTTCGGCGCAATTGATGTGGGCTCGAAGGGCACGAAGGCGGCGCTGTTCACCTTCCGAAAGCGGAGAAGCACCGGGCTGGACGCGCAGGTGATTTACAAGCGGCCGATCAACACCACGCTGGTGAGCTCGATGAAAGGCGACCAGTTCACGGACAACGGAGTGCGCGATGCCACCGAGGCGGTCAAGGAACTGCTGGGGGAAATCCACGCCGCCGCGGACAAGGACAAGGTCAAGGTGATCGGGTACTACGTGGTGGGCAGCAGCGGCGTGGCCAAGGCGAAGAATAAGGATGCGCTGGTGGCGGCGGTGAAGGCGGCGACCGGAATCGACATGGATTTTGTGGACGCCAAACGCGAGGGCTACTTTGGGCTGATCTCGGCGGTGCCGACCACGGCGCGGGGGAACTCACTGTACCTCGACATCGGCAGCGGCAATACCAAGCTGGGCTGCGAAATCGGCGGCACCGACCTGGCCAGTTATCACAGCGAAGAGATTGACTATGGATCGGTGACCGGGCGCAACCGGGGATTGGAGAAGAACCCCAACGACATCTGGGCGGGGATCCAGCAGCTGATGCAGGATGAAGTGAAGCCGACCTACCAGGAAGAGAGCATGAATACGCCGTGCCTGCGCAGCCGGGACGCAATTTTCTGGACCGGCGGAGCGGCCTGGGCCACGGCCACATTCATGCATCCGGGGGCAGCCCTGGATGGGTACGTGACGATTTCGAAGCAAGACCTGGAGAGTTTTCTTTCCCGCCTGAGCGACGGGAGCTGGAGCACGCGGCCATTCGAATACGCATTCGCCAAAGACGTGCCCCAGGCGCGGCAGGATGCCATTCGCGACCAGGCAGAGAAGGACAAAGAAAGCGTGATGAACGTTTTCGTGCGCGAGGACCTGCTGTCGGGAGTTTCCATCATGAAGACGGTGCTGCAGTTCAGCGCGCCCACGGCGAGCCTGCAGTTTGTCCGCAACAGCAATTACCTCTACGGCTACGCCCTGGCCAAGTACCAGCAAGAGGGCGGCGACAGCGAGGCGGAGAAAAAGTAAGACGCCGGGCGCTGTACTGTTTTGTAGCCACCGCCGCGAACCGCAGGTCCCTCCACTACGCGCTCGGCTTCGCCTCGCGCTCGGGTCGGGATGACAGGGGTGGGAGCGGCATTCTAATTCCGCTGCCCAGCAACGAATTTGTCAGTTTCTGGTTGTCAGTTCGCGGTTCTCAGGTCCAGATCTCAGCGCCCGGCTCTCAGCTCGCCCGGGCCAGGCCGGGGGCCGGCATTGCGGCCTCACGCTTGGGCCTGCGGACCAGCAGAGGCAGCACGATTGAGCACACCATCACGATGGCGATAACCCGCAGCGAAGTGGAGAATTCGCCCGTGGTCTGGTGCAGGCGCGCGGCCATGATGGGCGACGGAATCGCGCCCGCAGCCCAGGCCAGCAGAATCCAGCCATAAATGCCGCCCATGGACTTGGCGCCAAAGAAATCAGCGGTGAACGAGGGCATGGTGCCGAAGCCGCCGCCATAGCAGAGCCCGATGATGGCGAAGCAGGCGCTGAAGGCGGTAGTAGTGTGCAGGTGGGGCAGGGTGAAGAAGACGATCGCCTGAATGGTGTAGAGCAGGAAGTAGACTCTGGCGCGGCCCAGCCAGTCGGAAACCCAGGCCCAGAAGACGCGGCCGATGGCATTGAAGATGGAAATCAGTCCGACCATGTTGGCGGCAGCCAGAGCGGTCATGCCGACGAATTCCTTGGACTGAGCCATGGGCGAGGCCTGGCTGATGATCATGATGCCGGCAGAGACGTTGAGGAAGAGCATGAGCCAGAGCAGCCAGAACTGCCAGGTCGCCATGGCTTCGCCCACGGTGAAGTCGTAGGTGGTAGCGGCTTTGGCGACGGCGCCGCGAGGCTCCCACCCGGCGGGGCGCCAGCCCTGGGGTGGATTGGCATAGGCCTGCGCGGCGAGCACGACCACGATCAGATAAGCGACGCCCAAGGCGCCAAAGGTAAAAGGAATGCCGCGGGAGACGATGAGCCGGGCGGCGATGGGGCTCATCACCAGGGCGCCGGCGCCGTAGCCGCAGACGGCCACGCCGGTCATGAGGCCGCGGCGGTCCGGGAACCATTTGACCAGGGTAGCGACGGGCGTGATGTAGCCCATGCCCATGCCGAATCCGCCAATCGCGCCATAGCCGAGGTAGAGCAGATTGAGCGAGTGCTGGCTGGCGCCGTAAGCGGAAATCAGGTAGCCCAGGCCGTAGAGAACGCCGGCGACGGTCGCGACTTTGCGGGGACCGACTTTATCTTGCCAGAGGCCGCCGAGGATAGTGCCCAGGCCGAGAAATGCGATGCTCAGGGTGAAGTTGAGCTGCACCGCGGTCTCCACCCAGTGTTCGGCGTGCATGAGAGGAATTTTGAATACACTCCAGCCGTAAACGGCGCCCAGGCAGATCTGCATCAACACAGCGGCGACTGCGATTCCCCAACGATTCGGCAAGCGCTCGGATGCCATATCTCACCTCGCAGAAAGCGGCCGGCGGGCCGCCGATTTTCGGGCAGGTCTTTCCTCGTGTTCCTTCGTGCTCTTTGTGTTTAACTCGACGGACGCATTTCCCTGGAACGGAAGCAGCCGGTCTTCTCCGGCATAGGTGACAAAACGCTGGCCGCGCAAAAAGCCAGCCAGCGTGAGATGAAATTCACGGGCCAGTTGCACCGCCAGACTGGAAGGCGCGGAGACCGAGGCCAGGAGCGGAATGCCGGCCACCAGCGCTTTCTGCACGATCTCAAAGCCGGCGCGGCCGCTGACCAGCATCATGCAGCCGGCGAGGACGCGGCCTTCGAGCAGGGCCCAGCCGATCAACTTATCCACGGCATTGTGGCGGCCCACGTCTTCGCGGACCTGAATGAGCTCGCCTTCCGCGGTGAATAATGCCGCGCCATGCAGTCCGCCGGTGCGATCGAAGATGGCCTGCGCCGCGCGCAGGCGGTCAGGTATGGCGCAGAGGATTTCAGGGCTGATGCGAAAATCGGGGTTGGGTGCGCGTATACCGCGCACGCGGACAGATTCAATCGAGGTTTTTCCGCAAATGCCGCAGCTCGAGGCGGCAAAGAAATTGCGTTGCAGGCGAGAGCCGTCGAATTCGGCGCCGCTGAGTTGGACCTCGACGACGTTGTTTTTGGCCGAAGGCTTGTCTTTTGGCGGCGAGGCATGGTCGAGACGGGCGATTTGCGCGCGGCCGGAGATGATTCCCTCGGTGAGGAGAAATCCAGCGGCGAGTTCCAGGTCGCTGCCGGGAGTGCGCATGGTGACCGTCAGGGGCGAGCCATTGACGCGAATCTCGAGCGGCTCTTCAGCAACCAAGTAGTCGAGAGACTGGTGCACGGCACCCTCGCGCCATTCCTGCACCGGGGTCATATCCACGCTTCTGGCGGGCTTGGACATAAGTTTTGCGAGCCGAAAACAGCAGACTTCCGGCGCGGAAATCCATCGCGGCAGTTTCAGGCGCCTTTCACGTGGCGACCGGCACAGCTTCCGGGGCGAGGCAGGCTGCGCCCACCACTTCCACGGTAGCGTTGTAATCGGGCACGCCGCTCGGGTCGAGCCGGCCGACCGGCACCAGCACGTTGATTTCGGGCCAGTGCGCCTGCAGGCAACCGGGTTTGATGCGATCAATTTTGACGCGGCCGTGGAATTCGCCCAGGTGATTGCGCAAGATAATGGCGTCGCCGTTTGTCAGGCCCAGGCGCGCGGCATCCTCAGCAGAGATGATCACGTCATCGCGGCGCGCGCCGGTAATGGGATCGGTCTGCGCATTGATGATGCTGTTGAACTGTTTGCCGCGGCGGGTGGCCACCAGGAACTGGCCTTCGGGGACGTGCTCTTCGGGCAGTTCCACGGCGCTGAAATGGCCCATGCCATCGGGCGTCAGGCAGCGGTGTTCGAGCAAGCGCGCTCCGCCGTACTGGAACTGGTCGCCCTTCTTCTGCAGCTTGGCAATGCCTTTATAGGTCGGGCAGACGCGGTCAATCTCGTTGCGAATGTCCTGGGTGTCTGTCCAGGGAAATGCGGCCCTGGCGCGTTCGGGCTCGAGGGCGCGAGCCACCAGCACGGGAATCTCCCACTCGTCTTTGGCTTCAGGAATGCGCGGGCCGGGAATCTCGGGGCTGTAAATGATGCGGCGCTCGGTGCTGGTCTCGGTGCCGCCGGCGCGCTGCTCGTAGCGAGTGCGCGCGGGCAGCAGAACCACAGTATCGGCGGGCTCGACCAGCATGGTTGGGTTGACGACGATATCCTGGTGAATGCGGAGCTTGATCTTGCTGAGCGCGCGATGAACCAGCCTGGGCTCGGGCAAGGTTTGCTTGAAGTTGCCACCGCTCTGCCAGAGGGCGTCAATTTCTCCGCGCTCGGCGGCCAATACCATGTGGGCGGCGCTGATGCCCTTCCAGGAGGGCGGCTCGAAGCCCCACATCTCAGGAGCAGCGAATTTTCTGGCGTTTTCTTGGCTGATAGGCGAGCCCATGACGTAGGCGCCGGGCTGGCCGCCCATCTCTGCGCCGCCCTGCACGCCGCTGTGGCCGCGAATCGGCATGAGCCCGGTGTGGGGCCTGCCGATGTTGCCTTTGCAGAGCTGGAGATTCACCAGGGCGCGGACGTTATCGCTGCCGTAACGGTGCTGGGTGATGCCCATGCTCCAGACGACGATGGCGTGCCGGGCCTTGCCGTAGGCCTCCGCGAAGCGAAACATATCGGCACGGGTGAGGCCGGAGCTGCGCTCGAGTTCTTGCCAACTGAGGGCGGCGACCTTGGCTTCGAGATCACTCCAGCCCACCGTGCGCTGCGCGATGAATTGACGATCCACCCAGCCGTTTTCGATGAGGTGTTTGATGACGCCGTAGAAGAAAGCAATGTCGCCGCCGGCGTGGACCTGAAAGAAATCGTCGGCGATGCGCGTGCCGAAGAGCGCGCTTTCGGTGACCGAGGGGACCCAATAGCGCTCGAGGCCGGGCTCAAGATAAGGATTAACCACAAACACCCGGGTGCCCGCCTTCTTGGCGTAGTGCAGATACTTGGTGGTGACGGGCTGATTGTTGGCGATATTGGAGCCGACGAGGATGACCAGATCGGCGCCGATCCAATCGGAATACGAGCAGGTGGTGGCGGCGCAGCCCACGGTCGCGCTCAGGGCCAGAGTGCTGGGAGCATGGCAGATGCGGGCGCTGGTATCCACATGGTTGGTGCCGATGAAGCGGGCGACTTTCTGGTGGGCGTAGTAAGCCTCGTTGGTCAGGCCGCGCGAAGTAAGATACCAGCCCAGGCGATGAGGATCAGTGCGGCGCAAACCTTCGGCAACGGTGGAGATGGCTTCCTGCCAGGAGAGGCGGCGAAAACCCTTTTCGCCCTTGTGGCGGACCATGGGCACGGCCAGGCGGCCGAGCTTGCGCAGTTGCTTTTCGGTTTTCTCCTCCAGAGGAGTGACGTCTTGCAGAATGCGCCAATCCATGGCCGGCATGGTGTTGAAGCGAAGCAGTGAAAGGCGTACGGCGCAGAGGTGGACGCCTTTGATGGTCCAGTCATTCATGCCGACGGTGCCGAGGGAACAGCCGTCGCAGCAACCATTGCGGAGAATGCGCCAGGCGTAGGCGAGGTTATCGCGGTTCTCCCAGGCGGTACCCAAAATGTCGAAATAGGCGTTGGGATGCTGCTGGTTCAGCCCGTAAGGAACCAGGCTTACATGACGGCTTTTCTTGGCCGCTCTTGGAGAGCGGGAATCAGAGGCGGACATTGGGACTCCTTGCCAGGGCCGGGTTTGCCTTCCGCTATGTTACGCCGGAAGGAGCCCGCTCTTTTGGCCTGGCAAACCGTAGCACGATACGCCGAAACCGGGGACCGGGACAAGAATTGCGTGGCAGCGGGCCTGCCAACTCAAAGGCGAGCAGGTTTGCAAGCGCCCCACGCCGGGCGGCATATTAGCGCAGAATTGTTAACAGAAGGTTACAGGGAGCCTCTGCTAGTCTTTTTTTTGCGCGGACGTTCGTTTCAAGGTTAAGCAAACGCGAGACTGGCAAACTGCGCCTCTACTGTTTCTGGCGCAGGCGCAGAATCTGCCTGGCGTGGTGTTCGCCGTGCACGCGGTGGAACTTGCGCCACTGGCGGCCGGTCAACGGGCCGAGGATAGGGTGGTCGAGCAGTTTCGCTTTTCTTCCGTATTGTTGCTCGCAGCACCTGATCGCCTGGTCCATGGCGGCGATCCTGGCTTCCAGATCAGACAGAACGGTTTCCGCGGGCAGGCCGCGCGGGAGAGTGTGTTGCGGGGCCTGGCGGCCGCGGGGCATGTGGCCAAAGCCGACCACCAGCAGGGCGGCGAAACGCTGACGGCGGGTGGCGGGGCTTACCAGCGGCTTGCCTGCCTGCAGGCAGCGCTCGAAGCCTTTGGCGGTTCCGGTAAAGGTGCGGTAGAGGTGCTCCAGAATTTCCGCGGCCGACCATTTGCCTTCGGCGGGGCGGCGGGCAAGCTGCTCGGGGCTCATTCCATGAACAGCCGAGCTGAGAGCGCGCTGCAGGCGAAGCAGGTTGGGGTCCATGACTGATTCCGACTGCCAATTGTACGGCGACCGTGCTGGGGGCGGGAGAAGCGCTTAACCGCTGAGGCCGGGAAGATCGCGCTGAGTTCGCCGAGAGGATTCAGGGAAGCAAACCGGCCTTTCATATCCTGGGTAAGAGCCGGTGGGCGCAGGTAGTAGAATGGGAGCCGATTTTTCAACTTCGGTTCGGCAGGTGTGCATGAAGAAATTGCTGCTCGGGATGTTGAGCCTGGCCCTGATTGCGCTGGCGGGATGTTCCTCGGAGTCTACGCAGCCGGCAGAGAAGCCGCAGCCCAAACCGGCCGAGTATCTTACCGGGCGGGCCGCCTTTCAGAAGCTGTATGTGGCGGCGCACGGCTGGGCGCGGGACGCGCAGGCTTTCCGGCTGGAATCGCTGATGACCAGCGACTACAAGGGCAAAGACGGCAAGTCGGCGGTGTGGCGGGCCAGTTTCGCTTCGGCGCTGGGCCGCAGCGTGAAGCCTTACACCTGGTCGGGAACGGATGTGGCCGATGCCCCGGCGCGCGGCGTGGACCCAGGCTCAGAAGATACCTATAGCCCGAACAATTCCTCGACGCAGGTCTTCGACATTCAATTTCTGAAAGTGGATTCCGATAAGGCGCTGGAAGTGGCGCAGAAACATGGCGGCGACAAGATCATGGAGAAGGCCCCGGATACGCCTATCCAGTACGTGCTCGATTGGAACCACAATGAGAACAAACTGGAGTGGCATGTTCTGTACGGCGCCAGCCGCGAGCAGCCCAAGCTGAATGTGGCGGTGGATGCCACGTCTGGGGAGTTCCTGAGGGTAGAGAAGTAAGAGCATTGAACCGCGAAATGCGCGAAGGTTCACCAAGGCGAAGCTTAACCGCCGAGTTCGCAAAGGGCCCGCAGGGACGGCAAAGAAACAGAACATCCAGCCGCTGAGTCCGCGGAGCGATCACAGGGACCGCGAATAGGATGGCAGAAGGGCGCCGCGCTTGGTTGAGGGCTAAGGTTTCGCGTCGCCGGAAGTAGCAGGGTTGGGCTTTTCGCGGCCGAGCTTCTCCAGTTGCTTGTGGGCGTCTTTGGAGAGCGGCCCATCCGGCAGAATCTTCAAATAGGCCTGGTAATGCAGGGCGGCCTCGCCCGGCCGGTTCATCTTTTCCAGGCACTCGCCCAGGCGGAAGTTGGCGATGGCATCATCCGGCTTGTAGAACAGCGCTTCGCGATAGCGCGAAGCAGCGGCGCGGTAATTCTTCTGCTTGAAGTAGAAATCCCCTACCTCGACATCTTTGGCCGCTTTGTGCGGGTCCCAGGGATGCATTTCCTGAACGTCGCCACCGGAATCTTCAGTGTCGGCGGCGGATTCGGCCTCGGCGTCGGAGACGGCGGCGGCGCTGTCGGGGTGATTCTTAGCGTCATCTTTGGGCGGGCTGAGGTCAATCTTGGTATCGCGGCTGGAACTCTGGCCAGCCTCGGCGGCCCTGCTGTGAGAGGAGTCCTGAGCGGGTCCGGAGGTTGCCAGGAGCAGGGGAACAGCCAGTAGCAGGACCAGACGAGACATCCACCCCATTTTAACGCGGGTTGATGCGAAAAGATCATTTAGCACGAAGGGCACGAAGGCGCACCAAGGAAGAGCGTTAACCGCCGAGGGCGCGGAGGGAGCGCGGGGGGCGCAAGCGAAATCCTGCGAGCAAAAAATCGGGGCTGTTCCCTTTTCGTGGAACAGCC
Organism: Terriglobales bacterium; assembly: GCA_035517775.1. Classification (GTDB taxonomy): domain Bacteria; phylum Acidobacteriota; class Terriglobia; order Terriglobales; family Acidobacteriaceae; genus DATIYF01. Next base: position 12,556 of record DATIYF010000089.1, read on the forward strand.
CGCATTGGCGAAATCCTCCGGGGGAGGGAGGAAAACTTCAGGACTGGGGAGCCGGCTGATTGGCGGCCGAGGGCGATGACTGCGCCGGGGCGCTCTCACCCGTGGTGTTGGTCATCAGGCGAACATCCACGCGGCGGTTGGCGGCACGGCCAGCCTTGGTGTGGTTCGATTCGACCGGCTTATCCTTGCCCAATCCGATCAAATAAATCTTGTAGGCAGGCACGCCGTGGGCCGAAGCCAGGTACTGAATAACGGAGTCGGCACGGCGCTGGCTGAGGCCGTAGTTGTAGTCGGCCGGGCCCGTGGAGTCAGTGTTGCCCTGCACGGTGATGATGTAGCCCTTGGTGCTGGCTACCTGCGCGGCCAACTCGTCGAGGGCGGCCTTGGCCTTCTTGGTCAGATTGTCTTTGTCGAAGCCGAAGTGCACGGCAGCTTCAGTCACCACGTGGTAGTTATCCAGATTCGCGACCGTGTTGCTGAGCACATTCACGCGGCCCATGGCGCTGTCAGCCATGGTTTGGGCCTGGGTGGCCTGCTGGTTGGCGGCTTGCGCCTTCTGCTCGACTTCGGCGGTCTTGGTATTCACGGCCTGAATGCCGGCCTGGGCGCGCGCATCCACGTCCTTAATGGACTTGGTGTTCTGCGCGGTCATGTCGTCGAGTTCGTTAGTCTTGTTGATCAGCGGCGTAGTCTGCTGGCGGACATAATTCTTCGAGGCACAACCCACAGTCAGTGCCGTGGTCAACGCCAGCATAAGAGTGAACGAAGTGCGGTTCATGTGGAGGGCTCCTTTTCCTCTCGTCTTCGTGTAATACGACTTCCTGGGGCCCGCGGTGAGCATGCGCTCTGAGAGAGTAGCGCTTCGTGCGTCCCAACTCCAAGATAAGCACGGGGCGTGCCAACCGTGGCCTGATTTCATGGAATTGCTAACCAACTGATAATAGAACATTTACCTTAGGAAAACAAGAGTTAAAAGGCGCCCGGCTGCGTGTCAAAGGCGGCCAATATAGGGAATTTTTATACGGTGGCGAGCGGGCAACAGAATGCGGACGGAATATTAAACAGCTTGCAGATCTCCGGAAGCTGCCTTGGGCGCGGGCGCAGGTTCGCTAGCCTTGTTTTCGAAACGGGATTTCAAGCGCAGGAAGGGTTGCTCAAAGTACCGGCGGGAAAGGGAGGCCAGAGCTACGGTCAAGACCATCCCGGTGCAGAAGTGAATCATGATGAGGCCGAAGTGTCCTTGGGGCGAGGAAAGGCCAGGGGCCAGGCGTGCCAGCAAGTGATCGCTGGCCTCGAAGACCAGCATATGGATCAAATAAATGCCGTAACTGATCCTGCCAAGAAATTGAAGTACCGGGCGATTTACTAGCGCCTTCCAGGGAGAAGTACCCAGCAGCAAAGCGGCGGAGATCACACCCAGGCAAAGCAGGTCGAGGGCAGTCTCGCGCAAGGTGCTGCCCAAGACGTGGCCCGCCAGGAAAATACCGAAAGGTGCGCCGAGAGCAAGCATTCCGCCGCCCAGTGCGAGGGCGCCGGCGGCAACGCGCTTCGTCGCCAGCCGCTGATCGCCCGGCCCGCGGGCCAGAGCGGCGAGAAGGGCTCCCATGGCCAGGCCATCGGCAACGAGCCAGGTATAGCCTGGCCCCATATCGTAGCCTCGAAGCGCATAGAGCAGCCGCAGGCCAGCGCAAGCGAGGCATACTGCGCCCGCGGCACAAATCACGGCGCGGCGGGAGAGTTTTCGTACCGCCGCCGGCCAGAGCAGATAGAAGTGCTCCTCCACGGCCAAGGACCACAGTACGCCATACTGCAAGGGCACACCGAAAAGCCCGCAGACGTTGGAGAGGTAAATGAAACTCAAGGCCAGAAAAGGCCAGCCCACATGCCGGTCCATCCAGCCGAAGTGCGAGAGCACGGCGAGCAGAAGAAGTACCCCGTAGTAGAGCGGCAAAATTCTTAGGGCGCGGCGAATGTAAAAGCGCCGGAAGTAGTCGGGACGCTCCCGGGTGTCGAGAAGGATGCCGGTGATAAGGAAGCCTGAGAGGACAAAGAACAAGTTGACCCCCACCCAGCCCGGCGCGGTGCTGGCGACCAGAAGCCGAGGAAGAAACGAGAGCCCGGCCAGGCCGTAGGCAAAGTAGAGGCCGTGAAATAAGACGACCAGAAGGACGGCAATCCCGCGGACCGTATCCAGTTCCGGCATCACAGGCCGGATTAGGTTGCCGGCAACGGTCTTGTTTCCGGCACTCATCGAGCCGGCACTCATGAGGGCAAGAGACCCGCGGCTCGGCATTCAGACGGCCGGAATTCAAGCTGACGAGTGCAGGCAGCAAGCATTCGATAGACTATAAATTGAATCGCATCGCGGCGCCGGTATTTGTTTTCGAGAATTTGCCAGATGGATCTCTCCCAGAAAATCCGCACTCTGCCGGCCGGGCCCGGAGTGTATCTCTACAAGAATGCCGGGGGCGAGGTCATTTACGTCGGCAAGGCCAAGAACCTGCGCAGCCGCGTGGGCTCATACTTTCACGAAGGCCGCTGGGAAGACGCCAAGACCGGAACCCTGGTGCGCGAGGCGGCGGACGTCGAGTACATCGTCGTCGCCAACGAAAAAGAGGCGCTGGCGCTCGAGAACAACCTCATCAAGCAGAAGAAGCCGCGCTTCAATATTCTGCTGCGGGATGACAAGACTTATCCCTACGTCAAGCTGACCCTGGGCGAGCGCTTTCCGCGAGTCTATGTGACACGCCGCCTGCGTAAGGATGGCAGCGCTTATTTTGGGCCCTATTTTCCCGCCAACCTGGCCTATCGGATCGTGGACCTGATTCACCGGACATTTCTGGTTCCTTCCTGCAAGGTGGATTTGACGCGTTACCATCCGCGGCCGTGTCTTCAGTACTACATCCGGCGGTGCCTGGGGCCGTGCGTGAAAGAGTTGACCACCCCAGAGACCTACCAGGAAGCCGTGCGCGACGTGAAACTGTTTCTGGAGGGCAGGCCGACGGACTTGTCACGTTCTTTGCGCGGGCGCATGGAGCAGGCGGCGGAGGCGGAGGAGTTCGAGCGGGCGGCACGCTATCGCGATTTGATCTCGACGGTAGAGCAGTTGCAGGAGAAACAGCGTATTGCCGCGGTGGAGGGCGACGACGCTGATGTCTTCGGCTACCACTACGAAAATGAAATGCTGGCGGTGAACCTGTTTCACATGCGCGGCGGGCGGGTGCTCGACCGGCGGGAATTCTTCTGGGAGGATTTACCGGAGCTGGAGCACCACGGAGATGCTGGTAGAGATGCCGCCGGAGGTGTCCCGGGAGACGTTGCCAGCAACGTCGCGACGGAGGGAGGGTTTCAGCCGGGGGAGTTTTTCTCCGCGCTGCTTAAGCAGCTCTATATCGGACAGCCCTATGTGCCGCGGAACATCTACGTTCCGGTGGAGTTTGAAGACCGGGAGTCGCTGCAGGATCTGCTCTCCGAACAGATCGCGGGCGAGGGCGCCCGCGCCACGCGGGTACACATTACCGTGCCGCAGCGGGGAGAGAAGCGTTCTCTGATTGATCTGGCCGGCAACAACGCCAAGCAATCTTACGACCAGCGCTTCCGGGTGATGAAGCCGAACATGCAGGCCACACAGGAGGCGTTGCAGGAGGCGCTGGGCCTGCCCGAGCCGCCGAAACGTATCGAATGCTTCGATATCTCGCACATCCAGGGCGCCGAGACCGTGGCCTCGATGGTGGTCTGGGAAGAGGGCCGGATGAGGAAATCCGACTATCGCAAGTTCATCATCCGCAGCGTAGACGGGGTGGACGATTTTGCCTCCATGCGCGAGGTGGTCACGCGCCGCTACCAGCGGCTGCAGCAGGAAGAAAAAACATTTCCCAGCCTGATTCTGATTGATGGCGGCCTGGGGCAATTGCACGCCGCCGCGGAGGCCCTGGAAGCGCTGGAGATCATCAACCAGCCACTGGCCGCGATCGCGAAGCGCGAGGAGATCATTTACGTCTATGGGCAGGAGAGCGAGCCGGTGGTGCTGGACCACCACTCGCCAGTTCTTCATCTGGTGCAACTGATTCGCGACGAGGCCCACCGTTTTGCTGTGACCTTTCACCGCAAACGGCGGCAAATGCGCGACCGCTCGACTGAATTGCTGGAAATTCCCGGAGTGGGCGAAAGCACCACGCGCCGGCTGCTGGCGCATTTTGGCAGCGTGCAGGCGGTGAAGCATGCCGATGCGGCGGCATTATCGGCAGTGGTGACCCGAAATCAGGCGGAAGCGATTCTAAGCCATTTCCGCAAGTAAGCGCCGAAGCGATTCTGAGGTTGCCCCGCTTTACCGCAGAGTGCGCCAAGGGCTGGCGGGAGTGCGCAGAGAAATCTCCCGCTGCCGCAGGGTTCGCCGTGAAGGCAAAGTTTCAGTTATGCTGTGTCGCAACCGGCTGGCCTCATCTTGATTCAGGGTAGTCAGGCAGGATGTCAACGCCATGAAAGCGCGGCAGTGGGCGATCACCGTGGGTTTGCTGGTCCTGGTAGGGCTGGCGGCCGCGGGAATGTATTTCACGCGAGGCTCGGTGGACGTGCCTGCTGCCGGGCCAAAGCACGCTCCTCTGGTGGATGAGCAACCACTGCAGACGGCGCGCGCCCTGACGGCGCTGGCTTCGGATCGCGACCAGCAGCGCTGGTCCCGGCAGGCCATCACGCTCGCCGACCATGAAGTAGATCTCGCCTTCAGCGATGCGTTGCGCGAGGCTTCGCAACAAATGCTGCAGGCCACGCCGCAGACCAAAGCTCTCTACACTCGCCTGGGCAAAGCGCAGGATGCGCTGCAGGCCGGCCAGGGCCGCCTCGATCAACTGAAAAAGCAGCTGGCCGCCGCCCGTGCTTCCACCCGTGACCGCATTCAGCAGGAGATTGATTTCACCCAGGCTCAGGTGGAACTCGATCAGGATGAGGTCAACGACGCGCAGGGGGACTTGATTCGCTCAGGGGCCGACCCCAAGAGCCGCATTCAGCGGCAGTTCAACCGCCACGAGGCACAGCAGCACGCGGCGGAATCCAGTCAAATCTCTCCCCCGGCGCCGGCCATTGACTACCAGGCCGAGAGCCTGCTGGGGCAGATGTTGGCCTGGAACGCTCTGCGCAACAAGCAGTCGCGGTTGCAGCAGGCGCAGCGAGAGGCTTCGCAAGCGGCCGAGGCGCTGCTCCAAAAGCACGACGCGCTGGAAAAGCAGCTGCGGGATGAAGCCGACGCTTCCCAGCCTAAAGCCGGCTCAAACGGCACAGCCGTCGAGGCGCTGGCCGCCCTGCAGCGCCGCACTGCCGAACAGAAGGACCTTTCTGATCTGGGCAAACGTTCGGAGGATGAACAAGGCCTAAGCGAGGCCTACGGGAACTGGCTGGCGGTGGTTGAGGCGCACCAGTGGGCGGCGCTGCATGGAATGATCCGCTCCGCGCTGTGGATTCTGCTGGCGGTGCTGGCGCTGTATGTGGTCAGCCGGCTGATTGATCATTTCTTCTCCCGTTTGTCCGCGGACCGGACCCGCCTGCGAACGTTGCGTGTGGTGTTGCGATTTGCGGCGCAGGCGCTGGCGGTTCTGGCCATCTTGTTCGTGTTCTTCGGCCTTCCCAACCAGGTGACCACCATCCTCGGCCTGGCCGGCGCCGGACTGACCATCGCGCTCAAGGACTTCATCGTCGCTTTCTTCGGCTGGTTCGTGCTCATGGGGCGCAACGGTATTCGCGTGGGCGACTGGGTGGAGATTGAAGGCGTGGGTGGCGAGGTGGTAGAGATCGGCCTGCTGCGCACGGTGCTGATGGAGACCGGCAACTGGACCGATGCCGGGCATCCCACCGGGCGCAAGGTCGCGTTTGTGAACAGCTACGCGGTGGAAGGCCACTACTTCAATTTTTCCACCAGCGGACAGTGGCTGTGGGACGAACTGCAGGTGCTGGTGCCGCACGGGCAGAATCCTTACCCTGTGATGGAAGGGGTGCAGAAGCTGGTGACAGAGATGACCACTGCGAACGCCCGCCTGGCGGAGGAGGAGTGGCAGCGGGCCACCACGCGGCAACACCGGGTGCACGATTTTTCCGCCGCGCCGGCGCTCGAAGTGCGGCCCAGTTTTGAGGGCATTCGCATTCTGGTGCGCTACATTACCCGCGCGCACGAGCGCTATGACCTGCGGGCGCGGCTCTACCAAGCGGTGGTGGACCTGATGCAGAAGAAACACATTTCCAAGGCGACGGTGGAAACGGTGGAGGCGGATGCGCCTTGATCGCTGGGCCTTGCAGCCGGTCAGCTGTGGCTTGCGCGCGCGGAGGCGCCCCTATCCCTGGCCCTATCCATCTCTTCGAGAAGATGAGCCTTGATGTTTTCCGGCAGGCGGGAAGCGCGCAGGACCTCGCGGACGAGCGCGGCTGGAAGTGAGCGGGCCAATTCGAGCGCCCGAGCCAAGGGCGTATTTTCGTTGCGCAGTAAAGCGATTCGCACTTCGCGGCGCAGCGACCATTTGGCGTGATTGCAAACAGCCAGCACCAGCCCGGCCGGTGCCTCAGCCTTCATCAGAGCCTTGAAAACAGCGGCCTCTGTGAGGCGGGGGTTATCGAGGGCGGTGTGAATCACTCGCGCTTCCGGGTCCAGCAGCAGTTCGGCGGCGACCCGGCCGGAAGCGCGGCGCGCCAGCGAAAGCCTCTCGCCTTCGGAAACTGTTTCCAGCCGGTGAATGAGGGATTCTTCCGCGGCAATCTTGACGTCAGCCGGTGTGACCGGCGCCAGCGCCACCTGCATCAATTCGAAGGTGAACAGGTGCCGCACCATGGGCAGCGAAATATGACGCGGAGTTCTGGGATGCTCCACCAGCGCCAGCTTTACCTTTCGGCTCTTCATGGCGGCGCTGCTGCTCAGGCGCTCGAGCGTTTCGGGCGGCAGGTCATGGTGCTGGAGCAGGGCCAGAGCGAGGTCCTCGGTCAGGGGAACGTCATCGGGAATGGTTTGAGGGGAACCTTGAGACGCCGTGCTTGCAGGAGTAGGACTGGCAGATTCCGGCGGGTTTGCTTGCTGGGGCATTTCTTCAGTTGATCAGCGCGTTCTCTCGGCTTGCTTTGCGAACTCTGCAGTCGAGAGTTTCAGTACAAAGTTCGCAGGGTTTTCGCAAGATCACAAAGAAAAACCTTATGCGCCGGCTCTTCGTGCCAGAGCCAGCGCGCCTTGCACTGGCTCGACCACGGAGCTGACAAGCCCGATGCCGGGCACATCCGCGCGCAACTCATTGTAAAAAACCTCGCGCACACGCGCGCTATTGGCAAACACACCTCCGGACATGGCCACCGGTACATTTTCTTGCCGCGCGAAGAGGCGCCGCATCACGGCTTTGGCCAATTGGGCCAGCTCGTGGCCAGCGCCGGTGAGGACTGCGAGCGCGGCGGGGTCACCGCAATCGGCGGCTGCCAGAACCGCCGGAACCAACTCGGAGAACTCGGGTGGCGGTACGGCGTTGGCGGCGAGAATCAGCTGCTCAGTGGTCTTCGCATTCAGGGCCTTCATAGCTTCCGCCAACAGCGTCGTCTGGCGGCCTTCGTCATGCGCATGTAGCGCGGCCGCCACGCCCGCGCGCCCGATCCAGTAGCCGGAACCTTCGTCCGAAATCACGTAGCCCCATCCGCCGGCGCGCGCGGTTGCGCCCTTGGCGTTGCGGCCATAGGCGATCGAGCCGGTGCCGGCAATCACGATCACGCCTGGCCCAGCGCCGAAGGCCGCTTCCAGCGCGATCACCATGTCGCCAACAATCTCGACTTTCCCGGAAACCAGCTCTGAAACCAGCTGCCGGATAATCTGGCTGATCCCCGGCCGTGCCGCGCCGGCTATGCCCACGCAGCTCGACGAAATCTGTGCCGGGGTAATCTTGGCCTGCCCGCAGGCCTGCTGAATCGCGGCCGCCAGAGACTCTCGGGCTGCCGCTTGGTTGACCCGGGTCAAGTTGCTGCTTCCCCCGGTTCCGCGGCCGAGCACGGAATGCTCGTCTCCCACGATGCATGCGGTCTTGCTCGCGCCGCCGTCAATGCCGAGGAAGAAAGACACGTTGGTTTCTGGCCGCCTGACTACTGACCTTTAGCATACGGCCTGGCCGGCATTGCGTCGGCTTACGAAGGGGGTACATCCGCGGAGATTGCCGGCAGCCTGAACATGAAACAACATTACTCTTATGAGGTGCTCTGGCATTCGGGCCGAAGTGGCGCTCACCTCTATGGGTCTGGATAAGCTCGATCTCGCGATCATTGCGCTTTATCTCGCCGGCATCACGCTGTTTGGCCTGCGCTTCCGCAAGCGCCACCGGTCGCTGCGTGATTACTTTCTGGCGGAGCGCAACATTCCCTGGTGGGCGATTGCGCTTTCCATCGTTGCTGCTGAAACCAGCACGCTGACCATCATCAGCATTCCCGGGCTGGCTTACGACACCAATCTCACCTTTCTGCAGGTTGTGCTGGGCTACCTGGTAGGGCGCGTGGTCATCAGCTTCGTGCTGCTTCCCCATTACTTTCGCGGAGACCTCTATACCGCCTACGAGCTGATCGAACGCCGTTTCGGAAAAGGCTTGCGCTCGCTGACGGCCGGGCTGTTCGTGGTGACGCGGGCGGCAGCTGAGGGCGTGCGCGTGTATGCGGTTTCCATCGTGGTGGCGATTGCCCTTGGCACGGGCCAGATTGCTTCGATCGCCATCATCACGGTGCTGACTCTGATTTACACCTTTGAGGGAGGGCTGGCGGCAGTCATCTGGACGGACGTGGTGCAGACCGCAATCTATGTGGGTGGAACGCTGGTGGGCGTCGTCACCATTCTGCATCTGGTGCCGGGCGGGTGGAGTGCAATTCATTCTCTGGCCGCTAGCACCGGCAGATTGCAGATTTTCGATTTCACGCCCACATTATGGAAGCCCTATACCTTCTGGGCTGGGCTAATCGGCGGAGCGTTCCTCACCACCGCCAGCCACGGCACCGACCAGCTCATCGTGCAGCGGCTGCTCGCGGCGCGCAGCGAAAAGCAATCGGTGACAGCGCTGCTTTCGAGCGGTGTGGCGATTCTTTTCCAGTTTGCGCTCTTTCTTATTGTGGGCGTGATGCTGTTCGCCTATTACCGTGTACCCTCGTCACATTTTGGCAGGGGTGATCGCATCTTTCCTACATTCATCGTCAGCCGCATGCCGCACGGAATTTCCGGACTTCTGATTGCCGCCATTCTCGCGGCCGCCATGTCGAACCTTAGCGCGGCGCTGAATTCGCTTTCTTCCAGCTCGATCATGGATTTTTACTCGCGGCTCGACCCCCAGGCGGACGAGGCCCGCAAGATGCGGCTCTCACGGATTGCCACAATTTTCTGGGCGTTCGTGCTCTTCGCCCTGGCAGTCCTTTCGCTGCACAAAGTAGGCCGGGTTGTAGAAGTGGGGCTGCAGATTGCGTCGGTCGCGTATGGCGCTCTGCTGGGGGCGTTCCTGCTTGGCGTTCTTACTCGCCGCGCCAATCAATCCGGCGCCATGCTGGGGATGTTGTGCGGTTTCGCGGCGGAACTCTATCTCTGGCTTGCGACCCCCGTACCCTGGACCTGGTGGGTCGCGATCGGAACTACGATCACTTTCGCACTCGGCTATATCGCTAGCGCGCTATTCGCGCCCAAAGACGCCAGCGCCTGAGGGGGCATTACGCCCCCCCATTCCACTTGGGCGCCTCGGGCGGTCGTCGAACCAGTCTAGAACACCCGCCTCTTTCCGATGCTGCGGGTGGCGATCAAGCCTTGCACCTCTGCTCCCGGTGGCCCGACGCTCGTAACCACAGCGTCAATCTCCCAGCCAGCCTCAACCAGCACGAAGCTGGTGTTCACGGTGGGACGGCCGTCGGTAAAGTTGATGGTGAAAGTGCCCGTGCAGTCGGGATTGACCTGATAGGTTCCGGATGCCACGGGGTGAGTGAAATCGGCCACGGTAGTGCCCGCCACGGTAACGCTGTCGAGCTGTTTGAGATTGCCATGACCATCGAACACGGTCATGGCTACGCCCACTTGCGGACCGATGGGGCCCGGACCGCCGAGTTTGTTGCCCTCGATGGTAAATCCGTAGGTTCCGCGAATAAGCCAGTTATTGCAGGAGCGGGAGGTGGGAAGACCATCGGCCCGCGCCGGCACGGCGGCCAGGACGGTGGCCCAGAATGCAGCCAGAGCAACAATCTTGATTGTGAGCCTGGGTCTCATAACAAAAACTCCTTTGTGTAATTCTTCAGTCTTGTAGTCCACCATGAATCTTGCGGAACACGCCCCGAAACCGCGATGCTAACTGCAGGAACCAACATGTGTGGCACATCATGCGCTCCCTTTCCGGCGGTCACAATGGAGGCAGGATGAAGAAATGGTGAAGACTACCGCGGCTCCCAAGCCGTTGAAAATCAAAGACAAGCCCTCAAGAAAAACGATACAATCAAGGCCCTTCCCCCTGGAGGGCGCGAGCATGGCGCGTCTGATCAGGTTTGGAGTTTTCGAGCTCGACCCTTCCGCGTACGAATTGCGCCGCGGCTCCCGTGTAGTCAAGATGGAGCGGCTGGCCATGGAGCTGCTCCTCCTCCTGATCGCCCGCGAGGGAGAGTTGGTCTCCCGGGACGAGATCGTAGAAAAGCTCTGGGGCAAGCACGTCTTCCTCGATGCCGAGCACGGGGTCAACACTGCCATACGCAAAGTCAGACGCGCTCTCGGCGATCATCCGCAACGTCCCCGCTTCGTGCAGACGACCCCGGGCAAGGGATATCGTTTCATTGCGGCGGTGCGCCATGGCGAGGAAGCCGCGCAAGTATCCGAAAGAATCATGCTGGTGGTATTGCCCTTTCTGAATCTGAGTGGCGATCCGGCCGACGAATATCTCAGCGATGGACTCACAGAAGAGACCATCGCCCGCCTTGGGTCAATGCATCCTGAACGCCTCGGGATCATTGCCCGTACTTCCTCCATGGCATACAAGGGCACGAATAAATCCGCCCGCCAAATCGGACAGGAATTGCATGTGCATTACCTGCTCGAAAGCAGTATTCGCCGGCAAAACCAGTTTCTACGCATCACCGCCCAGCTCATCCGGGTGGAGGACGAAACTCACCTCTGGGCCAGGTCATATGACCGTAACACCGAAAGCTTACTCGGACTCCAGGACGAACTTGGGCGTGCGATCGCGGAACAAGTTCGGATCAAACTGACGCGGGCGCAAAAAACTCTTCTGGCGCACGCGAGCACTACCAGCGCGGACGCGTATGACGCGTATTTGCGCGGCAGATTCTTCTGGAATCATCGCACCCGAGAAATGATCCTCCGGGCGATTCCGCACTTCGAACATGCCTTGACCATAGATCCGCATTACAGTCTGGCCTGGGCTGGGGTGGCGGATGCTTACGCCATCCTGCCGATCACCAGCGATGCGTCCAGCGAGGAGTGTCTGCCCAAAGCCATGACCGCGGCGCGCACAGCCATTCTGGCCGATGATCTCTCAGCCGAAGCCCATACCGCGTTGGGGAGCTGCAAATTCTGGATGGAATGGGACTGGGAAGGGGCGCAGGCGGAGTTGAGGCGGGCCATCGAGCTCAATCCAAGCTACGCCCTGGCGCACCTCTGTTACGCTCACGTTTTGTCAAATTCCGGAGATCATGCCGCCGCCGACCGGGAGATCAGCAGCGCCAGAGAGTTGGATCCGCTTTCGCCGCACGTCTATTCGATCTCAGGGCAGTTGTTGTTTCAGGCGGGGCGGTACAGCGATGCCGCCGTACATCTGGAGCGAGCTTTAGCGCTCAACCCCAAGGCCTGGATCGCCAATATCGTGCTGGCGAGAATTGACATTGAGGCAGGCAGATTCGAGGATGCCATTTCCCGTTTGCAAATGGCATTCGAAAATTCCGGCGGAACCACGGAGCCCCTGTCGCTGAAAGGCTATGCCTACGCGCAGTCCGGCCATCCCGAGCAGGCACGGCAGGTCATTGGAACGCTCCTGGAGATCGCGAAGCATCGCTATGTGCCGCCCTACAACATCGGCATGGTCTTCCAGGGCCTGGGTGAAACCGCTCGCGCGGTCGAGTGGTTGGGCAAAGCCTACCAGCAGCGCGATGTGCGCATGGTCTTTTTGAGTGTTGATCCCAAGTGGAGAGAATTGAACCGGGATTTTCGGGTGAGAAGTCTGTGGCCTTGCTCCCCGCCTTCAGCCTAGCCTGCGCATCTCCGGCAGCCGCGGCAAACTTGCGTATACTGCTAGCCTCAAATGCCGGAAGCGCCCCTGCACTCCTCCACCCAGCCGGAACTCGTACGCGATCTGCGCTTGACCCACGCCTGGGCGGTGGTGGTCGGCACCATCATCGGCAGCGGAATTTTCCTGGTCCCCTCGGAAATGATGCAGGCCGTCGGCTCGGCTCGGCTGGTGTACCTGGCATGGATCGCGGGCGGGCTGCTCTCTTTCTTCGGCGCGCTCACGTATGCCGAACTCAGCGCCCTCAAGCCCCAGGCGGGCGGAGAATACATTTATATTCGCGATGCCTACGGCCCGCTGCCATCTTTTCTTTATGCCTGGACGTGGTTCATCATCGCCAAGCCTGCGTCGGTCGCAACTCTGGCTACGGGCATGGTGCGTGTTCTGGAAACTTTTCCCGTCTTCACCTGCTTCGGACAGACCGCGTTTCGCTGTTTCCTGCCTGTCACCTACGGACAATTGGTTGCGATCGCCGCCGCGCTGCTGATCAGCCTGCTCAACTACCTCGGAGTTAAGCGGGCCGGCGAATTTCAATTTCTGTTTACTCTGCTGAAAGTCGCCATCATTCTGGGCATTGTTGTCATCGGATTTAGTTACGCTTCCGGCGGATGGAAAAACTTCGCCACGAATTTCCCCGGTGCCACCGGCGGACTTGCGGGGTTTATGGCCGCGCTGGTCGCCGCGCTCTGGGCTTACGACGGTTGGAACGATCTCACCATGGTGGCGGGTGAAGTGCGCCAGCCGCAGCGCAACCTTCCACTCGCGCTGATTACCGGGGTTGCAGTGGTGGGCGTGCTTTACGTTCTGGTCAATGCGGCGGTGCAGTATGCCATGCCGGCGGCCGCGGTGGCGGCTTCGCCGCGCCCCGCTTCTGACGCCGTCGGACTGGTACTCGGCGCGCGCGGGGCCGGCCTGGTGGCTTGCGGAATGGCGCTCTCCATGCTGGTTTCGATGAACGGGACCATCATGAGCGGCGCCCGCGTGCCGTATGCGCTGGCCCGCGATGGCTATTTTTTCGCGAGCCTGGCTGAAGTCAGCCCCCGCTTCCGCACGCCGTCGGTGGCGCTGCTGGCGCAGGCCCTACTTTCTACAGTCCTTCTTCTCCTGGGCGGCAGTTTCCGGCAGCTATTCTCGCTGGCGATTTTTTCCGAATGGCTCTTCTATATGCTGACCGCGAGCACGATCTTCGTTTTTCGCCGCCGTGAGCCCAATGCTGAGCGCCCCTATCGAGTCTGGGGTTATCCCGCGGTTCCCGTGCTTTTTGTTCTGGCCGCGGGGGTGCTCCTTTGCTACACATTTACCGGAAACCTCAGGAATTCTGCCTTCGGCAGCCTGGTAATTCTGGCGGGCGTACCGGTTTTCTACGCCTTTCGCCGGCGCCGAAACGCTTAACTTCGGGCAGTCTCTGGAAGTCGCGCCGCAGCCTGCTGCTTTTCTCCCATTCCAGATTCGGCAAAAGCTTGATTACTGAAGTACAACAGCGGCGGGCACGTTTACCCTCAGCGCCACCTCTCGTAACTTAGAGCTTCCACCCGACGCATCTCCCCAGGCTCGGGTCCCCCTAAGCGGAGTTATTGATGGCGACGGCGAACAATTTCGAACTGGGACTTCTGCCCGAACGCAAGCTGAACTGGCGCACCCTGGCCACCAGCTACGGGGCGGAAATCATTCTGGTTTTGATCTTTATCAATCTTGGTCTTATCTGGCCGGAGAGGCTGCAGTTTACGCGCGACTATCACGTGACAGAGTTAATTCCTCTGCCCAGCCTGCAGCCGCCTCCCCCCGTAATTAAAGCGCCGCCCATGCACGCCAAGCTGCTGCCCGCCGCACCCCTGATGCCGATGGAGCGGCCGCACATGGTGGTGCCGCGCGAGGTGCGCATGGAGCGTCCGCAGCAGCGCGAAGTGGCACCGCCCAAAGTCGTCACCGATCAGTTCTCCGCGCCGGTGCTGAAAGTCACCTCGGGGGGAGCCCGCATGGCGCGGCTGGTCCGCACGGGTGAATTTGGGAGCTCAGTGGCGCCCACCGTCAACAAGCCGATCGAGAAAGTTCAGACCGGAGGCTTTGGCGATCCCGAGGGCGTAAAGGGGACAGGCAAAGAGAACGCCAAGATGACCATCGCCAAGCTGGGCTCGTTTGACCTGCCGGAAGGCGCGGGCCAGGGCAACGGCGCGGGTGGAGCGCATGGGGTGAAGGGAACCGTGGCCAGCGCCGGCTTCGGCAATGGCATCGCCCAGCCGGGCGAAGGCGACGGCCGCAGCAATGGACGCGGCCATGCCGTGCAGACCGGTGGCTTCGGCACGCAAGTGGCCCAGGCCGGCGGGCCGGTTCACCTGGCAGAGAGCGGCCCTCCGACCACGCCGGTCGAAATTACTTATAAGCCCACGCCGGTGTATACGCAGGAGGCCCGCAACCTGAAGCTGGAGGGCGACGTTCTTCTGGAAGTGATGTTCGGGGCGAATGGGCAGCTGCAGGTGTTGCGGGTGGTGCGCGGACTGGGGCACGGGCTGGATGAGTCGGCGGTGAGCGCCGCCCGGCAAATGCGCTTCAAACCCGCCTTGCGCAAGGGTTCAGCCGTGGATTCCACGGCGATCGTGCACGTGGTATTTCGTTTGGCTTACTGAGCAACAGAGAGGATCGAGTTATGCGTACCTGGAAATGGATAGCCGCTGCGTTTCTGCTGGTCACGATGAGTGCGTTCGCGCAGGAGTCCGTTGGGCAAGCGCCGGCGTCAAAGCCCGCATCCAGCGCCACCATGGCGGCGGCGCCGCAAGCTGAGGATTCGGCGCAATCCGCCGATGGCGCTGTGACCACGCTGGATCAGGTGGTGGACCGCGTGATCGCGCGGGAACATGCCCTCATCAACCTGCTGCAGAAGCGCACCCCGCTGGTTGAGACCTATTTGCAGAACATGAAGAATGACCCCGTGCTCGGCCCGGTGCCAGTGAACGACCGCTATTTCTTCGGGCGCATGGCCATGAGCGAAGACGACCGCCGCGACTACCTCTCGCGCGGGGATAACTTCCAGGACCGCGTGCTGGGCGGCATGTCGAAGCTGGTCAAGATTTCCTACGTGCCCACGGGCTTTTCCTGGATGGTGTTCGTGGACCGCGACAGCTTCGACCGGGCGCACTACAGCTTCCATTACGTTCGCCGCGAGTTTTTGGGCGACGTGCGCTGCATCGTATTTGATGTTACCCCCAAGCCGAAATCCGGCAACGGCCGCTTCGAGGGCCGCATCTGGGTGGAAGACCAGAACTACAACATCGTGCGCGTGAACGGCACCTACGTTCCGCATCCGCGGCACGAGTACTTCTTCCACATGGATACCTGGCGGGTGAACCTGATTCCCGGTTACTGGCTGCCGGCTTACATCTACAGCGAGGAAGGCGACTTCAGTGTCGGCTCCAAGGACAAGTTTGCCTTCAAGGCGCAGACCCGCATCTGGGGTTATGACCTGAAGGATGCGAACCGGGAAGACGAAATGACGCAGGTGCTGGTGGATTCCTCAGTGAAGGATGAGAGCCCGGTTTCGCAGGACGCGACGCCGCTGCAGGCCCAGCGCGAGTGGCAGCAGCAGGCCGAAGACAACGTGATTGACCGCCTGCAGGCCGCCGGATTGCTGGCGCCCCGGGGGAGCCTGGACAAGGTTTTGCAAACGGTGGTCAACAACCTGGAAATTACCAATAACGTGGAGCTGCCGCGCCCAGTGCACGTGCGCGTGCTGCTCACTTCGCCGCTTGAGACCTTCAGCGTTGGCAACACCATCGTGATCAGCCGCGGACTGATTGACGTTCTGCCCGATGAGGCCTGCCTCGCCATGGTGCTCTCGCACGAACTGGCGCACATTGTGCTCGGCCATAACCTGGGCAGCAAGTACGCTTTCAACGACCGCATGCTCTTCTCTGACGATGCTACCTATGAGAACCTCGGCTTCAAGCACGTGCCGGAAGAGGAAGCCGCGGCCGACAAGAAGGCCATCGAGATGTTGAAGAACTCGCCTTACGCCAGCAAGCTGGATTCCGCCGGCCTATTCCTGCGCGAACTGCAGGAACG
The DNA here is from genome assembly GCA_035517775.1 of Terriglobales bacterium. Taxonomy (GTDB): domain Bacteria; phylum Acidobacteriota; class Terriglobia; order Terriglobales; family Acidobacteriaceae; genus DATIYF01. The sequence goes on from DATIYF010000089.1 coordinate 28,863, forward strand.
CGGCCCCTCGCTTCTCGCCTTGCTGACGGCCCACCTGGGCAACAGTTTCGTGGACGACAAGGGGCAACTGATCCGTATGGTGGCCCTGGCAGACTCGGCTCCGAAACTCGATCCCATGAAGCTCGACCAGATCGCCGCTCTGCCCTTAGGCGGGCGCGTCAAGCTCAACGCCTGGACCGATCAGGTGGAGATGGTCAAGACCGCTCCCGTGGCAATCACCTCGGCGCGCGATAAGATGCCGCTGGAAGTCACGCCGTTCTTCCCGCGCCTCACTCGCCTGGGCGTTGCCAATGCCACGGCCAGCGCGACCGCGGCCAGCGCCACCGCTCCCAGCAATTAAGGGGGGGCTGCAAGAGATCAGGTTGAAGTAAACACGAGCCGGAACGGGGAGGGAATCTCAGTTCCGGCGTTCGTGTTTTTGCCGCCCAAGCGCCGGCAGCTGGCGCTTGATGTCTTCTACGATCTGTAGTGGCGGCTTGCCGATGTCTTCCGCGATGGCATCTTCCGGTTCCTGCAGGTCGCGGAACTGGCCCTCGAGAATCGCGGCGGTGGCGAAGTGCCCGTGCCTCGCTCGCAAGCGTTCTGCGATCAGCTCGAAACCGCCCTTGAGATACACGAAACTGACCTCAGGGCTGAGCTTCAGCTCATCTCGATAGCTTTGCTTCAACGCGGAACAGGCCACAACCAGACTCTTGCCTTGTGCCATCCGTTCTTCGATAGCCGTGCGGACTGCCCTCAGCCACGGCAGGCGGTCGGCGTCGGTAAGGCTGATTCCACGGTGCATCTTCTCGACATTCGCCGCCGGGTGCAGGCTGTCTCCATCAAGGAACTCCCAACCCAGTTCCCGGGCCAGGCGGCTGCCAACGGTGCTCTTGCCCGAGCCCGTGACCCCCATCACAATGACGATCATTTGCCGTACGTCTTCGCAAACTTATTGCGCGCGTTTTCCACGGTGAAGGCGCCATCGCGCTCAGCCTGCACCTTGATGAAGTGGCCCGCATCCGGCTTGTCTGCGAGGTTGGCGATGAACCTCTCATCCACGTTGTGGGCCGGACCAGCGTCCTCGGCGCGGTGCAGCTGCCAGAAGCCTTCGAGGCCGGGCGAATCGTGCACGGTCTGCCAGGCCTCGGGACTGCCCCCCTTGTGCGCGCCATTATCCATAATGGCAACCCGGGGGTGCAGCGCCCATACCAGCGACTTGCTGTTGGAGAGATTCATGCCGTGATGCGAGATTAGAAACAGGTCAACAGTCCCAACCAGATTATTTGGGCATACGAGTTCCACTTCCTTGCGCTTGGTCAGATCGCCAAGATCAAGAAAGCGGAATTTTCCGTAGGTAACGAGCACGCCCAGCGAGCGCGCATTCTCTGATTTATCCACCGGCCATTGGGGCTGATCTGCGCAATAGGGATTTGCCTCTCCCGCCCCGGGCAGGGGTGTGGAGATGAATTCGCCGTCGGCGGTCAATACCTGCACCTGAATTCCCTTGAAGGGCAGGCCCTCGCCGGGTTGGAGGGTCATGTGAGCCGCATGCGCGACCACCTTCTGGTAGGCCGCGTAGTTGGCGCGCGTGTCGTCGGAGTCTTCCCGATTGGGGCCATGGTCCACAAATTCCCCGATCTTGATGCGCTGGGCTAGCTGCGTCACGCCGCCCACGTGATCGTCGTGGTAGTGGGTAATGAGCACGTAGTCGAGCTGCTTGAGGTGGGCCGCCTTGGCCGCGGCGATGATTCTCTCTGCATCCCGGCCATTGAAATCACCCCAGCCGGTATCCACCAGCAGCGATTGGTGGAGAGGGCTCACGATCAGCGTGGCCTGCCCGCCTTCCACGTCCACGAAATAGATTTGCAGAGGCCGGTTTCCGGCCCAGAGGCCAGGCGCTAGCCAGAGGGCGAGCAGCATAGCAAAAGCGGGCAAAGAGTGGCGCATCAGGTTCTCCCACTATGGAATCGGCGGCACGGCGGAGCTACAGAGTATCACCGGAGCGCTTTCTTGCGCGGGAGTGCGGAGCCAGGAAGCACGCGCTAACGCACAGCTATATGTGAGCCCAGTCACATCGGGCATGGGGTGGTTCGCCCCACAATTTCCTCAGAGACAGGGAGCGGCCCCCGCACCCTGAGCTCCGGGAGGAAGCGGCCATGTTCGAACAGGAAGTCGAGATGGAAAAACGCCAGTCCTCGATTGTTCCCCTGCTTTTGATTGTCGGCCTCACCGTAGGTCTGGTTGCCGTCGCAGCCTATTACCTGGTGGAAAGCCGCAAGGTGCTGGGCACTCCGGAAGCCGCGAACCTCAGCCTGCAGGTGCTTCAGGCCCAGGGCCCGGACACACTCCGGTTTGCCACCGGCCTGGTCCATGAGAGCGTGAACGAGAAGCCTCGCGACCCCCATTACCGGTTGCTGGAGAAGATCGGCGTTCTCAAACTGGGCAAGGCGTCGGGCTGGAAGGTGCCCGTTTCGCTGACCCCGAAAGGCGAGCAGCTGCTGACCCAGATCCCCGGGGTCAAGCAAACCCAGGAGAAGGATGGCACGACCAGCTACGTCGTGCCCCTGGCGCAGCGCCGGCTGGTGGATGTCTCGAAAATTAGCATGATTAACTCCGAGCATGCCGCCATCGTGTTCACGTGGAAATGGGAGCCAAACGCGCTCGGCCAGAATTTTGACGCTGGCAGCTCCGTGGTCCAGTCGTTCAATACCTGGGACCGCGCCACGCTGATTCAGAAGTATGGCGCGGATTTCTTCGGGCAGGCGCCTGCAACCTTGACCTTCAACGCGGTGAAGTTGAACGGAAGTTGGCAGATCGCGAGCGAGTAGGAAAGGCTCGCAGTGCTGTGAGCGCGGGAGGAAGTGCTGCTGCGGCGCCTCCCGCGCTCGGGCGCAATCACTTCATCAGCAGATTGGTGTGGCTGGCTACGCACTGCCACTGGTCACCGCTCTGGATCCAGGTATCGGTAAAGCGGCCGAAGTGCTCGAACGGCTTTCCTTTGTAGGTCCCTTTGGTGTGATAGGTGCCGAAGACTACCGCCGCTTGCGAGTAAAGGTGCACGCTCACATCGTCATTGGCGATCAGGCTGGCGTGATAGGCGGGATCTTGCAGATCGTTTAGGAAAGCGGCCTTGTTCATCACCGTTCCATCGTAGTCGGTGTAAACGAAAGAGTCCGCCACCAGGCTTTGCAAGGCCCGGGCGTCATGGTGAAGCTGGGCCTGGTTCCAGGCGTTTTCCAGCGCGATGAGTTTGCTCTGTGCGGCGCCGCCGTTGTTCTGCGCCAGGGCAGGAACTGTAAACAAGAGAACGAGCCATAGGGACCGGAGTTTCATCTGCTTTTTCTTTCGGCCGAATTCGCCTGCTACTGTTTTGCCCCAGCGCCTGCTTTCGGGCAAGTGACTTTGGTGGCGTAGCACTAGCGCGGTGGTGTATGGCCGGTCGCCGCGTGCGCAGCAGCGCAGTCATACGCAGCATTTCAGCGCTTCCCAAAGCGGCGTGTCTTGGCTTCCTTAGTTCCGGCCAAAATTTATTCCGACCGCGGGTCACCATCCGCGGAGTGGATTAAAATAGGGTTAGGAGCAATCCCGTTGGCAAAATTTGAAGACTGCCTGCAGCGCCTGGAAAAGATTGTCCAGGAGCTGGAAAAGGGCGAAGTGCCGCTGGAAAAGTCGCTGACCCTCTTCGAGGAGGGAATGCAACTCTCGGCGGCGTGCCGCAAAGAGCTGGAAGAAGCCGAAGGCAAGGTGGAAATCCTGCTCAAGCAAAACGGGAAGCTCCAGGCCGAACCGTTCGAGCCCCTCACCGGAAAGGCGCCGAAAAAGTAAGCGCCACCCCCGGGTCGTCGTCGCTCGTGATGTTCAACAACTGCCGGGTGCGCGTGCGCACTTTGCAGCTAGCTGTGGCCGTAAGACGATGGTCATTTTCACGGGGGTAGGTCATGGAACGCGCCAGCGTAATTCTTCTGCAAGGGAATCCCCGGCTTTCTCAGACCCTGATTGCCGGCTTATCCCGGAAATTTCAATCCGTTCGGGAGGCGCGCTCGCTGGGCGACCTGCGGGTCGCGGCCGCCAAGCACCGTGCCGAAGTTCTGATCGTAGATATGGAGGTCGCCTCCGTTTCCGACGTCGAGCATCTCACCCAGGAGTTTCCCGGCGTCTCGATTGTCTGCAATCATCGGCTCGCCGATGAATCGCTGTGGACCAAAGCCTTGAGCGTGGGAGCGGCAGATTGCTGCCCCTCCTGTGATCCCGGCAGCATTCTGCGCGCCGCCCTGCGGGTTGTGCCGCAGGCTCGGCGCATGGCAGCATAAGAAATCAGCAAAACCAGAAGGACGCCGCAGAGTGGCGCCTTTCCTTGCCTCTTTTACGTTTCCTTTGCGCCCTTTGGGGATATTCTCCGCGGTCTTGGCGGCTTGATGTCGTGCTTTCCCTCTTCCCGAAAAGCTCTCCCCGCCTTAAGCTTCTGCCTTGCTATACTCACGTTTCTCGCATGCTCAAAGAGACTCTGGAACGAGGCCAGGCCCTGACCGATGCGGCGCTGGAGCGCCTGCTGCCCGCGGCCTCGCAACCTCCGGTAAAGATTCACCAGGCGATGCGGCACAGTGTATTTGCCGGCGGCAAGCGGCTGCGGCCAATTCTTTGCCTGGAAACCGGACGTATGGTCGCCGGCACGCTGCCTGCTGGCATTGACGAGCTCGGCGCAGCCCTCGAAATGCTGCATACCTACTCGCTGATCCATGACGACCTGCCCGCGCTCGATAACGACGACCTGCGCCGCGGCCGGCCTACCTGCCACAAAGTTTTCGGCGAAGCGCTGGCCATTCTGGCGGGTGATGCCTTGCAGACCCAGGCCTACGAGGTGCTGGCGAAGCTTCACTGTCGGCCCGAGGCGCGTGTGCGCATTATCTCCGAAATCGCCCACGGCACCGGCACCGTCGAGGGCATGATCGGCGGGCAGGTGGTGGATCTCGAGGCCGAGCACACCAGGCCTGACCTCAAGATGCTCGAATACATCCATCGCTCGAAGACCGCGGCCTTGATCACTGCCAGCGTGGTGAGTGGCGGAATCTATGCCGGGGTTGCCGATGCGAAAGTGGCTGAACTGCGTTCCTTCGGGCAATCCATCGGCTTGGCCTTTCAGATTGTGGATGACGTGCTTGACGTGACACAAACCTCCGAGCAATTGGGCAAGACCGCAGGCAAAGACACCGCTGCGGAAAAAGTGACTTACCCGGCGCTTTTCGGCATAGAGGAATCTCTGAAAAAGGCCGACGGGCTGGCAGATTCGGCCTGCGCCTCGCTCGCAGGCTTTGGCGCGCGCGCCGAAGCCTTGCAATCGCTGGCGCGCTTTCTGGTGGAAAGAAAGAAGTGACCTGGCCGGGCGCCCCTCTGCTTGCCTGTCTCCTGTATGGTAAAAATAGAGGTCTTCCAACGAGGAACGCTTGACTGATTTGTCCTCTCCTCCGCTCGATGTACTGGCCGTTGCCGCCCATCGCGACGATGTGGAGCAGACCTGCGGCGGCACCCTGCTCAAAATGGCGCAACTTGGCTATCGCGCCGGAATTCTCGACCTCACCCAGGGCGAAATGGGCACGCGCGGTACCGCGGAAGACCGCGCCCGCGAAGCCGCCGAGGCGGCGAAGATTCTGCGCGTCTGCTGGCGGCAGGCGCTCGATATTCCCGACGGCCGGGTGGAAAACACCTGGGAGAACCGCCTGAAGGTGGCGCGGGTGATTCGCGAGCAGCGCCCGCGCGTGCTCATCATTCCCTACTGGCAGGGCCGTCACCCGGATCACTATTCCTCTTCGGTTCTGGGCTATGAGGCTTGTTTTCAGGCCGGCCTGGGCAAGCTGGTGCTTACCCGGCAGGGGGCAACTGACGATCCTCTGCCTCCTCATCGCCCCTTCAAAATTCTCTATTCCTCGCTTTATTACGACGCCCGCCCCACCTTCGTAGTGGATATCACCGAGCAATTCGAGGCGCGCTTCCGCTCGCTTATGGCTTACCGATCGCAGTTCGCGGATCAGGAAGCCGGCAAAGACATCTTCCCTGCTGAAAAAGAGATTCGTTCCCGCGTCGAAGCCATGGCTCGCTACTACGGCATGCTGGCCGGCGTCACCTATGGCGAGCCCTACGTGCAGAAGGAAGTCGGCCTGGTGGAAGACGTCACCCTGATTCCGGTGAAGTCCGTGTAACTGAGAACCGGGAGCTATCGGCCGAGGACTCTTCCCGCTCCTTGACGGCCTATCTCTTCACCGCCACCGCCACGCCATCCCTGATCGGCAAAATGGTCGTAAACAAGTCGGGCGATTTATAGAGCAGCCGGTTGAATTCCAGAATTGCCTTGAGCTTCGGGTCGGTTGGGTTCTTCTGCGTGACTTCACCATTCCACAAAACATTGTCGGTGACAAAGAGCCCGCCCCGGCGCAGCCGCGGCAGCGCCAGCCGAAACACGCGCGGATAATCTTCCTTATCCACATCGTTGAAGATCACATCGAACTGCTGCTTCTCTTCCGAGAGCAATTCCAGCGCGTCCCCAATCTTGAGGGTGATCTGTTTGCTCACGCCCGCGCGGGCAAAATAGCCGCCAGCCTCTTCCGCATTCTTGCGGTCGGAATCGGTGTAAAACACGCGGCCATCCTCACCCACCGCCCGCGCCCACCAGAGGGTCGAATATCCGATGGCCGAGCCGAGTTCAAAGACCGTCTTGGCCCCGATCATCAGCGCCAGTTGGTGAAGCACTCGCCCTACCGCCGGGCCGACAATCGGAATGCTGCGCCGGGTGGCCTCGGCCTCCATCTGGCGGAGCACTTCGTCGCGCGGCGGCAGCATTTCGTAGAGATAGTCATCCACGCCAGGATAAGTAATTCCTTCCTCGCGCCACTCGGGACGTATTTGGGGTGGCATTGCCTTAACTTTCCCTCGGGAATCTGCCATCTATCCTCCCACTGACGATCGCGAATCCTTCAATTGCCAAGGGTCTGCCCCGGCTTCATTTCTACAATCTCTACCCCAGAGGCCAGCTTCTCGAGTGCGCCAGGCGTTCCCGTGAGCAGGGGAAAGGTCCCGAAGTGCATAGGGATTACAATTTTCGGCTGCAGCAACTTGCAGGCGTACGCGGCCTCGCGCGGGCCCATGGTGAAATGATCGCCGATGGGCAGCATGGCAATCTCGGGCGCGTAGAGTTCGCGAATGATCTGCATATCGCCGAACACGGCCGTGTCGCCGGCGTGGTAAATCTTCACTCCATTGGGAAACTCGATCACGTAGCCGCAGGCTTCGCCGCCATAGATGATCTGCCCTTGGTCGAGAATTCCGCACGAGTGGTCGGCATGCACCATGGTGACTTTGATATCTCCAACGCTCTGCGTGCCGCCCTTGTTCATGGGCGCGATCTGCTTGACGCCCTTCTTCTCCAGCCAGGCGCACAGCTCGAAGATGCCCACCGCCACTGGATTGTGCTTCCTGGCTATTTCGACTGCGTCGCCAATGTGATCGCCGTGCCCGTGAGTGCAAAGCAGCACATCCACTTTCTTGACGTCTTTCTCCGCCGCCGGGCACATGGGATTGCCCATTACCCAGGGATCTACCAGCACCGTCTTGCCGCCTGGCGTCTCGATGCGAAAAGTCGCATGCCCCAGCCACGTAAGTCTGATTCCTTTAAGATTCATCGCTTCTTTTCTTTCCTGGCAGTCAGCATTCAGCGGTCAGCGCTCAGTCACGACAGCTACCTGCATGACTGCTTCGCGATTTGTAAACGCCTGCACCCGGTCCGCGCGAAGCGGAGCTGACTGCTGAATGCTTAGTGCTGAGTTCGACAGCTAGTTTAATATGAACCCCCGTGATCGAGCTAAAGGTGCTCATCCGGCGGGAGCAGATCGCGCAGCGCGTGGCCGAACTGGGCGCGCAGATCACGCGCGATTTTTCCAGCGAAGCCATCATCCTGATCGGCGTCCTGAAAGGCGCGGCCATTTTTCTTAGCGACCTTGCCCGCCAGGTGCAGTTGGATGCCACTTTTGACTTCATTGGCGTTTCCAGCTACGGCGCCCGGCCCGACCCTGACCACGAACTGCGCCATGGCTGGGATTCCACCGGCGAGGTGCGCCTGACCAAGGATGTGGATCAATCCGTGAAGGGCAAGAACGTGATTCTGGTCGAAGATATTCTCGATACCGGCCTCACCCTGACTTTTCTTAAGAACATCCTTCTGGCCCACGGGCCGAAGACATTTCGCATCGCTGCCCTGCTCGATAAGCCCTCGCGCCGCCGGCTGCCTATGCGGGCCGACTATCTGGGGTTCACTATTCCCGATGAATTTGTGGTCGGCTATGGGCTCGACTTCGCCGAGATGTATCGCAACCTGCCTGATATCTGCATTTTGCCGCGCGAGTAGATGGCGGTGCGGCGGCTGATATCATAGAGCCTCCCATGGCGAACTCCGCTACACCGGACGTCGGCTTCCGAGTCGAGCCGCTCCTGCTCGAAGTCGCCGACGTGGTCAACACCACGCTCGATCTCGATACCACATTGCGCCGCGTGGCTGAACTGGTGCGCAAAGTCATTGACTATCAAATTTTTGCCATTCTTTTACTCAATGAGAAGAGCCAGGAGTTGCATGTCCGCTTCCAGGTCGGCTACCCGCGGGAGGTGGCCGACCGGGTGCGCATCAAGGTAGGCGAGGGCGTCACCGGCCAGGCGGCGCAGCGGCGCGAGGCAGTTTTGGTGGGCGACGTGAGCCGCGAGTCTTCCTACATCGCGGCCGTGCCTGAGGTGCGCTCCGAGTTGGCGGTTCCCCTCATCGTCAAGAACCGGGTGATCGGGGTGATTGATATCGAATCCACACAGCCCGATTACTTTACCGAGGAGCACAGGCGCCTGCTCAGCCTGATCGGCTCGCGCATGGCCGTGGGCATCGAGAACGCGCGCCTGCACACCCGCACCACCCGCCAGGCCCGCACCTTGCTGCTGCTCAATGAAATTGCCCGCGAGTTGACCTCGATTCTGAACCTCGACGAACTGCTCAAGCACATCGCCGAGCTGCTCAGCCGGCTGATTGATTACCAGATGTTCAGCATCCTGCTGCTTGATTCTGCCGGCAAGTCGCTGCAGCATCGCTTCTCGCTGCGCTTCCAGGAAAACATTCACATCAAGCACGATATTCCGCTGGGCCATGGCGTCGTGGGCTTCGCCGCCGAGCACAAGCAGGCGGTGCTGGTGCCGGATGTCAGCAAAGACGCTCGCTACATCCAGCTCAATCCCGAAACCCGCTCTGAGCTGGCCGTTCCCCTCATCTACAAAGACAAAGCCATCGGCGTGCTCGATCTGGAGCATACCCGCCGCGGTTTTTTCACCGACGACCACCGCCGCACCATTTCCACGCTCGCCGCCCAGATCGCCATTGCCATCGAAAACGCCCGCCTTTACGAAGAAATTGCCCGCCAGGAAAAACGCCTGGAGCGCGACCTGGCCCTGGCCCGCGAATTGCAAATGCGCCTGCTGCCGCCTTCCACGCCCAAGCTTCAGAACCTGGAAATTGCCGCTAAGTTCGTTCCCGCGCGCGCCATCGGTGGCGACCTGTATGACTTTGTCAGCTATTCGCTCTCCCGCACCGCGCTGGTGATCGGGGACGTGAGCGGCAAAGGTGCGCCCGCCGCCATCTATGCCGCCCTGGTCAGCGGCATCCTTCGCTCTCACACCCCGATGGAGCCCAGCCCCGCGGAGATGCTTTCAGCCGTCAACTTCTCGCTGGGTGAGCGCAGGATTGCCGGCCAGTTCGTCTCGTTGATTTATGCCGTCTGGGATGATTCCGACCTGACCTTGCGCGTGGCCAGCTCTGGCCTGCCTCGCCCGATCTACTGCCATGACGGCAAGACGGAGATCATCGAGGCCACCGGACTGCCGCTCGGCCTGTTCGAAGATGCCGACTATGACGAGCTCAGCTACCAGGCCAAGCCCGGCGATCTGTTTGTTTTCTTCAGCGACGGCATTCTCGACGCCACCAATCAGGCCGGCGAGCTTTTCGGCCGCCGCCGGGTCGAGGAGATCGTCGCCCGGTGCGCGCGCATGTCGGCCGATTGTGTGGTCGAATCGCTCTTCAAAGCGGTCAACGAATATGCCGCCAACACCGAGGCCTTCGACGATGAGACCGTGGTCGCCATCAAGGTGAAGGCTGCCGAGAAGAGCTCCGGAACGCCTTCATGAAGCGCGCGGCAGGCAAAGTTCTGGAAGGTCTGGGATTTTCCTATCAAGGCGGGCGCCGGGGCGAAGACCCTACCCTGCATTGCGACCGTGTTCCCTTGCCGGAGCTCGCGACGCGCTTTAGCACGCCCCTCTACGTCTACTCTGCTTCGCTCATTCGAGACCGTCTGCGCGCCTTTGATCGCGCCTTTGGCCCCGCGCCGCATACCATCTGCTATTCGGTAAAGGCCAATTCCAACCTCAGCATTTTGCGCTTGCTGGCCGGCCAGGGCTGCGGCTTTGACGTCGTTTCCGGCGGAGAGCTGCAACGCGTTTTGCGCCTGGGAAGCAAGACCGCCGGCAAGGTTGTCTTTTCCGGCGTGGGCAAGACGGCGGATGAAATGCAGATGGCTCTCAAGGCCAATATTCTGCTCTTCAACATCGAGAGCGAATCCGAATTGGAGGCACTGGCCGCGAGTGCCGCGCGCATGAAGAAGCGGGCCTCGGTCGCTCTGCGAGTCAATCCCGATGTGTCCGCGGAAACGCATCCCTATATCTCCACCGGCCTGCACCAGCACAAGTTCGGCGTGCCCCTCCGCCAGGCCCGCCGCCTCTACCAACGCCTGGCCGCAAAAAAATATTTACGGGTGGCGGGAGTCAGTGTTCACATCGGCTCGCAGATCACCGATATGGCGCCCTTCGCCGCGGCCATGGAGCGCGTGGCAGAACTGGTCACCGGGCTGCGCGCCGACGGCCATTCCATTCTCTACGTAGATGCCGGAGGCGGCTTAGGCATTGACTATCAGCAGCGCGGCGCTTCCGCCTTCGAGCGGCGTGCTGCCTCTTACGCATCCGCCCTGCTCAAACCTCTAAATGGACTGAAGGTTCACCTGCTGCTCGAACCCGGCCGCTCGATCGTTGGCCCGGCGGGCGCGCTACTGACTCGGCTGATCTACCGGAAGGAAAATGATCGAAAGAAATTTCTGGTGGTGGATGCGGCCATGAATGATCTCATTCGCCCCTCGCTGTACAAAGCTCACCACCAGATTGTTTCCCTTCGGCAAAACCGAGGCGGGGCAACAGAGACCGTAGATGTCGTCGGCCCCATCTGCGAGACCGGGGATTTCTTTGCCCGCGGCCGTGAGTTGTCCGTCGTCCAGGAAGGCGGCCTGCTGGCCATTCTCGATGCTGGCGCTTACGGCATGTCGCTCGCCTCAAACTACAACTCGCGCCCGCGCGCTGCGGAAGTCCTGGTGGATGGCCGCTCCGTGAAGCTCATCCGCCGCCGCGAGCGCTTTGAAGATCTGCTTCGGGCGGAAAAATAGCTGCCCCTGCCAGCGGTCGCAGAATTTCACTTCTCCGTTCCCGGGTCCGGGCCTTGCAGCGTACTTCTGGCGGCGTTCTTGAACACCACTCCGCCCTTCATAACGAATACCACGCGCCGCACCGCTGTAATGTCTTGCAGCGGGTCGCCATCGAGCGCAATGATATCCGCCTGCAGTCCCGGCGCGATCGAACCTATCTGATCGCCCATGCGCATCGCCTCCGCGTTCAGCGAATTGGCCGAAACCATGGCCCTCATGGGGTCCATTCCGCAGTCGCGCACGCGGTAGATAAAGTCTTCCGCATTGCGGCCATGCGCGCCCGCTACCGCGTCGGTGCCGTAAACAATCTTCAACCCGGGAACGCCCAGCGCCCGCCGGATGAATTCCTGATGCGCGGGGATAAGGCCTTTCATCGCCGCAAAGCCCTCTTCCGTGTAATACGGCGGCGCCAGAAACCGGTCTTTGTATTTCAGATAGGTTTCGAGCAGCAGTCCCGCCTGGGGATCCAGGTAAATCCCGCGGTCAGCCATCAAGCGTAAATCGTCCTCGGAAGCCCCCAGGCCATGCTCCACCTCCGTGCAACCGGCAAGTATGGCCGCGCGAACCCCGTCGCGATATGCATGGACCAGAGAGCGCAGTCCTTGCTCTCTCGCCTCATAGCAGGCGGCATTCAACTGCTCCTGTGACATGGTCATCGGTCCGCGCGTCATGCCGCCCGAAGCAAATATCTTGATCAGGTCCGCCCCGGCTGCTTTTTGCCGGCGCACGAAAGCCTCAATCTCTTCCGGAGTTCCTGTCTTCTCCCCCTGCCCCATCAGCGGTTCTACCGCGGTCAGAATGCGCGGACCCGGCAGCACGCCTTTTGCTATGGCGTCGCGCAAGGGCACGTCGGCGGGCGAGCCCACGCTCTGCACCGTGGTAAACCCCGCCATCAAGGTCAGCCAGGCATTCGAGGCGGCGGCATAGGAAGCCTCCGGCGTTGTGCCGCCCTGGCCCGCATTCTTTCCATCGGGGCCAAAGCTCCAGGTAATGTGCACGTGGGCATCAATCCAGCCCGGCAGGACCGTCCGTCCACGCAGATCGTAATCCACCGGCCCGGCCTTCGGATCGAGCGCGACAATCTTCGAGCCCTCGATCACGATGCGCGTGTCGTGCAGCACCCGGCCTTTGCCATCCAGCAGCGTGCTCGCTGCAATCACCATGCGTTTGTTCTCCGCTGAAAGTGGTAAAGCAGCCGTCTGGATGCAGGCACTAATGCCTGCCATGCACAGAACCATGGTTGCCCATCGCATGAATGCTCCTTCTCGGTTTCCAGCTGCGGCAAGAATAAACCCCAGTCGATGAGACGAAGTTGTACGAGATTGGTGAGAGCCGCAATATGCGCTCGAAACAGTCTAGCCGAGCCGCGAGCGCTTGCCCTACTGAGTGGAACTGGTGGTTTGACCCGGAACCAGCTTACGCAGGTCTGCGAGTTGCGCGGTCCGGCCGGCATCCGGGTATCTGGCGAGAAATTGCCGCATCTCATCCAGCTTCTGGCTGGCCTGGTCCATCTGCTTGCCCTCGGCGTAGAGGTGGACGAGCGCGGCCAGCGCCTCCCAATACTGTGGGTCCCGTGGAGTGCGGGGGAGCAGCGTGACTCGCTGCTCGAGAGTTGCCAGCATCTGGTTGGCCCGTTCCGGCTGGTTCGATCTGCGCCAGCAGCGCACCTGCAAGGCCCATAGCCTCCAGTATTCGCTTTGCAGGTCCTGCTGCGCCCGGCGCTTGAAATCAACGCTGTACCAGTCCACCGGGCGGATGCGCTGCAGCCGCCACTCATCGTCGCGAATGCCCTGCAGCGCCAGCTTCACGATGGCCGCGCTGTCGCCGTCCTGGGAGAGTAAAGTCTCTGCCTGCCCGAGCAACGGGCTGGGCCCCGGCATCGCGTCCGGCAAGCGTGCCAAAGCGCCGCCGGGGCAGAGTTGCAGAAAGGCTTGCCGCTCAGCCGCCTGCTTGCCCGCGTCGCCGAATGCTTCCGAGCCGTAAATCTCCGCCAGCATGCGGTGCGCCGGCGCAAATTGCGGATTCTCCGCCGCGATCTGCGCAAAGCCCTGGGCCGCAGCCGGTGTGCTCCTTCCGATCAACGACCGAAAATAGAGATAGCCATACAGCAGCTCGTCGGGATGCTGGGCGAGCAGACCCTGATAATCCTCGGTGAGCGCGCGGTAGTGGCCTTCGATGCCAAACTCCCGCACGGCGTCCTGGTAGCCCTCCTGAGCGAACAGATCATCCGGAAAGCGCTGCCGCAATGCCAGAAAAGGCTGAATGTTGTGATCGAAGTCCTCTGGATTCACCACCGGGTGAGACGCAGCCTGAGACAAGGCCGCGCTGATTCCTGCGCTGGCCTGGCAGAAACGGGAGGAGGCGGCCTGGGCCACTGGCCCGGCCGCCAATATGATCAGCAAGGCGTACTTGAACATCTTGAAATCCGAAGGTGACTGCGCGGAGGAGATGCCCTCCTCCGCGCATAACCCTGCGGCCTTACAACGAGCGCAGGAAGTTCAGAATATCCTGCTGCTGCGATTTGCTCAATCCGTTGAAGCTGCGGATGACCCCATCAGCCTCGGAGCGCTGATTCTGGCTGTGCCGGCGGCAGAACTGCCAGTTGCGGCTGGTGCTCCAGCTGGCATGGTCCTCAATCGCCTCCAGCAGGTCTGAGGTGCGGCCATCATGCAGGAAGAACAGCCGCTGTCCCAGTCCCCACAGCGGAGCCGTGCGGAACTGGTCAGGTCCCGCCAGACCCTGGCTAACTCCATCCGCCAGCCCCGGCCCCATATGGTGCAGGGCAAAATCGGAGTAAGGATGGTAGGTCACATTCGACAGGCCGGCAAATTTGGCCGGGCCGCTCGTCAGCGTCGAGGAATGACATAAAGCGCAGCCCACGCGGTTGAACAGAGATTGGCCATTCTGTACCGATTGCGACGCAACCCCACTCAGAACTGCCGGGGTCGGCGGCGCCGAGAGCATGATGAACGAACCGAAGTTCACTACATCGGAGGACATGGAAGCGGCATCGCCAGTGGTGGCGCCGTTCTCAGGATTGGTCAGGTTGGTGTAGTCCTCGGGAGTGCCATTGAACACGCAGCCGCTCACATCCACGCGTTCGTTGGAAAAGCTCTCGTTGGTAACGCCCTGTTCGACGTTATAGGCTTCACCGGAAAAAATCAGCACCGACTTGTTCTGGGCCTTCCACCCGAAGCGGGTAATCGTGCCGTCATTTCCGCTGGCGTTAAAGCTGCCGCCAATACCGAACCGCGCTCTCAAGCCCGCGGTCGCCGCCAGGTTGGCGCGCAAAACCGAATCTGGCGTGCTCTCCACCAGTCCCAGGCCGAACAATGGGGTCGGAATGCGTAGGCCGACGTTGCCCGCGGCCACCTGCTGGGCAAAATTAGGCTGGGATACAGTGCATCCCGGAGCGTCCGTGCGCCCTGCAATCGTGAACAGGTCGTGCACTCCGCCATCGGGTGAACCATCCGGATAATTCACAAAGCGGGCTTCCCGCACCGGGCCGTTGGCGGTAATGAAGGGCGGCAGCACGTTGCTGGCTCCATCCAGGGCGGCCATCGCGACCTGCGGATTCGCCACCGAATGAATCTTGCTGATTAGGCCCGGGCTGCTGCCGCCAATCGCCGGTTCGGAGTGGCAACTGGCGCAGCTGTTGCTGTTGAAGCTCGGTCCCAGGCCTGAACCTTCCTCGCCCGCGATGGTTCCTGAGACCGAATCCACTTCTTCAAAGTGCATGAGGGCTTCGCTGAAAAAGCTCTTTTCGTAATCGCTCAGGCTTAGCATGGGCCCTCCGGCGCCCGCGGGCCCTCCACGTGGCCCGGGGTCTTTTTGGCCCAAAACGGCTGCTGGATTAACTATTGTGAGGAGAAACAAACATGCGATAGCGGGGAACAGGGGACGTAACTTCATTGAAAACCCTCCATGCACGGGGCAGGCACACGACCGGCGCGAAGCCAGGCAGTGCTCTCTTGACGAAGCCAGCGCTATGCTGTGCTCGGGCACTTCACCGGCCCAAGACCGAGACAAAAATGGACTCGATCAAAACGTCGAACACCGTTGCGGTGAGCCGCCAGATGCTCCTCTGCAAGCTGATGTCCGTAGGCTGGGTCAAACTGCGTTGATTAAGCGAAATTTAGGTTTGATTTGATTTGGCGTCAACACTCAGAAGTACGACACGGTAGTTACAAGTACGGCACACACCTTATGTCCAACGGGACACTAGAGGTGCACATTTTTGCGCTTACCCCCTGTGCGCGATTGCGCATCGCGTCAGTGCGCTCACCAAAGGCAGTACTGGGGCCGCCCGCGCATATGATGTGCGAGAACTAATTTCGAAAGCTTTTCCACGCGCGAAAACGAAAGATGAAAAACTTCTGAAGCGAGCGGAAGAGTATTTACCGCGCACGCGCCGTGCCCCGGTGCCGGCTCCTGTGCTTGCGCGCGCGGCTCAGCGGGCGTCGCTGTGCTCCGGGCCGGGCTGGCTCGCATCCCACACCAGCTTTCCGCCCACGAAGGTCTTAAGCACCTTCGCTTCGCGAATCTTCGCCGGCGGAATCGCAAAAATATCGTCACTCAGCAGAACCATGTCAGCCAATTTGCCCACGGTGATTGAGCCTTTCTCGTTCTCCTGGAACTCCGCGTAAGCCGAGCCCATGGTGTAGGCCTCGACCGACTCCGCCACCGTCAGCTTCTGCTCTGGAAACCAGCCGTTCGGATTTTTTCCATCGAGGGTTGCGCGTGTCACCGCGCCATAAATCGTCAGAATTGGATTCAGCGGCGCCACATCCCAATCGGTCCCAAAGGCCAGACGCACTCCGTCATTCAGGAAGGTGCGGAAGGCATAGGTCCGGCTGGCGCGGTCATGGCCAATTCGCGCCTCTGCCCACCGCCCATCATCAATCGCCTGGTAGGGCTGCACCGAGGCGATCACGTGCAACTGGGCGAAACGGTCAAAATCTTTCGCCGCCATATGCTGCGCATGTTCAATGCGTAAGCGCCGGTCGGCGGGACCGTGCGCCGCCACAATCTCCGCATACAGGTCCAGCACGGTGGAAATGGCGCGGTCGCCAATGGCATGGGTGCAGATCTGCAGCCCCGCGGCGTCGGCTTTCATCATGTGCTCGCGCATCCGCGAAAGCGGGTGCATATCTCCCGCCAGCAGGCCGTAATTTCCCGGCTCATCGCTGTAGGGCTCAAAAAAGTAAGCCGTGCGCGAGCCCAGCGAGCCATCGGCGAAGGCTTTTACCGCTCCCAGCCGCAGCCAGGGCCCGCCAAAGGCATGCCGCAGCCCCAGCTTTGCCTGATCGTCCACTCCTTCCGTGATCAGCGGCGCGGCATAGATTCTGGTAATCAGCTCGCCTTTTTCCAGCAGGTCGGTATAGGCCGCAATGTCGGCGTAATCGGGATTCATGTTCTGCACGCTGGTCACGCCCAGCGATGCGGCATAAGCCATGGCCCGCTTCACCGCCGCCATGAGCTGTTGATGGGTGGGCGGCGGAATCACCTTATCCACATAATCCATGGCCGCGTCTTTGAGCGCCCCCGTCGGGTCGCCCTCAGCGTTGCGCACCACCACGCCGCCCGGTGGATCCGGCGTCTTCGCCGTGACCCCCGCCAGGCTCAATGCCAGGGAATTGGCCAATGCCATATGCCCGTCATAGCGGGAGAGAAATACCGGATTGTCCGGCGTCACCCGGTCAATCAGAGCGCGCGTGGGGAGTCGCGGCGGGCTCCACTTGGTCTCATCCCAATCCCCGCCCAGAATCCACTGGCCTTTCGGAGTTTTCTTAGCCTGTTCTTCGATTCTGCGAACAAATTCCGCCGTGCTGCTGGCGTCATTGAGCTGAACGTTGCCCAGTTGCTCGCCCCCGCTGACAAAATGCACATGAGCGTCATTAAAGCCGGGCAGCAACAGCTTGCCGCCGGCATCCAGAACGTGCGTTCTTGGCCCGCGCCATGCGCCCACTTCGGCATTGGAGCCTACCGCCACGATGCGGTCGCCCAGCACGGCAACCGCCTGCGCCCGGGGATGCGCCTTATCCACCGTCCACACCCGCGCGTTGCGGATGATCAGGTCCGCCTGCGGCCTGGATTGGGAATATGCGGTCACTACCGAAAGCCCCGCCAGCAAACCGGCAAGAAGACTAGTGCGCAGTCTCATGGTCCTCGCAGAAATACCGCCTCACCGCTGTCCCCATTTCAGCTTGGCGTGCAGCGCATCGAAGAAAGTCCCCTTGATGCGCAACAGCTTTACCAAGTGCTGAGACTTGCGGCAGCACACCCGGTCCCGATCTTCCAGCGGCATACCCACCTGCCCGTCTATGCTCAAATAGGCTTGGCCGTTGCCCGTCTTGACCACAATTTCAATCTGCACCGTGTCCTGCACCACCAGGGCGCGGTGAGTGAGCGAATGCGCCGAGACCGGTGTGATGGCGAAGGCATTGACCGTGGGCATCAGAATCGGGCCGCCCGCCGCCAAAGAATAGGCAGTCGAGCCGGTGGGCGTAGAGACAATCAAGCCGTCGGCCTGATAGCGGGAGACGAAAAGCCCATCAATGAAAACGTCGCAGTGGTTCAGCCGCGCGATCGCCCCCTTGCCCACCACCACGTCGTTGAGCGCCTCAAATTGCGCCACCAACTCGCCATTGCGCAGCAGCTCGCAATGCAGCATGGAGCGCATCTCGATGTTGCAACATCCCTCGTCAACTCCTTGCAGCGTAGGGTAAAGCTCCTGCAGCCGGACCTCGGTCAGAAATCCCAGCGAGCCCAAATTCACCCCAAGCACCGGAATACCCGCCTTGGCCACGGCGCGCGCCGCCCCCAGCAGGGTGCCATCACCGCCCAGCACCACCACGAAATTCAGCGGCCGCGTCCCCATCTCCTCTCGCGCCACCACCTCGGCGCCGGCGGCGTAGGGCGCGGTCTCGGGGTCCACGGCGACCCGGTAGCCATGCAGCCGAAACCACTCCAGCAGCGGCGGAACGATCTCTGCCAACTCCTGCTTGCCCGGCTTGGAGATGATCGCGGCCGACTTGCCTTGTGTTGCAGGATCCGCTTTCGCCATGGTGAATTATGGAATTGTACAAGGCAGGCTAAAGATCGGCCATCGAGGTGCCGCGAAGCGAACTGAGAACCGCGAACCATCAACTGAGAACTGTTTTTCAGCCCTCTTTTTTGGCCTGTCGGCTGCCTTCCGCCCATCCATTTTTCGAAAACACTCCATAGAGCAGGAACTCCCGGTTTCCTTCCGCGCCCAGAATCGGCGATTCGATCGTGTCTGTCGGCTCAAACCCTAAGTCGCGCAGGCAAGCCCTTACCTTCTCGACCGCCGCCCGTTGCACACCTTCATCGCGCACAATGCCGCCCTTGCCCACGTGTTCGCGCCCGGCCTCAAATTGCGGCTTCACCAGCACCATCGCTCGCGGGGTAGCCCGTTTATCTGATGTCGGGGGAAAAGCCGCCTTCGCCACCGCCGGCAGCACCAGCGTCGCCGAAATGAAAGAAATATCCATCACCGCCAGATCAACGGCCTCTCCAACCTGCTCGCGGGTAAGATAGCGCGCGTTCGTTTTCTCCAGCAGGCGCACGCGCGGGTCCTGGCGCAGGCGAAAATCCATCTGCCCGTGGCCGGTATCCACCGCAATCACTCGCGCCGCGCCGTGCTGCAGCAGACAATCCGTGAATCCTCCCGTCGAGGCGCCCACATCCAGGCACACCATGCCGCGCACATCTATTTTCCAGTGGGCCAGCGCCTTCTCCAACTTGAGCCCGCCGCGGCTCACGTACTTCAGGTCTTCGCCCAGCAGTCGCAGCGGCGCATCCGTCTCCACCGCCGCGCCGGCCTTCTCAAATTTCTGTTCATTCACCAGGACTTTGCCGGCCAGAATGAGCGCCTGCGCGCGCTCCCGCGAGAGGGCCAGGCCTCGATCCACAAGTAACCGGTCAAGTCTCACTTTCAAATTATTCTCCGCCTAGCACTACGCTCGAAGCAAACCCGCAGGCACACAACTCGGTGCAAAATGCAGAAGTAGTTTTTAACAAAACATTTACAGGAATACTTTCCGGCTTTTCCACGGGATTTTCCACAACCGTGTTGAAAACCCATGACAAGTTCGCCGTAGCCCGCAAAAAGCATGGGCCGCCTCCAGCGGCGGCCCGCAATCTCCTATGAATTCCTGTGCAAGTTCTCGGCGTCCTCCGTGGCTTAGACCGCAGCCGAGCGCGGAGCAGAAAACTCAGCTGGCCACTTCCTCCAGCAGTTTCTGATCAATGTCGAAGTTCGAGTGCACGTTCTGCACGTCGTCATGCTCTTCCAGCGCTTCCATCAGGCGAATCATGGTCGTGGCCGCTGAGCCTTCCAGCTTAATGTAATTCTGCGGAATCATGGCCACGCTCGATGAGGCGGGCTCGATTCCCGCCTTCTTCACCGCCTCCAGAACCGCTTCGTAGGCGGAAGGGTCGGTCAGAACTTCCCAGTTCTCGCCATCGTCGCGCAGATCGTCGGCTCCCGCGTCCAGCACAATGGCCATCAGGTCGTCTTCTTTGGCCGCAGCCTTGGGTACCACGATGTCGCCCTTCTTGTGGAACATCCATGCGACCGCCCCCGCCTCGGCCATGTTGCCGCCATTTTTGCCGAAGACGTGGCGGATCTCGCTCACCGTGCGGTTGCGGTTGTCGGTATTGATATCCAGCAGCAGCGCCACTCCGCCCGGCCCGTAACCCTCCAGGGAAAATTCCTCGTAGGTGGCGCCCGGCAGTTCGCCCGTGCCCCGCTGCACCGCCCGCTTGATGTTATCGGCCGGCATATTCTCTGCCTTGGCCGCGGCAATGGCAGTGCGCAGCCGCGGATTGGTATCCGGGTCGCCCCCGCTCTTGGCGGCAATGCTGATTTCTTTGATCAGCCGGGTAAAAATCTTGCCGCGCTTGGCGTCCAGCGCGCCCTTCTTGTGCTTGATGGTGGCCCATTTGGAATGGCCAGACATAGTTAAACCTCGTATGCAAAGAACTTGAATTGTGTTGATCGGTGATCGCTGAGCGTGATCGCTGATCGAATACCGCAGGTCGAAGAATTCGCCCCAAGGGAGATCAAGAGGAGATCACCTGAGCCTCGCACACCGCAGGCGAAACAAAATTATAGCACGCGCTGCCGGGCGCCCTTTCCGGCCGAAACCTCATCCTTCCCCTACGTCAGGGAAAACCCGTGCCCGCTCCGGCCGGCCCTCATCGCTTCATGTAAAACTTTAAGATTACATTTCAAAGACCAGCAAATTACAAAATGTTACAAATCATGACATCCGCAGACCCTTGCTTGTGTTCATCTAAGTGACCGGAACCCAGGAAGCTCCCCCCAGGGAATCGTGCAAGACCTGTTAGAAGCCCCCCCGCTTTGCCGGGAAGACGCGCTGTGGTCCGGCCTCGACTTCACTGTCGCCGATGAGGAAACGTTCGCGCGCGAACAACAGGCGGCGGGCGATTCTGTGCATTTCCACCGCGGCGTGTGGTGGCGGGGGCTGCGCTATGGCTTCTGCCAGCCCTGTTTTCCCCTGCGCCTCATTGATCATCGGGACGCCTGGCCTCACGGCTTGCGGGCGCCCCTCGGATTCATGCACCTCGCCCGCCCGGGCTCGCCCGCCAACGCCGTTTACCGCAGCATTGCGCGCGAGCAGGTCCACGCCTACTCGCTCCAGCAGGTGGATAAGAAACGCCGCAACCTGGTTCGCTCTGCCTTGTCGCGCCTCGAAGTCCGGCCCGTCCAGAGCCTGGCTGAGCTTGCCGCCGAGGGCTACCAGGTGTACCGCAGCTGGCGCGAACGCACCGGCTGGGGGCGCAGCAAGGCCCGCCCTCAGGTCTTTAGCTCATGGATCACCAGCGCCTTCCGCCGGCCCAGGCGCTTCGTGCTGGGCGCTTACCTGGAGGATAAGCTGGTGGCCTTCATGCTGCCTTGCGCCGCGCATAATGTGGCCTTCGTCTCTTTCGTCGCCAGTCATTCCTCGGCTCTTTGGGCGCACCCCAACGATGCCCTCTACCATGCCTTCCTCTGCATTGCCCGGCAAACTCCCGGCATCACCACCGCGGATATGGGCCCAGCCTCCAGCAAACCCTCGCTCGATAAATTCAAGCTCGATTACGGAGCCATTCGCCAATCGCCCTGCTACGTCTGGATGAATCCTGCCGTCCGCCTTCTCGTCGGCCCGCACATCAAGCAGCGTTATCCCTGGCTGCAGCTTTCCGCAGCCTGCTAAACGGCCCTGGACATACCCCGCACGCTCAACACCGCCTCGGCCGCGCGCTCCGCCGGATGCGCTCCTCCATTTCCCCGCAGCCGTGCCTTTACCCCCGCCAGCCCCTCCAGCATCCTGTCCCGTGCCGGGCCGTCGGGAAGAATCTGGTTGAGCTCCGCCACCACCTTGGCCGCGGTAAAGTCCTGCTGCACCAGTTCCGGCACGACCTCCTCGCCCGCGATCAGGTTGACCATGGCAAAGTGCGAGACCTTCACCCGCCCTCGACCGAGCAGGTAGGTCAGCGGAGTCACGCGGTAAACCATCACGAAGGGCGTGGCCATCATCGCCGCCTCTACCGTCGCCGTGCCGCTCGCGATAATTCCTGCGCGCGAGTGATAGAGTGCCGCCAGCGCCTCCGGAACCAGCCGTACCGTAGTCAATTTGGCCAGCAGCGGCTGCAGAAAGCTGCGCTCGAGCGTGGGCGCCATCGGAAGCACAAATTCATACGCCCGCCCAAACTGGGCCGCGGCCTCGAGCATCGTTGGCAAGTTCATGCCAACTTCCTTCACCCGGCTGCCCGGCATCAGGGTGATCCAGTGCTTTTCCGCGTCCAGCCCGTGTTGCCCGGCATACTTGCCCCGGTCGGCCGCCTCGCGCGGCAGGCTGGCGGAAGAAAGCTCGGCCAGCGGATGCCCCACAAAGGTCGCATCCACCCCGCGCTCGCAAAAGAACTTCTCCTCAAAGGGAAAGATCACCAGCGCCTTGCTGACATTTTTTCTCAGCAGCTTTACCCGCCCCTGTCGCCATGCCCAGAACTGCGGGGCCACGTAATACACCACTGGAACTCCGCGCTTGCGCATCTCGCGCGCCACCCGCCAGTTGAAGGCCGGCGAATCAATCACGATGGCGAGGTCAGGCTTGCGCTTGTCGGCTTCGCCGATCAGCTTGTGAAACAGCCGCCAGATTTTTGGCAGATGACCGAGAATTTCCGTAATGCCCACAACTGAAAGATCCTTGGCGTCTACTACGATGTCGCAGCCGGCGGCACGCATCTTTTCGCCGCCGGCGCCGAAGAACTCGATCTCCGGGCCGGCTTGTGCAGGGGCGGCCGACTTCTGCGGTTTGGCCGCCGGGTCAGGCAGAGTCTCTGTGGGGACAGCCGCCCCCGGCTCTCCGGCGGAGCGAAGCTCCGCAGTCCGCCGCCGTAGCGCCTCCATCAGCTGCGCGCCATACATCTCCCCCGAAGCCTCGCCGGCTGAAATGAGAATCCGCACCGTAGCATTGTAAAGCTCGCGCTCCGGCCGTCCCCGAGGCACAGCCGGTGTGGGGAGAGCCGCCCTCGACGGTTCAGTACTGAGCTCTGGCATAGTCTTCGCGGAGGTGGTCTTCCCTGCTGTTAAAGCTTTTTCATCCTGCGGGCTGCTTCCGCCATCTACTTGAGGTACTCTTTGGTTAACCATGGCCGCTCAGGAAGAAGAGGTTCTCGGGAAAGCCTATGACAGCCGCCTGATGAAGCGGCTGATCACGTACCTGCGCCCCTATAAGTGGCAGGTGGGACTGGCCCTGGGTTCCATCTTTCTCAAGGCCGGGGCGGACGTGCTGGGCCCATATCTGACCAAAGTCGCCATTGACCGCTACATGGCGCCGGTGAAGGGGGCGCATTCCTGGCTGGGCGACCACCTGAGCCCACAGCCGCTGACCGGCGTTGCGCAGATTGCGGCGATTTACGTCAGCCTGCTGGTCTTCGCCTTCCTGCTCGAATTCCTGCAGACCTACTACATGCAGTGGACCGGGCAGATGGTGATGTTCGACCTGCGCAGCCAGATTTTTCGCCACCTGCAGCGCATGCACATCGGCTTCTACGACAAGAACCCCGTCGGCCGCCTGGTCACGCGCGTCACCAACGACGTGGATGCGCTGAACGAGATGTTCACTTCGGGCGTGGTTTCGATTTTTGAAGACGCCTTTGTCCTGATCGGGATCATCGCCGTCATGCTGCGCATGAACACGCGGCTGGCGCTGATTACCTTTGCCGTGCTGCCGCTGATCGCCTACGCGACCAAGGTTTTCCGCGACCGGGTGCGCGACTCTTACCGGCGGATTCGCGTGGCCATTGCCCGCATCAATGCCTACCTGCAGGAGCATGTGAGCGGCATGACAGTTCTGCAGCTCTTCAATCGCGAGGAGCGGGCTTACCAAAAGTTTTCCGAGGTCAACGCCAGCCACATGGAGGCTTACAAAGATGCCATCCTGGCGTACGCGGTGTACTACCCCGTGGTGGAACTGCTGTCTTCGGTGGCGATTGCGTGCATCATCTGGTTCGGCGGCATTGAGGTGATGCGGGTCGAGGGAATCCATGCCCCGGCGGTTTTGGCCTCGCACGCCACCCTGGGCGTGCTGGTCGCCTTCATCCAGTATGCGCAACGCTTCTTCCGGCCGATTCAGGACCTGAGCGAAAAGTACAACATCCTGCAGGCGGCCATGGCTTCGAGCGAGCGCATCTTCAAGCTGCTGGATACGCCGGCGGAAATCACCTCGCCGGCGGTCACTAGATCGCCGGACGGGCCGGGGCGGATTGAATTTGACCATGTGTGGTTTGCCTACAGAAACCTCGAGCCCGGCGATGCTGCTGTGGGGACGGAGCTTCGCTCCCTCGGCACGGGGCTGACCCCCGCCCCCACACCGCCAATGCCGGGCGCGGGCGGGCCCGATTGGGTGCTGCGCGACGTGTCGTTCGCCATCGAACCGGGGGAAACTGCGGCCATCGTGGGCCATACCGGGGCCGGCAAGACCACGATCATCTCGCTGCTGATGCGCTTTTACGACGTGCAGAAGGGCGCCATCCGGATTGACGGCGTGGATATCAGGGAAATGGACCTCAATGAGTTGCGCCGCCGCTTCGGCGTGGTGCTGCAGGATCCGTTCCTGTTCACCGGCACCGTCGAAAGCAATATTCGCCTGGGCACGCAATGGATTGCCGAGGAGGATGTGGAAAAGGCGGCGGAAGACGTGAACCTGGGCGACTTCATCCGCAGCCTGCCGGGCGGTTTCAAGGAGGAAGTGCGCGAGCGCGGTTCCACCCTTTCGACCGGACAGAAGCAGCTGATTTCGTTTGCCCGGGCGCTGGCCCACGATCCGAACATTCTGATTCTGGATGAAGCCACTTCGAGCGTAGATACCGAGACCGAGTTTCGCGTGCGCGACGCTCTCAGCCGTATGGTGGAAGGGCGCACCTCAGTCATCATTGCCCACCGGCTCTCGACCGTGCAGCGGGCCAGTAAAATTATCGTGATGCACAAAGGTCAGTTACGGGAGATGGGCAGCCACCAGGAGCTGCTGGCCGAGCGCGGCATTTACTACAAGCTCTACCAGTTGCAGTACAAAGACCAGGAACTGGGTGTGGAGCGGGCACCCTCGCCCGCTAGTCCGGAAGTTACCGCCAGCGCGGACGACTGAGCCTGCATTTCCCACCCCGCTCACGGGGGCAACCTGCGATATTGGCGGCGGAGAGCGGTCTGCTGGCTCGGCGGTGCTGGAAGCGAGTTTCTGACGCCCACCCATTGCACCATTCCCGGTGCAACTGACAAAATCTTGTCAAGCCCCTCAAAGCGCCAAAATTCTCCCAACCTTATGACTCCGCTGGAAATATAAAGTTATGGTTTATGTCCCATTTCTCCCCGCCAATTTGCTATTCTGGAGTTATAGAGAAAACAAAGGCGCAGGCCCATACGGTCTGCGCCTCTTTCTTTGCGGGAAGGGGCATCGGAGACCATGGCGCAGCGGGATTTCAGGGGAGAGTTCGGGCTCCTGAGGACGGGCCCGCCTCGACAACGATGGCTGCGACGTCGTTGTGGATGTCACTGGGGCTTGCTGCGGGTAAAGGTGAAGTCGCACTGGGTTGCGCTCAGGCGGGCGGCGGATATCACCTCCGGGCTGATCCTCGCTGGCAGTGTTGTTACCGCCACGATGAAATTGATCGGTTGGTGGCTTACATCGCCCCCGAAGTTGTCTGGTATGTCTTTCCACCCCGCGCCTTTCAGGAGATGAAGAGTATGTGCTTGTTTTCGCATCGTGGCCGGAAGAGGGCGGATTTGGAGCGGTGCGGCGAGACTTGGGCGCCCTCCATGGCGCGAAACGGCCCGGATAATGTGCGTGGCAGACATTTACCTTCCCCCGGCTTTCGGCCGAAGTTAAAATCTGCAGTGTCATCACGCGTGGGGGATTGAATGGCCGATACCGCAACCACCAGCATTGATTCGGTTCTGCAGGAACAGCGCAAATTCGAGCCGCCCGAGGAATTCCGGCGCCATGCCTACATCAAGAGCCGCGAGGAGTATGAGCGCATCTACCGCGAGTCCATCGAGCAGCCGGAGAAATTCTGGGGCCGGAGCGCGGAAGAATTGCACTGGTTCAAGAAGTGGGAGAAAGTGCTGGAGTGGAATTGCCCCTGGGCCAAGTGGTTTGTGGGCGGGCAGATCAATCTTTCCTACAACTGCCTGGATCGCCACGTGCAAACCTGGCGCAAAAATAAGGCCGCGCTGATCTGGGAAGGTGAGCCGGGTGAGATTCGCACGCTTAGCTATCAGCAACTGCACGTCGAAGTACAGAAATTTGCCAACGTGCTGAAGTCGCTGGGGGTAAAAAAGGGCGACCGGGTTGCCATCTACATGGGCATGACGCCGGAGCTGCCCATCGCCATGCTGGCCTGCGCCCGCATTGGCGCACCGCATACGGTAATTTTCGGCGGTTTCGCGGCCAACGCGCTGGTGGACCGCATTCATGATTCGCAGGCCAGCGCGGTGATCACCCAGGATGGTTCGTATCGCCGCGGCTCGGAAGTCAAATTGTTTCCCGCTGTGGAAGAAGCGCTGAAGTCGTGCCCCTCGGTGAAGCACGTGGTGGTGTACCAGCGCACCGGCTCGGCCATCCATATGCAATCCGGGCGGGATCACTGGTGGCACGAGCTGATGGCCAAAGCACCCGGCCTTTGCCCGGCGGAGGCGCTCGATGCCGAGCACCCGCTTTACATCCTTTACACCTCGGGCACCACGGGCAAACCCAAGGGATTGGTGCACACTACCGGCGGGTATTCAGTGGGAACATATCTCACCACCAAGTGGGTTTTCGATCTGAAAGATGAGGACACCTACTGGTGTACAGCCGATATTGGCTGGGTGACGGGGCACAGCTACATCGTGTATGGGCCGCTGCAGAATGGCGCGACCTCGCTGCTGTACGAGGGCGCGCCCAATTTTCCGCAGTTCGACCGCTTCTGGGAGATTATCGAGCGCCACCGCGTCAACATTCTCTACACTGCGCCTACCGCCATCCGCACTTTCATCAAGTGGGGCGACGAGTGGCCCAAGAAGCACGACATGAGCAGCTTGCGCCTGCTCGGCACCGTGGGCGAACCGATCAATCCCGAAGCCTGGATGTGGTACCGCGAGGTCATTGGCGGGGAGCGCTGCCCCATCATTGATTCCTGGTGGCAGACGGAAACCGGGCACATCATGCTGACGCCGTTGCCGGGCGCCATCGCTACCAAGCCGGGATCGGCGACGGTGCCGTTTCCGGGCGTGGTGCCCGAGATTGTGAACATGGAAGGCAAAGCGGTGCCCGAGGGAGCGGGTGGGTTTCTCGTTCTGAAGCAGCCGTGGCCGGGCATGGCGCGGACGATCTACGGCGATCCGGAGCGCTACGTGAAACAGTACTGGTCGCAGATTCCCGGCATGTACTTCACGGGAGATGGCGCGCGCAAAGACCAAGACGGCTACTTCTGGGTGATGGGGCGCGTGGATGACGTGATCAACGTCAGCGGGCACCGCCTGAGCACCATGGAAGTGGAGTCGGCACTGGTGGCGCACGAGGCGGTGGCCGAGGCAGCCGTCGTGGGCCGGCCGGATGAGATCAAGGGCCAGGCGATTGCGGCGTTCGTGACGCTGGAGCAGGGGCGGGAGGCCAGCCCCGCGTTGAAGGAAGAATTGAAGAAGTGGGTGACGAAGGAGATTGGCGCGCTGGCCCGGCCGGATGATATCCGCTTCACCGACATGCTGCCCAAGACGCGCAGCGGCAAGATCATGCGGCGGCTGCTGCGCGAGTTGGCCTCAAGCGGCGAGGTCAAAGGCGACATGACCACGCTCGAAGATTTCAGCGTGATCACAAGGCTGAAGCAGCAGGAAGAGTAGGCGTGCCCCGATGTCTTCCTGAGGTCCTTAGCCAGTACGCTACTTCATGCTGCTCTGTTGCATCTCTCCGGAATTCACCTGCTCGGCCTGCTGCAGGTGCGACTGCAACGTGGGCAAAGTATCGCTGGCAAAGCTCTTGACGTTGGCATGACCGAAGTTGCTTTCCTGCTGGAAGGCGGCGATGTCGGCCTTGTGGTCCTTCACCATGTCTTTCATGTAGGCTTTGTCGAACTTTTCGCCAGTAAGCTTTGAGAGCATGGCCCTGGTGGCCTTTTCTTTGGCGCCGGGCTGGCTGGGCAGAGTCACGTTGTCTTTGGCTGCGACCTGCGCCAACTGTTCATTGGCTTTGCTGTGGTCGGTGATCATGCGCTGGGCGAACTCGCGAACCTCCTGGTTGGAAGAGTTCTTCAGCGCCAACTGGCCGAGCTGGACTTCCATTTCGCCGCCCTGCGCCGCCTCTTTCATGAATTTCTTATCGGCCAGGGTGAGCGACGAAGAGCTTTTTCCCATAGTGTTCATGGTGCCGGCCGTTGCGGGATCGCTTTGCGACATCGAGCTCTGCGCCAGCCCGGCGGGAACGCTGATCAGGAAGCTGAGCGCGCCGAGAGCAAGAAACCGTCTGATGACTGACATGTGCAAACTCCTTTGGGCAGGTAGCCGTTAGGGGCCCCAGCTTCCAGATATAAAGGCGCGAGGGAACAATCGCCATCGAACGTGAACTGTAAAGCCGGGATAAAAAGGCCGTATCTGGTTGCAGTCCGCAAAGCCGAGTTTCGATGGCATTAGGCAGGCTTAATGATGGCAGAGTGAGCCTGCGTGACCGCGGCGGGTTCCCGCGATCAGGCTATGACCGGATTCCACTGGGCTGAAAGCGCCCGGCGGCTGCGAACCCCCGGGAAACACGTCCTCTTCCTAAAGAACCGGGCAACCCTGCCGATGGAAAACTACGCCAAGCCATCCCTCTGACTCCTGTAGGGAGGAGGAAAGCAACATGCAGGCAGCCGGCGTTTCCCTATCAGAACAGGGTGGTTGGCTGACGCTGCGACTGGAGGGCCAGGCGGGCATGGAAGCCGCCGAACTGCTGCAGCAGCGGCTGCAGGCGGCCGCCCCCGGGCAAAGTCTGGCCATTGACTGGGGACCTGCTGAGCACGTGCACGGCAGCGTGCTGCAGGTTTTGCTGGCGTTTCGCAATTCCCTGGTGCAGCGCGGGTTGGCGGTGGCGGTGATCCGCGACAATCCGTCGGTCCGTGAATATTTACGGCTCTCGGGCCTGGGGCAGTATTTCCCTGCCCCGGCCGATGCGCCCGAACCTTCGAGCAGGGGCAGTCATGGCTAAGAAAGCACTCATCGTGGATGACTCGGTCACCATGCGGCAAATGATCTCTTTCACCCTGAAGGAAGCGCAGTTCGAGGTGCAGGAGGCGGAAAACGGCGCCGACGCGCTGAAGAAGCTGGACGGCGGCATTCCCGACCTGATTCTTACCGACCTGAATATGCCGGTGATGGACGGCATCACGTTCATCAAGAATGCGCGGGCGCTGAACGGGGCGAAATACATTCCCATCCTCATGCTGACCACAGAAAGCCAGGCGGAAAAAAAGGCGGAGGGCAAAGCGGCCGGAGCCACGGGATGGATCGTGAAGCCGTTCGATCCGCCCAAGCTTCTGGCCGTGATCGGCAAGGTGTTGCCTTGAGGCCGCGCCATGAAGATTGACCTGGCGCGATTCCACGAGACCTTCTTTCAGGAGGCCGCCGAGCATGTGAACACCATGGAATCGGGGCTGCTCAGCCTGGGCAAAGGGCCGGCCGACCCGGAAGTTCTGAACGCAATTTTCCGGGCCGCGCACTCCATCAAGGGAGGCAGCGGAACCTTCGGCTTCGAAGACATCACCCGGTTCACGCACCGCCTGGAAGAGTTGCTCGATGGGATGCGCCAAGGCAAAGTGGAGCCGACGCCAGAGCGCGTTCAACTGCTGCTGCGCTCCTGTGACGGCTTGCGCGGCCTGCTGGGAGCGGCCGAGAGCGGCGGTCCTCCGCCCGCGGAGTGCGAAGAGCTGCTGGAGAACCTGGCGGTGGCGCAGCGCAGCGGAGAGTTCTCGGCCAGCGAGCCGCATCGGTTGCGCGCCTGGGACCCGAAGATCAAGTTTGGCGGGCAGATGGGCTATGTAATCCGGTTCGCGCCGGCGCGAGATCTGTTCCACGAAGGCATGGACCCGCTGCTGGTACTGCGCGAGCTGGCGCACCTGGGCACCCTGGAAGAAGTGACCGCCGACCTTTCGCAGCTGCCAGCCTTCGCTGAATTGCAGGCCGATACCTGCTACCTGGCATGGAACCTGCGGCTGATTACCGAAAAAGAGCCGGACGAAGTGCATGACGTCTTCGCCTTCGTGGAAGACGGCGCCGAGATCAAGATCGAGACGCTGCATCCGGCGGAGCAAGCCGCCGCCGAAGACGGCGGGGCGAAGAGCCAGCGCGCGGCGGCGCCCGGAGGGGCGCGGCGCCAGCATAGCCGCGATGCCGCCTCCATTCGGGTTTCGACGGAAAAAGTGGACCAGCTGATCAATCTGGTGGGGGAGCTGGTGATTGCGCAATCCATGACGGTCGAGATCGTGAACCACTTCAGCCCGGAGCGGTTGCACGAGCTGCAAAGCGCACTGCATGAAGTGGGGCGCAACACGCGCGAGGTGCAGGAGCGGGTGATGAGCGTGCGCATGCTGCCGGTGGGCACGATTTTTTCCCGCCTGCCGCGCATCGTGCACGATATTGCCAACGCCTCAGGAAAGCAAATTCACGTGGAAATGTCGGGCGAAGACACGGAGCTGGACAAGACCGTGCTCGAAGGCATGATGGACCCTTTGACGCACCTGGTGCGCAACTCGGCCGATCACGGCATCGGCACCCCCGAGGAGCGGCGGGCGGCGGGCCGGCCGGAGCAAGGAATCATCCGCATTGCGGCGCGGCACGAGGGCGGCAACGTGGTGATCGAAGTCTCCGATGACGGCAACGGCCTGAACCTGGCGCGCATTCGCGAGAAAGCCATGGAGCGCGGTCTGATGACAGGCTCCGAAGAGCTGACCACGGAACAGATTCAGGCCCTCATTTTTCATCCCGGCTTTTCCACGCGAGATACGGTCAGCGAGGTCTCTGGGCGGGGCGTGGGCATGGACGTGGTGCGCAAGAACGTGGAGGCGCTGGGGGGAATCGTCACGCTGAAGAGCGTGGAAGAAAAAGGCACGACGGTGGGCATCCGGCTGCCCCTGACCCTGGCGATTCTCGAGGGGCAGCTGGTGCGAGTGGGAAGGCAGACCTACGTGCTGCCGCTGGTTTCGATCGTGGAGTCTATTCGCCCCTTGCGCGAGCAGGTGATCACGGTAGCGGGCGAAGGCGAGGTGGTGATGGTGCGGCAGGAGCCGATTCCGCTGCTGCGCCTGCACCGCCTGTTCGGCGTGAGCACCGAAGTGGTGGACCCCTGGCGCGGTCTGGTGGCGGTAATCGAGCATGAAGGCAGGCGCTTTGCCTTGCTGGTGGATGAGCTGCTGGGCCAGCAGCAGGTGGTGATCAAGAACCTGCAGGCGAACTTCCGCCGGGTGCAGGGAACGATGGGCGCGACCATCCTGGGGGATGGCTGCGTGACCCTGATTCTGGACGTGGCCGGGCTGGTGGAGCTGTCACGCAGGGCGGAGGCATTTCCGGGAAGCGCAAGGACGGGCCTGGACCGGGCGCTGCCGGGCGGGCCGGGGCCGGCTCCCGGAGGCCTGGCGGTGAACTAAGAAGAAGGTTCGAGTGGAGGCGCGAGCATGAACTGGTTTAAGAACCTCAAGACGGTGGCAAAGCTGATCCTGGCTTTCTGCGTGGTGTGTGTACTCATGACGGTGGTTGGTTATGAGGGCATTTCCTCGGCCAGTACGCTGGACACCCTGATTGACAACCTGTACGAACGCGAAATGCTGGGGCTGGGCCACGTCAAGCAGGCCGGCCTTGACCGCGCCAACGTGGAGGAAGATGCGCGCGCCGCCATTTTGACTTCAGACAAAGCGGTCATGGAGCAGAAGGGGCGGGAGGTGGAGGAGGACTTCAGCGCCCTGAAAGACGATCTCGCCAAGGCGGAAAAAACAGTCGCCAGCGATGAGGACAAGGCCGAGCTGGCCAAGGTCAGGGAGGTCTTGCCCCAGTATGAGAATGCGATGAACCAGGTGGTGCAGTACGCGATTGTGGACGATGACAAAAACGCGACTGCCACCCTGGAGAAAGCGGCGGCCACGGCGAAGCAGATGGAGCAGGCGCTCAACGACATGAGCGACACCAAGGCCAAAATCGGCAAGCAGGAGTACGACCAGGCGGAAGCGGTGTACGAGCACGTCCGCACGCTGCTGATCGGGATCGTGTGCTTCGCGGTGTTGTTTTCGATCGGCGTGGGTTACCTCATCGCGCAGCTGATTGCCAATCCGCTGCGGCAGACGGTGGGGGTGCTGGAAAAAGTCGCGGATGGAGATATGACGGCGCGGCTGGAGATCGAAACCAGAGACGAAGTGGGCACCATGGCCAACGCGCTGAACCGGGCGACCGAAGCTATACGGGTGGCGCTCAGCGAGGTGCGCAGTTCGGCCGACAGTATGGCGGGTTCGGCGCAGGGGCTGGCTTCCTCTTCGTCGCAGCTTTCGGCGGCGGTGCAACAGCTGGCTTCCGGGGCGCAGGAGCAGGCCTCCAGCCTGGAGGAGACCACGGCGACTATGGAGCAGATTACCTCCACGGTGAAGCAGAATGCCGACAATGCCAAGCAGGCGAACCAGGTGGCCAACAACTCGCGCGACACGGCGGAAAAGGGCGGCCAGGTGGTCACGGAAACGGTCGGCGCCATGGGCGAGATCAACGAGGCCTCGAAGAATATCGCCGAAATCATTACCACCATTGACGAAATCGCCTTCCAGACCAATCTGCTGGCGCTGAATGCGGCAGTGGAGGCGGCGCGGGCGGGAGAGCAGGGCCGGGGGTTCGCGGTGGTGGCCGGCGAGGTGCGCAATCTGGCCCAGCGCAGCGCGGCCTCAGCCAAGGAGATCAAGCGGCTGATCCAGGATTCGGTGCGCAAGGTGGAAAACGGCTCCGGGCTGGTCAACAAAAGCGGCGAGACACTGCGGGAGATTGTGGCCTCGGTGAAGCGGGTGAACGACATTGTGGCGGAAATTTCCGCGGCCTCGCATGAGCAATCGGTAGGGGTGGAGCAGGTGAACAAAGCCATGATTCAAATGGACCAGGTCACACAGAACAACTCTTCCCAGACGGAAGAGCTTTCGGCCACGGCGGAGGCGCTCTCATCCACCGCGCAAAGCCTGTCGAGTCACGCTCAGCAACTGCAGGGGCTAGTGGGGAGATTCCGGGTAGATGAAGGGGGAGCGCGGCAGTCCATGGCGGCGCCCTCGCCTGCAAAGAGGGCGGTAGCTAGAACCAGCCCCAAGCCCCCAAGAACGCCGAAGGCCGCGAGCCGGCCGGCGGCGGAGCACGCGGCGGCAGCAGCGGTGGCGGCCGGCGCCGGCGTTTCCACCGCGAGCCCGCAGGCGGCTGCGCAAAGCGGCGAGGGGGAATCATTCGACGAGTTCTAGCGAGTATGAGAGGCCTCGGCCGGCGGCGCAACTTCGGGCACGAAAGGAATAACCAGCCATGAAGTGGTTCAAGAATCTAAAGACAGTAGTCAAGCTGATGCTGGTCTTCGTTGTGTTTTCCGCGTTCATGGGCGCGGCAGGCTATGAAGGCATTTTCGCCGCCAACACTCTGAATAGCATGCTGAACACGCTGTATGAGCAACAACTGCTGGGTATTTCGGCGGTGCGCGGAGCCAATACCAGAATTCGCGCCATTGGGCAGGACGCGCGCGAAGCCATTATTTCCAACGATCAAACCGAAATCGCACAGATCAACGACAAGATTGACAAGTCAATGGCGCTCTTAAACCAAAGGTTGGAGAAGGCCGAGGCGACCCTGACAACCGAGGAAGACCGGCAACGGATGGCCCAGGTTCGTCAGATCGTCCCGGAGTACGAGAGGAACATCAAGGAAATTCTCCGCTTGAGTTCGGCGGGGGACGACAAGAGCGCCATGCTGGTGATGAAGAATGCGCATGCAGCGGAAGAGCAATTGGATGCCCTGATGACCGCTTTAAGCGACAGCAAAGAAAAGGAGGGGAAACAGGCTTATGACGATAGCGACGTGCTTTATGCCCATTTGCGCGACCGGTTGATTGCCATCACGTGCATTGCGGTAGTGCTGTCGCTGGGGGCGGGCTACACAATCGCCCGCATGATCGCGAAGCCTCTGGTGGCTACCGTAGGGGTGCTGGAAAAGATGGCGGGGGGAGATATGACCGTCAGCCTGGAGGTGGACACCACGGACGAGGTAGGCCAGATGGCGGGGGCCCTGAATCACGCCGTGGAGGCCATTCGCGGGGCGTTGACGGAGGTGAGGAAATCGGCCGACAGCATGGCCAATTCCGCGCAGGAACTGGCCTCGGCCTCGGAGCAGTTGGCCTCGGGGGCGCAGGAGCAGGCCTCCAGCCTGGAGGAAACCACGGCCACGCTGGAGCAGATCACTTCCACGGTCAAGCAGAACGCCGATAACGCCAAGCAGGCCAGCCAGGTGGCCAACGGTTCGCGCGATTCCGCCGAGAATGGCGGAAAGATCGTCTCTGATGCGGTGACGGCAATGGGGGCGATCAATCAATCGTCGAAGAGCATAGCCGACATCATCACCACCATTGACGAAATCGCCTTCCAGACCAATCTGCTGGCCCTGAACGCGGCGGTGGAAGCGGCGCGCGCCGGCGAGCAGGGCCGGGGCTTTGCCGTGGTGGCCACCGAGGTCCGCAATCTCGCCCAGCGCAGCGCGACTTCGGCCAAGGAGATCAAGCACCTGATTCAGGATTCGGTGCGCAAGGTGGAGAACGGTTCTGACCTGGTGAACAAGAGTGGCGAGAGGCTGCGCGAGATCGTGGGTTCGGTGAAGCGGGTGAACGACATTGTGGCGGAAATCGCCGCCGCCTCGCACGAGCAGTCCATCGGTATCGAGCAGGTCAACAAGGCCATGGTGCAGATGGACCAGGTAACCCAGAACAACTCTTCGCAAACCGAGGAGCTTTCGGCCACCGCGCAAAATCTGGCCGGGCACAGCGAAGAACTGCAGGCGCTGGTCTCGCGTTTCCGCCTGAGCCGGGAGGGCATCCAGTCGGTGCATGCGCCTGCGGGCGCGCCGGGCGGGCGTCCGGCGCTGCCGAAGCGACCGCCGGCAGTTAAGGCCACGAAGCCGCTTGCACGCCAGGCGGCCGCGGGGGCGGGCGGGTCAGAGGCCAAGGCCAAGAGTGAGGGCGAAGCATCGGGAGAGCAAGAGGCGCACCACGCCTTCGAGGAGTTCTGACCACCTGAACGCAGAGCGGCCGGCGGCAAGAGGAGGTGATTCCATGAGTGAAGTGGCGACCAAGGAACCGGAAAAGGGCTTCGCGGGAGTGAATCAATACCTGACCTTCTGCCTGGGCCAGGAGGAGTACGGCATCGAACTGCTTAAGGTGCAGGAGATCAAGGGCTACTCCGCCATCACGCCCATTCCGAACACGCCGCCGCACATTAAGGGCGTGATGAACCTGCGCGGGGCGGTGATTCCAGTGGTGGACCTGCGCATCCGCTTCGGCATGGAGGCCATTGAGTACACGCAGTTCAACGTGATCATCGTCATCAACGTCGGGACCAAAGTCATGGGGCTGCTGGTGGATGCCGTCTCCGACGTGCTGAACGCGGGCGCCGGTGAAATCCGTCCCGCACCGGACTTCGGGGCGCGGGCCGATACCCGCTTCATCAGCGGCATGGCCGCGGCGGGAGATAAAGTTGCGGTCCTGCTGGATATAGATTCCCTGCTGACCGAAGCCGACCTGGCGGCGGGAGACGAGGCGGCCAGCGCGGCCAGCGCGCAAACCGATGCCCAGGCGTAACCTGTTCTGCACCACCGGAACCCTGAAGCCTTGCGAGCGCCCGCCGGCCTGTGGGCGCGCCTGCGAATGAATCCATGGTGATCACCGACGTTCCATTGACCGATAAGGAATTCGACGCACTGCGCACGCTGATCTACGACCAGGCCGGAATTTGTCTGCGCGAAACCAAGATGGCGCTGTTGAAGGGCCGTTTAACCAAGCGCCTGCGCCACTATAAGTACGAGAGCTTCGCCCAGTACTACGAGCACCTGACGCACAAGGACCCGCAGGGTACGGAACTGCAGGAGATGATCAATGCGATCACCACCAACAAAACCTCATTCTTTCGCGAGAGCCACCATTTCGAGTGCCTGCGGGAACAGGTGCTGACGCCGGCGCGGCAGGCCGCGGCCCAGGGAAAGCGCTCTTCGCTGCGGATCTGGAGCGCCGGGTGCTCCACCGGCGAAGAGGCCTACACCATCGCCATCACCATCGCGGAGACCCTGGAGCGGCTGACCACCTGGGACGTGAAGATTCTGGCGACGGACATTGATACCGGCGTGCTGGAAAAGGGGCGGCAGGGGATTTATCCGCGGGATAGCGTGAGCGACGTTCCCAAAGCGATGCTGCACAAATACTTTCTTTCCGGCAAGGGAAAGAGCTCTCATCTGGTGCAGGTGAAGCCCGCGCTTCGGAATCTGGTGCGCTTCGCGCGCCTGAATCTGATGGAGCCGTGGCCATTCCGGGGAAAGTTCGACGCGATTTTCTGCCGCAACGTGATCATCTACTTCGACCGCGATTCGCAACGGCATGTGCTGGAAGGTTTCGCACGCTATCTGAAGCCGAATGGGCGGTTCTTCGCCGGGCACTCGGAAAACCTGTTCTGGATGGGAGATTTCTTTCACCCGGTGGGGCACACGGTTTACGTGGTGGGAGGTCAGCGGGGCGCTGAGCATGTCTGAAGCCGAGGAGCTCAGGCTGCATCGGCTTCCCATGGGAGGGGTATTCGCCAGCAAGCGGCCGATGCAGGTTTCGACTCTGCTGGGTTCGTGCGTGGCGGCCTGCCTCTGGGACCCGGAGATACGGGTGGGGGGGATGAACCATATTCAGCTTCCCGGGCGAATGCAGCCGGGGGACGACGGCCTGGCCACGCGCTACGGAGTACATGCGATGGAGCTGCTGATCAACCGGATCATGAAGCTGGGCGGGCGCAAGGAGGCCTTGCACGCCAAGTTGTTCGGCGGGGCGCGGATGCTGGGCCTTTCGCCGGGGATGATAGACATTCCGGAGATGAATTGTTCC
The DNA here is from genome assembly GCA_035517775.1 of Terriglobales bacterium. Lineage (GTDB taxonomy): Bacteria > Acidobacteriota > Terriglobia > Terriglobales > Acidobacteriaceae > DATIYF01. The sequence goes on from DATIYF010000089.1 coordinate 66,043, forward strand.
TTTACTCTAAAATTTCTGGCTACCGAGGGGATCACGGTCGAGGCTTTCCGCCTGGGCGGCACCCAGGCCATGAGCGTGATCTTTGAAACCGCGACCGGCAAGGCGCTGGTGCGCTGTGTGCCGCGGACGCAAGACAACAAACTAATGGCTGACGAAGAAGCTTATGAAACCAGAATCTACCGGGCGTCGCACCGCAAGCATCCCGGCGGCGTCAGTCTGTTCGAGTGATTATGGGAAAGATTCGAGTCTTGATCGTTGACGATTCGGCGCTCATCCGGCAGGTGCTGACGGAGATTTTTGCCCAGGACCCGGAGATCGAGGTGGTAGGAACGGCGGCTGACCCTTACGTGGCGCGGGAAAAGATCCTGCGGCTGAATCCGGATGTGCTGACGCTGGATGTGGAAATGCCGCGCATGGACGGGCTCTCGTTTCTGGAGAAGCTGATGCGGGCGCGGCCCATGCCGGTGCTGATGGTCTCCTCCCTGACCCAGCGCGATTGCGACACCACGGTGCGCGCCCTGGAACTGGGGGCGGTGGACTACGTTACCAAGCCGCACCTCGATGTGCGCACCGGCACGCTGGAACAGGCCGACGAGATCATCAGCAAGGTGAAAATGGCAGCCCGGGCACGAGTACGGCGGCATACGCAGCCGCCCGCTGCGGTGGCAACGCCGGCTGCAGTCTCCGGCCCGGGCAAGGCTTCTCTCGGCTTTCACACCACGCACAAAGTGATCGCCGTGGGCGCTTCTACAGGCGGCACCGAGGCGCTGGTCCACTTGCTTACTCCTATGCCGGCTGATTCACCCGGCATCGTAATCGTGCAACACATGCCGGAGCACTTTACGCGCTCTTTTGCCGCGCGACTGGATACCTTGTGCCGCATGCGGGTGAAAGAAGCGGAGGATGGAAACCCGGTGTTGCCCGGGCACGTTCTGGTGGCCCCGGGAAACTATCACATGGCGGTCAAGCGCAGCGGGGTCTCGGTATCGGTGAAAGTATTTCAGTCAGAGCCGGTCAATCGCCACCGGCCGTCGGTGGACGTTCTGTTTGACTCCTGCGCGCAGGTGCTTGGCGGCAACGCGGTGGGGGTAATCATGACCGGGATGGGAGCCGACGGGGCCCGCGGGCTGCTGGCCATGCGCGAGGCCGGCTCCTATACCATCGCCCAGGATGAGGAAAGCTGCGTGGTCTTTGGCATGCCGCGGGAGGCGATTGAGATGGGGGCGGCGGAAGAAATCGCCAGCCTGGACAATCTGGCCGCGAGCACGTTGCAGGCAATCGCCGCCCCCGGGGAGGGCCGGCGAACCTCTGCCGCCCGCAACCGGGGATAGCCGAGGCCAACGCAGCGGCAGCGCCATGGCTCTCGCCTCTCAGAACAGCTCAACGTTGTCGCCTAAATCGTGATCGCCGGCGCCGTTGCCTTTCTCCGCGGGCCCGGCCGCACTGCTTTCTTGCCCTTCCTTGCCAAAGAAGCTTTGGTGAACTTCCCTCTCCGATTGCATGGAATACATCGCCGCCAGGCGGGCCGCGCGCTCGCCCTTACGATCACCGGTGCGGGCGGAGAGCCGGTCAAGGTGATCGGCCGCCGCTTTCACCCTTTCGATGACGGAATCGAAGCCGGGTCCAATGCCGGTGGCGCGCCCGGCCACCTCGCAAGCATTTTGAATTTCGGCCCCCAAGCTGCCCGCCACCTGCTGCAAGGCGGCAATGCGCTGCGCCATCTCATGGCTGGCGTGAAGCACGGCTTCCACCAGTCCGAAGACCTGCTCTTTCACCTCGGCGCCGCCGGAGGACATCATGATGGAATCGCCGGATGGAACGTCGTGGCCCGACATTTCCTTCAGCACCTGCTCCATGAGGCGGAGGCCGTCGAGAATGGACCGGGTATCCCCATCGCTCTGCTCGGTGATTTTGTGTAGCTCCGAGGCCAGCACGCCCATAGCGGCGCCCGAGTTGCCCAGATGCGCGGTCTTGATTTCGGCATTCAGCGCCATGAGGCGGATGGAAGCCTGGATATCTTCCACCTCGCCGACCGCGCCCGCCATGTCACTCAGCGAAGGCAGCACGGTTTGCACGATCGAAACCACCGTGCGGGCCGAACCGAAGTACTGATCGAAGATGAGGCACAGGCCTTCCATTCTGCTCTCGATGGTATCGGCGAAGGAATGACCGGCTTCGCCAGTCTGCAAGGACAATGCCGCGACTTCAGCGGTCAGACCTTCGACGCGCGGACGCAGCGACCGCAGATTCTCCAGGATGGAGGTGATGGAGTTCACCAGCAGATCGCGTGTGCCGATGAGTTGAGGGTGCTGCAAAGCCACCAGATCGGCAACCTCTTCCTGCTTTGGATCTGAGGCGGCCGAGACTGCAGCGCCGCGCAGCACGTCCTGAACGTGCTCGACCCGCTGCCGCCCAATGTCTTCCGACTGCAACATGGTCACAATCCGGTCAATTGACTGCCGGATGCCACCATACTCTTCGTCAATCTTAACGGCCGCGGCGTTCGAGGCCCGGGAGCGGGTCTGGAAAGAATCGAGCAGCGCTTGCGTCTGCAGCACCAAGTCCGCGCCTTGCTTGCGTTCCCGCTCTTCGACCTCATCCATCTGCCGGACGGACTGCACAAACAGATGCGCCAGCTTTTCCGATTCGCCGGAGACGGTCGCCACCTGCTGCGCGATGCTTTCGCTGAGCCGGCTCATTTCCGCGGTCAGCCCCGAAACATTGACCGCGGCGCCCTCCAGCCGGCTGCCCTCGATGCGGGAGAGCATACCGACAGTATTGAGCTTGACGGGCAGCTTGATAAGGTGGTTCAAGGGATCGCGGGACGATTGCAAGGCGGAGAGAATCTTGTGCAGCTTCTCACGACTGGTGCTGCCCAGAGCCTGCAACTGGGCGGCATCGGCCAGAATTTTCTGCAGAGTGTCCAGGGCCCGCTCCGACTCTCCCAGCGCTGCCAGGCCCGTAACCTCGCGCGACATCTCGGTAATTTTGCGGCAGTGGCCGGCTATGGACTGCAGGGCCTGAGAGAGCGCCAGGAATTCCCGGGACGAGGCGGCGTTCAATGCGCGCAGATCTTCCGCCAGGGGCTCCAGTTGCAGAGAAGCCGGCTCAGGAAGGATAGCGGGGGGCGGATTAGGGCTGAGCTCAGCTGAGGTTCCCATAAAGCGCCGGTTTCGCGTCTGGTGCGGCTTTCGTGCTCGAGCGTATTTCCGTCACTGTAGTCTCGGGCCCTGTGGGCGCTGACGGGCCCACATCCAACACAAAAGGACACAACTTCAACTCTGTCTATCGGCAGGCGGACTGCATCCTTTAGGCAAAAATTCCGGGGCAACTGGCGCTCCGGAAGGGTGGAAGGCGGCGGTGTACAATCGGCGCCGGAAAGTGTAAAAACGGCCATGCGAGACGTGCTCTTCATGCGCAAGCTGTCTCTGCTATCGCCCATTCTCGGCCTCATCGCGTCCCTGGTGACGCTGGCGCAGACGCCTGACGCCGATGATCTGATATGGCAGCACGCAGTCCGGCCTTACGAGGCGCAACGGCAGAAACTGATTCATGATGTGGACACAACGGCCGGTCAGGGTCCTTTTGCTCCCGACTGGAAGTCGCTCGGCAATTACAAAATTCCCCCCTGGTATCAGGATGCGAAGTTCGGAATTTTCATTCACTGGGGCGTGTATTCCGTGCCCGCCTTCGGCAACGAATGGTATCCGCGAAACATGTATATTGCCGGCACTCCCGAGTTCAAACATCACGTGGAGACTTACGGGCCGCAGAACAAATTCGGATACAAAGACTTCATTCCGGAGTTCCGGGCGCAGAAATTCGATCCGCAGCAGTGGGCGGCGCTGTTTCGCCGGGCCGGGGCGAAGTACGTGGTGGAGGTGGCTGAGCATCACGATGGCTTTCCCATGTACTCCTCTGATCTGACTGATTGGTGCGCGGCCAAAATGGGGCCGCGCCGCGACCTTGTTCGCGAACTGCAGGCCGCAGTGCGGCAACAAGGGTTGCACTTCGGGCTGTCTTCACACCGGGCGGAGCACTACTTCTTTCTCAACGGCGGGCGCAACTTTGATTCTGACGTGCGGGACCCGCGCTACGCGTCATTCTATGGGCCGGCGCATGCTGGGGTTGGACCCCCCGATTGGGTGGGCCATCCCGATCCCGCCTATCTCGACGACTGGCTGGCCCGCTCGGCTGAAATCGTGGAAAAGTACCATCCCGATGTGATGTATTTTGACTGGTGGATCGGGCAGAAGGAGTTCGCCGCTTACCTGCCGCGGTTCGTGGCCTTTTACTACGATTTGGCGGCGAAGAGCGGCTATTCTCCCGTCCTCAATTACAAGGAACAGGCCCTGCCTGAAGGCGCGGCCGTGCTCGACGTCGAGCGCGGGCAACTGGATCACATCCGCCCCCTCCACTGGCAGACCGACACTTCGATCAGCGACAAGTCCTGGGGATACGTGGAGCATGACACCTACAAATCCGCGCAATCGCTGGTCTGGCAGTTGATTGATATCGTCAGCAAGAACGGCAATCTTCTGCTCAACATTGGGCCGCGCTCCGACGGGACCATCCCGGAGGAGGAGCAGGACGTGTTGCGCAGCATCGGTGGCTGGCTGGCGGTCAATGGTGAAGCGATTTATGGCACCCGGCCGTGGACGACTTACGGCGAGGGGCCGACGAAGATCGTAGGCGGCGCCTTTCACGACACCGCAGCAAAAGCCTTCACTCCCCAGGACATACGCTTCACGAGCAAAGGAACGGTCCTCTATGCCATCGCTCTCGGCTGGCCCCGCGATGGAGGTCTAACCATTCATGCACTGGGCCGAAGCGGCGGGCTGAAGGTAAGGAAGGTGGGGCTGCTGGGATCAAAAGAAGAGATCAGGTTTTCGCAAGAGGAGGATGGGCTGCACCTCACGCTGCCGGCGCAAGCGCCGGGAAGTTATGCCTACAGCTTTCGCATCGCAGGCGCCCGGCCCTGACCGAGGCTAATGCGCGCTATCCGCCCTTGCGGGCTTCGGCTTCGGCCAGCCAGCCGCGACGCAGCTTTTCGGCAGGCACGCTCGAAAGATAGGGTTTGAGGTCGAGAAGTGCCGTTCCATCGAGCATATCTACGCCGCGCACGTGAAGACGAGTTCCTTCGCGTTTGAGCAGCTCCACCACGGTCAGACCAATGGGATTGGGGCGGCGCGGCGAACGCGTGGCAAACACGCCGTGCGGCCGGTCATCGCTGGGAGGAATGCCAATCAGATCGAAGCCCAGGGCGCGATCGAAGGCCCAGAGCACGATGAGATGGGAAAAGCCCTCGATATCGGTCAGGCCGATTTCGAATTCCGGCAAGATTTCCAGAACGCCCTCGGCTTCATGTTTGGCGCCCAATCCTTTTGGGACCTCACGCGTGTCCGTGTAAGGACTCCTGACATGCCCGATGGGTTGCATAGTAAACATACGCAGTCGCTCCACTCGATGCTATGGCCAAAGCTCAGAGTACGTCCGCCATGCTGGCCTCGTCCAGAGCAGGGGCAGATTACATCGTTCCGGTACCATGAAGCATTCTCTTTCGAGGAGAGCGCATGACCGTTTCCCCAATCGGTTGGGTCCACAGCCGGGAAGAAGGGCCTCGCGAGGATTTCTGGGGCGGCGTGGTTTCAGAAATCCGGCTGGATGAGACACAATTTTCGCCCGCTGCCTTAGAGGGATTATCAGAATTTTCCCACGTTGAGGTGCTGTTTCATCTGCACAACGTGAGCGAGAAAGTTGTGATCCGCGGCCGGCGCCATCCCCGTGGTGAGACTCGCTGGCCCGAGGTGGGCATCTTTGCCCAGCGAGCCAAGGCGCGTCCTAACCGGATTGCGGCCACGGTTTGCCGCCTGTTGGCGGTACAGGGGCTTTCACTTACCGTGAAGGGGTTGGATGCTTTGAATGGCTCGCCGGTATTAGACATCAAGCCGGTCTTCGCCGAGTTCCTGCCCGATAAGGCTGAAATCCGGCAGGCGGCATGGTCGCACGAAATGATGGCGAAATATTTCTAGTCATGCATTGCGCGGCTCCAATCTTCCAAGCGCCGGCAGCTCTCCGCTAAAGCCGCTCAGGACGAGCCGGGCGGAGTTGCATTCTCAACGCCGGTTATCATCCTGAGTACGCGAAGGACCTACGAAGGGATTGCTGCGATAGGGACGCGGACTGGCGGTCCTCATAGCCGCAACCATCCAGCCATCGGCCGTAAGATCCTTCGGCGCCGCAGCACCTCGGGATGACAACCTGGTTTCGGCGGTTAAACTCCTTACGCCGCGTCACTGCTTCTTGTGGGCAAGGCGGTCGCAGGCGAGCACGATCTTGGTGGGATCAATTGCGTCTTTATCCACCTGCTCTTCTTCGATTTTTCCATCCTTGCCGATCAGGAATGAGACGCGGCGGGCGGCCTTGTACTGGTCCACGTAAACGCCGTACTTGCGCGTCACTTCCCCGCCCCAATCGCTGAGAAGAGGAAAGGTCACTCCAATCTGGTCGGCAAAGGCCTTGTTGGCGAAGGGGCTATCCATGCTCACACCCACGACCTGGGTGTCGGCAGCTTCCAGCGACTGCAGGCTGTGCTGGAAGTTTTTCATTTCATCGGTTCAACCCGCGGTGAAGGCGAAGACGAAGAAGGCCAGCACCACGCTTTTCTTGCCGCGGTATTGGCTGAGCGAGACCTTTTTCAGCCCCGTGCCGTCGAAATACTGCAAGTCGAAGTCGGGCGCCATATCGCCCACCTTGAGCTTCGGAGGCGCAGGCTTGTTCTGCTGGGCGAGCGCGGGCTGAGCCGCAAAGGGAGCCGCCAGGGCCCATAGCAGGAGCCAGGCCGCGGCAGCCATAGTTTTACGCTTTGACATGATGCACCCCGTCTGAAGAATGGTTCGACTAACTTACCTTTCCACAAAGGACGAGGTCAACGTCAATCGCAATGGAGCTCCCGCAGCAGTTGCCGAAGCGTGACAAAACAAGTAAATTTTTCGCAATGTCCATGGGCCCATCTCTGTTGACAAATTCCCCAGGGGAATCGGCGCCGACACTGCCCCAGACCCTGAATCACATTTTTTTCACGGCAATAGACCGTCAAGCCCGGCAGGTGATGCTGCACCGCACAGCGGAGGCGTGGATTCCCATTTCCTCCCGCGAGCTCTACCAGTATGTGGTGGGAGTCGCCAAGGCATTGCGCGAGTGGGGTATCGGCCGCGGCGATCGCATGGCCATTCTCAGCGAAAATCGGCCGGAATGGACCATCGCGGACTTCGCCGGCCTGTCCTTGGGCGCGGTGGTGGTTCCCATCTACCCGACCCTCACCGGCGAGCAGACTGCCTTCCTGCTTCAGGATTCCGGAGCGCGGGTCATTTTTGTTTCCAGCGAGGTGCAGCTTCAGAAGGTTCTGACCATTCGCGACCAGACGCCGCTCGAAAAAATCATCGTCATGGATACGGTGGAGACCGCCCACGCCGCCTCCATGCATCGGCTCATGCACGCGGGGCCGCAGGCGAGAGACGAGCAGTTTGATGCCGAGGCGCTGGCCGTTGCCCCGGGCGACCTGGCGACGATGATCTACACCTCGGGAACGACCGGCACTCCGAAGGGCGTGATGCTCACCCACGGAAACATCGCGGCCAACATTGCCTGCTGGCTTGAGACCTTCAGGTTCAAGGCCGGCGGCCTGGCGGTTTCGTTTCTTCCCCTCTCTCACGTGACCGCCCGCAATGTGGATTTTGGCCTGCTCTGCCAGGGCGTCACTCTCGCCTACGTGCCTTTCATTGACCAGTTGCCACGGGCATTGCTGGAGGTTCGGCCAACGATTTTTGTTGGCGTGCCGCGCGTCTATGAGAAAGTTCACGCCCAGGTGGATTTGAAGGCCGCCGGTTTTCCCAATAGGCTCATCTATCGCTGGGTGCGCTCCGTGGGCAACGCCCACCGGCAGGAAATTCTCCAGGGCCGGACACCCACGGCTCCTAGCTGGAAGATTGCCCACCAGCTGCTCTTCTCCAAAGTTCGCGCCGGCCTTGGCGGACGGGTGGAAGTGTTCATCTCGGGCGGCGCACCCCTGGGCCGCGACCTGGCCGCCTGGTACGCCGATATTGGCATCCGCATTCACGAAGGCTATGGCCTTACCGAAACCGCGCCGGTCATCGCGGTCAACACGCCAGAAGCGCACAAGCTGGGAACCGTAGGCAAGCCTTTGCCCAATGTGCAGGTGAGGATCGCCGAGGATGGCGAAATTCTGGTGCGTGGACCGTCGGTCTTTGCCGGCTACTGGAACCGGCCCGAAGATACGCGGAACGCCTTCGTGGAGGGCTGGTTCAAGACCGGCGATATCGGAAACCTGGATAGCGATGGCTTCCTCTCGGTCACCGACCGCAAGAAAGATCTGATCAAGACGTCAGGGGGGAAATTCATCGCGCCGCAGCCCCTGGAGAATTCCCTGAAACACAATCCCCTGGTTGCGGAGGCGGTGGTGCTGGGCGATAAGCGCAAGTTTCCCGCGGTACTGATCGCGCCGCACTTTCCGCTGCTGGAAGATTGGGCGCGCGCAAACCGTGTGGAGTGCGCCTCGCGAGAAGACCTGATCGCGCACCCCAAAGTATGCGCTTTGTACGAAGGAATTGTGCACGACCTGAATCTTGGCCTGGCGCGCTTCGAGCAGCTCAAGAAAGTGCTGCTGGTTGCGGAGGAATTCTCCGCCGCCAACGGCTTACTGACGGCCAGCTTCAAGCTTCGCCGGCGCGCGGCGGAGCAGCACTATAGCTCCTTGATTGAGAAGATGTACGCCGAAGCCGAGGCAACTTCACCGGCGCAACCGGAGAAATTAGGATGAGGCTGGGTGGGAGCAATCGTGGCGGAGGCGCTGACCTTCACCCGGTTTCACGCGGGTCGCAAGCCTGGGCGATGGCAGTACCCGAGGGGGTTCAGTGCCGAGGCTCAGTGGTGCCCGTGGCGGCGGTCGTACTTCTCGCCGGCGGGAATGGCGACGGCGAGGCGATTTTCTTTGGGCGGCAGGGGGCAGGTGGCGAAACGAGTGAGGGAGCAGGGCGGGTTGTAGGCGCGGTTGAAATCGAGCACCACTTTTCCGTTCTCAACCGGGCCGCTGTAGAGGAAGCGGCCGGAAGGATAGGTTTCGGTCTTGCTGGTGAGGTCGCTGAAGACGAAAAACAGGCTTTTGGAGGCATCGCCGCCGAGGTCGCTTAGGCGGTATTCTTTGCCCGCGAGATCGAAGACGGCTTCGCCGGTCACCGGCGTGGGGGTGACGTCGCCGAGGACGTCAGGCACCATGACGGTGCGTTTCTCCGCCGCAGCCACGAATCTCGCGGTTATGCGATAAGCCGGGTTCACGGGATAGAAAACCGGTCCTTCATACTTGCGGACGGCGGGGCTCTCCATATCTTTCACGCGAATGCCGGTGCGCGCGCCGCGGACGATCACCAGCAAGCGCAGGCTGCCCAGCTCGACCACGGTAGGATTGCCGGAGGTATCGGGCTGCAGAAGAATTCCTTCCACATCGGCTTTGCCGCCGGGAAGCCGGCCGCGAACCATCTTGCCGCGGTAGGGTTCGCCAACGATGGTCTTTCCGGCGATGGTCGCGCGCACGCCAGGAGAAAGCTTCACTCTCACCTGGCCGTCCCACAGGTCGAACTCGCCGGCCCAGGCAGGCGCGCCCTTGGGTAAAACCATGGCATTGCCGGCATCGGCGCCGAAGGTATTCTGGCCGGGCTTGAGCCAGAACAGGCCGGCCAGGGTGAGCCAGTTCTGCTTGCGGTTTACGACCAGATCGGACTTCCATTTTTCGAGAGAGCGCTGATAGGCGGCATCGGCGCTCTGCGCAGAGGCAGAAAGAACGGCGCCGGCGAAGATCAGCAGCGCGATGCCGAGCTTAGTTAATCTGTTCATGGTTGAAAATGTACCTTGCAACCTCTGCCATAGCGAAAAAGCAAAATCACCACAAAGGGCACAAAGCGACACTAAGGAAACCTACTTCCGATAGGCAGCCGGCTCGGGGAGCGGCTCCAGGCCCTGCCCGGCGAAAATCTGCTGAAACTCGTGCAGCAGGGCATCGTGAATCAGGCCGTTGGTGGCCAGGGTCTGCCGGCTGGCAATGTCGAACCGGCCGCCCTCGAAGTCGGTCACCTTGCCGCCGGCTTCCTCCACCAGCAGCACGCCGGCGGCAGTATCCCAGGGGTTGAGATTAAACTCCCAGAAACCTTCGACCCTGCCCGAAGCCACGTAACAAAGATCGAGCGCGGCCGAACCGGCGCGGCGCACGCCATGAGTACGCAGCGTGATCTGATGATAAAAGTAGATGTTCGGATTCTTGTGCCGCTTGTGGCTGGGGAAACCAGTGGCGACCAAAGATTCCGCCAGCCTGCTGATGGTGGAAACGTGAATGGACTTCGCGTTCAAACTGGCGCCGCTTCCCTTCCCCGCAGTAAACAGTTCCTGGCGAGTGGGATCATAAACCACGGCCGCGATGCGCTCGCCTTTGTGCTCAAGAGCGATGGAGACGCAGAAGACGGGAAAGCTATGAGCGAAGTTAGTAGTGCCATCGAGCGGGTCCACGTACCAGCGGTAGTCGCTGCCCGATCCCGACAGACCTTGTTCTTCTCCCAGAATATCGTGATCGGGCCAGTGGCGGCGAATACGCTGGCGGATGAGAGTTTCGGAGGCCCGGTCGGCTTCGGTGACCAGATCGGCGTCACCCTTGTATTCGACGTTCACGTGCCCGTGAAAATAGGCCATCAACAGATCGCCGGCTTCGCGGGCGATCTCTGCCATGGTGGGGACGAATTCGCTGCCCTTGGACTGGCTCGTCATGCGGGAGAGTCTTGATCGCACTCAGCGCTTCAGCTCTGCGTGCCGGCATCCTCGCTGATGAACGCGATTTCGTGTTTAAAGATAAATAGATTGGGCAAGCCCTGGCGCGTCAGGCGGACCATGTTCTTGTCGTAGTACTCGATCCAGCCGGTGAGCATCTCGCCATCGTTGAGCTTGATGCGAACTTCTTTTTGCTTTTCCGCCAAGCCCTTAAGGTAAGCCGCTTCCTGCGAAGTCTCTGCCGGCGGCGCTGTCTTGCCATGCCGCGATCCACTGCCGCGTCCCTGTCCATGAAAGGGCATACAGGCATTCTACAGGAGGACCCGGCTAAAAGCTGATCTTCAAGCCGAACTCAAGCTGGCGGGGGGCGCCCAGGGTGAACAATCCCGAACCCGGGCCAATGCGCGTGCCGGCGCGGTTGGCGATGCTGGTGCCGTTGGCGGAACCGGCAGCCCCGTTCAGAACACCGGTCAGGGCGTTGTTGAGGGCATCGAAATTGGCGAGGTTGAGAACGTTGAAGGCAGAGAAACTGGGCGCGATGCTGATGCGCTCCCCGATTTTGAAGGGGAAGGAGTAGGTCACGTCCACGTTCCTCAGCCAGGCGAGACCGACATTGTTGGCGGGCGGCGAGGGGATGGTGGGAGTGAGAGCGCCGAGCGCGGCCAACTGGTTGCCGCGAAAAAGATCACTGCTTATCAGCGCCAGTCCGGAGGGAGTGAGCTTATCGGCCTGGGTGGTGTTGTAGGTAGAGATGGTGCTCGAAAGATTGCTATCGGTTACGGTGCGGCCGAAGGCGCCGATATTGGTGCCGGGCAGAATGTCGCCGTAAGCCGAGTTTCCCGTCTGGCTGTTGCCGCCAAAGGCGCCATCGCCATCCACGTCGGTGCGGAAGATTTCTCCCGGAGTGCCGCCGCTGGCGGGCAGGAACAAGGTCTCGGCGAGTGGCGAATCAAAGTGACCGATGAAGGCCAGCCGTCCCATGAAGAAAAACTGAAAGACCGTGCTGAAGGAGATCTGGTGGGTGCGATCGGCCGCGCCCGGACCCCAGCCTGCATTGGGCTGGGTGAAGTTTGCCGCCACGGGAAGGAAGGCCGGATCGGAAAGGCTGGATCCGCCGGGCACATTGCTATCGAAACGGGCATGAGCGTAGCCCAGCCGAAAATCGAGCGCCTTTACGTGCTGGAAGGGATGGTTCAATTCGCTGCGCAGCGTGACCTGCAAGGCGCTGTAGCGGGAATTCCCCGCGGAGATGAACATTAAGTTGCGGCCTACCAGAGGATTGATGCCGGCGAAGGCGGCGCCGGTATCGGGTGTGAGGCCGAGAACTTCGGCAGGCAGGCCGCTGAGATATTGGCCGCCGGAATCAAGCCCGTTGCGGGCGAAATCGGCAATGGAGGCGCCGGGAGTGGCGGCGATATAGCAGTCAATGGCGCCCTGCGAATTTGCCCCGGCGCTGGTCACGGGACCGCAGCCCGCGGGCGTGACGGTGGCGTTAATGGCGTTCAGGGCGGCATTCACGTTGAGGAAGCGCGAATCGCCGACATGATTGGTGTCGTAGCCGAGCAGGTAATGCGTGCCCACATTGCGCACATAATCAATGCTCAGCACTGTGTTCTGGCGAAACTCATGCTCAAGGCCGATATTCATTTGCACGGTGCGGGGCGTGCGGTAATCGGGCGCGATGGTGCCGAAGCTTTGCAGCATCTGGCCGAGGAAGTAGGGATTGGGGCCGCTTGCGCCGAGAGCGGCGGCCGTTGCCTGATATTGCGCCTGCAGGTCGCCAATGGCCGACAGCGCCGGTCCAATGGCCTGCCCGCAGATCTGGCTGGCAATGTCGAGCCCGTCCACTGACGTCACCCGGCTGCCATCGGGCATGAGCAAAACCCCCGTGGGGCACGGGTCCGGCGCCTGGCCGTTGAACTGGCCGGTGGCGAGCCGCGACACGCGGTCAAACAGAATGTTGTTGAAGGCGGCTGGGTCGTAATACAAGCCAGCTCCGGCGCGGAAGACGGTGCTGCCATCGCCCGGCGACCAGGCCAGGCCAAACTGCGGAGCGAAGTTTTCGTTGGGCTGGCGAATCTGGCCGCTCAGGTTAGAGGCTCCGAACTGATCGAGAAGATTTCCCGAGCAGGTCAGGAAGCCGGTGGCGGAGCACGGAATGGGTGCAAGATCAGAATTGGTGCGGCCGTTATCGCGCACGTAGCTCACGCCATAGGTGAGAGTGAGGCTCGGGCGGGAGTTCCAGGTGTCGCCGGCGTAGAACTGAATGCGATGGTCGGTGAGGCCCCCACAGGGAAAACCGAAAGCCGAGTGTTCGCTGAAGCAACCGAAGGGGCTGGCGATGGTGAGGCCATCCACGGGATAGTTCAGCGGATTGCCGACACAGAGAGCAACATCGCCGCAGGTGCGATCTACATAGGCGCTCGAGGCCGAGCCGGTATCGGCGAGAACCTGCGGAGCCGAGCCGTAGAGGTCGGCCAACACGGCATCCTGAATGAGGTTGAAGTCGAAGCCATAACGAAGGGAGTGCGCTCCCCATAAGCGCCGGCCGTCATAGCGGAATTCCTTGTTTTCCTGGATGGTCCGCTGCGGAGCGAGATAGTTGATGCCGCTGGCAAAGCCCGACCCTCCCTGAAACATGAGGCTCACCGCGGCGCCGGCGGGATCATAGACGCCGGAACCGGCGACGGCGTCGGTAATGCTGTTCGCGAACTTGCTGTAGCCGAAGCGCAGGCTGTGCGCGTAAGCGCCGGTGGTGAAGTCGAAGCCCAGGGTGTGGGCCGGCGTATTGTTGCGGTTCTGGAAGGGCTGGTAGTTGTCTCCGTTGAAAGAGCTCACCAGGTTGCTGTTGTCGTAGGTGAACTTGTAGAAGAACTTTGCCCCGCTCGAGAACTGGTAGTCGAGGCGGCCATCGAGTTCGGTCTCGCGGAACGGAGAATTATAGCCGCCGGAGAGCGCATTGAAGGGCGCACTGAACACCACCGGGGCGACCAGGTTTTGCTGCGAGCGTTCGCCCGCGAGGAAGAAATACAGCCGGTCTTTGATGAGGGGGCCGCCGAGGTCGCCGCCAAAGAGTTCATGCTGCGCCGGCAGATCGAGCCCGCCGGGAAAATTGGCGCCGCCCGCGCGCTTCTCGCCAAAATGACCGAAGAGGTTGCCGTGGAGGTCGTCGGTGCCGGATTTGGTCACGATGCTCACGGCCCCGGCGGAGGTAAGGGGGGAAGAAAGATTGGCTTCACTGACGCGGAACTCCTGAATGGAAGCAGGGGCGAGATTCTGGCGCGTGCTGCCCACGGTTTCATCGGTGAGGTCAATGCCATCGGAGTCAATACGCAGGCTGCGGCCGGCGGTGCCGGCTACGGAGAGCGTGGGGAACCCGTCTTTCGTGGGATCGAGCACCTCGCCGTCTTCCACCTGGGCTCCCGGCTGCCACTGCGCCAGATCGAGAAAATTCCGGGCCGCGGGGAGGCCCTCGATCTGCTTGGCGTTGAAAATGCCCTGGGATTCCGGATGGCGGCGATTGACCTCCACTCCCAGCTCGAGGCGCACGTTTCCGGGAATCACGTGGGCATTCATGCCAACGGAAAGCGTGATCTGCGTGGTGCGAAAGCCGCTGGCCACGATCTTGATGGTGTATTCCCCGGCGAGGAGAGGGCCGGAGTCATAAGCTCCGCTGGCGTTGGTGACGACCTTGACCACAGAGAGCGTGTCTTCGTTGGTGATGGTGACTTCGGCTCCGCTGATGGCGGCGCCGGTCGGACCGGTCACGGTGCCGGCGATGCTGCCAGAACTCTGAGCGAAGATCGGCGTGCAGAAAAGAAGCAGAGCCAGAACTGCGGTTGCTGCAAAAGACTGCCAGGCGCGGCGGCACAGCGCCGCGGGATTCGACCGCATCAGCCAACCCTCCTTCTAACCCTCTGACGTCTGACCCTGGAACCACTCACTGGAATAGCGCATAGCCTGAAACGATGGGAACGCCGGGCACGCCCTGGGACGACTGCCCCGCCGCAATCACTCATGCAGTTTGATGCACCAGAGTACCACGGGCATGAGAATCCACAGTCCAGAAGGCCGCGGTGGAAGGTTCCGCGTTGAACAAGGCGGCACCGGCGTCTTCCTTGCTGCGTCGGTGCGTTTTGTCGGCGGGCTCGAGCCATTCGCTCGGCTGCGCCAGAGCGAGCCCACTGCTCTCCCCGGCTGGCAGCCGGCAAATTACGCCAAAGTCGCTATTTCTTCGGCGTCTGGCAGGGAAATATGGATTTCCGTAGATTGGGACGCATCGGAACTTCAAAAACACGTAGCACATCGCCAAAATAACACTTATGAGTATTCACAAATGTATGCAATACAGCATGTTAAGTGACTCAGTGTTATGGCAGTGAACGTGCCCATTAAAAGCGGTTCACATCGGTTCGCACGCGCCGGGAGTCGGCGCTTAAGCCCATCACGAACATGAGAAGGAGAGAGTTTCCATGAAAAACATTATTCCGGCCGACCTTCGACTTTGGGGGCGTCGGCTCAGCGCGGTTCTGGCTCTACTCACTGTCGGGGTTCTGGGGCTAGGCTTGAGCGGAAATTACCAGGCTTATGCGGACAACGTATACGCCAGCATTCGTGGGACAGTCACTGACCCATCGGGAGCCGTTTTGCCGGGTGTCAAGGTAACCGCCACCAACGTCGGCACTGGGGTACCGTATGCAGTCAACAGTAATACCGACGGCACGTACGTCTTCCTGCAGCTACCAGTCGGCAACTACGTGCTTAAGGCCGAAAAGACTGGATTTAAGGCCTATACGACGAGCAACATCCACTTGAGCGTGAACCAGGTGTACTCGTTGAACGTCACCATGGAGGTGGGGGCGGTAAATCAGGAGGTGGTCGTAGAAGCCAATGCAGCTCAGGTAGAGACCACTAATATCCAGCTTCAGACCCTGGTGGACGAGCAGAAGATTGTGGATATGCCTCTTGTAGGCCGCAATTGGACACAGCTTGAGCAACTGTCTCCGGGCGTGGTGGCGTCCTCGGATCGTTTTGGAACATATTCTGCCAATGGCAGCCAGTCGAATCAGAGCAGCTATTTGCTTAATGGAATGGATGACAATGATCTGCCCTTGAATGAACCAAGCATCATCCCCAGCCCGGACGCGCTATCGGAATTCAATATCATCACGAACACCATTAACCCGGAGTATGGGCGCAATTCGGGCGCCATTGTCAATGCGATCATTAAAAGCGGGAGCAACTCGTTTCATGGAGACGGGTTTGAGTTCTATCGCGACACATTCCTCAATGTAAAGACCTACGGCCAAAACACCACTCCGCAGTTTCATCAGCATCAGTTTGGGGGGACGTTTGGCGGTCCTATCTGGAAAAATCACACCTTTTTCTTCTTTTCGTATCAGGGAGTGCGTGCACGGGCTCCTGAGCCGGGCGCTGGGAACCTGGTGCCGGTATTCAGCGCGGGGGAACGGGGCGGCGATTTTTCAGATATCCACTCTTTTTACAATTCAGTCACTAACCCCGAGCCCGCGACTTCTCCCTGCGGAGCAAACTACAGCGGTCCTTTTGGTCCAAATCCCTTGCCTTTTGACGTGGGCACTGCTTCCGCGGGCACCCCGTGGTGCGTAGCCTTCCCCACCGGGGTCATTTCCTCAGGCGATTTCAATCCCATTTCGGCAGCTTTGTTGGGCCAGTACGTGCCATCCCCGAATACCTCGGGGAACGAGTTCAGTTTCAATCCGACGCGCGCGAGCATCCAGGATCAAGAATTGCTGCGGATTGATCACACTTTCACACAAAACGATGCCATCTGGGGGACGATGTTTCTGGAACGGGCTCCCCAGACTAACGATCTTCCGCTGCCCGGGGGTTCTACGCTGCCAGGTTTCGGCGACGTCAACCAGGAGCATTTCAAGCAGTATATTGTTGACTGGAGCCATACCTTCAGCGGTAGCGCGCTGAACGAGCTTCGGGCCGGCTACACGCGATTCAATTTGGCCGCCGACCAGCCGCAACAGGTTGTGGCGCCCTCTTCGGTTGGCTTCGACATCAATTCCCAGCTGACCTCCGGCCAGAGCCTGCCTTTTATACAGATCAACAACCTGTTTAACCTAGGCTTTACCACCAACGGTCCTCAGCCCCGCATAGACGCGACGTTTGAGGTTACGGACAATTTCTCCAAGGTGATTGGAAACCACGCCCTAAAGTTCGGATGGGATGGGCGGCGATTCGATGTTTGGAACCCCTTCTCCGGTAGCAACAATGGGAAGTTCACATTCGGCGCAAAGGGACCTTACAGCACAGGCGTAGACGGCGCCGATTTTCTGCTTGGAATTCCCGATACCTATGGCCAAGGGTCAGGCGGTTTGATCATTGCGCGAGCCTACGAAAGCTATTCTTATTTTCAAGACCAATGGAAGGTGAAACCGAACCTGACGGTAACCCTGGGTACGGGGTGGCAGGTGGATACTCCGCTGCACAATAATCAGTTTGGCGGCAAGGACGTGGTTTGTTTCCGGGCCGGGGTTCAGTCCACAATAGCACCCACCGCTCCTATGGGCCTGCTTTATCCCGGTGATAGCGGCTGTAATAACGCGGGCGGCACCAAGACCTTATGGAAAGATTTCGGCCCGCGGGTGGGCTTTGCTTGGGCCCCGAACGCAGGTTGGTTGTCTGGTGGCGGAACGGGAAAGCTGTCTATTCGCGCCGGTTGGGGCTACTATTTCAACCGGTATGAAGAGGAAAGCGCGCTGCAGAACCTGGGAGACCCGCCGTTCTCGCTCAGTTCCACGGGCGTGGCTGACCTGGGCGTCCCCGGAACCAGCCCCAGCTTTGTGAATCCGTTTGTGGACGTGAATCCGACCTCAGGCGTCGGCGAGGCGAACAAGTTTCCATTTGTACCGCCGCCGCTCTCCTCGGTGGATTTCTCCTTCTTTGAACCAATGTCTCTAAGCCTGTATTCGCAACACCTGTCCGCTCCCCAGGCAATGAACTACAACCTGACGATACAGAGGGAATTCGGTGATAGTACGGTAGTCAGCGTCGGCTACGTGGGCTCGCAAGGCCGGCACCTGGTGAGGTTTCTTGAGCAGAACCCGATCACCCTGGCCGGAGCGGCAGCTTGCGCAGCAGACCCGGTTTGCGTGAGCAATGCAGCCATTCAGCACGTTGTATTTCCCGACCACTCAATTTATCCCGGGGACGAGTTCGCATCGCTGGGAACAATATCGACCAATGGGGACTCTAACTACAACTCGCTCCAAGCTAGCGCGAAGCGCAGCTTTAGGAACGGCTTGAGTTTCCAGCTCAGTTATACCTGGAGCCATTCCATGGATAATGGCTCCGGCTTCGAGGATACCGGCTTTAACGGGTGGTACGCCGTTAACCCGTTCCCGCAATATTCGTTCCTCAATTGGGGGGACTCAGCCTTCGATGCCCGGCAGCGGTTCGTGGCTGGCTACAGCTACCAGTTGCCGCAGTTGAAAGGCGATCATCGCTGGGCCAATATGCTGATCGGCGGCTGGGAATTCAGCGGA
>DATIYF010000090.1:0-16387 GCA_035517775.1 Terriglobales bacterium
CGTAACTGTGGATCCAGTTCCCGGGCGGTTTGCAGGGCGGTCAATCCGCTCAGCGGTCCATCCGCTAGGTCCAAACCGACGGGAGCGACATCCGCCCCTCCCTCATGGACCCTTTTTAGTAAGGAGTTGCGATCACCGACCGCAGCCAGAACCTCAAAATCCCGATGTCCGTTCAGAAGCGCGGCCAGCAATGCACTGGTCAAGGGATCGGCATCAGCAAGGACTACAGATATGGTCTCTCTCTCCGAGGGGCACACTTTTCCCACGACGAACGCTCCTTAGGCGAAACTCGGGGCCTGCGACTAGAGGAAAGAAACCTTTTCAAATGAGTCGCACAAATTCTGCCTCGGTTGAGGCCACGTGTCAAAACAATTTTTTTGATGTCCGCAATAAAGCCCCTCTACTAACGATTTGGCTATGCGTGCCTCCGGCAACGCTTTTTTTAAAAACCATGCAAATAGCCAACGGAGGGAGGCGGGAGCACAATCTCACCAAGAGGTTGTCGGTAAGGAGTTGAAGTTCGGTTTCCGAGACGGTCTGAAGCGGTCTGTGTGCCGAGGGTGTGCTGGGGTTTCCAGACCAGATCGCATTCCAACTCTCTTTTTGACGAGGGACACCACTGGTGTCTTAACGGCAATTCTCACGGATGGAGACGAAGCTTCTGCTTGGGCCTGCCCCTTGGCCGCATGGGCTTCCAAATGAAAACTCCCAGCAAAACCCGCACAGTTTGAGCACATTTGCACCACATATGGTGCAAAGAGGATTTCGTCGGTTTCTGGCTAAGTCTTTTAGAATCTTGGTGCCGGGAGGGGGAGTTGAACCCCCAAGGTGCTAAGCACCGGCGGATTTTGAGTCCGCTGCGTCTGCCAGTTCCGCCATCCCGGCTTGGGATCGTGCGTGGCACACCGATAGTGACATGTGGCCGCCGTCACTGCAAGGCCCGATCCTCCCCCAACTCTGAAAGTTGTCAGTCATTCGGGCGCCGGTGCTGCGGGTAAGGATGGCGTCGAGCTCTGATCTCGCGCGCATTGCCTCAGAGGTTTTCGATACCATAACTGCCGCACCGTGAAAAACCGTGGCCATCAGATCGCGAATGAAAGGCCCCACGGGCAAGCCTGGCACCAGGGCAGCGCTGATACGAACTGTGAACCGCTCCTTGTTTTCGCTTCCGATCGGAATCACGCCGCATCTAAATGATTAATTTATGAACACATCCATTCAAGCTTTTCGTGCGCCGACGCCTATGGAGCGCACGTTCAACCGTATGTTCGGCTTTTTCGTCGGAATTGGTCTCGGTCTTCCGCACAATTATTTACTTCAGGTGCGCGGCCGCAAGACCGGGAAGCTTTACTCCACTCCCGTGGACCTGCTGGAACTGGAGGGCAAGCAGTTCCTGGTGGCGCCTCGTGGAAGAACACAATGGGTGCGTAATGCCGAGGCTGCAGGCGAAATTGCCTTGAAGAAGGGCCGTCTGCGGCGCAGATTCGCCCTGCGCCCCATTCCTGATGCCGCCAAGCCCGAGATTCTGAAGGCCTATCTCGACCGCTTCCAGACTACCGTGCAGCGCTATTTCCCGGTTCCCGCGGGATCAGGGCTGGAAGCGTTCCGGGACCTGGCGCCGAATTATCCGGCGTTCGAGCTGCTTCCTCTCTGAAGAGAGTTAATTCCTACTCGAGTACGCTGTCATCCAGTTTCTTGCGACCCCAATCAGCCGCGGCCTGTACAAAGGCCAGCACCAGGGGATGCGGGTTCTCCGGAGTGGAGGAAAGCTGCGGCTGAAATAGCGTCGCGATATAAAACTTGTGGCTGGGCGACTCGATGGCGCGAACCTCGCCCTCGGGTCCCCGCGCCACCACCGCGAAGCCTGCCTCCATGGCCGTCCATTCGAACTCCGGGTTGACTTCGAAGTTGCAGAAATATTCTTCGGCCACGGTCTCCTTCAAATAAAACGAGTGCAGGTAAGAGCCCGGCCGAAGCCGAATCTCGGGCACCAGGCCGGATAATTTCGGCGCATCGCCGCTGCGGTTGGGAACTGCGCAGGCCACGGGGTAAATCAAGATGTTCTTCGAGCCGGAGTTGTTCTCTGCTGTATCTGCATCCGCAATTCCCAGCACGTTGCGGGCGAACTCGAGAAACGCATACTGGAAGCCGCCGCATGTCCCCAGAAAAGGCCAGTCGCGCTCGCGGGCGAAGCGAATGCCGACCAGCATGCCTTCCATACTCTTATAGGGGCTGCCCGGCGAGGCCCACAATCCGTCAAATTTTTCCAGCTGCTTGAGCCCGCCTGGCTCGGCCAGCGAGGAAGTAGAAATCCACTGCGATTCGAGCTGCATGTTCAGCCGTGCGGCGGCGTGCTGCAGGGCGTGGCCGGTCGCGTGGTGCGAGCGAAATTCCGGGTTGAAGTCACCCAGAATCCCGATGCGCGTGGCGTCGCTCACCGGGTCATTCTAAAGGATGCCAACACTCCGCGGGTAAACTGAGGCGCAACCAGCATCTCGGCGTTCACCTGCCAAAGCTTTCAATCTGAAGCATAAGAATTCCCCGGGTGACCTTGGTAACCACAGTTGATGGTACCTCGTTGCTGGCTTCTGATTGAGCGCCCTAGAATTTCCGGGGGGACGTGTTTCCTCACCCAGCTCTCATGTCTGATTACGCCAAGCGAATGGACCGGGCCGAAGTGGCAAGGCGTGTGGAGCTTGGCACCAAGCTTCTGCAAAAGGGCAAGACCCCAGAAGCCCTGGACGTTTATCTGCAGCTTCTGGCGGCCGACCCGGAAAATGACGCCGTGCGGCAAACCGCCGCCGACCTTTGTCTTTCGGTGCAGCGCCTTCCCGAGGCGGTGAATCTTCTGGGCGAGCTTTTCGAGCGCCAGATCAATAGCGGCGATGCCACCCGTGCCAGCCTCACCTATAAGAAGCTGGCCCGCTTTTCCACGCCCACCTGGCAACAGAAGGCTCGCTTCGCCCAGTTGCTGGAGAGCTCAAACCGGCGTCTGGCGCTTGAAACCTACGAAAACTCCTATGAAGAACTGAGTAAACGCGGCGACCAGGCCAACGCCCTGGTCGTGTTGAAGCGAATCGTAACGCTCGACCCCAATGAAGCGAATTTGGCCCGGCTGGGAGAGTTGGCTTCGAGTCAGCGTGACCCCAAGACGGCGGCCGCAGCGTTTTTGCGGCTGGGGCAGATCGCCGCCAACTCGCAGGCTGACCCGGCGGCATGGTATGAGCGCGCCTACCAGGAAGATTCCCAGGACCCAGCCATAGCCTTCGCCTACGGCCGCAGCCTGCTGCAACAGGGCCAGGCGGGCGCCGCAATTTTCGTGCTCGAGCCGGTGGTGAAGGCCTCCGGGCCAACCGCGCGCGAGTTGCGCGAGGTCTATTGCGGCGCGCTTCTTGCCGCCAGCCGGCTCTCTGAGGCTGCCCCTTTCGTATGGGAACAGTTCGAGCAAAACCCCTCGCGCGTGCACGATGTGGGCAAGCTCATTGGCTCGCTGATTGACGCGCAACAGGATTCTGAAGCGGTTGCTCTGGCGCGGAAACTGGAGCAGCACCAGCGCCGACACGGAGAACGCCGAACCTTCGCCGCCATGATGCAGGATATTGCCGCCGCCCATCGCGCTTCGCCGGAAGTGCTGGAGTTCATGGGCGAGCTCTTCAACTCTTCCAACCGCGAAACCGATTATGCCCGCACCCTGCTCAAGCTTTTCGATCTTTACTCCGACATGGGCAACTACAGCAAAGCGGCCGACTGCCTGGACCGGGCCGTGGAAGTGGATGCCTACGAACCCGGTCATCAGAAGCGCCTGGAATCCTTGCGCGGAAAGATCGAAGACAGCCGTTATAAAGTGATCGCGTCGCGTTTTACCGGCGTGGGCAAAACCACCGCCGAGCAACCGGTACGCAGCGGAGAGCCGGTGGTCGGAGCGGCCGCCTTGCAGGACCTCATGCTGCAGGCGGAAATTCTGGTGCAATATGGCATGCGCTCCAAGGCGCTCGAGCGCGTGCAGCGGATTCAGGAACTTTTTCCGCGGGAAGAAGAGCGCAACGAAGACCTGCAGCGCCTCTATCTGGCCGTGGGATTGTCGCCGCGCTACCCCGAGCCGGCCGCTACCGCGGCAGAGTCGCTGGGCGCACCGGTTTCCTCGCCCAAAAATGCACCGCCGGCTGCGGAACACTCCGATGTCAGCAGCCTGACACGAGTGGCGGAAATCACCAGCAAGGTCTTCCGCCAGGCGAATGCGGATTCGGTCCGCTCGACCGTGGTGAACGAAATCGGCGCCCAGTGGAAGATCAGCCGCTGCGTCATCGTTCTGGGGCGTCCCGGCCTTGCGCCTACTGCGGTCACCGACTATTGCGGGGAAGGCGCAGAGCCGGCTACGCCGGCGGCGCTGGCGCAAATCGCCTCGGCTGTCCATGAAGCGGCCATTGCCCGCGGCAACTTATCCCTCAGCAATGCGGCGGCCGCGCCCGAGCTTGAGTCAGTCCGCGGCCTGCTTGGCGAGCTGAATGTGGCCTCGCTGCTGGCCCTGCCGCTCAGCGACGGCAAAGATCAACGCGGCCTGCTGCTGTTGCTGCACCAGTCGCCCCGCGTCTGGTATCCGAGTGACGTGGTCGCGCTGAAAGCCGTGAGCGAGCAGGTGGTCATCGCCCTGAATAACGTCGGCCTGCGCCGCCTGGTGAAAAATCTTTCTGTCACCGACGAGAAGTCGGGGCTGCTCAAGCGGGCCTCTTATCTCGACCTTCTGCTGGGCGAAGCTCGCCGCGCGCTGCAGCAGAAATCTCCTCTCAGCGTTTTGCTGCTCCAGTTCGGCAAAGGCCCGGCCCTGGCCAAAGAAATCGGCGAAGCCGCAGTCGGTGCGATGATGGAACAGATCAGCCAGCTTCTGGGCGCCAACATCCGCCAGAACGATCTCGCGTTTCTCTATGACACTGCCACCATCGCGCTCATTCTGGGAGAAACTGGCGAAGCAGAAGGCCTGCTGGCCTGCGAGAAATTGCGCACGCTGCTTGGCCAGGTTTCCCTGCCCGGCAAGGACGAGCCGGTGCCTCTTACCGCCGGTGTTGCCGAGGTCGTGCTGCAACCGCATTTCGACCCTGTAGATAGCGTGACCGAAGTGATCAACCGCGTGGAGCAGGCGCTGGAAGCCGGGCTCGCCCAGGGCCTGGGCAAAGTCGCGGCGCTGGCGCCGGCCGTGGCCGCAGCCGCGGTAGCCTAGCCGCGCCTTTCATTTTCGTCTCTCTTGTATTCCTTCTCGCCGCTGCCTGTGGCGCAACTCCTTTTTACGCTGCTACACTTGGCGGTCACAAAATGTGCGAGGGAAATCATGGAAATCAAGAAAGTCGGCGTGCTGGGCTGCGGACTCATGGGCTCGGGCATCGCGCAAGTCGCGGCCACGGCAGGATTCGAGGTAACCGTCCTCGAAGTCGAACAGAAATTGCTGGACAAGGGCTTTGCCGGAATTGACAAGTCGCTGGCCAAGTTTGCTGAGAAAGGCACGATCAAAGAAACCCCGCAGGCCATTCGTGCCCGCCTGAAAGGCACCACCAGCATGCAGGACCTGGTCGAGTGCGACCTTGTGGCCGAGGCCGTCATCGAGAATATCGCCGAGAAGAAGAAGATTTATTCCGCGCTCGATGGAATCGTGAAGAAAGACGCCATCTTTGCTTCAAACACTTCCTCCATTTCGATCACGGAACTGATGACCGCTACTCATCGCCCGGAGCGCTTCATCGGGCTGCACTTTTTCAATCCTGTGCCCATCATGAAGCTGGTCGAAGTGGTGCGCACCATCGCCACCGCCGACGAGGTCTTCGACACCGGCTACGAGTTCGGCAAGAAACTGGGCAAGGTTCCGGTGCGCACCCGCGACAAGACGGGATTCATCGTCAACCGCATCATGGTGCCCTATCTGCTCGATGCTATCCGCGCCTACGAAGAGGGCGTAGGTTCCATCGAGGATATTGATAATGGCATCAAGCTGGGCATGGGTCATCCCATGGGCCCGTTCACGCTGCTCGATTTCGTCGGCCTCGACACCACTTACTACATCACCCACGTGATGTTCGATGAATTCCGGGAGCGGCGTTTCGCCTCGCCTCCGCTGCTCAAGCGCCTGGTGATGGCCGGCTGGTATGGACGCAAGACCGGCAAAGGCTTTTACGATTACTCCGACCCGGCAAACCCGAAGCCGAACAAATTGTAGTTCGCGAGCTTCGGGCGCATCCTGTGCCGGAGTAACTCTTTTCTCTCCTTGACTCAGATCTGACGCCGGAGCAAAATCCACTTCACTTCCCCACCCGGCGCCGAGCCAGGCAGTTTCATCTCAGGCCGAACCAATCGGAACTTGCTTCTCAGAGGAAAGGAGCAGCCCATGGGGCACCCTCCAAGCAAGCCTGAACACCAACAACCTCGTTCCCCTTCACGCAGATTTGAAGTCCGCCCCTCCAGCACCTACGGATCATTTCTCACAGCCCGGGATGCCGCTTCCGTGCCCGGCGAGCGCAGCGCCGTCGCGGAAGGGGTCGTTGAATCCCTCCTTCGGCAACCAGAAGAGCAGCGGGTTCTGGCAACCCCCGGCGCCACCGAAGACCGGGCCGTTTGGGTGGTGCACGGTATGGGGCAGCAGGTGCCTTTCGAGACCCTGGAGCAGGTGGCGGATGGCTTGATCGCGGCCGCCGCCCGCGCCGGGGCGGAATGCGACCCGCCGGGTTTTTCCGAAATGCGGGTGGAGAAGACGGTGCTGCAGCGGGTAGAGCTCGGGTTTACCTGCCGCGGAGAAGCCAAGCGGATAGTCCATGTCTATGAAAGCTACTGGGCGCCCAAGACCGAAGGCGTGCCCAAGCTGACCGACGTGATGAGCCTGCTGTGGAATGGCGGTTTTCATGGGCTGGTGAACTTCTTCGTGGGCTTCGAGCGCGCCCTGTTCAGCCGGGTGGTGTCATTCCGTGTTCCCTGGCGCACTCCGGTCTATCTGCTGGCGGTCATGCTGCTCCTGGCCTCTCTGGTCACCATGAATACCATCATTCTTGCCACGGGCGGCAAGTCTTTAGGCATAGCGCACCTGCCCGCGCTCACGCCGAGCGAGTTGGTCGGGCCGCTGACTGCGGTGGCGGCCATCGTCTCAGCCGTCGCCATCAGCTTCGGAGCGCTTTTGTTCCTGGCCACCATCGCTCGGCCCGGCGGCTTCTTCAAGAATCTCTCCGAAAGCCTGGGCTTGTCCGGCCCCGGAACTGCCCCACTCCCCCGCTTAACCCGGGCCGCCGGCTGGTTCTACCAAGCGACCATCGAATGGCTGATCTGGATCGCCGTCATCCTAACGGGCGCCACACTGGTAGCCGGGGCCGGCGTGATGCTCTATATCACGCGGATAAGCATTCCAGACTGGCTGACGCCGGAGCTGGAGGGCAACGCCCAGGCCTGGTCAAACATGCTGGCATTGCTGGCCATTGCGGCCGCAATACTGGGGGCGATTGGAAAGAGAATCGTCGCCGGGAAATACGACGCGACCCGCGGCCGCTTTCGGCAGTTGCTGATGTGGTATTTTCCCTTTCTCTACATCCCATTTTGCCTGGGTTTTCTCATTTTTATCGTTGAAGTGGCTGGGGTTACGTGGCTTGCCTGGAGGCAAGGCGGCGCGCCCTGGAACTTTCCTTGCCCTGGCATTCTGCGCTCTTCTGCCTGGGTGTGGCCGTTTCTCATATTGATCAGCGCCCAGATTCGCACTCTCATGGTGGAATACGTAGGCGATGTTGCGGTTTACGTCACTTCCAACAAACTGGACCGCTTTGACGCGGTGCGCCAGGCGATCAAAGAGCTGGCCAAGGAGTCAGCCAGCGCCGTCTATTCGGCCATGGCCAACGCAACTACTTTCCAATACAAGAAGGTCGCCGTCGTCGGCCATTCTCTAGGCTCGGTCATCGCCTACGATACGCTCAACCGCCTGCTGGCCGACGACTTGCTGCGCACTCCGGTAATCGGCATCGCAACGCGCACCAGCGTGTTTGTGACCTTCGGCTGCCCGCTGGATAAGATCGCCTTCCTCTTCAGCATTATGGGGAAGAAGACCCGGCACATCCGCGAACAACTGGCCGCGGTGGTCCAGCCGCTGATTGAAAGGCCGGAATTCCGCCGCCGCATTCCGTGGGTGAACGTGTATACCCACAACGACGTGATTTGCGGTTCGCTGGAGTACTTCGATTTTCCCAGGAAGATCAGAGACGACCCCCCGCCTGAGCTAAGGCCTCTTCCCGGGGTCCGCACCGTGAAAAACCTGGTTGACGAAGACGCCGTGGTGCCGCTGGTCGCGCATGTGGACTATTGGAGGAATGCCAAGGTTTGGGATGAGCTCTGGAAGCGGATGTGGAGATAACCGCCAACCCGCGCGCCTGCTGTAAGATCATGGGTCGTCGATGATTTTGCTCACCCGTGATCCAATGTCAGGTTCGAATCTATGAGCTACGAAAACATTCTGTTCGAAAAAAAAGGCGCTATCGCTTACATCACCGCCAACCGGCCGAAGGTGCTCAACGCTCTGAACGCCACTACCATGGAAGAACTGCGGGCTGCCTTCAGCGACGTTAAAAACGACGCGCACGTGCGCGTTGCCATTCTGACCGGGGCCGGCGAAAAGGCATTCATTGCCGGAGCCGATATCGGCGAGCTGGCCACCCAGACCTCCGTGGGCGGCAAGGAATACACCCATCGCGGTCAGAGCGTTCTGGATTTAATCGAAAATCTCGGAAAGCCGGTGATCGCCTGCATCAACGGCTTCGCTCTCGGCGGCGGCTGCGAAATCGCCATGGCCTGCACTATGCGCCTGGCGAGCGAGAACGCCAGGCTCGGGCAGCCCGAGGTCAAGCTGGGGCTGATTCCCGGCCTGGGCGGCTCGCAGAGGCTGCCGCGCCTGGTGGGCAAAGGAATTGCCATGCAGATGGTGATCACGGGCGAGATGATTACGGCGCAGGAGGCGCTGCGCATCGGGCTGGTGAACGAAGTCACGCCCGCGGCCGAATTGATTCCGCGTGCCGAGGCCATCGCGCAGAAAATCATCGCCAACGCGCCCCTGGCCGTGCAGTACGCCATGGAAGCCGTGAACCGCGGCATGGAGATGAATCTGGCTGAAGGGCTTTATCTTGAGGCCACGCTTTTCGGCGTGATCTGCGCCACCGAAGACAAGCAGGAAGGGACCAAGGCGTTCCTGGAGAAGCGCAAGGCGGAGTTCAGGGGAAAATAAAGTGCGCGGGATCTGTACATAGTCACCGATTACTTTCATGCCTGATCGTTTGCAATCAAAAGCTCTCAAAGTAGTAGAAGGCGCGCTCAACGCTGCCGGGCGGCGCTTCGGCATTGTTGTCTCTCGATTCAACGCATTCATTACTGAGCGCCTTCTGCAGAGTGCCTACGATGGCCTTCTACGATCGGGCGCAACTGAGGAAAGCATCGAAATCGTCCGCGTCCCGGGATCGTTCGAGATTCCTTCCGCAGCGCGCACCCTGGCCAAAACCGGCAACTACGACGCCATCATCTGCCTCGGATGCCTTCTTCGCGGCGACACCGCCCACTACGACGTGATCGTGAACGAAGTGGCCCGCGGCATCGGTCAATCAGCGCAGGAGACCGGAGTGCCGCATGCCTTCGGCGTCCTCACTTGCGACACGCTGGAGCAGGCCATAGACCGCGCCGGCCTGAAGATGGGCAATAAGGGCTTTGAAGCGGCGCTGGCGGCAGTGGAGATGGCAAATCTGAAAGCTGCAATCAGCACTCAGCATTCAGCAATTAGCCGGAAGCGGAACCGTCGCTCCGCTCGGAATGACAAGGGAAAACGAAAGCCTCCTGGCAAACGTCCCTAAAGGCCTTCAGCCTTCAGCCCAAAGCAGATCCCTCGCTCCACTTGGAATGATAAGTGCTTCGCCAAATGCTAAATACCAGGAGTCCGCAGCTGATTGCTGACTGCTGAGTGCTGGCTGCTGAGGCCTAGTTTAAACTGACACCTGACAGCCGGAAACGAGCCCATGGGCACCCGCCGCAAATCCCGCGAACTGACGCTGCAGATGCTGTTTCAGGCGGAGATGGGCAAGCAGCCGCCGGAGGAAGTCCGCAGAACCTTCTGGCGCGGGCGCGAGGAAGTGGAACCCGACACCCAGGGTTTCGCCAATGATCTTTTCCGCGTGGCCTGCGAGCGCTCGGCAGAAATAGACAAGCGGATCGAGGCCCACGCCGAGCACTGGCGCATGGATCGCATGGCCGCGGTGGACCGCAACATCCTGCGCGCCGCGGTGGCCGAACTGCTGGCGTTCTCTTCCACTCCCCGCGCCGTCGTGATCAATGAAGCCCTGGAAATCGCCCGCAAATTTTCCTCCCCGGAATCGGTGCAGTTCATCAACGGAGTGCTCGACAGCGTGGGTAAGGAACTGGAAGCTGCGGGGCTGGCCACGAAGAAGAACTGACCACGGAGAACACAGAGAACACTGAGCAGCAGAGAAAGTCTGCCGGCTACGGGACGGCCGCCACTAAATCCGGCAGGCAGGGGGTCGGGACCTGCCCGCAAAGATTGCTGGTGAAAAAAACCTGGTGCAGGTCGCTGCCCAGAACCGTATCCAGAACGTGCACCGTGCCATCGCTCGCGCCCACGTAAAGTTGAGTGCCATCTACGGTCAGCGAGGCATTGAGCGGCGTCGCATCCCCTGCCAATTGTATGCCTGAGATCAGCTGATTGGGGATGTTGAACAGCAGCACGCTGGGCAGCGAGTTGCTGATCAGGTAGGCGTTCTTGGCATCGCCTGAGACCAGAAATTGCGAAGGCACAATCGCGCCCAGCCCGAGATTCACCGAGCTTACCGTATTGCTGACCGCAAGTGATCCGGGAATCAGTGGCCCGCCAGAGGCGCCGGGATAAGGGCGCGAGTAGCTGCAGCCGGTCCCGGTCAGAGTGGAGCTGATCACATCCAGCAGCGGCGGATCGAGCGCCAGCAGCTTGCCATCGGGCAGCAGGCGAAGCATCAGCGGCGTGCCCGGAGTGGTGAAGGTCGAGACTGCGGGATTCGAGGGATCCTCGCACGTAGGCACCACAGAAACCCCGGAAGGTACTCCGCCAGCGATGTAGCCGAAGCCTCCCTCGCCCAGAAAGATCACGTCATTGGCCGGAGCCGTGGAGCTTAGAGGGACGGTCTTCAGCGCGTCCAGGGTGGAATAAATGTAGAGCGTGCTGCTGCTTCCGCTGTTGGCAACAATGAAGGCTTTAAGCCCATCGGGTGAAAATGCCGCCGCGGTGGCGCCGGTAATGTTAAGCGGAGTGTTCGCCGGGGTGGAGCATGAACCCGTGCCTCCACAACTGAAGATGAACACCTGATTGGGAGTGTCCACCGTATCAGAGACCACCACCCTGGTTCCGTCGTTCGAGACTGCCAGCACCTTGCCCGCGACCCCCGCAAATTGTGTAACCGAGCCGCTGCTGCCGGGCACAAACACCATCAAGCCTTTGGTGCCAAAATCTGAGCTGTCAGTACCCAGGAAGGCACGGGTGCCGCTTCGGGTAAAAACCATAGAGTTGGGTGTTGACGGCAAAGCCAGCGGCGTCCCCACGGTGAAATTTGGGACGCTGATCGAAACCAGATTGCTGATGCAGCCATCGGCATCGCCGCAGCCCGTCGTCGAAACCCATACGCCAGTCGTAGGGTTGGTTGCCGTTCCAGAGGGATTCACCTTGACGTAGAGATCGCTCGCGGGATAGATGGGCAAGGTCGGCGCAATCCCGATGTTGCAGGTTGGCGGCGTGCACGTCGCCGTGATCGAACCCCCTCCAGCCTGCGGGGTGCTGACCGATCCGGCGGTGCTGACCGTCACCGCACCCGCGTCCGACGAGTTCCAGGTCAGGAAGCTGCCGGTAATGGTATTGCCCAGGCTGTCCAGAATTGTGGGCTTGATCGTGACCGTGTTTCCCTTGTTCACGGCCAACGAAGTCGGGTTGGCGCCATTGACCTCCAGCGTAATGGATTGCACCGGGCATACATTGAAGGTCATGGGCAAACTGCTGGCGCCGCTGATCGCGGCGTAAATAGAAGACGTACCCGGCACCTTGGCAAGGGCCTGCACCTGCCCCGGATCCAGGCCCTCGAGGGGCTTGGCCGGGGTGGAGGTGGTCAAGGTGACCACGTTGGGCACAGTGGAGGCCCAGGTGAAGATTCCGACCGAGGGGGTGATATCGACGCCGCGGTTGTAGGCCGTGGCTTCGTAGTTGGCGCTCTGGTCCACGGAAAGACAGGGCGTATTGGGCGTGGTGGAGTCGGTAATCCGGCTCACCACGATATTGTCAACATGCTGATGCACGTAAACGGTGGTCGAGGGACTGCTGACGCCCAGGGCCGTCGCCCGAACCTGCACTACGCCCGCAGGGCCGGGGGTGCAAACCGTGGGGCTGGTAAGCGAATCCCAGGTGCCGGCGCAGGCCGAGCCGTTGCCGGCGATGGTCAGTATGGAGTTGTTGCTCGAGAGGAAGGTGACCGGTTCGCTGATGGTGCCGCCGGTGTTATTTTCCGGAATGGCAGTAAAGGCGAGGGTTTGGCCGATTTCCACTGAAACATTGCTCGCCGGGGTAAGGGAAATAATGGCAGGAACAGGAAAAGTAGTGGTTTTGGTCGGCGACGAACCACTGCAGCCGGGCAGTGCGGCTAGAAGAGACAGCACAACTATGAACATCAATAGCCGAGAAACCGACCTACCCATTGCTCCTCCGCGGCTCGCGCGGTTGCAGGCGGCGAACGCGCTCTCTGCCGGAAAACTGCCAGTGTAGAGGCTGACCAAAATTTGGGCAAGTTGAGGCGGTTTGCGGGCGTGACTCTGAGCGAAGCGAAGAGGAGAGCCCGCAGCCGAAATCCCGAGCGGAGCGAGGGATCTCTGGGCTTGGGCCGCGGGCGTAGTCTCCGGCCAATTGGTCATTTAATCTTGGATGCGAGCAGGAACGCTTTCCCACGCCTTGTGGTTGACGACGCGCAAAGCGAGTTGCTATAGTAGTTTGGTTCCGCGAGTCATCCTGGCTTGCCTGTAAAGCGGCGTTCCGCACTCTGGGTGTGGAAAGGCCGAATCAAGCAGCTAAGTTTGCGTCGTACAGGTCTTCGGGTCGAGGTGCAAAACCCGGGACACCCTCGCTGAAACATCCTGCGCTACCTTCTGGGCTTACCGCAAGGGGCCTGAGCGTGCCTGGAAACCGGGCGCTCGTTGCAGGCCAGGGAAGGGTATGCAGGCAAGAGCTGGCGAAACGGAGCAGCTCCTGGCTTAGGAGTCTGAACGCCGGGCCTGGTGCCACCGTCGTTGGCGGTCAGTCAGAAGTGAGAATCTCCCACGGCAGGTGTGTGGGAAGCATGGTTCGGCCCAATCGCGCCAACCAGCCCCTGTAATAGGGACAAGCACTGAAAAGCGGCGCTTCCGCGGCTGCGCTTTTCGAGCGCGGGCGGGCTGATGCGCGCTTAAGGGAGTGGCAGAGTGCCTACTTTCAATCAGTTGGTGCGGGCCGGCCGGAAGCGGCCACGGTACAAGACGGCCAGTCCGGCGCTGCAGGGCTGCCCGCAGAAGCGCGGGGTTTGCACTCGCGTTTACACCCAGACGCCGAAGAAGCCTAACTCGGCTTTGCGCAAGGTGGCCCGCGTGCGCCTGACTAACGGAATTGAGGTTACGACCTACATTCCCGGCGTCGGCCACAACCTGCAGGAGCACTCGATTGTGCTCATCCGCGGCGGCCGCGTGAAGGATTTGCCGGGGGTGCGCTATCACGTGATTCGCGGCACGCTGGATGCGACCGGAGTGGCCAACCGCAAGCAGAGCCGCTCGAAGTATGGGGCGAAAAGACCGAAATAATTGAGTCATTGGGAAACTTGGTAATTGAGAAATTGGAGAGGTGGCTGGCACTCCAATTGCCCGATTACCCAATCTTGGGCTGAGAGCGGAAACGCAGGAGCTGGTAGCAAGAATGCCTCGAAAAGGACATATCGCCAAGCGCGGAGTGGAACCGGATCCGGTATACAGCTCGGATCTGGTCACCAAGTTTGTCAACTCCATGATGTGGGGCGGCAAGAAAAGCACCGCTGAGGGCATCTTCTACGAAGCTCTGAACCGGCTGCAGCAGAGGGGCGGCGACGAGGCTCTGAAGCTGTTCAAGAAAGCGGTGGAGAACGCCAAGCCGCTGCTCGAAGTCAAGACGCGGCGGGTGGGTGGCGCCAACTATCAGGTGCCGGTGGAAGTTAATCCCGACCGGCGCACTTCGCTCGCCATCCGCTGGCTGATCACCTATTCCCGCGGGCGGGCGGAAAAAGGGATGATTGACAAGCTGAGCAATGAATTGCTCGACGCGGCCAATGGCCGCGGGGCGGCGATCAAGAAAAAGGAAGACGTGCACCGCATGGCGGAAGCCAATAAGGCCTTTGCGCATTACCGCTGGTAAAAGGAATTGAGTAATTGGGCAGTTTCGTAATTGAGTAATTGAACAACTCCGCAGCTCGGAATTTTCAAATTACTCAATTCCCCAATTTCAAAATTGCAATATCGGAGCCCCAGAAAGCAGCAGAGAGACCGTGCCTAGACAAGTCCCATTAGACCGTTGCCGGAACATCGGAATCATGGCCCACATTGATGCCGGCAAGACCACTACCACCGAGCGCATCCTGTTCTACACGGGCCGGACGCATCGCATCGGCGAGGTGCACGAAGGCACGGCCACCATGGACTGGATGGAGCAGGAGCAGGAGCGCGGCATCACCATCACCTCGGCCGCGACCACCTGCGTGTGGCGCGATATTCGCATCAACATCATTGACACTCCCGGCCACGTGGATTTCACCGCCGAGGTCGAGCGCTCTCTGCGCGTGCTCGATGGCGCCTGCGCCGTGTTTGACGCCGTTCATGGCGTCGAGCCGCAGTCGGAAACGGTTTGGCGGCAAGCCGACAAGTACGCCGTTCCTCGAATTTGCTTTATCAACAAGATGGACAAGATGGGCGCCGATTTTGAGCATGCCATTGACACCATCCGCAAGCGTTTGAACGCCCGCCCTGTCGCCATTCAGCTCCCCATCGGACAAGAGGACAAGTTCAAAGGCGTGATTGATCTGTTCCAGATGAAGGCTGTGGTGTGGAACGATGAGACTCTGGGCGCGGAATACCAGCTGGGCGAGATTCCTCCCGAGCTGCAGAAAAAAGCCAACGCCTTCCATAACCAGATGGTTGAGACCATCGTCGAGAACGATGACGATCTGCTGCACAAGTACATGGAAGGCGAAGCCATTACTCCCGAAGAGCTTAAAGCTTCCTTGCGCAAGAGCGTGATCGCCATGAAGCTGTTCCCGGTGATCTGCGGGACCGCCTTCAAGAACAAGGGCGTACAACCGCTGCTCGATGCGGTGGTAGATTTTCTGCCCTCCCCCATTGACATCCCTCCGGTAAAGGCCATTAACCCTGACAACAACGAGACGGTGGAGCGCAAGGCCGATGACAAAGCGCCCTTCTCGGCGCTGGCCTTCAAGATCATGACCGACCCGTTCGTCGGGCAGCTGGCCTTCATCCGGGTTTACTCCGGCCATGTCAAACAGGGAGACTCGGTGTACAACACCGGCAAACGGCGCAGCGAGCGCATTGGGCGCCTGCTCAAGATGCATGCCAACAAGCGGGAAGAGATCAGCGAGATCTATGCCGGCGATATTTGCGCTTGCGTCGGGCTGCGCAACGTCACCACCGGGGATACCATTTGCGACGAAAAGCATCCCGTGCTTTTGGAGTCCATTGAATTCCCCGCTCCCGTCATCTCCGTGGCGGTTGAGCCCAAGACCAAGGGCGACCAGGAAAAGATGGGGGTGGCGCTCTCCAAGCTGGCCCAGGAAGACCCTACCTTCAAGGTCCACACCGATCCCGATAGCGGGCAAACCATCATCAGCGGCATGGGCGAGCTGCATCTCGAGATCATCGTGGACCGCATGATGCGCGAGTTCTCGGTTGAGGCCAATGTGGGTAAGCCGCAGGTGGCCTACCGCGAGACCATCCGCAAGCCTTCGGAAGCGGAAGGCAAGTATATCCGCCAGACCGGCGGGCGCGGGCAATATGGGCACGTGAAGATTCGCCTCGACCCACAGCAGCCGGGCGCAGGCTATGAGTTCGTGAATGACATCGTGGGCGGCGTGGTGCCCAAGGAGTACATCAAGCCGGTGGATCAGGGCATCCGCGAGGCCATGGAGGGCGGCGTACTGGCCGGCTACGAGATGGTGGATGTGAAGGCCACGCTCTACGACGGCAGCTATCATGAGGTGGATTCGAACGAAATGGCGTTCAAGATCGCCGGCTCAATGGCGTTCAAAGAAGCTGCGCGCCGGGCCAGCCCGGTGCTGCTCGAGCCGGTGATGGCGGTGGAAGT
>DATIYF010000091.1:0-3773 GCA_035517775.1 Terriglobales bacterium
GGCGCCGGCGTTCTTACTCCTTGGCGACTGGATCGTCGGCGCGCACGGCGACCTGGCGCCCGCTCGCAGCGCCGTGCTTCTCTATCTTTGTTATCCCTTGTTTCTGCTTGGCCCGCTGGCGAAGCTCACCCACCTGCAAGCGTCGGTGATCGCGCTGCTGGGACTTTTGTGGATCGTGGCAGCCGAGAACCGGGAACCCGCCGCGAACTGAGAATCAGGGACCGCCAGCTCGAGCCAAGCAGAAGCTCAAAACCGCCAGCTGAAAGCCCGATCCAATCCGGTTCGATATACAATGTGCTGCCTTTGCCGAAGGCAAGGGGCTTCCACCTGTTCCAACCCATCACGGCGAGGTGAGAAATGGAAGATGCCGCCGGCAACGTTCGTGTTATTCCTGTGTGGTTCTATCTCGGAATTGGGCTGTATATCGCAAGCTTCTTCCTCCACGCGGTCAATCCGGGCGGCGATCCTTATGCCGGCTGGCAATGCGCTCTGGTGACGCTCAAGTTATTTCCCTCCTGGGGTTTGCTGCCTGGCCTCATTAACCCTCTGATCTTGGCCTTCATCGTGCTCTCGGTGCTCGGCCGCCTTCGCACCTTTCGCCTCGTTCTGGCCTCGACCATATTGCTTCTGCTTATTCCTACGTGGCTCTTGGTCTCGGGCATGCAGATCATGCTGGGATGCGCCATGTGGGTGGTCAGCCTGCCGCTCATCATGAGCGGCGATCTGGGGTCCTGGAAGCTGAGGCTGCTGCGGGGCTAGCCTCCAGTTCCGAATCGCCCGGGCCCCCGACGCTTCACTCTCCGCTTGCATCTAAAGCGCAACGGGAGGGTGCCCAATGAAGAAGAAGCAAAGCCTGACGCTGGGAGACAGCTTTCACTGGTTTGCCACCAGGGCCTCGGCCTTGGTGGGCACGAAGTGGGCTTTTCTCGCCGCCGTGGCCGGCATTCTTGCCTGGGGCGTCACCGGCCCGCGCTTTCATTACTCCAACACCTGGCAGCTGGTCGTCAACACCGGCACCACCGTCGTCACTTTCCTCATGGTGTTTCTCATTCAAAACACTCAGAACCGCGATGCCCGCGCCATTCACCTCAAGCTCGACGAAATCATTCACGCCATCCAGCTGGCGCACAACGATATGATTGACATCGAAAATCTCTCCGACGAGGAACTCGAGACCCTCAGTAAGAAGTATGCGATTCTCCGCAAGGAACGCAGGGCCAGGAAGAACTCCAAAAGCGGCGCCGCCCAGCGCAATGCGAACTGAGAGCCCGAACTAAGAACCAGAAAACCGAAGCCGGGCCATTCCCCAAGCCGGGAGCTTGAAGTCAAATCACTTGACAACTTAGGAAGCCGCGGGCCAAGTGTTGTAGTGGGGTTCATGGCGCCCGAGCAGCGCCATCATTTCATCCAGGCTGGCAATCTCGAACTCCGACATCGAGTTGATTTTCTGCAGCCGGTTCAGCAGCGACAGCGAAGGATTGAACAGCTTGAAGCGCACATCATGATCTTGCGCCCAACGCTGCAGGAACATCAGCATGCCCAGGCCCCAGCCTTCGAGCGCCGTGACCTCCGAGAGATCAACCACCACGGTACGCGCCTCGGCCTGCGAGGTGACTACATCTCTAAAATGGAATGCCGCCTCGCTCTGCACCAGCCGGCCCTGGCACTCCACAATGGCCAGCTCACCTACGTTCTCTACACTTACGTTGAACATAAGCTCCTCCTGCGCCGCTACAGGTCCGGAAGCATGAATCCTGCCAGTCGCCTAAGTGCCGCAGGATGAATACCGAGTACCCGTCACACAGGAATTTCTTACCCGGCGGCGAAGGAAATCCGCGCTACGCGAAACCATGTACCCAGGCTGATGGGCAAGGCATTGTTCGTCATCCAGGGCAGCCGAATTTGGCACTCCCAATTCTCTCGGGGCCTCGGCTGAGGTTTGCGGACGTGTTGCCGGCGCGCGCGCGAGGAAAAGCGTTTTTCTGCCGGGTTATACTTCGGGCGAGAGGCAGGCGAACGCCGGGAATGGCAGCGCGGTCATCCCAAACAAGAGGCTCAGCTCCTACCCGGCCGCGGAAGCAGCCTCCCGCACCGCCTCCGCAGATTCTCGAGCGCCTCCATCCTGCAGTCTTTCTTATCGCCCTGCTCTCCGTGGGAGCCGCGATCTTTGCGATTTACAGTCCCGCGCTCGACTTCCAGTTCATCCTTGACGATCACCGCTTCCTCACGGATCCCCGGCTGCAATCCTCCGGGCATGTGTGGGAATATTTCACTCACTATGTGTGGGCGCAGTTTGTCGGCGGCGCGCCCAGTTTCTACCGGCCGATTTTCATTTTGTGGCTGCGGCTGAACTTCATTCTCTGCGGCATGTCTCCCTGGGGATGGCACCTGCTCAGCATCGCCAAGCATCTGGCCGTGGCGGCGTTGCTTGGGCTACTGGTTTGGAGGCTGCTGCGCGACCGCCTCGCCGTGTTGATCGCGGTATCACTCTTCGCCCTGCATCCGGCCCAGACCGAGTCGGTCGCCTGGGTTACGGTGCCTGATCCCCTCATGGCCGCCGGCATATTGGGCGCTGTGCTGCTTTATCTTCGCTACGCGGATGAACTCTCCATCACCGTCGAGAACACCACCAGGAAATCGGGAAAGAAATCCCGCAAGGCTCGCAGCAAAAGCGCGTCGTATCCCTGGCTGTGGTTGGCGGCCTCGGCGGCAGTTGGCTTCGCTGCCCTCCTGGCCAAGGAAACTGCCATCATCCTGCCGGTCGTGATCTTTGCGCTGGCGCTGCTCATTCCAGGGAAGCAAAACGGCTCGCCTCAACTGGCCGAAGGGCGCTTCCTTTCGCGGCTTGGGCGTGCGCTGCTTCCGACCTCTCCCTTCCTCTGCGCAGCGGCGCTCTATCTGATCGTGCGCTTCTATGCTCTGGAAGGAAGGCTGGCCACCCAGACTCAGCAGCTGCCCGGGCGGGTGGTGCTCATGTCGTGGCCGGCGGTTCTCTGGTTTTACGTCAAAGTTTTGTTCTGGCCGGTGCACTCACGCGCTTTCGCCGATCCTACGTTGGTGAAAATGTTTTCTCTGCGCGCCGTGCTGCTGCCCGCCCTGGGAGTTGCCTGCGCAGCCGCCGGACTCGCCGCTCTCCTTCACTGGGCCCGGAAAAAGGCGCGGCATGATCTTCCCCCGGCCGCGGCCGTGGGCGTTGAATACGCCTTGCTCGTGGGAACGCTGCTGCTGGTGCTGCCCATTCTTCTCGCTCTCGATCTCAATGCGCTCAATCCGGGTGACTTTCTTCACGGCCGTTACACCTATCTTCCTTTAGCCGGGCTGTCTCTTCTCATCGCCGTAGCCTGGCGGCTGGCAGGCAAGGCGCAGCTTCCGCTGCTGTGCGCGGCCGGCGGCGTAATCGTTGCTCTTTCTGCCTTGACCTTCACGCAAGAGGCACAATGGAAAGATGATGCCACGGTCTTCGCCGTCGCTCACGAACTTGCTCCGAACAATCGCCCCGTGGCGCAGAACCTGGCCAATACGCGGGTGCAGGCGGCGCTCGCCCTGGCCGACCAGGGGCGGTGCGGTGAGGCGCTCCCGGTGCTCGAGAATGTGGCGCGAGAATTTCCCGATGACTGGTTAGCCTGGGCCGCCATGGGAGACTGTTATGTTCAGCTCGACAACCTGCCCCAGGCCGAGGCCGCCCTGCATCGCGCCGCCGAGCTCTCGCACAAACCGCAGGTCAGGGAGCAATGGCAGGCCGTCCGCGCCCGCATGCAGGAGCTTGGCTTGCC
>DATIYF010000092.1:0-13949 GCA_035517775.1 Terriglobales bacterium
CAGCTTCAGCCTCATCTCATTGGTCGGCTGAAAGCCCAGCTCTGCGTAGAGCGGCCGCCCGAACTGGCTGGCATGCAGGGAGATGGAGCCGAAGCCTTCCCGCTTGCACCACTCGATCATGGTCTGCATGAGCAAGCGGGCGATGCCGCGCCGGCGAAAATCCGGATGGGTGTAAAGATTCAAGATGGAAGCGCGGCGTGTGCCCACGTCCCAGGGATGGGGCGGGGAAAAACTGATGACCACGGCGCCGCCGCCGGCAATCTCACCGGAGGCGGCAACCGCCAGCCAGCCGCGGAAAGTGCCTTCACTTATCGCCCGGCGAAGATAGGGCTCGGAGGCAGCGAGCATCGCCGCCAGCGAGGAAGA
This sequence comes from Terriglobales bacterium, assembly GCA_035517775.1. Lineage (GTDB taxonomy): Bacteria > Acidobacteriota > Terriglobia > Terriglobales > Acidobacteriaceae > DATIYF01. The sequence goes on from DATIYF010000092.1 coordinate 367, forward strand.
ATCGCCTACGCCCATGTCTTCAAACATGGCCTGGCGGTGATGGATGATTTCAGCGATATCGCCGGGAGTGGCCTCGCGAATGAGAATTTCAGGCGGCATATATTCGGGGAAAATCTCTTGGACGGCAGAGTACGCCGAGCCCACAGGAGAACGAAAAAAGAAAGCTAACGAAAAAGGGAGCCGTCAGCGGCCCCCTTATGCAACAGTCAAAAATCAGTACTTACTTGGCGCCGGAATCTTCTTTGGCCTGCCGAATCTTGGCCGCATCCAGCTTCTTCTGCACCTTGGCGACGGCATCGGTATCCACCTCCGCCGCCACGGTCTTGCCCCACTCATTCAGAGCGCGCTCCCAGTGGGCGACGGCCAGCTTCAGGCGCCCGGTTTTCTGATAGAGGTCGCCCAGGTGCTCCTGCACGGTAGGATCGTCGCCCATGTGCTGCGAGGCCTTGATCAGGTTGTCTTCCGCCAGATCGTACTTGCCCAGCTTGAAGTAGGCCCAGCCGAGCGAATCGAGATAGGCGCTGTTGGCGGGGTCGAGGTCCACGGCCTTCTTGATGAGGGTGAGCGACTCTTCCAGGTTCACGCCCTGGTCGGCCATCATGTAACCCAGATAGTTCAAGGTCATGGCGCTCTGCGGATCGGTGGCCAGGATCTTGCGGAATACGTCTTCGGACTGCTGGTACTTCTTCTCGCGTTCGAAGGCCGAGCCGCGCAGGAAGGCGACATACTCTCTGTCTTCGGGCTTGGCAGAAAGCGCGTCAGCTTTATCGAGAGCCGACTGCGCTTCGGGCCAGCGCTTGAGCCGGGTGTACATCTGGGCCAGCGTGATGTAAACCTCGCGGTCATCGGGCGTGCCCTTGAGCAGCGACTTCACCTGCTGCAGGCCTTCCTCGGATTGGCCCATATCGGCGAGTTGCGAGGCATAGACCATCTTCAGGCCGCGGCTGTTGGGCAGCTTTTGCGTGCCCTCTTTGGCGATATCGGTGGCCTGCTGCCACTGCTTGGTCTCGCGATAGGTGTCTATCAGTTCCTGGTAGCCGCGCTCGGCATTGTCATCGCCCAGGGTAAGCATCTTGCGGAAGGTTTCGAGCGCCAGCTGGTCGTTGTTATCTTCGCGGTAAATGGTTCCCAGGCGCTCCAGAAAGACAGCGCGGTTGTTCTTTTCGTCCTGGCTGTAGCTGCCGTCGGCTTTCTCGGTGTTCTTGAGCAGAGTCTGCAGCACCTGGATGGCGTCGTCATACCGCCCCAGCGACTGATACACGGCCGCCATGTTGTAGGAAACTTCCACTGAATCCTGCACCATGGAAGCGGCTTTTTTCAGATTGTCGAGCGCGAGGTCGAATTTGCCAGTGCGCCGGTAGATCTCGGCCATGCGCACGTAAGCCTGCGCGTCTTCCGGATTGGCATCAGCAATGATCTTGTATTGTTCGAGGGCGGCCTCGAGCTGGCCATCGTTGAGCAGGTTCTGGGCCAGGCCGCGGGTGGCATCCAGATTGTCGCGGTCCAACTGGATGGCCTGGCGGTAAGCGTCAATCGCTTTCTTGTATTCCTTCTGTTGTTCGTAGGTGTAGCCGAGGGCCGAGTACAGCTTGGCCGAGCGGCTGCTCTCGGGCATGGAGCTCAGCACTTCGGCGGCCCGCTTGGTATCACCTTCTTCGTTATAGAGGTAGGCCAGGGTGGTGATGGCCTCTTCTGAATCAGGGTCGAGCTTGATGGCGGTTTTGAACTCTGTCTCCGCCTTGGTCAGGTCGTTATCCAGGCGATAGAGCCGGCCGAGGAGAAGGTGGTCATCGGGATTGTCCGGCTCCAGCTTAATGACCTCCTGGTACTGCTCGATGGCCAGCTTGAGCATGTTCTCTGAGCCGCTGCCCGACTGCACATCGCCCAGCGAGCGCAGGTAAATGCGGCCCAGCAATTTGTGGGCTTCCAGGTTATTGGGGTCGCGCTTCAGAATGTCCTGGGCCTCGAGCACGGCATCGCGAATGCGCCCGGTCTTGGCGTAGAGCTCGGCCAGGGCCGAGGTCAGGTAGGCGGAGGTGGGGTCGGCATCAATTGCCTGGCGGTATTCGTCAATGGCCTTGTTGACCAGGTCACTGCGGCCATAGACCGTGACCTGCTCTTCGTACATATGCGCCATGGCGTAGTGATAGTAGGCGGCGGCACGATCCACCTTGGGCGGAGGCGGCGTGGCGGCAGGTTTGGACTCGGTCGCGGCCGGAGCCTGAGCAAATGCCAGTGTGGTTGCCAGCAGCGCCGGCAAGAGGAGACGATACGCACTCTTCATGAAAAAAGACCTTCTCTGGACCCCAGAATCATAGCGGATATGATGCGGAACCTTTACCGCCGGGTGCAGCCAGTATTGTAAACCTTCGTAGCCGCACGGCGACAAAAACCCGCCCCAGGAGCCGCCCCAGGCACTGACCAGAGGTACTAGGCCCTGTGTGGGTTGACAGCGGAAGACGGTCAAAAGAAATTGCAACGGGCCCGGCCGGCGCGGCCTCTCTTGAGCTATAAGGAACACCAGCGAATATGATTCGCGTAATTCTTCCTTTTCATCTTCGAAGCCTGGCGCATGCCGAGCCTGAGGTCATGCTGGAAGTCGCAGCGCCCATCACACAGCGCTCGGTGCTGGATGCGCTGGAAGCGCGCTATCCCATGCTGTGCGGCACCATCCGCGATCATGAGACCAAGCAGCGGCGGTTGTTTCTGCGATTTTTTGCCTGCGAGGAAGACCTCTCCCACCAATCGCCCGACGCGCCGCTGCCTGACGCGGTGGCTTCAGGAAAGGAACCGTTCATCGTGATCGGAGCGATTGCGGGAGGATGAGGGGTTGAAGTTCTGCGATGGAAGGCCGCCCTTCCGCCGGCCTTCACCAGCGGAAGGACATCACGACCTTCACAATGACAACCATACAGATAGTTGGGGGAAGATTTTAGGCAGGCTGCCCGCGAAAGGCGAGCGTAGCCTCTTCCAGATTAGGGTAGGTCTCGAAGATCGAGTCCAGCCTGGTGAGTTTGAGCAGTTTGCGGACCGGCGCACTCGGGGCCACCAGTTTCAACATGCCACCCTTGGATTGGGCGCGGCCCCACAGCCGCACCAGCTGGCCAACGCCCGAGCCGTCAATGGCCTCGACCTCGCTGAGGTCGAGCACCAGTAAGCGGTTAGAGGCCATAAGGCCGGTCACTTTCGCGCACACTGCGGCGGCCTCGTCACGATAGACCAGGCGGCCCTGGCAATGAACCACAATGACGTCATCGTTTTCGTTGGCGGCGATTTTTATCGTCAACTTCAACTTCGACTCCTTCTTGGGTACTGATGAGAGCATGGCCGGTGACCACTCGCCACAAGCCGCAGTAGTTTCGGTTATGAGGTTCATACAGGATTAGACGGGGTAGCGTGGTCCACGAACCATGAAAAATACGTAAAAAGTTGTTTACATGGTGGATGGCAAGAGCCCGCAGCCAACTCCCGCTGTCCGCCTGCATCTAATTGATTTCACGTTATATATCCTACATGATACAGGAGAAAACTGTGCATTGGAAGGCAGCGGGAACCTCTCTGTTGATTCTTTTGCTTACCGCGATTGCATCGGCACAACTTCCCACCAGCGGAAACATTTTTATTGGCTATTCCTTGGCCCATGCGGACCTTTATTCCAACAATACAACCAACCTGAACGGGTGGGAGGGCTCGCTGACGGGAAAGGTGCTGCCCTACATCGGCCTGGTGGCCGATCTCAGCGGCCATTACGGGGCTGATGATCTGCCGCTGGGCTGCTCCGGCTCGGTATGCCTCAACGTGCACGCCAAGACCCACATGTTCAACGCCCTCTTCGGGCCCCAGGTCTCGGTTCCCATCAGCCGCATCACTCCGTTTGCTCATGTTCTGGTGGGGGCCGGCCACGTGAGCGCGGATGCGCCCGGGATTTCAGATTCAGATACTTCCCTGGCGACGGCGCTGGGCGGAGGGGCGGATTATCAACTCATCCATGGGATCGGATGGCGGGTGCAGATGGACCTGCTGCATACTCGCTTCTTCAGCCATTCGCAGAACGATTTCCGGTTCTCGACCGGGCTGGCGGTGCATTTCTAAGGGCATCACGCACGGTGGGCTTTGCCTAGCCCGACTTTAATTTGGTACTTCTTAGCCCAGCGCGGAGAAGCAGGTTTCTCGCTGCGCTCGAAATGACAAGAGGGACGAAGGCAAGAACCTAGAAGAAAACGACGTGCCGCTGCCTTCAGGATGGCACAGCCGCCGGGGCGGCGAGCGGAAGGACCGGCTTGGGTCGAGACGTAAGCCCTTGTTGGTAGCACTTTTGCAAAATGACCGGAACTTCCATCAGGGTCCGGTTCGAATAGGTTGCGGCCCGGCGGCGAAATTCGGCGAAGGTGGAAGGCTCGAGCAGCCGCTCGACCGCCGGGGCAATCTGGCGGAAGCTGGTCAGTGCGATGCCATAACCCTGCTCCACCACCCACTGCGCGTTGTAGCGCTCCTGCGGCAAAGTCTTCGCGTTGCACTCGACGATCACCGGCAAATGAAACTGCAAGGCCTCGCTGATCGAGCCGGGGCCGGGCTTGCCGATGAAGAAGTCGGCCAGGGCCATGTATTGCTCAACGCTCTGGGTGAAGCCTTCAACGTGAATGGGCCGCCGGGTCTTCCGGCTGCGAAGCTCCGCCGCCAGTTTCTGATTGTGGCCGCAGAGCAGAATCAATTGCACGCCGGCACTGCTCTGGCTGAGCTTTTCGGCAATGTCGAGCATGATGCTCGAGCCGTGGCCGCCAAAAAGAACGATGCCGGTAGGGCAAGCGGGATCAAGCCCCAGCCGCTCGCGCTCAGAAGTGCGATCAAGGGCATTCTGCCGGTAAAACTTCGGTTTGAGCACCATGCCGGAGACGGGGAAGACGTGGTCAGCAGGATGCCCCATCTCCAGGGCCTGTTCCTGGGCTCGCTCGGTTCCAACTATCAGGTATTCGGATTCTTTTTCGATCCAGAAGTGCGGCGGGTAATCCGCCAGGTCGGTCAACAGCGTGACAAAGGGCGGGCGCGGCTCAAGTTCATTGAAACTTTCCGCGATGGCGCGGTTGAAGTGGGGGATGACAGAAAGCACCAAGCCCGTGGGATGCTGCCGCCAGTAAGCGCGCAGCAGTTCAACGATGCGACGGTGATAAAGGCGTATGGTGCGGCGAAGCAGCAGCAGCAGTTGAGGAGAAGTGCGAGTCCAGCCCCGGCGGAGGATAAGGTTGTAAGTATCCTGAATGCGCAGGCCGGTGAGTTTATGGACGACGTCAATCGAATCAAGCAGTTCCTGAAGGTTTAGGGGAGCAACTTCCCAGGGGTCGGCCTGGGTGGTGAGTGTACTCTTGAGCGCTTCGGCGCTGGCGCGGTGGCCGCCGCCGGCATCGTGAAAAATGATGGTCAGATTGCGCAAGGGGTCAACACCGGCATCAGCTGCCAATATTTTCGTACTCTGTATCTTCCACTAAATCAAACTCTCCGGCGAGTTCGGCCTGGCCTGACATAGGCTTCTGCCCTTCGCCTGCAGAAGCCTGTTCGGGCTGCGCCTGATATTCGTGAATGCGCACCCCTTCTTGATCCACCGTGAGATAGGTGAGCTGAGAATCGGTCCAGCTGCCGGAATTGTAGTACTCAATGCTCTCCTGTTCGCGCCGCATGGCGACGTGGGTGTGCCCGCAGAAGATGCGCTGGGCGTGGCGCAGGCGGGCGTGGAAGATGGCGCCAGAAGCGACTTTCTCGCTCAGCCGCAGCCAGTGGGTGCCCATGCGGTCCACGAAGCGGGAGAACCACTTGCCTTTGAAATCCAGCTTCTGAATCTGCAAGTGAATAAAGGTGTTCACGCTGCTGAGCAGCCAGTTGTTGACCAGAAAGCGGTCGAACTGGTGGCCGTGAATAGCCAGGTGGCCGCGGCCATCAAACTCCCAGGCGTATTCCTGGTAAACCTTCACCCCGACCAGGTGCGACATGACCTCGGTCAAGCCCTGATCGTGGTTGCCTTCCACCCACACCACCTCGACGCCGCGCTTGGGGTTGGAGAGTTTGCGGATATAGCTGAGAAACTTCCAGTGGTCTTTGGTGAGGCGGCGGAAGTTGAGGTCAGAGAAGATATCGCCGAGCAGGATGAGCCGCCGGAAGCGGTTCTGCTTGAGCATGCGGGTGGCATCTTCAGCGCGACTCAGCTCGGAGCCGAGGTGAACGTCCGAGAGGATCAGCGTGTCGTAGACGGCGGAACTCATCCCCTTTATTTTTAGCGAAGAATGTTACGGGGAGATGAAAATTTGCACAAATATCTGGGCAGTTACTCGGAAGTAATCCCGGAACAGCGCCGCGTATTCCCACGGGTGCGCGCTGATCTGAAGGGCTGATTTTGCAATGGAATCCGCGGAAACCCGTGCGACTCGTGGGCGCTTACTTGTGGGGCTGCTCCGTGGGCGGAACGTATTCTTTCGGCGGGGCCGAGCCCTCGCCGAAGAAAAATTGCTCCAGTTGCTTCACGATGACTTCCTGGTCCTCGCGGCGGGCGGGATTGAGGCGGTATTCGTTGAGCAGCATCTTGCAGTGCTCGGTCCACAGGTTCCAGGCCTGGCGGGAGACGTTTTCATAGACCCGCTTTCCCAATTCGGTATCGAAGGGGGGCTCGTCGAGGCCGGGAAGTTCCTTTTGCAGCTTTACGCAGAAAACAGTGCGCTCGGGCATGACTTTCCTCGCAACCGGAAGAGAAATTATCTCACAAGGCAAAGCGAGGAATCTGCTATTAGGGCGGCGAAAATCAGATTCCTTGGGACTGAACTCCCCCGGACTGACAATCCGTGGAGGCTTCCGAGTGGAGCCTTCCCATCTGGAGGCTGGCTTTCCGTAGCGGGCCTTCGGTGGAAGGCTCTCGGGCTAGGAGATCGTGCGGAAGGTCTCAGCGGGAAGAGCCTGTGAAAAAGTGGGCCAAAACCGGCTTCTGACGGCGGCGTTTTGCAGAAGCACGGGGAACACTACCCATTTTTTGAGGGTCCCCTACAGCAAAGACTCGATGGCGACACACAGGAGATTGGTTTTAAGTACGAGAAACCCCAGTTAGAGACTTCTGTGATGAACTTGCCACAAATCGAATGGAAGCAGCTGTACGCGGCCGCCATTTTGGAACACAATCGCCGCGCCATTCCCGGGCGCGTGGCTTCGGCGCAACAGGTTCTGCGCCAGCGCCTGCAGGAGTTGCGCTACCAGGAAGATCGCCGCAACGAACGCGAGCGCGTGGAGAGCGCCATGCGCATGCTCGACCTGCTGCTGCGGACGGAACTGGCGGCCTAATCCCTTTCCTTGTTGCGCTCCAGCGCGAATGTGACGTTGCCCTGGTGCGAGTAAGCTCGTGCCCTTCCCGAACGCCTTCCCGAAATGGGACCAAAGGAAGTTGGTGGGCCCTCCAGGATTTGAACCTGGGACCAATGGATTATGAGTCCACTGCTCTAACCGCTGAGCTAAGGGCCCGTGAGGCCGCGCATCCTGCTCAGGGCAGTCTCGCACAAGCATTCCAGCAGGACAACCCGGCGGGGTTCTGACGCCACGTTCAGAAGGCCCCGGCCAGCGGCTGAAAAAAGCAGATTCCTCGCGCTGAAGCCCTACGATGAGAACGGAGAAGGACCTCAAGGCGATTCCTGCCTTGAATCGCGGGGCGGCGGAACTGCAGCAAGGCCGCAGCGAGCTTTGGTTATGATGAGCTCATTCTCCATGAACTCTGACCGCTACATGGTTTCCGCCAGATATTACGATGAGGCCTACGCCGCTACACAGCCGGCGCTGATTGACGCGCCTTTTTATCTGGAACTGGCGCAAAGAACGGGCGGCCCAGTGCTTGAGCTGGGCTGCGGAACCGGCCGCGTGCTTCTGCCCATCGCGCGCGCCGGTCTCGAGATCCATGGCCTTGACCTCTCGGAGGCTATGCTGGATGTTTTGCGCAGCCGAGTTGCCGGCGAACCTGCCGAGGTGCAAAGCCGAGTGGAGATTCACCGGGGTGACATGCGCAGCTTTCGCGGGCAGCAGAAGTATGCGCTGGTGACCATTCCCTTCCGCCCCATGCAGCACATGTACACCGTGGACGAGCAGGTGAAGGCGCTCGAGACGGCCGCCTTTCACCTGCGCGCAGGCGGAGTTCTTGCCTTCGACGTTTTCTTTCCGAGGTTCGAGATGCTGGGCGCGGGAATTGGCGAGGAGCGCCTGGAAATCGAATGGAAGGACACTCTGCTTCCAGGGCGCATGGTGCGCCGCTACCTGCGGAATGAGGCGGTGGATAAAGTGCGGCAGAGCTTTACCGCCACGTTCATCTACCGCACTTATGAGCGCGGTGTTCTGGTCAAGGAGGAGACCGCGCCGCTGAAGATGTCGTATTACACCTACCCGCACCTGCGGGCACTGTTTCTACTGGCGGAGCTGGAAGTGGTAGAAGAGTACGGCTCGTTTGGGAAGGCGCCTCTGGATAACGACGCCAAAGATATGATCTTTGTGCTGAAGAAGCGCTGACGGAGGTCTTGTGTCCAGACCTTTTGCTTTGCTGGGAAGTTGGCGCCTGCCATGCCGCCGTGTCTTCACGGACGCTTCAGGAATTCCAAGTGAGGCGTGCCCGGAATCCTCCCCTACACTTGGCCCATGGAGGGATGAACTGAACTTGGCCGGGACGGGCACCTCTCGCGCCCGCCGTTAAGAAGGCTCGCGGGCGGGGGGAGCCCGGGCCAGACTTGCCAGGGTTTACCATCTCTTCATGCCTGGCAAGCCGCTGTCTCCTACAACTCCCACAGTCAAAATTTCACGCCGAGGGGTAGAGCGGCTGCGGGCGGGCCATGTCTGGGTGTATCGGTCGGATGTGGTTTCGGCCGAAGGGGTGGAACCCGGCGCTCTGGTCGCGGTGAAGGATGAGCGCGGCAAGTTTCTGGGGTCGGCGCTCTACAGCAGCGCCTCGCAGATTGCCATCCGGATGATTTCGCCGCAGGCAGTGGACGACCTGCCCGGCCTGCTGCGCGAGCGTGTGGCGCACGCCATCGCTTACCGCGAGCGCGTGGTCGAAAACAGTGATGCCTATCGGGTAATTTTCAGCGAGGGCGATTTTCTGCCCGGGCTGATCGTGGACCGGTACAACGACATTGTTACCTTCCAGGTGCTGACCCAGGCGATGGATGCGGAGCCAGCGCGGGCCGCGGTGCTTGCCGAGTTAGCCGGGCAGTTGAAGCCGGAGGCGGTCGCCGAGCGGGTGGATGCGCGAGTGCGCGAGTTGGAGCAGTTGTCGGCGCGGAAATCCGGCCTCGCGCACGGCGAGAAGAACTCGACCATCTTCGTTATGAACGGCGTGAGCTTCCACTATGACGTGCAGGGTGGGCAGAAAACCGGCGCGTTTCTGGATCAAAGAGAAAACTACGCAGCGGCAGCCCGCTATGCGCGCGGCGAGGCGCTGGATGTCTTCTGTTACCAGGGCGGGTTTGCGCTGCACCTGGCCGGGCGCTGCCCGAGGGTGACCGGGGTGGACAGCTCGCGCCCGGCGCTCGAGGTCGCCGACAGAAACGCTACGCTGAATGGGCGCGAAATCGAATGGATTGAAGCCAATGCCTTCGACCTGATGCGCGACTATGCCGCCTCGGGCAGACAGTACGACACGATCGTGCTCGACCCGCCGGCCTTCGCCAAGAGCAGGAAGAATCTGGAGACGGCGCTGCGCGGCTACAAGGAGCTGAACCTGCGGGCGCTGAAGATGCTGCGGCCGGGCGGGGTGCTGGTGACGTGCTCGTGTTCCTACCACGTGGGCGCGGGGGAGTTCCTGGAAGTGGTGGCGGAGTCTGCCCGCGATTCGCACAGAAATCTTCGCCTGGTCGAAAACCGAGGCCAGGCGAAAGACCATCCCATCCTCTTGGGAGTGCCCGAGACGGGGTACTTGAAGTGCCTGATTCTAAGCACTTAGCACTCAGCACTTGGCGTTCAGTCAAAGGCGTTTTGCACGGGCTTTGTCGCTTCGTGCGAGAACCAACTATGGCTGACGCTGTAAATGCCTTGCCTAGATCATTGAGTATAAATGTGTAATTCATTTGACAATCATACGCTAAGATTTTATGATTCTTATATAATTATATAGCATCGAAGGTAGTGTAGGAAGCCCCAAAAACCCCGAACCCAATTTTCAGAAGGAGGATGTGAGTTATGACCGTACTGACCCGTTGGGACCCTTTCCGTGAGTTCAACACCCTGCAGGACCGCATGAACCGGCTGTTTCAGCAGTCCTACGGCGATGGCCGCGACGAGGCGCTGACCACCAGCACCTTTGCGCCGGCGGTGGACGTTTACGAAGATGAGCACAACGTAACCCTGAAGATCGAAGTGCCGGGCATTGAGGAGAAAGACATTGATGTCCGCATTGAGAACAACACCCTGACCGTGCACGGCGAGCGCAAGTTCGAAAAGGAAGAGAAAGAAGAGAACTTCCGCCGCGTAGAGCGGCAGTATGGCAGCTTTACCCGCAGCTTCACTCTGCCCAACACGGTTGACCATGACAATGTTCAGGCCAACTACGAGAAGGGCGTGCTGAAGATCAAGCTGGCGAAGAAGGCCGAAGCCAAGCCCAAGCAGATCAAGGTCAACGTTGGCTCTGCCCAGGGCAGCGAAAAGACGCTCGAAGGCAAGGGCGCCGGCAAGGCCGCGTAACGCCGGTAGCGCTTGTGTGGGGATAGCCGCCCTCGGCTGTCCGGTCGAGCGAAGCTCGACAGGCTTTGGGAGGCGGAAGAGGTGACCGCCTCCCGTTAGTTTTACCTGGAGGCGACAGAATCGTGAGCCTGCCGGCATTCCTGCAGTCCGACGGGTATCGCCAGATCCCTCTTGTCCGTAATGGCGTGGGTCACTTCGAAACTGGCGGCACGCTGGCGGGCCGGCGCGTGCGGGTGCTGATTGACACCGGCGCAGGCAGCACGGTGGTCAGTCTGTCCCTGGCGCGGGAGATGGGGTTGGAACTGGCTTCTCTCGGAAAGCTCGGCGGCGGCGCCGGCGGCACGCAACTGGAAATCTTTCAGTTGGCGAACGCAACCTTGCTGCTCGACTACGCGGTCCCCAAGCCAAAAATTCTCTATGCCATGGACCTGAGCCACGTGAACGCGGCCCTGGCCATGAAGAACGCTACGCCGGTGGATGTGGTTCTTGGCGTGGATGTTTTCGAGCGGCAGGCCGCGGTCATAGATTACGGCAGCAGCTCGCTGTTTCTGAGGGACGCTGAATAGGAGTTTGGCAACTGGCGAGCTGTTTGTTTGCGCTGGCGGCAGCGGGGCCGTTGGTTCACAATGAATTTGTGAAGGCGACGCTCCAAGCCATCAACCGAATGCAGGCCGATGGAATCATCGGCAGGTATGCTATCGGCGGTGCGGTGGGCGCGACCTTCTACCTCGAGCCAGCGGCGACTGTGGATTTGGATGTATTTGTGACCTTGCCGACTGCGGGAGGATTGCTGACTTTGGCTCCGATATACGCCTACCTGAAGGCGCGCGGGGGAGTCGAGCAGGACGAATACATCGTTCTCGATAGCTGGCCCGTACAGTTCCTGCCTCCTGCGAATAAGCTGGAGGAAGAAGCGATTGAGGCATCCGTTGGGGTAATGGTGGAGGGAGTCGGCACCTGGATTATGACCGCTGAGCACCTGTCTGCGATTGCACTGCAAACGGGGCGGGCCAAGGACCACAATCGGATTCTGCAATTCGTGGAGCAAAACGCTGTCGATCGCCAGAAGTTGCAAAGCATTGTTGAACGGCACGGGCTAACCGGAAAGTGGAAGCAGTTTGAGCAGAAATATTTGGCAGGCCACTCATGAGCAAACCCAAACTTCAGGCACGGATGAGAGCGCTCAGCTTCGACGAGAAGATCAAGATTCTAGAGAAGCTGCGCGACCGGGACAAGGCGATTGCAGCGAGTGGGCTTAGGTGCAGCAAGGACAAGGGCGGCACCAAGTCACAGCGCCGAGGAACCGGAGGTCACGATGCGAGTCAAGCTGCTGCTGATTGCGTTAGTCCTGAGTAATGTTGCTTGGGCTTGGGCGTACCGCATGGAAGAAACAACTCGCCAACAGGACATATCCTGGCGGCATCAGGTTGAGTAGGAACGAGATTTCTGGCAAGACCAAGCCGCGCGGCTTAACGCCGACATTAGTAGACTGCACACATGTAACAAATGACATGCGACGATGGGGTCCATTCCAAGGGGGAGTTTCGCAATTGAGAAATATCTACTGCGAACATGGAGCCTTGACGAAAGAGGTAAGACGGTTGGGCCGCAGCGGGAGCGTTAGGTTTGTGCATTTCCCTTACGATCTCGGTTCCCACACGCGAAAAATGGGTATCGCGATGCCCTCCAAAGCGCGCATTTGCGACCTGAATCTTCCGATAACTGACCTTCCGGGGCGTATCGCAGATTACGTTGAGTCAAAGCGCTTCTACGAGATACTGTCAATTATTGGCGAGGCAAACCGACGCGATGCGCTTCATGTTGATTCGGCTTTCAAGCATGGATGTGTCGCTTTTGTCACTCAGGACGCCCATATTCTGGATCGCAAAGGCGAGCTTGGACGATTATTGAGCATGAGATTCGTTCACTGCAACGAGCACGCTGATCTGGAGCAATTTATCGCGGCTCTCGGACAGAAATTGTAATCGCCGCATTTAGCGCAGGACCTTTTTCGAGGACTTTTGTAAATGGCAATTCGATTCGACAAACTAACCCTTAAGGCTCAGGAGGCCCTGGAGCGGGCCAACGACCTCGCCTCCGAGCACGGCAATCCCGAGCTGGTGCCGCTGCATGTGCTGGCGGCGCTGCTCGAAGATAAAGAAGGCATCGTGCCGCCGGTTCTGGAGAAGATCGGCATCGGGCCGCAGAGCGTGCTTGCGGAGGTTTACCGCGCGATCGAAGCTCTGCCCAAAGTTTCCGGCGGCGGAGCGGGGCAGGCATCGCTCTCGCAGGCGGCCAATCAGCTGCTGGAACAAGCCTTCAAAGAAGCGGCGAATTTCAAGGACGAGTATGTCTCGACCGAGCACTTGCTGCTGGCGATCACGCATTTGAAGCGCGATGCAGCGCAGGAAGCTCTGGCGCGGCAGGGCGCAACCTATGATGCGATTTTGAAGGCGCTGAGCTCGGTGCGCGGCTCGCAGAAGGTGACTGACCAGACCCCCGAGGCGAAATATCAGGCGCTGGAGCGCTATGCCCGCGACCTGACCGAGCTGGCGCGGCGCGGCAAGCTGGACCCGGTGATCGGACGCGACGAAGAGGTCCGCCGCGTGATCCAGGTGCTTTCGCGGAGGACCAAGAATAATCCGGTGCTGATCGGCGAGCCGGGCGTAGGCAAGACCGCGATTGTCGAGGGCCTGGCGCAGCGCATTATTTCCGGCGACGTGCCCGAGGTCCTGAAGAACAAGCGGGTAGTTGCGCTCGATCTGGGCGCGATGCTGGCGGGAGCCAAGTATCGCGGCGAGTTCGAAGACCGGCTGAAAGCGGTGCTGAAAGAGATTGAAGACTCCTCCGGGCAAGTGATTCTGTTTATTGACGAGCTGCACACGCTGGTTGGCGCGGGC
>DATIYF010000093.1:0-87255 GCA_035517775.1 Terriglobales bacterium
GCCGCTTCGACATGGACTCCACCACCATGAACACGATAATCAGCACCAGCAGCACGTCAATCAGCGGCGTGACGTTGATTTGCGGCCGGGGCGCACCTCCGCCTGCCATCAGGAAAGCCATTGCCTTCGCTCCTCTCAGGCACGCGTGTCTGCAAACATTCGACACCCGCGAGCGATGGCAGGTTCCCGGCTGCCACTCTTGCGGCCGAAGCATTCCGCAAGGCATCATCACAAACATCCGCCGGAGCGGAAGCCGAATGGCGGCCCAGGTATGAGTTTCCGATGTTGGTTTATTGTCGCCCTGGTGATAGGCCTCGCAGCCTCGCCTTCTGCCCGCGCCCAGGACAACTACGAAATCCAGGTTTACGGTTCTGACACCGTTCTTCCCGCCACCACCATGGTGGAACTGCACTCGAATTTCACCGCCGAAGGAAGCAAGACCGTCGAGGATGGCGTGCTCCCCACCAATCACGCCGAGCACGAGACCGTGGAAATCACTCAGGGCATCAACCGCTGGTTTGAGACCGGCTTCTATATCTTCACCAGCATTCAGCCCCAGGGTGGCTGGCAGTGGGTGGGCGATCACATCCGGCCGCGGGTACGCGTTCCTGACTCGTGGCACTGGCCGGTGGGGGTTAGCCTGTCAAACGAAATCGGCTACCAGCGCCGCTCATTCTCCCCTGATACCTGGACCTGGGAAATCCGCCCCATCGTGGATAAGAAAATCGGTCCCTGGTATCTCAGCTTCAACCCCACGCTCGACCGCTCCTTCCACGGCGAGAGCGTGAATAAGGGCGTGGAGTTTTCGCCCAATGCAAAAGTCGGCTACGACTTCACCCGGCGAATCTCCGGCGGACTGGAATACTACGCTTCCTACGGGCCGATCACCGGCTTCGATCCCCTGCATGATCAGGAGCAGCAGATTTTCCCTTCGATTGACCTCGATCTCGGGCCGCAATGGGAGTTCAACTTTGGGGTGGGCGTCGGCATGACTGCCTCGACCGATCATCTGATCATCAAGTGCATCCTGGGCCGGCGGTTTTCCTGGCGGCACAGCAAATAAAACACGCGGGGAGGGCCGCCCTCGGCCGTCCGTCAGCGAGGTCTTACCCGATCGGCGCTGGACTAGGCGGCAAGGGCGGCGGCTCAGGCGGCGCCGGCGCCGGATGCAAGACCGCCGCCAGCGCGGGATAGCGCGCGGCGAAAAAGTAAATTGAGTACGCGGGGAAGAAAATGATGACCGGCACCGAGACCAGCGCCATCGCGTACAGGAGGATGGCCACCGCAATCGCCCCCACCACCACGGCCAGGGTGATGGTGTAGAGGTTCCACGTCAGCCCCGCCGCTTTGCCCAACAGCACCGCGACCACGCCGAAGCCGCCGATGGGAATGAGCAGAATGAACATGGCGATCCCGGCCACAATGCCGACGATGACCGCCGCCCCGAGGGCCATCACGATCTTCATTCCCAGGTAGGCCGCGTAGCCGCCCTTCTCGCCGTTCACCATGCGCAGCAAGCGCCGCCAGCCTTCAATGGCGCTTATCCCCTCCAGCGCCATCTGCGGCACCACGAAGTCTTTGGTCAGGACCTGCACCACGATGGCGAGAACGATAAAAGCAAAAAACACGAAAAACAGCAGAACTCCGCCGAGAATCAATGGCAGCAGATGCTGGCCGGGATCGTTGAACCAGCCCATGGCAACTGCGATAAGCGCCGGAATACCGATCAGGATCGCCATACATACCAGCATCACCAGCGAGAACAAGATCTGCCAGAGAAAATAGCGCAGGCCGGGAGCGGTGCGCCGGCTCCATCCTTTGCGGATGTGGCATTCCTTCTCCACCACGCTGTCAAAAAGCACGAAGCGGGCAACGCTGTTGATATAAATGGCCACCACCCACAGGGCCACGACCAGAACTGCCAGCAGCGCGATCAACACGGCAAACAGTACAGGGTTAGTGGACCACAGGCCGGGCAGAAAGTGATCAGAGCCCCCCGTGTGCTGCGGAATGGGCACGTTGAAACCAGAAAAATTGCAGCCTCCCCCCGAGCTCAGCTCTCCCGCCATCAGTCCAATCAGCGCCAACCGCGCCCACTGCCCGAAACGAAAGGGCCGGATGAGCTGCTGCTTGGAGTGTTCGAAGGCCGGACCCAGCGAGTCTACGGCGGAAAGCGGCAAGCGACGCACCTCGAAGCTGGCAGCAAGGTACAGCGAATCCGCGGAAGGGTCAACCGCAGCTTGCCGGCAGTACAATTCCTGGTTCGGCCGGCCTTCGTTGGCGTCCTTCATGGTGGCGAGTGAACCGTCCCATCGCTGCCTGAGCCGAACCCTGTACGAACGAAGAAATCCTTGAGAAAATCGAATCGGCAAGCGAAACCAGGCGGCTGCTCGGCGGCGCGCGGGGACCGCCAAGACCAGACGGAGTCGTACAAGCCCCTCGGCCCAGGATTCATGACAATTGTCATAAAGGCCGGATGACGATCTCCACTGCCGGTTCGTCCAAGCGATTGTGCATTATTTTCCTAGTCAGACTCACCAGGTTGGGCGCATGAAATTGCAGACCAATTCGCGGCAAGTGATTGCAAAGAAAACCGGCCTCGCCGCCCGGCGCGGGCGCGCTCACCCCGGGTTGTGGGGTCCATTGCCATCGTCTATCCTTGACGGGAGCAGGCCCAGCGCTCGCCTCCGTATTCTTCCCGGAGTTTCTGTATGACCCTGACCCGATTCGTCCGCAAAAATGCCTTCCGCAACAAGCGGCGCAGCCTTTTGACCGTGCTGAGCATCGGGTTCTCCCTGCTCCTGCTCACCCTGATGATGGCCATCTGGCGCAGCTTTTACATCAACCAGGGCAGTGAAGAGTCGGCCCTGCGCCTGATCACGCGCCACAAAGTTTCCCTCACCTTCACCATGCCGGCCTACTACCGGGAGAAAATCCGCGCTCTGCCCGGGGTGGCCGCGGTCATCCCCCAGAACTGGTTTGGCGGCACCTACAAAGACGCCAAATCGAAGAACTTTTTCGCCCAGTTCGGCACTGACCCCGACGAATTCTTCACCGTTTACAACGACTGGAAGATTCCTCCCGACCAGCTCGCCGCCTGGAAGCGCGACCGCGCCGGCTGCATTGTGGACGACGAATTGGCCAGGAAAATGGGCTGGAAGGTCGGCGACCACATCATCATTCAGGGCGCGACCTTCCCGGTTGATCTGGAACTGACCATCCGCGGCATCTTCATCGCGCCCGCCCCCACGACCTCGATCTACTACAACCAGAAGTATGTCGAAGAGGCGGTTTCCTATCTGAAGGGGGAGACCGGATTCTTCACCATCCTGGCGAAATCTCCGCAGGATGTCGGCAAGATCGGCCCCGAGGTGGATGAGATGTTCCGCAACTCGCCCCAGCCCACCAAAACCGAGACCGAAAAGCAATTCCAGCTCGGCTTTGTGGCCATGCTGGGCAACGTCAAGGCGTTCATTCTCAGCATTTGCGCCGCGGTCGTGTTCGCCATTCTGCTGGTTTCCGCCAACACCATGGCCATGTCTATCCGCGAGCGCACGCGCGAAGTGGCGGTGCTGAAGACTCTGGGTTTCACCCGCCGCACCATTCTCTCTCTGTTCGTCGGTGAGGCCGTCACTCTCGCCCTCATCGGCGGAATTCTCGGTTCGCTGGCGGGCGTAGTTCTGGGCGGCGGCGCGGCCAAGGCGGCGGGCGGCTTCTTCGGCGGCGCCCTGCGGGTACAGCCCGCCACCATGCTGGTGGCGTGGTTTGTCGCCGCGCTGGTCGGTTTTCTCAGCGCCATTGTGCCCGCCTATCACGCTTCGCGCATCGGCATTGTGGATGGACTGCGCCACATCGGTTAACTCATGACTCTGGGCAGCTTCGTAATCCGCAACGCATTTCGCAGCAAGCGCCGCAGCCTGCTCACGGTGTTGAGCATCGGCTTCTCTCTGCTGCTGCTCACCCTCATGATGTCCATCTGGCGCAGCTTCTATCTCGACCAGGGGTCTCCGGAGGCTGACAAGCGCGTCATCACCCGCGATCGCGTCTCGCTGACTTTTCTGCTCCCCGGCTACTATCGCGATAAGATTCGCGCGATTCCCGGCGTCGCTGGCGTCGTGCCCATGACCTATTTCGGCGGAATCTACAAAGACGACCGCCCGGAAAATGCTTTTGCCCAGTTCGCCACCGACCCGCAGGAATACCTGACGGTCGCATCCGATAAGCAGGTCCCTGCCGACCAGGTCGCCGCCTGGCAGAAAGACCGCGCCGGAGCTTTGGTGGATGTCGAACTGGCCCGGCACTTCGGCTGGAAGCTCGGCGACCGTATCACGCTCAAAGGGACCTATTTCCCCGTGAACCCCGAACTGACCATTCGCGGCATGTTCACCATGACGCCCGCGCCCCACTCCATCTATTTCAACGCCAAGTATCTCGATGAGGCCCTGCCCTGGTTCAAAGGGCAAGCCGGCTTCTTCGATACGCGTGTGGCCTCGGCGAAAGACGTACCGCGAGTGACGCAGACGATTGACGATATGTTCCGCAATTCGCCCGAGCCCACCAAAACCGAAACCGAGCACGCCTTCCGGCTTTCATTCGTAGCCATGCTGGGCAACGTGAAGGCCTTCATTCTGAGCATCTGTGCGGCTGTGGTGTTCGCCATTCTGCTGGTCTCGGCCAATACGATGGCGATCTCCATTCGCGGACGCATCCGAGAGGCGGCTTTGCTCAAGACCCTGGGCTTTACCCGGGGCCGCGTGCTTTCGCTCTTCGTGGGAGAATCGGTGGCGCTGGCCTTTCTGGGCGGACTGCTGGGAATTCTGGCGGCCGCCGGCTTGATTCAGTTCGTGGCCCACTCACCGGCAGCCATCGGCGTCCCCATGCGCTTCGAAGTTACCTGGCCCACCATGATCGCGGCTTTAGCCGTGGCGGTCTCGGTCGGCCTGGTCAGCGCCGGGCTGCCGGCCTACAACGCATCGCGGGTCAGCATTGTGGAGGGGCTGCGCCACATCGGTTAGGCAGAGAACATTATGGCGATTCCCATCAGCTACAACGTCCGCAACCTGGTGCTGCGCAAAGGCCTGACTACCATGACCGCGCTGGGCATCGCCCTCACCGTCACCACCGCGATCTTTCTGATGGCCCTGCTCGCCGGCCTGCACCGCGCCTTCGTGAGCAGCGGCGATCCCCTGAACGTTCTGGTCATGCGCAAAGGCTCGACCGCCGAGCTTTCCGGCGGCTTCGACGCCCAGGATTTCCCCATTCTCAGGACCCTTCCCGGCATCGCCAAAGACAGTCACGGCGAACCCTTGGCTTCGGGTGAATGGGTGGTTGCCATTGTGCTTCCGCGCAAAGATGGCAGCGGCGAAACCAACGTGACTGTGCGCGGCATGATGCAGGATGGTCTCGAACTTCGCCAGGGCGTGAAGCTGGTTGCCGGCCGCTGGTGGACCCCCGGCCAGCGCGAGGTCGTGGTCAGCGAGAGTATTCACGAACGCTTTGCCAACGCCAATGTGGGAGACACGCTGCAATTCGGCAAAGGCCCCTGGAAGGTAGTCGGGATTTTCAACGCCGGCGGCACCGCCTACGACTCCGAAGTCTGGGGTGACGTGAATCAGATGGCTTCCGACTTCGATCGCCAGGGCGCCTTCGGCTCGGCCTATCTGCGCGCCACCGATCCGGTTTCCGCCGACGCCCTGGTTCACCGCGTCAGCGACGATCAGCGCCTCAAGCTGGATGGCATGCTCGAGACCGACTACTACGCCAAGCAGACTAGCTCCGGCAACGTGATCAAATTCATCGGTTGGATCGTCGCCGTCATCATGGCCATTGGCTCCAGCTTTGCCGCCATGAACACCATGTACGCCGCCGTGGCCTACCGCTCGCGCGAAATTGCCACGCTGCGGGTCATCGGCTTCAGCCGGCCGAGCATCCTGACTTCGTTTGTCTTTGAGTCAATCCTGTTGTCGCTGCTGGGGGCCCTGGTGGGCATTGTTCTCATGCTGCCCTTCAATGGCATGACCACGGGCACACAGAACCAGGTCACCTTCAGCGAAGTGGTGTTCAGCCTGCGCATGACGCCCGAGGTGATTGCCGCCGCCGTGGTATTCGCTATCATCATGGGACTCCTGGGCGGCATTGCCCCCGCCTGGCATGCTTCGCGGCGCGAGATTCTGGCCGCATTGAGGGACTAGCTGGTTAGGCAGGTGACACTTTTGCAAGTGTCACAGGGAACGAAGCGAGACTGAAGCGCGTTCTTACTCTTAACGTATGGCCATTGACACCAAACATTCCGAGCTGGAAAGCCTCCGCATAGACCGCTCGGCGCGCGGCGAAGGCGAGCCCCCGCTGTGGGCGCGGCGCTACATTGTGATCGGCATTGCGCTGGTGGCGATATTCGGCCTGGCAGCGTTCGCCTATCGGATGCTCGCTTCTGACGCCCCCGAGGTCGAAGTTGCCCGCGCCCAGGCCGAAAGCAGCGACGTGGGCGGAATTGTTCTTACCGCCACCGGTTACATCGTGGCCCATCACAAAATCAATGTGAACTCCAAGGTCACGGGCCGGGTCGCCTGGATCGGCGTGGAGAAGGGCGACAAAGTCAAGCAGGGTCAGGTGCTGGTGCGCCTGGAAGATGAAGAGTTCCGCGCCCAGTACCAAGCGGCCAAGGGCGCAGCCGAATCCGCGCGCGCCTACCTGGAAGAGCTCAAGAACGGCTCGCGCCCGCAGGAGATTCAGCAGGCCCAGCATAACCTGGACGAGGCCCAGGCTACCCTCGCCGACGACAAGCTTACCCTCGACCGCACCCAGGATCTGTTCCGCCAGGGGGTGGTATCAAAGCAATCGCTCGATGACGCCACCGCCAGGTACCAGGCCGATTTGCAGCACATGAACTCGCTGCAAAAGGCATATCAGCTGGTGAAGATCGGTCCCCGGCCGGAGGAGGTGGCGCGGGCGCAGGGGGCATTGTTGCAGGCGGAAGGCCAGGAGGCCTACGCCAAATCGCAGCTGGATGCCACCGTAATCCGCGCGCCGGTGAGCGGCACGATTCTCGAGCGCACCGCCGAGAAGGGGGAGCTGGTGACTTCCATGTTTGCCAGCGGAGCCGAAGGCGGTCCACAAGGCGAGGTTGTGGCCCTGGCCGATCTCAGCGACATCCAGGCTGACCTCGATATCGCCCAGGATGATTTTTCCAAGCTGGGCCCGCACCAGAAAGCCATCGTCACGGTGGATGCCTATCCTGACCGCAAATACAACGGAGTAATCGAGGAAATTTCTCCCGAGGCCAACCGGCAGAAGGCCACGGTCGAAGTCAAGGTGCAGATTCTGGACCCCGACAGCTACTTGCGCCCGGAGATGAATACCACTGTGAGGTTCCTTGCCAATGAGAGCCCTGCGAACAAGAGCGCGGAGCCGGCGGGAGCGTTCGTGCCCGCCAATGCCGTTCGCGACCTCAATGGCAAGAAGATCGTCTTCATTGCCTTTAATGACAAGGCAATGATGCGAGAGGTGAGAGTGCTTGCGCCTCGCAGCGGCGGTTTCCTGGTCAGCGGGCTGGTCGGGGGCGAGAACGTGATTACCTCTGCCCCGCCGAATTTGAAAGATGGGGACAAAATCAGGATCAAAGGACAGTCATGAGCACAGCCACAGTTTCCAATGTCGCTACGAAGACCAAGGTCGTTCAGGTGCGCAATGTGAGCAAAATCTTCAAGCGCGATGCGTTTGAAGTGAAGGCGCTGGATGATGTCTCCATCGAGATTTCGTCGGGCGAGTTCCTCGCCTTGATGGGCCCCTCCGGCTCGGGCAAGACGACTCTGCTCAACATGATCGCCGCCATTGATAAGCCCACGGTCGGCGAATTGCTGGTCCTCGGAGAAAACATCTTTCAGCTCAACGATTCCCAGGCGGCGCGCTGGCGCAACACCCACATCGGCTATATCTTCCAGACCTTCAACCTCATTCCGGTGCTCACCGCCTTTGAGAACGTCGAGCTGCCCTTGCTGCTCACCCGGCTGAACGCCCAGCAGCGCCGCGAGCATGTGATGACAGCATTGAAGCTGGTGGGGCTTGAGGAGCGCGTAAACCATCTGCCCAAGCAGCTCTCCGGCGGGCAGGAGCAGCGTGTGGCCATCGCACGGGCCATCGTGAGCGATCCTACGTTGATTCTCGCCGATGAGCCCACCGGCGATCTCGACAGCCACTCCGCCACCGAGGTTTTGGAGGTGCTGAAGCGGCTCAATGAATCTTTCGGGAAAACCATCGTGATGGTCACTCACGATCCCCACGCCGCTTCCTATGCCCACATCACCCGCCATCTGGAGAAGGGAATGCTGCTGCCGGCATAGATTTGCCGGAGATGGAAATTGTCGGCTAGCCTTTGGTCAGCGCTCGGGCCAGCATTCTGGCAAGAACCCGCGAGGTGGCTTTCGCTCGCGGCCGCTCGGAAACACGGGCGGTGGGATTCATGAATCCAAAAACCAAACCCAGGGCTCCCACCGCCTCGGCCACGGCAGTGATCTCTTCTGGCGGCAGCGCCTGGGCTTGCTCATACTTCTTTAGCCGCTCGGTAATGATTTGGATCCGCCGCACCGGGCCCATCCGGATTACTTCCGCCGCCACGTCCGGGTTGAGGATGACCTGGGGCACGATCACCTTGAGGAATTCGCGCTCCTCCCACATGCGCTCCACGTCCCAATCCACTAACTGCTGAACTTCTTCTTCCAGAGTTTTAGCGGGAGGGAGTTCGGCGTTTAATTCGGCGGCTTCCTCGGTGAGATGCGCGCGAATGAGCGCCACCAGCAGCCCCGCCTTGCCGCGGAAGTAGCGGCTGATCAGGCCTTCGGCGCAGCCGGCCGCTTTGGCGATCTCGCGCGTGGTGGTCGCTTCGTAACCGCGTTGCGCGAATAATTTGCCGGCGGCCTCGATCAGGGCGCGTTCCCGTGCGGCGCGATTCAGCAATTTGGAGTGCTTCTGGTCCTCGCCAATTGGCATGATTCCGTGTTGCCCCGGTCCGACCTTTCCGGCGCTTCCCCCTGGTTCCCGGCCTGGCACTTCTCTGTGATTATTTATTACTTTATCGTCAGATGCGCTTTTCGCAATCAGTCTTTCTTCCGCTTCTCCAGGCACCGGGCGTTGCCACCGTAAGCTGGCCAGACAAAAAAAGCGGCCCCATTGCTGGGGCCACAATTCAAAAGAGGCGAAAGGCAGGATACTGGAAAGGTGATGCCGCTTCGGTATTCGGAGCGGTCAAGAGAATGTCGAGAACGGCGGATCAGGTGAAGGTCATTAGGTGGCAGCCTCTTTTTCCTGACCTTAGAACGAAGCACTTGCCGCGCCAAAGATGAAAGCGCCGGCGCGCTATGCTGCCGCTTACCATAAGGGATTGTAAACAGGACACATAGTGCATGCCCGGGGGCCACGGTGCGATCTCTCGAGGGCCTATCGTTCCGGCTGAAACTGCATGTTCCTGCACATTGGCTGCAGTTCTGTACTGCGCCCAGCCAAACTGCTTAATACTTCAGGAGTTACCGGCTACCGTACGCAGCTTGCCCGGCATGAAGTGGTAGGGCGGCCAGGGACCGCTGAGGGCGAGCTCGCAGTTCTTCAACTGCTTGGCGGCCGAGTTGTACCGGTTCTGATATTTCTCCACCGAGCTGGAGTCAATCAGGTGGGCAATGTCAATCAGCATTCCATCCGCGTCCACCTTCTTGCAGCTGATCTCTTCTTCCAGCGGATGGAACAGCTTGTGCACCTGCACGGAGAGGGCGCGGGCCTTGGTTTGCCGCTCCCGGTCCTTGCAGGCCTTTTCGCGCAACTTGGCGAGATATTCTCCGCCGACGGTATCGGGCAGCTCGACTTTTTCCATGGCGCTGCGCAGCGAACCATCGCGCACCAGCACTTTCAGGTGCATTTCAGACTTGCCGCGAAGTTTGGCCACGCTCACGCCAAAGGTGCGGCGGTTGGCATGCACTGCCTGCCTGAGCGCTTCATCGCTGTCGAAAACTGTGCCGAAACGGAACGGAAGCACAGTTCCAGTGCGGAAACAGATGCTCACCACCCGCGCATGCTCCAGCACGTGCTTTTCTTCCAGCCTGTGCCCGTTGCGCTCATATTCGCTCACGATGACCGCGAATTCGCCGCTGGGATAGCTCAAAACCGGGGCATTTTCTACGCCTTGAATCCCTTCCAGCAGGAAAGGGCGGCGGCTGCGGGTTCCATTGGTGAGGGTGGGCTGCTCAGTAATGCAGTATGCGTACCACGCCATAGCGGTCTCTCCGAACCTGGGTGCCATAGGCGCCAGAGCACGCCTTGGAGCATCCGTTAAACCGTTGAGTACGGCTCTTGAACCTTGGAAGAAAGGGCGGTACAACGACGAGATGGAACGCCATGACTGCACGTCCCATTGATCATCTTACCTCTGTGTCGCTAAAAATTGCAACCTTTTCGTTGCATCCGGCATCTTTGGTCGAAAACACCCGCCTTCGGTGGAAAATCGAATTTTTCCGCCGCGATTCTTGTGGAGTTGGAGAAGATGGCCGGCTTCGGACGCCGGCCGTGGAAGTCTATTCCTGTCACTTTTCTTGTAAATTACTGAAACTAAAAATGTAAGTTTCTCTACCGGCCTTGCCTCTTGGCCTTGCTTTTCATGCTCTCTTGGGCCGCTGTCCGCTCCTGCAAAGCCTTGGTGACCACGCTTAGCATCTCGTCCCAGGGAGCGGGCTTACCCGTCCAGATCTCGAACTGGCGCGCCGCCTGGTGAACAAACATCTCAATTCCAAGAATGACTTCCGAGCCGCGGGCCCTGGCCATTTTCAGCAGACGGGTTTCGGGCGGGTCGTAAATCATGTCAAAGACGAACTTTGCCTTGATTTCCTCCTCGTTCAGAGGAGACTCGCGGGTGTTTCCCATACCCACCGGTGTGGCATTAATAATCACATCGAAGCTCAGCTTTTTGAGGTCCGGCCGTTTGAGGGTACGGGCGCGCGCCTGGCGGGCGAGCTTCTGGGCCGGGGCGGCGCTGCGGTTCAGAATGTACACCTCCGCTCCGCGTTCCTTTAGCGCGAACACTGCCGCGCGGGCCGCGCCGCCCGCTCCCAGCACCAGAACTTTGGCCTGGTCGAGAGGCAGCCGCCGCTCCAGCGGGCGTACGATCCCTGCAGTATCAGTGTTGAAACCATAGAGCTTGCCGTCCTGAGCCCGCACCACGGTGTTGCATGCGCCCACCTTGGCCGTATGGGAATCCGTGTTATCCAGGTGCGTCAGAATGGACTCTTTGTACGGCATAGTGACAGACAGGCCATGAATCGGAATATCACGCACGCATGCCAGCAGGTCCTTCAGCGTCTTCGCATGCAGTGCGAGATAAACCGCGTTGACGTTCTCGCGGCGGAACGCGGCGTTCATGATGGCAGGAGAAAGCGAGTGGGCCACGGGATCACCGGCCACGCCGTAGAGCCTGGTGGCCGCGTCTAACTGCTCCACGCGGAACAGGTTGCGCAGTTCCTGGGCGGTCATCTGGCCGGGAGCAGTCTTCTCTTCCGGGCTGACGGCGCCGAAGGTGAAGACGCTGCCGGCGCGAATCGCCAGCACCCGGCTGATCAGGCCCTGCTCGCCCATGCACAGGCCAATCAGGGAATGCGCGCCGCTGTGTTTCTCCAGAAACCGCATCATCACCACGTTGTCGTACAGCGAGGTGGCGGTGGTAGCGATCTTGTAATAGTCGGCGGGGACCCGCGTCATCTTGGCCAGGATTTCATCCAGCTTCCGCGTGCCGCGAAAGTCATGGAAAGACAGAATCAGCCCCGCACGCCGCTGCAACTTCTGCATTTGCGAGGGCTTGCAGCGCAGGGCGCTCTGCAGCTCAAGATCCACCAACTGACAGCCGGCGGCCCCGGCTTTGGTCAGGAGATCGACCTGAGAGACGATGGAGCCACGGAACTTGCCTCCGGCCGCCGCCCGGCGGCAGGTGGCAATCACTACCACATGGGGATGGTATTGGGTGAAGCTCTCGATCTTGGCGAGGGCCAGAGCCGGCCGGGAGAGATAATCTAACCTGAATTCCAGCAGGCTGTTATCACGGGCGAGCGCCTCGCTTTTCTCGACCATCTCCGAGGCGTCAGCGCCGGTGACCGCCACGCAAACCTTCGGCAGCCGCAGGGGCAGGGGCCGGGATGGGTAGCTGTTACCGGAAATCATTCGTTTTGCGCAAGAGACGGCGCGATATTACAGGCCCGTAATTCCAGATGCAACAAGGGATTATGACTTTCGCCGCCCCAAACTTTCTAACGTACCACGCATAACACCGGCGTAACCTTGACCGGGATTGCGCCTCTTGCTACTGTCCGGGCAGAAGTCCCTTAATTTTCTTGTGGTTAGCAGTTCCAGGGAAGCCCAAGCGCGCCGCGGGCGCGGAGGTAACATGAAGAAAACAGGATTGTTTCTATTGCTCTGCCTGAGCCTGGCCGCCTACGGGCAGGATTCGGACGGGCCGCAGGGAACCGTGCCCAACCGGGTCACCTTTCCTGTGGAGCGGGTGCAGACGCCCACCTACGCCGATCTCTATTGCGCCGGCTTCATCACCGACAAACTGGTGCCGACCACAGATTATGTGGCGGGAGGACTGGAAACCCCAAATACCACCAAGAATGTGAACGGTGACCTGGTGTACCTCACCGGCGGCAAGTACCAGGCCGGGCAGGAGTACACCATTCTGCGCGAGTTGCATGATCCCAACCGCTACGAGCTGTTTCCCGGGCAGCACAAGCTGCTCAGGGCGAGCGGCCAGCCTTATGGCGAGATTGGAAAAGTGCGGGTTGTGGATGCGCGCAACCAGATGGCTGTGGCCCAGGTGGAATTCAGCTGCGATCCGGTGAATCCGGGCGACCTGGCGGTGCCGTTCGTGGAGAAGACTCCGGTTTCGTTTCATCCTCCGCTGCGCTTTGACCGCTTCGCGCCTCCGAATGGGAAGCTGAGCGGGCGCATCGTCATGGCCAAGGATTTCGACTACGAGCTGGGAACCGGCGCCAAGGTATACATGAACGTCGGCTCCAACCAGGGGGTGAAGATCGGCGATTATTTCCGCGCCGTGCGCAGGTACGAAGCCGATTACACAGACCCGGTGGACCGGCTGTCGTTCAAGGCGGCCATTGCCGAAGACACTCAGTCGGCGCCGCCCTCCTATGACGCCAGCTTCTTCACCAAGACCAAAGGCCCCAACATTCACGTGGCCGATTTTCCCCGGCGCG
Source organism: Terriglobales bacterium (assembly GCA_035517775.1). Taxonomy (GTDB): domain Bacteria; phylum Acidobacteriota; class Terriglobia; order Terriglobales; family Acidobacteriaceae; genus DATIYF01. The sequence goes on from DATIYF010000093.1 coordinate 13,239, forward strand.
CGCTGGGAGAGATCGTGATTCTCAGCACCACGCCCACCACCTCGACCGGCATGATCGTGTTCTCGCTGAACGACATTCGGGCGGGAGACACGGTGGAGCTCGACGAGCAGCCCTGAATTTTCAGCGCAACGCCGCCGTCTTGAATCGGGGAGGCCGGCCAGCCTCCCCGATTTCTTTTTCTATGTGGGTGGCCCTTCGGGCGCCCCAGAGGAAGACAGCCCAGGCGTGTTCTGCTGCGGATTCTGCAGGTAGAGCTGAATCTCCCGCTTGAGGAACCGCGTCTCGGCCTCTGCCGGCATTTTGCCCAGCAAGCCGTTGATTTCATCCACTCCAGACAGCGCTGCAGCCTGCACCTCAGGAACGGCCTTGGGATCAGCCGCAAGAATCATCAAACGGTCAGCAATCTCAGTTTGCACGGCCGCGGCGAGAGCTTTCCCCTCGGGCGTGGTAGCCTGCCCGGGAAATTCTGCGCGCACAATGGCCGAGACGATATAGGCGGGCGATGGGGCCGCGGCGTCCTGGTCCGAGATGACCGCCGCTCTTTCCAGGCGCTCGGGGTCAAGCAAGCCGCCAACCACGATTTCGGCCACCGCCCGGGCGCCATCCTGCGGGCTGAAGAGATAGCCGGCCGAGGAGGTGAACTGCTCGGGATCGCGATCACGATTCTCGACCGGAGCCAGCAGCTTCCACAGGCCAGGTGAAATCTCCAGAGCCGAGGGGCGAAGCGCCTGCAAGGCAAGCTGCACCGCTTCCTTCTGGCTGGCGGCGGGCCAGAGGTTGACCGGCTTCTGGCCATCGCCGGCAAGAGAGAGCGGAACAGTTGCGGAGCCAACTACGTTGATGGCCGCGGCCAGCGCATAGCGATGGAAGAGATAGACCATGGGAAAGCGCGAGGCCAGCATGGAATTGGGCTCACCCGGCTTCAGCATGTGCGGACCGTAGTGGGCCAGCAGCGCGTCGCGCACGGGAAGCACTTCTTTCAGCCAGGTGACCGGGTCGGGGCCGTCATCATAGGAATTCCAGCGCGGGTCGTGGTAGTTTCCCCAGACAATTCCCTTGGCCATGGCTTTTTTCACGATGGCCTCGAGACGGCTGCGCTCTTCGGTCTCGCTGGCGGCCGGGGCGCCTTCGCTGTATCCCCATTCGATGACAAAGCGATCATAGCTGCCAACGCCCTGCATGTAGGCATCGGAAAGGTCGGCGGTGCCATCCGCGCGAATCTTGACTCGCGGCGCGAAGTAGTCCATCACCGAGCCGCGGCCGTAGGTGCTGGCGACGAAGTTGTGTTCCAGGCCGAGCGCGTGGCCGATTTCGTGACAGGCCAGCAGCGCAACGCGATTGGACATCACCTGCTCGTCGCCGACTTGGGGATCGAGGTTGTCCAAACCAGAGAAGGCGTCGAGGCTTGGCTCCAGGTCGCCGCGGCCGGAAGGCATGAACGACTGCCAGTAGTTGTTCATGGTGCGTTCACGGTGAGAATCGAGCTGCACCACGGCGTGGATGATCTCGCCGGTACGCGGGTCCACGTGGCTTTGGCCAACGGACCAGCCGCGGCCGGAGCGGTTGGTCCACTGGATAGTGGAGTAGCGAACATCCATAGGATTGGCGCCTTCGGGCAAGTCTTCGATGCGGAGCGCGTTCTTGAAGCCGGCCTGCTCGAAGGCCTCATTCCACCACAAGGCGCCGCGGCGGATGGCGGAGCGCATGGGCTCTGGGATGGCGCGGTCCAGGTAGAAGACGATGGGCTTCACCGGCTCGCTGAGCGCCGCCTGCGGATCTTTTTTCTGCAAGCGCCAGCGGCTGATGAAATAACGGGTGAGCGGCTGGTCGAAGGGTTGGGAGAAATCCTTGAAGCTGACGCCGAAAAAGCCCACCCGCGGGTCCTGTTCGCGCGGCTGGTAGCCGGGTTCGGGCAAAGCGACGAAAGAGTGATGCTCGCGCACGCTGAGGGTATGCGGGTCGGGCTGGTTGAGGTCGCTTTCCGCTTCAGTGGTGAAGGTAAGCAGGGCTTCGATTTCTGTATTCAGAGGGAAGCTGCCGCTGTGGTCGAGATCTACTGCGCTGCGGCCCTCATCGAGCTTCCAGGCTGCGCCCCGCGATTGATCGCGCACCATCTGCCCGCCCGCCACATGAGTGGGCCGGCGGAGCTGGGAAAGCAGATCGAAGGCATCGCGAATGAGCAGCGGGCCGGCATTCACCAGGAGATCCCCGTTCTCTTCCGCCTCAATGGGAAGGGCGGCGAGCACCGACGTCGGAAAACTCGATTCCACCGACTGCTTCAGCTCCCCGCTGCCTGCGGAGGCGCGGAAGTCGGGGTTTTCTTCGATTACGAGCACGCGCATCCCGACGCGCCGGAGGCGGCAGAGCGCGTCCGCGCCGAACGAGCTGCGGTCGGCAAAAACTTCGGTCGAGCCGACGCCGCTGCCCATGCCGGTGAAGTAGAGAAATTCGCGTTGCATCGCCGCCGGGGAGAGCTCGAAGAGGACCTCGCCCTTCTTTTCGTCCCAGTAGTAAGGGAGGAAGCCGGCGTGTTTTTCCAGGCCGGCGGTGCGGGAGGCGGCCGGCTTCTCGGCTGGGTTGTTCTGGCAGAATGCGGGCACGAAGAACAGGGAACTGAGTGCGAGCAGAATCGCGGCATGCTTCATAGCTCTGGTCTTATACATCAGGGAGCTGAGGTGGCTCAATGCGGGCCTCCTTCGTGTTCTTCGTGGTTAAGAAAGGGTTTGGCTTAACGAACACAGGCTGCGTCAACCCGGTTCACCACGAAGGGCGCGAGGGAACATGAAGGAAATCGTTTCAAGCACACAGGGCCACGAGGCGCTGTTTAGGCGGCTCGCGGTAGAATACTGGTGCGGCGGGGATTGTGCCGTCCGCTGAGGGCTTCATGTTCGAGGTCACCGTCGAAGACACGTTTGCCGCGGGCCATTACCTGCGCAATTACAAGGGCAAGTGCGAAAACCCGCACGGGCACAATTACAAAGTGCGGGTGACCCTGGCCAGTCCGGAGCTGGACCAGGCCGGCCTGCTGCTCGATTTCAAAGACCTGCGGGAAGTCATGAAGCACGTGATTGAGCGGCTGGACCATCAGATGATCAACGACCTGGAGCCGTTCACGGTGTTGAATCCTTCCGCCGAGAACCTGGCCAAGTATTTCTACGATGAATCGAACGCGCGCCTGCAGCGGGCCACCCAGGGGCGGGTGCGGGTGAAGATGGTCACGGTTTTCGAGACGGATACGACGACGGCGACGTACTGGGAATGAAGCTGTGCGGTGAACAGGAAAGCATCCTTAAGCCAGGCCGGCGCTCTCTCCATGCAGATCACTGAAATCTACAAGTCGCTGCAGGGAGAATCCACCTATGCGGGGCTGCCCTGCGTATTTGTGCGGCTGACCGGGTGCAACCTGCGCTGCGTGTGGTGCGACAGCGAATATACCTTTAGCGGCGGACGAAAGATGCTTGCCGAGGAGGTGATGAAAGAAGTGCAGCGGCTCAGCCCGCAAGGCGGGCTGGTCGAGATCACGGGCGGCGAGCCGATGCTGCAGGAGCGCGAGCTGGCGCCTTTTATGCAGCGCTTGCTGGATGAGGGATTTACGGTGCTGCTGGAGACGAGCGGAGAGCGCCCGCTGCGGAATGTGCCCAACGGCGTGGTGAAGATCGTGGACGTGAAGTGTCCGGACTCAGGGGAAGGCGATACTTTTTGTGACGACAACCTGGCCGCGCTGGGGCCGCGGGACGAAGTGAAATTCGTGCTCAGCAGCCGCCGGGACTATGAATTTGCCCGCGAATTTGCAGCGCGGCATGAGCTGGCCCGGCGGGCGAACGCGGTGTTATTTTCGCCGGCCTTCCGGAAAGACGCGGCCGGAGAGCGCGATGCTTCGCAATGTTTACTCGATCCCCGGCAATTGGCGGAATGGATGCTGGAGGACGGGGTTGCTGCCAGATTGAGCTTGCAGATTCATAAATTCATCTGGGACCCGGCGATGAAGGGAGTGTAGGGACCGGCGGCTGGGATTCAAGCACGAAGGGCGCAAAGCACGCAAAAGCCGGCCAGGCCTTATGTCTGCGAATAAGAGAACACGGGCCGTGGTTCTGCTGAGCGGAGGCATGGATTCGTGCGTGTGCGCGGCGCTGGCGGCGCGGGAGCATGAAGCCGCGGCCTTGCACATCAGCTACGGGCAGCGCACCGAGGAGCGCGAGCGGCGCTCTTTCGCCGCCATCTGCGGCCGGCTGGGTATTCGCGACCGGCTGGTAGTGCGCAATGAGGCGCTGCGCGCGATTGGCGGGTCGGCGCTAACGGATGAGAAGATCGCGGTGCCGGAATCGCATACCATTGGCCAGGATATTCCCGTCACCTACGTGCCCTTCCGCAATGCGCATTTTCTGGCCGTAGCCGTGAGCTGGGCCGAGGTGCTGGGCGCCTCCAAGGTGTATATTGGCGCGGTCGAGCAGGATAGTTCGGGGTATCCCGATTGCCGGCCCGCCTACTACCGCGCCTTCAATGAGGTGATCAAGGCGGGGACGAAAGAGGGCGGAATCGAGATCGTGACTCCGCTGATCGCCCTGCGCAAGGCGGAGATCGTGCGGCGCGGCCTTGAACTGGGCGCTCCCTTCGATTTAACGTGGTCTTGTTACAGCCGCGAGGACCGCGCCTGCGGCGTATGCGACAGCTGCGTGCTGCGGCTGCGCGCTTTCGCCGAGGCCGGGGCCCAGGACCCGATTGCTTATGTTCCTGCCGCGGCCAGGGCATGATTGGCGGAGAAGGCTTCAATTTCCAATCGCCGATTTTCGGGCTGCGGGTTCCCGGGGAAATCGCCGGCTGAAAATTGAAGCGCAAAGAATTTCATGGCGTGCCGGGAGGCGCAAAGATGAAGCTGAAGCAGAAGCCGAATTCGAAGCCAGGTTTGCTTACCATGCTGGCGGTGATGGTGCTGGCGGCCTGCCTGCCATCGGTCGTCGCCCAGACGGGATCGGTGCAGGGCGCCTGTAAAGACGTGGAAGGCAAGCCCATTGTCGGGGCGCAGGTGGTCTGGCTCAACACCGACAATGGCAGCAAGTACACGCTGAAGACCGACAAGAAGGGCAATTACTTCTCCCTGGGCGTGGGCATGGGGAAGTACAACGTCTCTCTCAATCAGGATGGCAAAGAGCTTTTCCACTACAACGCAATCAACGTTTCCTCGGATCAGACCACGGTGGATTTTAACCTGCAGAAAGAGCAGGAGAACGTGGCCAAGGGAGTGGGGCTGACCCCGGAGCAACTGAAACAGCGGCAGGAGGAGCAGGCCAAGCAGCAAAAAGAGGTGAATACGGTCAAGTCGCTGAACGAAAAGCTGGCGACTGCGGCGCAATCCAGCCAGGCCGGCGACTATGAAGCTGCCATCACCACGCTCAACGATGCCACGCAGGTAGACCCGAATCGCGACCTGATCTGGTTCAAGCTGGCCGATGCTTACCGCGATTCCGTGGCCAAGCAGGCGGACCCGGCAGAGAAAACCAAACGGCTGAACAGCGCCATCACCGACTACCAGAAAGCGATTGACCTGAAAAAGCAGGCCATGGGCTCAGGGCCGGTGAAGCCTGAGGATGGCAAGACGCTGGGCGCTTATTACAACAACCTGGGAGAAGTCTGCGGCCGGGCGGGCAATCCTGATTGCGCCATTCAGGCGTACAACAACGCCGCACAGGCAAATCCTGCCGGGGCTGGCCAGTACTACTTCAATATGGGCGCGGTCTTGACCAACGCCAACATTGCCAACGACCCCAAACTGCGCCAGCAGGCGGTAGATGCCTTCGACAAGGCCATCGCCGCAGATCCAACCCGGGCCGATGCCTATTACTGGAAAGGCTCGAATCTGATTGGCCTGGCGGTGCTCAAGGGCGACAAAATGGTCGCTCCCGACGGCACGGCCGAAGCCTTTCAGAAATACCTCGACCTGGCCCCCACCGGACCCCATGCCGATGAGGCTAAGGCGATGCTCGCTGGCCTTGGCGCCTCAGTGGAGACCAGCTACGGGAAATCCAAGAAATCATCTAAGAAATAACAGCCGTTCGCGCGTCCAGGGCGGCCGCAAGGCCGCCTTTCTTTCTTTGGGAGCAGCCCAAGCTTGCAGACTTGCCCTTGTTACGAAGGTTCTATGTACCCCCTCTTCCTCGTAGATGCCCCGATATGTTTCCGCTAAATTGACCTTGGCGGGGCGGTTGCTTGGCCTCGATTGCCCACGGAAAACTTTCATGGTCTCAGCCGCACCGGCTGCAATTTCTACCGCGCTCGATTTTTCCACCGGCAAGGGCGCCGGCGTCACGCACGCGCTGCTGGCGGCTATGCTGCGTGCTACCACGCGGGCAAGCGATCTGATTTTTTCCCCCGGCCGGCTGCCACAGGCAGGAATTCACGGCAGCCTGGTAGCGCTGCAGGCCCCCGGCTTGCGGCCGCTCACTGCCGATGATACGCGGCGCATTGCCTCTGACCTGATCGGCAATAATAGGCAGGCGCTCAGCATGCTGCGCGAGCAAGGCTCGTGCGATATTTCCTACGGCCTGCCGGGAACTGCCCGTTTCCGCGTCAATGTGTTCATCCAGCGGGGAAGCTGTGCGGTGGTGATGCGCGTCATTCCCACCGAGGTGCCGGATTTTGCCGGCCTGGGCCTGCCGGCCCAATTAGCCGAGATTGCTGATCTGCATAATGGCATCGTGCTGGTGGCAGGGCCGAGAGGCTCGGGCAAATCCTCCACCCTGGCGGCTCTGGTGGATCGCATCAATCAGGAACAGACCTGCCACATCATTACCATTGAAGACCCCATCGAGTTTCTGCACAACCACAAGCGGGCTACCGTGCACCAGCGCGAGCTGCACAGCGACACTCACAGCTTCAGCCAGGCTCTGCGCGCGGCCCTGCGGCAGGCCCCGCAGGTCGTCATGGTGGGTGAAGTGCGCGACCGCGAAACCCTCGAGATGCTGCTGGAAGCGGCCGAGACCGGGCACCTGGTACTCTCCAGCCTGAACACCGTGGATGCTGCCAAGACGGTGGAGCGGCTGGTCAACTCTTTTTCCTTCAGTGAACAGCCGATGGTGCGCGGCCGGCTGGCGAAGACCCTGCGCTACATCGTGGCGCAACGGCTGCTGCCCCGCAAAGATGATGGCGGGCGCGTGGCCGCCGTGGAGATTCTCAAGGCCGGGCCCAACACGCGCGAATGCATTGAGTTTGGCGAATATCCCGCCAAGACCCTGCTCAAGATGATGAAGGACAGCACTTCCGACGGAATGCAGGACTTCGATGGAGAAATCACCAAGCTGGTTCGCTCGGGAACAGTGAGCTTGGAAGCGGCTGTTTCTTGCGCCACCGACCCGCAAGCGCTGCGGCAGACGCTGCGCGAGGCATCGCTATAGCGCCAGCAGGCCCCAGGCGCGCATTAGATTTTCCCGCCCACCCCTCGTATCATCGCCTACATGTCTGCGGCACCGCAGCCTTCTCTGATTCTGAGCTTTGAAGACGCTCGCCACCTGGTGGAGGAGCACGCCAGCCGGCTGAAGCCTCGCAGCAAGGAACTGCTTGGCCTGCTGGATTGCCCTGGCCGGGTGCTGGCCGAGCCAGTGCGCGCCGACCGCAATTTTCCTCCCTTCCCCCGCGCCGCGCGAGATGGCTACGCGGTACGGGCGGCTGACCTTGCGCCATTGCCCGCGGTCCTGTCGGTGATCGGCGAGATCAAGGCGGGCGCCCCGCCCGATCAATTGCCAACGGTGCAGGCTGGCCAAGCGGCGGCGATCATGACGGGGGCTTCCGCGCCGCCGGGTGCCGACGCGATCGTGATGATCGAATACACGAAACCAGAAGGCGGCCGGGTCGAGATTCAGCAGGCAGTGCCGTCCGGCGCAAACATTGTGCCCTGCGGTTCGGAGGCAAAACGCGGAGAGAGGCTGCTTTCGCCAGGCATGCGGCTCCGCCAGGCGGGCATTGCGATTGCCGCATCGGTGGGAAGAAGCCATCTGCTGGTCTACGCCAGGCCGCGGGTGGCGGTGCTCGCCACCGGCGACGAGATCGTGGACCTAGAGGCGCAGCCCGGTCCTAACCAGATTCGAAATTCCAATAGCTATTCTTTGGCGGCGCAGATTCAGATGGCCGGCGCGGAGCCGCTGCTGTTGCCGATTGCTCCCGATGAGCCCAGCCGCTTGCGCGAGCTGATCGCCGACGGCCTTGAAGCTGACTTGCTGCTGCTGGCCGGCGGCGTCTCCATGGGGAAATATGATCTGGTGGAACAGGTGTTGGCCGAGCTGCAGGCCGAATTCTTCTTCACCGGAGCGCTGATTCAGCCGGGCAGGCCGGTGGTGTTTGGCCGGCTTCCGAACCTGCACTCCGAAGGCCCTGCGCCCGAAACGCACAAATACTTCTTCGGCCTTCCGGGGAATCCGGTTTCCACCATGGTCACGTTCGAGCTTTTCGCCCGGCCGGCGATAGAGGCGCTCGCCGGCGCGGCGCCGCGCAACTTGGTGTTCCTCCATGCGCGGCTGAAGTCGGAGATCAGGACGAAGACTGGCCTTAAGCGCTTCCTGCCGGCGATTCTCAGCGGGGAATTCGAGCAGGCTGAGGTGGAGCTGGTTCGCTGGGAAGGGTCGGGCGACATTGCCGGGGTCGCGCGGGCGAACTGTTACCTCGTGGTCCCCCCCGACCGGAGCCAGATCGGCACCGGCGAATGGGTGCCGGTTCTCATGCGCCCGTCCAGCGAAGCTGGTTGCGGCTTCGGCATGTAAGATAGAAATTCATGCCGGGGAAGCTCTCTCATTACGACTCTGCCGGCCGGGCCCGGATGGTGGATGTCTCCAGCAAGCGAACCACCCGGCGGACGGCCGAGGCCAGCGCCTTTGTGGCGATCAAGCCGGCGGTTGTGAAGGCGCTGCCGCAGAATCCCAAGGGCGACCCGCTGGAAGTCGCGCGCCTGGCGGGCATCATGGCGGCCAAGCGGACCGCGGAACTGATTCCCATGTGCCATCCGCTGCCGCTCGCTCACGTTGATGTGAGCCTGCGGCTATGCGAAAATGGCGTCGCTATTAACTCGCAAGTTACTACGACGGCGGTGACCGGAGTTGAGATGGAGGCTCTGGTGGCCGTCAGTGTGGCCGCGCTCACCGTGTACGATATGTGCAAGGCGCTGGATAAAGGCATTGCCATTCGGGAGATCGCGCTCGATCGCAAATCAGGCGGAAAGAGCGGCGACTACCTCCGCGCCGGAAAAAAGCCTTAACGTTTGACATGCCCAACGATGTCAAAGTCCTTCTGGTGGATGACAACCCCATGGTGTTGGGGATGCTGAAGGGAGCGCTGCATCCGCTGGGCATTGTCAGCACGGCCTCAGACGGGGCAGACGCGCTGCTCAAAGCGGTGGACGATCCTCCCGACCTGCTGGTAAGTGATTACCGCATGCCCGGCATGGACGGCCAGCAGTTGGCGCAGAAGCTGAAAGGGCGCCCGGCGACGGCCAAGCTTTCCGTCATCCTTCTGGCCACCAAGGCCGACATCACCGAGAAGCTTTCCCATCACGATTCCGCCGACGATTACGTGGAGAAGCCCTTCTTTCTGAAAGAAGCCACCCAGCGCATCAAGCGCGTGATTGACAAGATTGCCCTGGAAAAAATGGCCAAGAACGCGCCCCGCGACGGCGTGTTGCGCGGCAGCCTGGCGCAGATGAACGTGATTGACCTGATGCAGTCGCTCGAAATGGGCCGCAAGAGCTGCCTGCTCACCCTTACCCGCGAAAACGAGAAGTGCGAGGTCTATTTCAGCGAAGGCCAGGTTATCCACGCCGCCTATGGCTCTCTGACCGGAGACCAGGCTGTTTTTAAAGTTTTGGGCTGGACCGGCGGGAACTTTCAGCTCGATTTCGAAGGCAAGACCACGCAGCAGAGCACCAGCCTGAACACCCAGGGCCTGCTGATGGAAGGGCTGCGGCTGCTGGATGAAGCCAACCGCGACCAGGGTCAGGCCGGCCCGAGCCCCGACACCGAAGAGGAAGACGATGTCCTCCTCGACACCTGAGGAATTTTCAGCCGCCGTTGTTACCGTCAGTGACTCTTCCGCCCGCGGCGAACGAGAGGACCTCTCCGGTCCAGCCGTGGCGGAGGTTCTGAGGCAGCACAAGTTTCTTGTGGTGGCCACGCAGCTTGTCGCTGACGAGGAACCGGCGGTCCGCCAGGCTCTGATCGCTCTCTGCGGCAGGGCGCGCTTGGTGGTAAGCACGGGCGGAACCGGCATTGCGGCGCGAGACGTAACCCCAGAGGCGACGCGCCAGGTGTGCGAGCGCATGATCGAAGGCATCGCCGAGCGCATGCGCGCTGAGGGCGCGAAGAAGACGCCTTTTGCCGCACTCAGCCGCGCCGTGTGCGGTAGTCGGGGAAAGTCGCTGATTCTGAACTTGCCCGGCAGCCCCAGGGGAGCGGTGGAATCCCTGCAATCGGTCATCGAGTTGCTGCCGCATGCGTTGAAGCTGCTGGGCGGGGACACGAAGCACGCATGACCCTCTCCGGCAGACCTACGCTTTCGGGCTTTTCCCTGGAGTTCTTTTCGGCCCCGGCGGCCAGCTTCCCCCGCACTGCTAAACTGGCCTCTTGAAGACGCTCAAGCACATCCTCTCGCGCTATACCGCTTTTCTGTGGGCGCTGCTCAAGCCGCTGGGGGCGTGGGGCGTGTTCGTGATCGCCGGCGCCGACGCCGCGGCCGTCGGCCTGCCCATGGACGCGGTCGTAGCCGGCTATGTCTATCAGAATCGCGCGCGCTTTCTGTTATATGTGCTGATGGCCTCGGCCGGCTCGACTCTTGGAAGCATCGTGCTGTATTTGATCGGCTACACCGGGGGCGAGGCACTGCTGCGCAAGCGCATGACGCCGGAAAAGTTCGAGAAGCTGCACCGGACCTTCGAGAAGCATCCTTTCCTGGGCCTGATGTTTCCCGCCATGTTGCCGCCGCCAACGCCCTTCAAGCTGTTTGCGCTGACGGCAGCGGTCTCCGAGATGCGGTTCGCCCATTATCTGCTGGCAATTTTCAGCGGAAGGTTCGTGCGGTTTCTTGCGCTCGCGCTGCTAACCCTCAAGTTCGGGCCGCAGTTCGTGCAGATCTCGGGCGATCTCTTTAGCCGGCACTTTTTGGCGGTTGCTGCGCTTGTGGGCGCCGCGGCGGTAGGGTGGCTGGTGATTCGAAGAAAGCGGAAGCCGCCCGCGGTCTCAATGGAAGCCAGCAAGGACAAAGATTGACAGCGGGCGTTACCTGGCGCCTTTCAGGCGGCGGCCGTCGGGCCGGCTTCCCGGTTCAGCATTCCCGCCAGCGAGTGCAATGCTACCGGCGTAGCGAACATTGCGATGGCGAACAGCAGGTCGCCTTCGAGCGTGTGGCGGAAGAAGGGTACCGCCGCTTCATAGCAGGTCACCAGGCCCGTCCAGTTCATGGGATACATAGTGCCCGCCAGCCAGACCGTGAAGTTGCTGACCAGGAAAAACGAAACTGAGCTGGCCAACGCGGCCCCGATGATCGGCAGCGGCTTCTCATGACCTCGCAGCCGCGTGCCCAGCCACAGGATCGCGGCATACCACACCCAAACGACTAACTGATCGGCGGTGAAAGGATAGTTGTAGACAAACCTATTGAGGGCCAGGTCCGAAGCGGCCAGCAAGACGAAGGGGAGCCACATCTGCCGGCGCGAGCCGCGAGCGCCGAAAAACAGCAGCGACGCCGCTACCGGCGTGAACTGCCAGGGATGCGGCAGGAAGCGAATCGCCACCGCGAAGAGCACGAAGAAGTATGCCAGCATGGTCACCTCAAAGCTGCGAATAAAGATTGTGGCGCGGCCGAGCAAGCTACGTCAAGGCAGCGTGATTCATGGCCGGGCGATTAAGGGTCGGCCTCCTCGGGGGTATGCCTTCCGCCGGGGCCGAATGTTTCTCCCGTAACCTTCAAATTCTTATCCAGCTCAACCGCGGCTCCCAAGGGCGCGCGGCCGGCACGCCCTGGATACGCATAACGCAAGTCCTGGAAGTAAACCACGTATCCCGAGTCTGGCGGCTCGAGTTGCTCGCTCTGCACCAGAGGATATTTCGCCCAATCCAGGTACACGCGGCCGAGATAGGATTTCTTGGCCGCCAGCGTGACCGCCGTTTCCTCCGGCTTGTAGTAAATTCTCATCCCGCCATCGGGATCCACGTCGGGTACCGAAGAATCCACCATCATGGTGGCGAAAAAGTCTTTGGTCTCCGCCACGCCGTACCAGCGAAAGACATTCCACCAATAGGGATAAGCCGAAACGCGAATAGGGTCGGCCCCGCGATACAGCCGCGCCTCCATGGCGCTCACCGCGCGGCGGTGCTCAAAGTCGCGAACGCCCCAAAGGGCCACGACTCCGGCCAGCGCAAGAATCGCGGCCAACCTCCCGCGCGGTCCTTTTTTCCGCGCTCCGATCTCTTCATTGACAAGAGCGAAAAGCGAAGGCAACACCAGGCCTGCCACAAGGAGGATCAGCATGACCGGCTCAATGATGAAAACAATGTCCCACGAGTACCAGCGTTCGGAAAACGGCCAGAACGGCCGAACACCGTAATTGTTGGTGAAATCGAGCAGGATATGGCTCAATCCGGCGATATAAGCGAAAAGAAACAGCAGTCCCCATCGCGGCGGCGGGTTCGGGTCTTTGACCTTGCGCCCGCGCAGCACCCAGACCAGGTACATGAACCCGACCACAAAGCCGGCCACCAGCACCAGCCCGAGGAAGGAATGGGTGAAGCCGCGGTGATGGGCAAAGCCGAAGACCGGCCCGCGCAGCCGGCCGAGAATGTCGAGGTCGGGGGCCTCGGCAGCCAGGGTCATCGTGGCCGTAGCCAGCGCGGTTTTGCGGTTGAAGCCGGATCGTCCCAGGCAGGCGCCGGTCAGAAAGTGGGTGACGGGTTCCAAGGCGTGCGGAGTGTGGTCGCGTTCTTAGTTTATCGCAGGCCTTACTGAAGAGGTTGCTTGCAGCTCACGAGCTTCCGATCAGCACGCCGGCGGCAAACACCAGCACACCGCCCAGCCCCACCTGCAATGCAGCCGAAAACGTCGGAGTATCCATGTAGGTGTGGCGAATCCAGGTGATGATGGCAAGCTCCATCAGGACCACGAAGAATGCGATCGTCATGGCCAGGCGGAAGCCGGGAATCAGAAACGGCAGGGTGTGGCCGATTCCGCCCAGAGCGGTCATGGCGCCACAGATCACGCCCCGCACCCAGGGATGGCCGCGGCCGGTGAGGCTGCCATCATCGGAGAGGGCCTCGGCGAAGCCCATGCTGATGCCGGCCCCGATGGAAGCGGCCAGGCCGACCAGGAAAGCATCCCAGCTGTCGCGGGTGGCGAAGGCGGCGGCGAAAACCGGGGCCAGGGTTGAGACTGAGCCATCCATCAGCCCGGCCAGGCCCGGCTGCACGATCTGCAGGACGAACAGCCGGCGCTGGGCGCGCTCTTCATCCTGCTGCGCCCCCGGGCCCAGCTCTTCCTGTTTCAATTCTTGCGCCCGACTTTCGTGGCTGCGCTCCACCTGGGCCAGATCATCAAGCAATTGCCGGACCCCGGCATCGTGGGCGCGCGCCGCCGCCTTCTCGTAGAACCGGCGGGTTTCCACCTCCATGGCGCTCGACTGCTTTCGCAGAGCTTCCAGGCGCAAAGGTTGCGCCAGCCAGACCGGATTGCGCTGCACGAAGCCTTTGACGTCCTGGCGGCGGATGAGAGGAATGTGCTCGCCGAACTTCTGCCGGTAGAGCTCGATAAGGCGGCGGCGGTGGCTGGATTCCTCCTGCCGCATGCCATCAAAAACGCCGGCCGAAGCGGGGAAGTTCTGGCGCAAGCCTTCGGCGTAGTCGGCGTACACGCGCTCGTCTTCTTCTTCGAGGGAAATCGCTAAGGCGAGAATTTCGCGTTCGGTAAGCTGGTCGAAGTTTTTCATGATGACCAGAGTGTATGAGAAATGAGCAGTAAGTGTCAGCGCTGGCTTGGGGAGAGAATGGTCAGCGCATCGGGCACAACGCTGATTTCGGCGGGCAACTTGCCCAGAAACTCGCCATCGGCTTCCACGTAAATCGGTACGGCGCGCTTCCCCGGGCGCGGCGCCAGCACGCGGCACTCTGCGCCCCGCGAATAAGCCAGCTTTACGCCGCCCGTGCGCCAGGGAAGGCCCAGCAGTCCCCGCAGAACGTAGAGCAGATAGCGAAAGCGGCTGCGCGTCCTGAAGAGCACAAGCCGCAAATCTGGGCGGTCAAGCGACGCGCCCGGAGCCAGTACCCGCAGCACGCCTCCGAAGTTCCGGATGCGCACGGCCAACAGTTCGGTGACTTGCATGCAGCAGACCTCGCCCCGCTCGCCTTGAAACTGCACCGTGAAGCGCCGCATGCGATGAGTAAGCCACAGCCATGCAGCGTGCAGGTAATAAGCCATGATTCCCAGGCGAAGCTTGGCCGCGGAATCCAGCTCGTGGAAAAGATATGCGTCCACACCCACGCCGGCGGTCACGCCGAAGTAGCGCGAAGCCTGGCCATCCTGAAAATCCTGAAAGGTGATCTTTCCCACCGCAATCCGCCGCGGCTGCGCCGTGAGGGCCGCCCGGGCCGCGGCCACCGGCGACAACGGCAGGCCGAGATCATGCGCCAAAGCGTTGGCCGTGCCCATGGGGATGATGCCCAGCGCCGCTTCCGTTCCCACCAGGCCTTGAATGACGTCATGCACCGTGCCATCGCCCCCGCAGGCGAAGACCGTATCGGATCCCCCCGCAACGGCATGACGTGCCTGCTCAGAGGCATCGGCGGCGGCCTGCGTCGGTGCAGCGGTAACGTGAAGGCCAGCTTCGCGCAGCACCGCTACCACCGCCCGCATATCTGCCAGGCGTTCTTCACGCCGCTGGCCGGAAAGCGGGTTGTACAAGAGGGTGACCTTGCGCATGGGCGTGAGCACTGGCAGATGGCGACCGGGGCCGATCTCAGAGCCGGGAGGGACAACCTCCCAGCGAGGGCCGCCAAGTATACGCGGTGTGTGGAGCAGAAGCAACGGCCTGCATTGCGCCGTTTTGGCCTCTTCCTCTAAGCTAGGGCCGGCCTTAGGACCGCAGTCTCTTCGGGGAGGACTTTATGGGCCGCCTGACTTCTTTTCTGTGGATTCTTCTGGTTTGCCTGCCCGCGATTGCACAGGCGCCCATGGCGCACGAGCCCTCCGCGCCCGCGACCTTGATGCCGGGCCTGGGCGACCTGCACCACCCAGTCTCAACGGCCAACGCGGAGGCGCAGCAGTTCTTCGACCAGGGATTGCGGTTGATTTATGCCTTCAACCACGAGGAGGCGGCCCGCTCTTTTC
Organism: Terriglobales bacterium; assembly: GCA_035517775.1. GTDB lineage: Bacteria > Acidobacteriota > Terriglobia > Terriglobales > Acidobacteriaceae > DATIYF01. Next base: position 28,584 of record DATIYF010000093.1, read on the forward strand.
AGCGCGCGGCGGAACTTGATCCCGGGCTGGCCATGGCGTATTGGGGCGTGGCCGAGGCCATCGGGCCGAATTACAACGATCCCGCAAGCGCCGGCCGGTTCAAGCTGGCGCATGAGGCGATTCAGAAGGCAGTAGATCTTTCCAGTGGCGCGTCACCCAGCGAGAAGGCCTACATCGCGGCGATGGCCAGGCGCTTTCCCGCCGACCCGAATGCCGATTTCCGCAAGGCCGCCGAGGAGTATCACGATGCCATGCGGGAAGTGATGCGGCAGTTTCCCGACGACCCCGACGCAGCGACATTGTTCGCTGAATCCGGCATGGACCTGCATCCCTGGGACTTGTGGAACCAGGATGGAACTCCGCAGCCGTGGACGCCGGAGATCGTTTCCACGCTGGAGTCGGTGATTGGCCGCTACCCCAATCACCTGGGCGCGGTGCATTACTACATTCATGCAGTCGAGGCCTCGCCTGCGCCGTGGAGAGCCCTCTCAGCGGCCGACCGGCTGCCATCGCTCGCCCCGGCGGCCGGGCACATCGTGCACATGCCCGCACACATTTACATCCGAACGGGTGATTATCTGGGCGCGGTCAACACCAACGAGAAAGCCGCGGCGGCGGATGAAGCCTACATCAAGTCGAGCGGGGCGCAGGGCATGTATCCCATGATGTACTACTCGCACAACCTGCACTTCATCGCCGTCTGCGGCGGCATGGATGGCGACTACGCCCGCGCGAAAGATGCCGCCCGGCGGCTGGCGGCCAATGTGACTCCGCATCTGAAAGAAGTGCCCATGCTCGAAGCCTTCATGACCATTCCCATCGAAGTGGATATCCGCTTTCATCGCTGGAATGATCTGCTGGGCATGCCACAGCCCGATGCGGCCATGCCGGTTTCTACCTTCTTCTGGCATTTCGGGCGGGGCATGGCTTTTGCCGGCACCGGGAAGATTGTGGAGGCGGAGGCGGAATATAAGATCGTTTCTGAAACCGAGAGCAAGACCCCGGCCGATCTTCTATTTGCCCCGCCTGTCGCCAACAAGACGAAAGACATCTTCAAGATTGCGGAAGATATGCTCGCCGCCAAGATTGCTTTGGCGCAGAGCAATTCTGCCCAGGCCATTGCCTTGCTCACCAGCGCGGTCAGCGTTCAGGACACGTTGAAGTACAACGAGCCGCCTGACTGGCCGTTCCCTGCGCGCGAGGCGCTGGGGGCGATGCTGCTCATGAAGGGCGACGCAGCTGCGGCGGAAAAAGTGTTTCGCGAAGACCTCGACCGCAACCCGCGCAACCCGCGCTCGCTGTTCGGGCTGGAAGAGGCACTCAAAGCCCAGGGCCGCAATTACGACGCCGGCTTTGTGGATAGCGCATTTCATAGCGCATGGCGCGGAAATGCGACGCTGAAGCTGGAGGATTTGGTGTGAGGTTCTTCTTGGATCGTGGGAGAACGGGGCTTTGCCCCGTTCAAGCGGTCCGTAGGGCCGCAACAAATCACCGTCGAGCTTGGCTCGACCCGGCGGGGCACAGCCCCGCCGCCACACAAGAATTCTGGCTACTTGGCCGCTGGCATTGGCTTGCGCAGGCGCGCCACCACATCCAGCACGCGCTGGGCAACTTCCCACTTGGTGGTCTCGGGAACTTCGATGACCTCGTGCTGAGTGATGATGGTCACCGCGTTGCGATCGGAATCGAAGCCCACGCCCTCGCGGGAAACGTCATTGACCACAATGGCGTCGAGCGATTTTGCAGCCAGCTTCTTGCGGGCATTCTCCAGGGCATTTTCCGTTTCGGCGGCGAAGCCGACCATCACTTGCCCGCGCCTGTTGCGGACCAGCTCAGCCAAAATATCGGGCGTTGCTTCAAGCTCGAGAGAAGTTGGCCCGCCGCGCTTGATTTTTTGCAGAGCCGCGGACTTGGGGCGATAGTCCGCAACCGCGGCCGTCTTGATGACCGCCGTAGCCCGGGGCAGCAGGTTCAACGCCGCCTGGCGCATCTCTTCCGCCGAGTCAACCCACATGACCTCGGCCCCGCCCGGGGGTTTGAGCGCCGTCGGCCCGCTGACCAGCAGCACGCGAGCGCCGCGGCGCAGCGCAGCTTCGGCGAGCGCATAGCCCATGCGGCCGCTGGAACGGTTGGTGAGGTAGCGAACCGGGTCAATCTTTTCCCGCGTGGGGCCGGCAGTGATAAGCACGGTTTCACCGGCCAGATCCTGCGACGCGCCCAACGCCTCCATGACCGCGGCAACGATCACTTCGTTTTCCGCCAGGCGTCCCGGGCCGGTCATGCCACAGGCCAGGTAGCCCTCGCCCGGTTCCACGATCTTGACTCCGCGCTTACGGAGGATTTCAAGATTCGCCTGAGTAGCCGGATGTTCCCACATATTGACGTTCATGGCGGGCGCAACGACAACCGGCGCGGTCGTCGCAAGGTAGAGGGTGCTCAGAAAATCGTTGGCCATGCCCTGGGCAAATTTGGCCAGAACGTCCGCGGTCGCGGGCGCGACCAGCAATGCGTCTATGGCCTGGGCAACTGCAATGTGCTCGATGGCAGATTCAATGTTGGCAGATTCGCCGGAAGGACCCGCGAACATTTCGGTGATGACTTTTTCCCCGGAGAGGGCGGCGAAGGTGAGGGGTTGGATGAATTCCCGCGCGGCCCGGGTCATGATGACCTGAACCTTAATGCCGCGCTCCTGCAAAAGGCGAACGATCTCGGCCGCTTTGTAGGCTGCAATGCCGCCGCTTACGCCGAGTCCGACCTTCATAGGAATTTACCAATCACCGATTTACCCATTGGATGAGGGCACAGCACAATCGGATCTTTTGCAATCGCGACAATGGGCAAGCGCAATCAGGCAATGCTCTACTCCTGTCCCGCAGCCTTATCCAGCATCTCGCCCGCGGCCTCGGCGGGGGGCTTGGGCACTTCGGGAATCATCCACTTCACCTTCCCGGCCTTGATTTCATCCTGCGCAATGCGGCACGGTTTGCGCGAGTGGGTTTCGATCACGGGAGGCGCGCCACCCTGCAGTTGCCGTGCCCGCCGCGCCGCCACCAGGATGTAGCGGTAATTGCTGTCGAACCCGTCCATCAACTTCATGATTTTCTCCCTTGTCCCCGGAGCGCTCGCGGCCGCCCTGGAGCGCGTGCTGGATGCGGCCGCCGACCAATGGATCGTTAAATCTTAACTCACTTCGCCCGGTTGCGTGGGCCGACAGGGCAGCCTTCTCTTTTTTTGAAAACGGGTGGTTTTTGTTTCTCTCCCCACTTTTTTTGTCCTCTATCCGCTCTGCCCGGCCGCGTTGCGAAAAGAAGCCAGAATCGGCTGCACCCGGTCGTGCACGTTGCCCAAACGGCACGCTTCCGCCTTTTTCTTGATTTCCTTGTCGTCCCTGGCAGCGTGGTTTTGAGAGGAGGATTGGTCTGGAGAGCGCTTGTGACGTTCCGCGAGCAAGATCGCCTTGAGCGTGGCCACTGACTCCTCCACCAGATTGTTCACCAGAATATAGTCGTACTTGGAGTAATTCTCAATCTCCCGGGAGGCCGTGACCAACCGGCGCTGGATTACCTCTTCCGCGTCAAGGCTGCGATTCCGCAGCCGCTTCTCCAATTCTCCCCGATTGGGAGGAAGAATGAAAATGCTGACCGCCTGGGGGATTTTCTTTTTGATCTGCTCTGCGCCTTGCACGTCAATATCGAGCAGCAGATCGCGTCCGGTCTCCTCAGCCTCGCGCAAGAAGCGGCGGGCAGTTCCATAGTAGTGGCCGAACACCTCGGCGTACTCGAGAAATTCATCTTTGCGGATCATCTCTTCGAACCCGGCGCGAGAGACGAAAAAATACTCGCGGCCATTTTGCTCGCTGCCCCGGGGCGGCCGCGTGGTGTAGGAAACCGAGAAGTACAGGTTGGGCACGATCTGGCGCACCTCATTCACCAGCGTGGATTTGCCGGAGCCGGAGGGCGCCGAAATGATGAAAACTCCGCTCATTCGATGTTCTGCGCCTGCTCGCGGGCTTTCTCGATCTCGGATTTGATGACCAGGCCCATTTCGGTGATCTTCAGCGCTTCGCCCGCCAGGCCCGAAGTTTTGGAGAGCAGGGTGTTGGCTTCGCGGTTCATCTCTTGCAGCAGGAAGTCCATCTTCTTCCCCACTTCTCCGCCCTGGTTGAGCAGATCGAGGAAATGTCTCACGTGGGTTTGCAGGCGCACCAGTTCTTCCTGAATGTCGCTGCGGTCCACCAGCAGGGCGGCTTCCTGCATCACGCGCTCAGGTTCGGCTTGCGCGCCGACGAGCTCCTGCACGCGCGCGGCAAGCTTCTCCATATAATTCTTCAGCACTGCGTGCCGATGTTTCTCGACGCCGGTACTGGCTTCGAGCACGCGCGCCATGCGGGCGCGCAATTCCGCTTCGATGCCCCGGCCCTCTTCTTCCCGCATCTGGTTGAGACCGGCGAGCGCCTCTTCCGCCTTCTCGAGCACCGGCGCCTCCATGGCGGAGTTTCCCGCCGCGACGCCGGCTTCCAGGGCGCCGGGCAGGCGAAGCACAGCATTGAGATCAAGCGTGGCGGCCAGATCAAACTCGGCGGCGGCGGCGCGGAAGGCCTGGATGTAGCCGCTCACCAACGGCCGGTTCAAGGACACGCCCTCGCCGGCAGTGCGATCCAGGCTCAGCGTGAGTTCCACGTGGCCGCGCGCCAGCTTTTCTTTCAGCAGGCGGCGCAGCTTCATTTCGAGCGCGTCGCTTTCGGCAGGCAGGCGGAAGTGCAGATCAAGAAAGCGGTGATTTACCGATTTAAGGGAAAGGGAAAAGCTGAGCTGGCCGTTCACCTGGCCTTTCACCTGCGCGAAACCGGTCATGGAGCGGATGGGCATGAGCGCGGCTAACGGCTGATGCAAGATTTTCTCATTGTGCGGGCACTCCTGTCTTTAGTCCCGTGCTGGGAGGCTCGGCATCCACGAACTGCAAATTGTAGAGACGGCGATAGGTGCCCAGGCGGCTCATCAGGTCCTCGTGCGTACCAATATCGCTGATGGTGCCGTTTTCCAGCACGACGATGCGGCTGGCGCGGCGCACAGTGGAAAGCCGGTGGGCGATCACCAGCACGGTGCGGCCGGCCATCAGGTTCTGCAGGGCGGATTGCACCAGGGCCTCCGACTCGCTGTCCAGCGCCGAAGTTGCCTCGTCGAGAATGAGGATAGGCGCATTCTTCAACAGGGCGCGGGCGATCGCGATCCGCTGGCGCTCGCCGCCCGAAAGCCGGATGCCTCGTTCGCCGATCAGCGTGGCATAACCGGAGGGCAATTCCATGATGAAGTCGTGGGCGAGAGCCGCCCGGGCCGCCGCTTCTACAGCCTTCTGCGGCACTCCCGGCTGGCCGTAGGCAATGTTATTGCGCAAAGTATCGTTGAAGAGAACGGTTTCCTGAGTCACGATTCCGATTTGCGAGCGCAGCGAAGCCACGGTCACATCGCGGACGTCGCGGCCATCAATCAGCAGGCCCCCTGCGGTCACGTCGAAGAACCGGGGAATCAGATGCACCAGCGTGCTCTTGCCCGCGCCGCTTGAGCCCACCACGGCGAGCACCTCGCCGGCCTTTACCTCCAGGTTCACGTCGCGCAGAATTTCGCGCGCCGCGTGACCGTTGCCCTCGTAGGAAAAACACGCATTTTCGAAGCGAATGCTTTGCGAGAATTTCGGCAGGGGCTTGGCGCCGGCCTTCTCGAGAACTTCATCCTCGGTATCCATGAAGCGGAACAGCTCGGAAGAGGCGCCCAGGGCCTGCTGAAAGTTGTTATAGAACAGAGCGAATTTGCGGACGGGGTTATACAGGCTGAAAACGGAGGCAATAAAGGCGGCAAAAATTCCCAGCGTCATGCTGCCATGGGCCACCTGGCCGCGTCCCAGCAACAAGAGCAGCGCGATGCCGATGGCGCCGAAAATATCCATGAGCGGCGAGCTGATGGCGGCCGCTGCTACCGAGCGCAGGTTGGCGCGAAACAGCCGCTGCGCCCCGCTGCGGAAGCGCGCGATCTCCCACGATTCCATGCTGAAGGCTTTGACGATGCGGTTGCCGGTGATGGTCTCCTGCAGAATGTTCTGGATGTCGGCCAGTTTGTCCTGGCCGGTGCGGGTGGTATGCCGGACCCTCCGCCCGATCTTGCGCGCCGAATAAATGATGAAGGGAATGAACAGCAGCAATACCCAGGCGAGGCTGCGGCCGAGGGCGACCACGGCAATCACGGTGAAAACGAAGGTGAAGAGCTGCTGCAAGAATTCCGCCAGCACGCTCGACATGGCGTATTGCACCCGCTCGATGTCGTTGATGATGGTCGAAACCAGGGTGCCGGTGGTGTGTTCCTGAAAGAACGCGGCCGAGCGCCGCAGCACCGAATCGTAGAGATGATTGCGCAGGTCGGTAATCATGCCGTAGCCGGCATAATTCACCAGGTAGGTTCCCGAATAATCCAGCAGGCCCTTGAGGATGGTGGCGGCGACCAGGGCGAAAGCGACGATGGTCCATGCGTTGTGCAGATGCGAAGGCACAAAACTCTGCAGATAGATCACGCGATGCGTGCCCGGAATGGTGAGGAGCTGAATATTCTCCGAGCCGGTGGAGGGATTCAGTACGCGGTCAAAAACCGGCCGCAACAAAACCCAGCGAAAAGCTTCCAGCAGGCCCACCGCGGCCAGCAGCACCACGGACGACAGCAGCTGCCACCAATAGGGAATGACGTAGCGCAGAAGCCGCGTCAGTTGCCGCATGAGGCGGCCTCGCGGGGCGATAAGCGCAACACTGCTGTGGGCGCTGGCATGTGTGGCAAAGGATTATTTTACTGCAGTTGCCAAGCTGCAGCCGTTGTGGGTTCAGATGCTTTTCCGGGGAGCCTGCAGACCCAACTGCTTCATCACCCGCTGCAGGTCTTTCCAGGCCTCGCCCTTTTGCCGGGGATCACGCAGAAGAAACGCCGGGTGATAGGTTACGGCCAGCCGGGTGCCGCGAAAGTCATACCAGCGGCCGCGCAACTCGGCCATGGGAGCGTTGATAGCGAGCAAAGTCTTGGCGGCCACCGCGCCCAGAGCGACGATGACCCTGGGCTTGATGGCCTCGATCTGCCGCAGCAGGAAAGGGGAGCAGGTTTCGCACTCGTCGCGTTCAGGAGTGCGGTTGCCGGGCGGGCGGCACTTGATGATGTTGGCGATATAGACCTGCTCGCGGCGCAGACCCATGGCCTTGATCATGTTGGTGAGCAACTGGCCGGCCCGGCCCACGAAAGGCTCGCCCTGTTCGTCTTCATCGGCGCCCGGGGCCTCGCCAATGAACATGAGTTGGGCGCGCGGGTCGCCCACGCCAAAGACGATCTGTTTGCGCCCCTGCTTGTGCAACCGGCAGCGGGTGCACTCGCCCAGATCTTCACGGATGACGCGCAAAGCCTGGGCGGGATCGGAAACACCGGATTCGGGTTTGGGCGCGGCGAAAAGATCGCTGTCATCGGCAACGGGAACGCTGACTACAGCCTTCGGGTTCGGCATGGGCTCGGGAGTTACAGGCTCGGCCGGGTCGGCTTCTTCGGGGCCCGGCCGGAGGTAAAAATCATAAATGCCAAGCTCGTTGTAATAGCGGATGCGGGCGGCCAGTGACCGCCGCAGTTCGGGATCGAGAGCGCCTGGCATCAAACCGGTTTAATGTACCTCGCCGCGCCCTGAGGAAACCAGAGGGTTCTTCGAACGCAGGCGCACAGGAAGGATCTTGCCGCTATGGGTGGGCGGTGCCGGCGGAATGCCCGCTCTGAGGACCGGAGGAGGAGCGCATGCGGCTGAGCATCTGGTAAATGGTATTGCGGCCAATGCCCAGAATTTCTGCTGCCCGGGCCTTATTGCCATGCACGCGATTGAGCACGCGCAGCAGGTGGCGGCGCTCCAGTTCCTGCAGGGGCAGCAGTTCTTCTTCGGCGGCTTCCTTGGCGGGCGGCGGAGTATGAAATACCTCAGGCAGATCGGGTAAATCAATCACGGCGCCGGCCGCCATAATGCAGCTGCCGCTGATTACATTTTCCAGCTCGCGAACATTACCGGGCCAGTCATGCTCGGCCAGCCGGGCCTGCGCCCGGCGGGTTATGCCGCTGATATTTTTGTTGTAGAGCGCGGAGTACTTCTCCAGGAAGTGCCGCTGCAGCAAGGGCAGGTCTTCTTTGCGCTGGCTCAGGCTGGGGACGGAAATCTCGACCACCGACAGGCGGTAAAACAGGTCTTCCCGGAATTGCCCCTCGGCCACCATTTTTCTCAAATCGCGATGGGTGGCCGCCACTACTCGCACGTCCACCCGGTGGCGGACGGGCGAGCCTACCCGCTGCACCTCGTGGTTCTGCAAGACCCGCAGCAGCTTGGCCTGTGCGGCCAGAGGCAACTCTCCCACTTCATCCAGAAAAACGGTGCCGCCGTTGGCGTACTCAAACACGCCCGCCTTATCGGCTACGGCGCCGGTGAATGCGCCCTTCACGTAGCCGAACAATTCGCTTTCCAGCAAAGTTTCGACCAGGGCGGCGCAGTTGCAGACTGCGAACGGCGCCTTGACTGCCGGGCTCAGATCATGCAGGGCGTGGGCCACCAGCTCTTTTCCTGTGCCCGTCGGGCCGGCCACCAGTACCGTGCGGAAGTGGGGCGCAATGCGCCGGATCTTGGCGAACACCTCCAGCATGACCGGGCTGCGGCCGATCATTCCGCCGAACTGGTAAGTATTCATGAGTTCAAAATCCAGGCGAAGGATTTTTTCGCGCAGCCGGGCCTGCGCAACCAGATTGCGAACCAGGGCGCGAAACTTGGCGTCGTCCAGCGGCTTGGGAAGATATTCGCAAGCGCCCCGCCGCACCGCATCCACCGCAGCCTCCGGCGAGTACTGCCGGGTAATCAGCACCACGTCTGCGCCCGGGTCTTTGCTCAGAATCTGGTCCATCAGCTCCAGGCCGGTCATTCCGGGAAGCTCAACGCTCGAAAGAACAATTCGCGGGCGCAACTGCAGGAAGCGCTCCAAAGCTGATTCAGAGTTGGAGGCAAAGAACAAATCAACGTCTTCTCCGGCCAGGGTCCTGGAAATTAAGCCGGCGCTCTCGGTGTCATCATCCACCACGAGCACAGACAACTTCGCGTGGTCTTTCACCGTGTTGCCCCAGGTTGAGAACGTGAAAACCAACGGCGTTACGGGGGGTTGGATAGCAGCTGGAAACACGACGATCAAAAGGATGGAGACAGCTCAGCGTCATGGCCCCCCCTCGAACCATGTCACACCGCCTCTGCAACCTTGTGCCCTGCCGGGCTCCGGCGACGGGCCCTTGATTAAACCTAAAGGTAAAGACCGGAAGCGCGCCTGTGCGACAATTTTACTCCTGTTACGAATTCAGGAACGCAACTGGTAAACATCGCTGGCGCGAAACCGGAGACTGACAGTGCGGAGCTGTCAATGTGAGGCCCGGCTTATCTTGCGGCCGGCGGAAATGCCGCATCCAACGCCAGATTCAGTTCGAGTACATTGACGCGGGGTTCTCCCAGAAAACCCAGCTGACGGCTCCGGGTATATTTCGCGGCCAGGGCGCGCACTGCTCCTTCGCTGGCGCCGCGCGCCTGCGCAATGCGCGGAATCTGGAACGCGGCCGCGGCGGGGGTGATATCAGGGTCGAATCCTGAAGCCGAAGTCGTGACCAGATCAATGGGGACCGGTTTGCCGGGATCATCGGACTGGTCCGCGGCCACATCAGCCTTCACCCGGTCAATCAGCTTCTGGTTGGTGGGGCCGAGATTGGAGCCGCCGGAATTGGCTGCGTCGTAGCCGTTCCCGGCAGCCGAGGGACGGGAGTGGAAGTAGCCGGGGCCGGAGAACCCCTGGCCGATAAGGCGCGAGCCGATCAGCTGCCCGTTCTGCACGATGAGTTCGCCGTTGGCCTTGGCGGGAAAGATGAGTTGGGCCAGGCCGGTCACTACCAGGGGGTAGATGACGCCGAGCAGAACCGTGGTCGCGACGGTCATATAAATCGAAATCAGCAGATTTTTCTTCATGGCAAACTTCCTTATGCAAGGCCGATTCTGGTGATCAGCATGTCAATCAGCTTGATTCCGATGAACGGTATGATCACCCCGCCGAAGCCATAAATCCAGAGATTGTTGCGCAGCAGCGCCGCCGCCCCCATGGGGCGGTATTTCACTCCCCGCAGCGCCAGGGGAATCAGGGCGACGATAATCAGGGCGTTGAAAATCACGGCGGAAAGAATCGCCGATTCCGGCGTGCGCAAGCGCATGATGTTCAGGGCGTTGAGGACTGGAAACGTGCCTGCGAACATCGCCGGAATGATGGCAAAATACTTGGCCACGTCGTTGGCGATCGAGAAGGTGGTCAGAGCGCCGCGGGTCATCAGCAACTGCTTGCCGATCTCGACGATTTCAATCAGCTTGGTGGGATTGGAGTCCAGGTCCACCATATTGCCGGCTTCTTTGGCCGCCTGCGTGCCGGTGTTCATGGCCACGCCGACATCAGCCTGAGCCAGCGCCGGCGCGTCGTTCGTGCCGTCGCCAGTCATAGCGACCAGCTTGCCCTCGGCCTGCTCACGCTTGATCAGGTCCATCTTGTCTTTTGGCGTGGCCTGGGCGAGGAAGTCATCCACGCCCGCCTCGCGGGCGATGGCGGCCGCGGTGAGCGGGTTGTCGCCGGTGATCATGACGGTGCGAATTCCCATAGCGCGGAGATGGTCGAAGCGCTCCTGCATGCCGCCCTTCACTACGTCCTTGAGCTCAATGACGCCCAGCGCGCCGCGGCTCTTTTCGGCGACCACCAGCGGCGTGCCCCCCGAGCGGGCAATTTCTTCCACCGTGGATTTGACCGCATCCGGCACTTGCCGGCCGTGCTGCAACAGGTAAGCCGTTACCGCGTCGGCCGCGCCCTTGCGAATCTCGAACCCGTTCAGGTCCACGCCCGACATGCGGGTTTGGGCGGTAAAGGGCACAAAGCGGGCATCGTGAGAGCCGAGCTCGCGCCCGCGCAGGCCATATTTTTCCTTGGCCAGAACCACGATCGAGCGGCCTTCCGGAGTTTCATCGGCCAGCGAAGAAAGCTGGGCGGCGTCGGCCATCTCCTTCTCCGTGACGCCGGGCGCCGGAATGAAGCGCGCCGCCTGGCGATTGCCCAGGGTGATGGTCCCGGTTTTATCCAGCAGCAGAGTGTTGACGTCGCCCGCGGCCTCGACCGCGCGGCCAGACATGGCCAGCACGTTGTGCTGCACCAGGCGGTCCATGCCGGCGATGCCGATGGCCGAGAGCAGGCCGCCGATGGTGGTAGGAATCAGGCAAACCAGCAGCGAGACCAGGACAAACACCGTTTGCGGAGAACCGGAGTAGATGGCAAAAGGCTGCAGGGTGACCACCGCGAGTAGAAAAATGATAGTCAGACCGGCCAGAAGAATGTTCAGTGCGATCTCGTTGGGTGTCTTCTGCCGCTCGGCGCCCTCAACCAGCGCGATCATGCGGTCGAGAAAGGTCTGCCCGGGGTCGGAGGTGATTCTGACCTTGATCTGATCCGAGAGCACGCGGGTTCCGCCGGTGACCGCCGAGCGGTCGCCGCCGGCCTCGCGAATCACAGGAGCCGATTCGCCGGTGATGGCCGATTCATCCACGGAAGCCACGCCCTCAATAATTTCTCCGTCGGAAGGAATGAACTCCCCGGCCGAGACCAGAACCAGATCGCCGGCATGCAGCTTGCCGCTGGCTATCTGCTCGGTTTGGCCGCTCGCCAGCAGACGGTTAGCCATGGTTTCCGAACGGGCTTTGCGCAGTGTATCGGCCTGGGCCTTGCCGCGCCCTTCGGCCATAGCTTCGGCGAAGTTCGCGAACAGAACCGTGAACCACAGCCAGAGCGTGATCTGCAGGTTGAACTTGAAGGCCGCACCGCCCTTGAACAGCAACGCCGTCGTGATCACACTGCCGATCTCGACTACGAACATGACCGGGTTGCCCATCATGGTCCGCGGATTGAGCTTTAAGAATGAATCCCAGAGCGCTCCGCGAACGATCTTCCACTCCCAGACCGCCTTCTTCCTCCGCGGGCCTTTTGAAGGGAATCCCACTGAAGCTACTACTTGCGGAATCTTCTTCGTTTCCAGTGTGGTTGCCATATCCTGTCCTCAGAAGGTCTTGCCTGCGGCCATCAACAAGTGTTCGAGGATGGGGCCGAGGCTCAAAGCGGGGAAAAACGTGAGCGCACCCACGATCAGAATCACGCCGATCAGAAGCACCGTAAATAATGGCGTGGTCACGGGGAAGGTGCCGAGCGAGGGCGGCACAAATTTCTTCTGCGCCAGATTGCCGGCGATGGCCAGCATGGGAATAATCATCAGAAAGCGGCCGGCCAGCATGGTGATGGCGCCGGCGGTGTTGTACCAGAGCGTGTTGGTGGTCAGTCCGGCAAATGCGGAGCCGTTGTTGCCGGCTTGCGAGGTGAAAGAATACAGAATCTCGCTCAGCCCATGCGGACCGGCATTCAAAATGCTGGAAGTGCCAAAGTTTGCGACCGCCGAAATTGCTGAGAAGCCGAGAATCACCAGGGGAAAGATGAGAATGACCAGCATGGCCATCTTGACGTCGTAGGCTTCGATTTTTTTGCCGAGATACTCGGGTGTTCGGCCCACCATCAGCCCGGCGATGAAGACGGCGAGAACGATATCAATCAGCATGCCGTACATTCCCGCGCCCACCCCGCCGAAGATCACTTCGCTGAGCATGATGTTCACCAGGGGGACCAAGCCGCCGAGCGGAGTGAACGAATCATGCCAGCCATTGATGGCGCCGCAGCTGGCATCGGTAGTGACCGTGGCCCACAGGGCGGTGTTGGCGATGCCAAAGCGGACTTCCTTGCCTTCCATGTTGCCGCCTGCCTGCACGGCCGTGGCTCTCTGGTCGGTGCCGGCGAGCAGGGGATTGCCGCGAGCCTCCGCCCAATAGGCAACGCTCACGCCCACGAGAAACAGAATCGCCATGGCGGCCCAGACTGCCCAGCCGTGGCGCTGCGAGCCGGTCATCCGGCCCAGAGTGTAAGTAAGGCCACCGCCTATGGCGAAAATCGAGACCAACTCAATCAGGTTCGAGAGCGGCGTCGGGTTTTCATAGGGATGCGAGCTGTTGGCGTTGAAAAAGCCCCCGCCGTTGGTGCCCAACTCCTTGATGATCTCCTGTGAGGCGACCGGCCCCTGCGCAATGGTTTGATCGGTGACCGTCTGAGTAACCGTCTTGCCGTCGGGACCCGTGGTCTGCACCTTCATGGGCTCGACCAGCTTGGCTGTGTCATAGGGCTTCAGATTCTGGACCACGCCCTGCGAAACCAGCACCAGCGCCCCGATGATGCACACGGGCAGCAGAACCCACAAATTGCAGCGGACAAGGTCAACCCAGAAGTTGCCGATGGTCTGCATCTGCCGGCGGGCAACGCCCCGGATAAAGGCGATAGCCAGCACGATGCCCACCGCTGCCGACATGAAATTGTGATAGGCGAGGCCGGCCATCTGGGTGAAGTAGCTCATCGTGGTCTCGCCGGAGTAGTTCTGCCAGTTGGTGTTGGTGGTGAATGAAGCGGCGGTGTTGAATGCCAGCGCCGAGGGGCTGACCGCCCCAAGCTTCTGCGGATTGAATGGCAGATGCCCCTGCAGCCGCTCCATCGCGTACAGCACGATCATCGAGACCAGACTGAACAGCAGCATGGAGATGGCATACTCGGTCCAGGGCATCTCGTGGTTTTCATCCACGCCCGTCACCCGGTACAAAAGCTTCTCCAGCGGGCGCAATAGCGGATCGAGGAAGGTCTTTTCCCGGTTGAAGACCCGCGTCATGAAAATGCCCACGGGCTTGGTGACCAGAAATACCAGCAGAAGAAACAGAAAGATTTGGAACCAGCCATTTGCGGTCATATCAGAACTTCTCCGGACGCAGCAGCGCATACAGCAGATACGCGCCGGTTAGCACGCTGATGGTAAGCATGATCAGGGATTCCAGACTCATCTCGCCCTCACTTCATGCGCTCGCAAAAGCGCACGTACACAATGGACAGAATGAAGAATGCGACGGTAACGACAATCCACAGCAGATCCTGCATGAAGGCTCTCCCTTTCAGGGCTGTCCCGGCTGAGACAAACTGATTCGCCCACCCGTTTCCGCGGGTTTCCGGCGAAGCTTCTCTCCGCCGCCGTTGCCGAGCTCGGCGCTCGGGGCCAGCGACCCGAGCATGCCCGCGCTCAACATTCCCGCATTCAACAGCCGGATGGGAGCGCGTGGCCCCTCAAGCGGGACCTTTCCCGCCCGCTTCCACCGCTGCGCCCTGGCCGTTTCCACAGCCGGGTTTGCGAACGTCAGATAGAGCTGATAGCGCGCGCGTTGATGACTCTGCTCTCGGGCCACGGCAACGAAAAACCAGAGCAGAAATGCTACCGCGGCCGCGAGCAGACCCACGAATGCAAGTCCTGTGCCGCTTGCCAGCGAATTTACTCCCATCATGGTATTCATAGCCAGCCTGCCATCCTGATTAGAGCAATTGCCGTCTAAGAATGGGCTAAGGAGTTCATAAAGAATCTGTAAGCCCGGCAACGCCGGTTTCTTTACGAAGTGTTTGCGCAAGCTTTATGCGGAATTTATCTGCCGGGAAATCTAATTTGGCGGTTGGCGGCGGGAGGCTCTCGATGTGGACAATCGAAGCTCAATGGCTGGTGGCCGTGGCGGTGATGCTGTTCGCCGGAGTGGCCTTGATTCGCTGGCGTTTTGGCCACCCAACAGATGACCCTAAAAGAGGCCTCGAGGGGAAGAGCGAGGGCAAGGCTGAGGATGAGCCGGAAGGCTTTTCGCAGCGCTGGCGGATGCACCCGGGTGCGCCGGCCGCTCAATCCCCCGGCTCGAAGCGGTAGCCCACCCAGGGTTCGGTGAGCAGGTAACGCGGGGCTGAGGGATCGCGCTCAATTTTCTTCCGCAGCTGACCCATGAAGACTCGCAGATACTCCGGCTGCTCCGTGCTGTTTGCTCCCCAGACCGCCGCCAGCAAGGCGCGATGTGTGACCACTTTGCCCGGGTGGCGCGCCAGGTGCACCAGCAGGTCGAACTCCTTGGGGGTGAGGCGGACTTCGTTCCCCGCCACATTCACCGTGCGGGCATCGAGATCAATGCGGAAATCGCCCGCGGCAATCACTTTTTCTTCGGGGTTGGGTGCGGCATGCCGCAACTGCGCCCGGATTCGCGCCAGCAGTTCATTCATGCTGAAGGGCTTGGTCACGTAATCGTCGGCCCCGGCGTCGAGCGCTTCCACCTTCACCCGGTCCTGCTCGCGCACGCTCAGCACGATGATGGGAACGCTGGAGAACTGCCGCACCCTGCGGCATAGACCAACACCATCCAGGTTGGGCATAGCCAGGTCGGTAATCACCAGGTTTGGGCTCCAGTCTTTCATGATCTCGAGCGCCATCTCGCCATCGTTGGCTACGCGCACGTCGTAGCTCTGGGCGGAGAGCGTGGTGCGCAGCACGCGGGTGATTTGCGGCTCATCGTCCACCACCAGAATTCTGGGCGGGTTGCTCATGACCCTTAACGCATCTCCTGAGTGACGATGTGCACGTCCACCGATGGCGCATCGCGCAGAAAGCGATGAATTGCCGACCAGTAAAGGTAACGCCGCCAGCCCTTGGTCGCCGAGCGCCCGAAGACCACATGCGTCACGTGCTGAGCACGCACGAATTCGGCCACGCGCTCGGCCACGTCGCCGCTCTCCAGCCGCACGATTTTGGCGCCCACGCTTTCGGCAAAGCGGAGGTTATCGGCCAGAGTCTTACGGTTTTCCTCGCTTTCATCCGCCGCAACCTCGACATAGACAACGTACAGCTCGCCATCAATGGCCTGCGCCATGCGCGCCCCGCGGGCGATCAGGTACTGGGCCACGGGATTGGAGCTGATGCAGACCGCAATCTTTTCCCGCACCAGCAGCGGACGGCCGTCTTCGGTCTTCAGGTTCTCCAGGCTGTGGTCCACCGCCTGCGCCACCTGGCGCAATGCCAATTCCCGCAGCGCAATCAGATTCGGGGTGCGGAAAAAGTTGGCCAGCGCCCGCTCCGCGCGTTCCACCGGATAAATATCCCCGCGCTTCATGCGCGTCTGCAAGGCCTGCGGAGTCAGGTCAGCCATCACGATCTCACCCGCCCGCTGCACAACCCAATCGGGCACCGTCTCCCGCACCTGAACGCCCGTAAGTTGACGCACGCTCGGCGCCAGGCTTTCGATGTGCTGCACGTTCATGGTGGAAACCACGTCTATACCCGCATCCAGCAGTTCGAACACGTCTTCGTAGCGCTTGCGGTGTTTGCTGCCTTCCACGTTGGTGTGGGCCAGTTCATCTACCAACACCACCTGCGGTCTGCGCTCCAGGATTGCCTCCACATCCATCTCTTCAAAGACGGCGCCCTTGTATTCCAGTGTTTTGCGCGGGACCGCCTCCAGGCGTGAGGCCAGCTCGGCGGTCGGCTTGCGCCCGTGGGTTTCGATCACCCCGATCACCACGTCTTCGCCGCGGCTGCGGCGCCGAATACCCTCGCTCAGCATCTGGTAAGTCTTGCCCACTCCGGGTGCGTAGCCCAGAAACAGCTTGAAGATGGCCTCGCGCTTGCCCGGCGCCACTTCGTCCAGCCATTGCTCCGGAGTCTTGCTCATGGGCGACATTCTTACTTGAGTGCGCGGTAAAAGTCGAATCCGGCTACAATCGTGCGCGTGAAAACGCCCTGGATGCAAACGCTGGCGCGTTACCTGGCGGTCATCGCCCTGGTCATCGGGGTGGTGGCCTTCTACCGCCACGTGGTCCACATCAATCATGTGAACCCCACGACGGTGGCGCTCACCTTTCTTCTGGCGGTGCTGGTGATCTCCGCCTTCTGGGAGTTGCGCTATTCCATCGTGCTGGCGGTGCTTGCCACGCTGGCCTTCAACTATTTTTTTCTGCCTCCTTTCGGCACCTTGACCATTGCCGATCCGCAGAACTGGGTGGCGCTGTTTACCTTTCTGCTGACCGCGGTCATAGCCAGCCAGATGGCCTCGCGCGCCCGTAAGGAGACGGCCAACGCCAACCATCGCCGCCGCGACGTAGAGCGGCTCTACGCCTTCAGCCAGCGCCTGCTGGCCAACGACAACGTGGCCGAGCTGCTCAATGCCCTGCCTCTCTACGTCACGGAGACTTTTGGCGGAACATCCTCGGCGATGTACCTGCTGAGCTCGCAGGAAACCTACCGCTCCGATCCCCGCTCCGAGGAACCAAGCAGCGAAGATTTGAAAGCCACCAGCACTCGCGGCGAGCCGGCGATTGATGCCCAACGCGGCTTGTCGCTCACCCCGCTGCGCCTGGGGGTGCGCGTGGAGGGCGCCATCGGCGTAGCCGGAGCCGCGCTCTCCCGCGAAACCCTCGAAGCCCTTGGCGGCCTGGTGGCAATTGCCATTGAACGCGCCGGGGCGGTGGAAAAGCTCAGCAAAACCGAGGCCGCCCGCCAGAGCGAGAACCTGCGCGCTGCCTTGCTCGATTCCGTGACCCATGAGCTGCGCACGCCGCTGACCGGCATCAAGGCCTCGGTCACCAGCCTGCTTTCCGGATATCAGCTCGACGAAGCCCAGCGCCACGAACTGCTCACCGTCATCAATGAAGAGGCCGACCGGCTTGACCGGCTGGTGGGCGAAGCCTCGGAAATGGCCCAGCTCGACGCTCACGCGGTCGAGTTACATCGCGAGCCGGTCTCCATCCACAGCGTGGTTGATGCGGCGGTCGAGGCATCCAAAGCCGTGCTCGGACGCCATCCCCTGGAGACCAGGGTCCCTGCATCCCTTCCGCTGGTGAAGATGGACTCAGCCAGGATCGCCGAGGTGCTGAAGCACTTGCTGGAAAATGCGGCGAAGTATTCTCCTCCCGAATCTCCCATCACGGTTACGGCGGAAGTGGATGCCGCCGAGCTGGTGATCAGTGTCGCCGACCGCGGTCCCGGAATTGACGATTTCGAGCAGTCGCTGATTTTCGACAAGTTCTATCGCGGCCGCGACCAGCGCCTGCGGGTGCAAGGCACCGGCATGGGCCTGGCAATTGCACGCGCCATTGTCGAGGCGCACGGCGGAGCGATCTCCGTGGCCAGCCAGCTGGGCCGGGGCTCGGTGTTCAGTTTTACTCTGCCATTGGAGCGGAGCGCATAGGCCTGGCCTAGGACTTCTGCACGGTCGCCTGCAGCGCGTCCGCGGCGTCTTTGATCAGCTCTGAGGGCTGCCAGTCGTTGTGGTGGTACCACTTGAAGATGTGCCCGTCGGGACCGATCACGGCCGTGCTCAGAGAATGCGTGATGGTGTTGCCGTCGCGCACGTAGGTCAGGCCGAAGTAATGCGCAATCTGGGGCAGGTCTTTCTCTTTGGGCACGGCAAACTCCCAATGGCGGAACAGCGAAGGCTCCCTGGTGTGGGCGTAGGAAAAGCCGTAGGCGCGCAGCACTTTGGGTGTGTCGTGCACCGTATCAAAACTGATGCTGAGCAGCTGGGTCTTGCCAAACAACGCGGGATCGGACTTCAGTTGCTGGTTGATTTCGGCAAACTCGCTGGTAATGCGCGGGCAATATTCAGCGAAGGGGCAGCGGGTGTAGATAAACGTCAGCAGCAATGCCTTCCCGCGATATTGCTCGAGCGAAACGCGCCTGCCGTTCTGGTTGACAAAAGTGAAATCGGGCACGGCTTCTCCCGGCACGGGAATGTGCATAGCCGCTGCCGGCTTGGGTGAAGGCCCGGTCGCCTGCTGCGTGACTTTAATGTTTTCCAGCCAGTACTTTTCAGGCTCTACCACCACGTCGGCCGAAATCACATCATCCACCTTCAAGTGATCGAGCTCGCTCTGCGGCTCGACCCTGTAGGGCATCACCATGGCATCCATAAAGCCGGGAATGGCGGCGGCATCCACGTTGATCAGTCCGCCGGGCTTATCAATCGAGATGATTTTTCCGGTCAGGTGATAGCGCTTGGCGCTAGAGCTCTGGTTGCAGCCAACTGCGATGAAGGCCAGGCAAAGAAGGGGCAACAACAAACGCCGAACTGCGTGCCCACCGAATCTCATAGGATCTCCATTTTCAAGATAGCACCTGCATATACATTTAGTTTGCTGGCCTTTTCATCCCGGCCACGCTTGCACCCGCGAACCGCTAATAGTGAAAGCGATAGCGGAACTCGACGTAAACCTGCCTCGGATCATTCCAGTGAAAGCCGCCGAAGGTAACGCTGTTATCCAGCTCCACGCGGCGGTTGGCGACATTCAGCGCGTTCACGCTGAGCGAGTAGCTCTCGCCGAAATCTTTGCCCAGCGAGAGGTCGACCGTCGTATGCGCCGGCAAATAATCGCCAGGATAAGGCTCGCCCGGGCTGCCGTTGCTGAATCCTGAGCCGTAATAGACATTGGTCGAAATGTAACTGCGCGCCGGCAGCAGCAGGTCGCCCCCCACGTTCAAAGTGTTGCGTTGGTCGTGGTCGAGCGGCGAAAGGCCCTCGGGCAGCGAGAAATCGGTAAGGCCCCCGGTAATGGCGCCCTCGCCTTCGGCAATCTGATTCGAATACGCCAGGTGAATGCTCGCCCGGCGGGCAATGCGGGGCGAGCGCAAAGTCATCTCCCAGCCGCGAATCACGGCCTCGCCAATGGTCAGCGGAAAGAAAATGTCAGAGTCGCCAACGTTATTGTGGTCGAAGAAATTTATGGCGATGGTCTTGAAGTTATCGGCATCGAGCACCCATCCGCGGAAGGGGATGGTCACGCCGAACTGGTGTTCTTCGTCGCGTTCGCCGCGCAGAGGAATGAAGCCCAAATCGTTCGCCTGAACGAACTGCAGCAGGGGGCCGGAGGCGGTAATCAGGGGCGGCGCCTGGTAAAAGTGCCCATAGAAGGCGCGGAGCACCCAGCGCAAATGCGGGACGGTAAGGGCCGCTCCAAAGCGCGGGCTGACCGCGTTTTCGGTGAAGCTGCCGGAAAAGTGCGTGGGCCGCATGCCCGCGATGAGCGTGAGCCAGGGGGCGACGGTGATTTTGTCATCCACGAAGAACGCCTCGACCGCGCCCGAGGCCAGCTCGCGGCTACGAAAATTCGCGGCGCTGCCGTCGTTGAAAATCGCTCCGAAAAGCTGGTTGTCGTGCTGGCCGAAGCCATAAAAGCCTGCCTGCACGTTATTGCGCGGAAGGTTCGCGCTCAGCGTGGTCTGGCCTCCGTAATAGTTCGACGCTCGGTCGTCGGTTGTGGCAATGGGGAAGTCGCTCGGGTCGCCGTCATAGTAGGCGCTGTTGTAATGGTAGAAAGGCGAAACCGTGAGCAGCACGTTTGAGTTGAAGGTATGCACCCAGGAAAAATTCAAAATGGCGTCGCCCTCATGCTGGCCATCGCGCAGTCCGCTGCTGTCGTATTGCGAGTTGGAAAAGCTGTTGGGGTCGGGATCGTAGGGAATCTGGTAGTAGTCCCGGCGCAGCGAAGTGACCAGCCGAAGCTGATTTGCAGGGTCCAGGTTGAAGATCAGTGATCCGAAGCCGCCGTAACCATTTTCGGCGTCATGAATCACCTGCGGCGTGGGCGGCTGCAGGCCCAGATTGCTGCGGTTGCCATTGACGCTGGCGTAGTAGGCAAAGCGCTCGGTGTGGCTGCCGAAGCTGAGATCGTCGTTGGTCTGATAAAAGTTGCCGAAGCTGCTGACCAGCTCGGCTTCATTATTACGCTCGAAGCCGGTGCGCGGCACCACGTTGAACACGCCGTAGGTCCGGTCGCCGAATGCGGCATCGTAGCTGCCGCGCTGCACTTCCATGTAATCCACGTCTTTGGGATCGAACTGCGGCCCTATGTTCGAGGCGATATTGGTGTTGGGCACGGGCACGCCATCAATCAGCCAGCTCACCTGGTGGCCGCCGCGAATATGCAGCTGGTCGTGCGTAATGTAGGCGCCGGGCACGTAGTCGGTGATCATAGCCAGAGAATTCGTGCGGTCGGCGCCGGGCGTCAGCTGAATCTGTTCGCGGCTCAGGGTGGTGGTGGGCGTGGCTGAATCCGTCGGCGCCAGCACCGGCGCGGCTGAAACGTTCACGGTCTCATGCGCGCCGGCCAGTCCAAGCTGAAAGTGGGCCACTGGCTGCGTGTCTGACTCCACTGTGACCTTCTGCGACTGCTGCGCGAAGCCCTTGCTCACGACCACGATGGTGTAATCGCCCAGCGGCACGGGATTGATCTCAAATTCTCCGTTGGCGTTGGAGTAAGCGGTTTTCGCCCAATCCGAGTTGCGCGATTTAATCATCACCATCGCGCCCGCAAGCGGACGGTGCTCGGGATCGTGCACTACCCCGCGCACCGAGCCGAAGATCGTGGCATAAGCCGTCACCGCGAGTAGAAGCAGAGTGCCCAACGGCACTGTACGTAAGAAGCGCATAAGTTCTCTCCATACCTGAAAGCTGCGGCCTGCAACCGGACCTCTAAGTGCAAAGCCCGGCGCAAATCGCAAAGCTGATTGGTCCGCGGGCGCGCCACCACACGGCGCATCGCTGCGGGCACAGGGTTATTTCCGGGAACGATTCAGGCCATGGAGAAACAGGGTGGAGCACGGGCGGAAAGCGAACGCTGCAGGCCGCGAGAACCGCCCGCGAGCGGGGGCTCAGCCGGAAGCGCAGTGGTGGAAAGACCAGAGCTAACCGGCACGGACAGCGCCGGCTCGGCCCAGCTCGGAACCACCAGCGAGCAGTGGCAGCCGCCATGACAGCAGGTGGGTGATTCGACCGCCGGGGCGTCCGGAGCCGTCGCCTTATGGTGGTGCGCGCGCCGGCAGCATTTCCTAGCGCAGCAGCAGGCAGAGTCGGGCTGGGTCGCCGCCAGAACTGCCGGAGCAAATGGGCTCGCCAGCAGTACAAGCAGCAACAATCTGGCGGTCAGGCGTTGCATGGCACTCCGGCTGAAACCCACATCTTGATTTGGTTAAGCATAGGCTACAGATGAAGCTGCGCGCAACTGCAAGCGGCTTTCCCGGGCTGCACAATTTTGCAGCCTGGCGGAAGGCACTCCCTGTAATTTCCGCCGGGAGGCCCTGTAAATTCTCCCATGGCACAAAGGTGGCCTATAGCTCGCCAGCCTTTCGTGGCATCTTACTGACAAGAGATGTGGGGTTTGCCGCTCCCGGCAAGCCTCTCCGGCAAGCGCCCCGGGCTCGCCGGGAATGTGGGGTCCGATGACCAGTCTGGGCAAGGTTATCCGGTCAGTGCAAGCTTTCGGCCGCGAGCTCTCCCGCAAATCAACCCCAGCCGTTTCCCAACCCCTGCCTGCTATCGGCCTCGCGCTGGGCGGCGGCTTCGCCCGCGGCATCGCCCACGTGGGCGTCCTCAAGGTGCTCGAGGAAGAAGGCATTCCCGTGCGTATGGTCGCGGGGACCAGCGTCGGCGCTCTCATCGGCGCCGCTTATTGCAGCGGCCTGACTCTTGCCGAGCTCGAAGCACTCTGCCACAAAGTCCGCTTTACTACGTTTGCCCGCTGGACCCTCTCGCGCTACGGCTTCGCCTCCAATGACCGCATGATCGCTTTTCTCACCCGCACGCTGAAGGTGCGGACCTTCGAAGAGCTGCGCATTCCCCTGGCCGTGACCGCCACCGACTTCAACACCGGCGCCGGCGCGGTGTTTCACTCCGGTCCCATCATTGATCCGGTGCGCGCCAGCTGCGCCTATCCCGGCATGTTCCTGCCGGTGCAGATCGGCGGCCGCTGGCTGGTGGATGGCATGCTCTCCCATCCCGTGCCCTCGTCTCCGCTGCGTAAGTTGGGGGCCGAGCGCGTGCTTGCCGTGCACCTGCGCGGCCAGTGGTCTAAGACCACCGCCCCGCGGCATCTCTTCGACGTGATCGGCCAGTCTTTCGCCATTGCGCAGGATATGCTGGGCCCGGTCTGGCGAGGCGCCGCCGACCTGGTGATTGAGCCCGATGTCGCCGGCTTCGACTACGACGACTTCAAGCGCGCCGGCGAGCTGATCCGCGTAGGCGAACTGGCTATGCGCCAGGCTTTGCCGCAAGTGCGCAGCTGGTTTCGCGAGAAGGCCGAGCGCAAAGCCCCCGCAATCATTGTCCGCCCCTCGCCCATGCCCGCCGACTGAGAAGCTCGGGTTCAGGAGGGGGCGGAGGTCCAACCGTTGGCCGCTGCCACGCGCGCATACCACCTTCCAGATTCCTTCATCAAGCGCTTCTGCGTTTTGAAGTCCACGTAGGCCAGGCCGAAGCGCTGGCTGTAACCCGCATCCCATTCAAAGTTGTCCATCAGGGTCCAGGCGTGGTAACCGCGCACGTCAGCGCCATCGTGAATGGCGCGCGCCAGTTCACTCAAGTATCCCCGCAGATATGCAATCCGCTGCGCATCATTCACTACGCCTTGCGAATCCGGCAGGTCATTATAAGAACAGCCATTTTCTGTGATCTCAATCACCGGCCGGCGGTAGTCGCGGGTAATGCGCATCACCATGTCGTACATTGCTTTGGGCCAGACCTCCCAGCCGAAGCCGGTTTTCGGGCCTTGAGTTCCTCGCTCCATTTTTGCCGGCAGAAGCCAATATTGAGGAGTGAACAGGCGCTCGCCGGCGCTGGGCGCGGAAACAATCGTCCGGTCGTAAAGGTTGATGCCGAGGAAATCGAGCGGGGCGAGAACCTGCTCCATGTCGCCCGATTGGATGCCCATGAGGTACATCGCCACTGGAGCGAGCGCATCAGGATATCTTCCTTTAAGCGCGGGCTCGAGAAACCAAAGGTTGCGAAAACCATGGGCGCGCTGGGCAGCGATTTTATCTTCTTCCGAGTTCGAGGCCGGCTGGCACGGCGACAGATTGAACGCCGAGCCTACCCGAGACTTCGGCTGCGCCGCCTTCACGGCGCGAAAGCCCAGCCCCTGCGCCAGATTAGCGGTATGTGTGGCGCGCAATGCATCGTGGATACTTTTTCTTCCCGGCGCCTTGATTCCCTGCAAGTAGCCCTCGGTGGTGAAGCTGATGGCTTCGTTGAGCAGAATCCAATCGGCCACGCGGTCGCCCAGGGCCCGCGCCACCAGCGCCGCATAATCGGCAAAGCGCCAAGCGGTATCGCGATTCGGCCAGCCGCCGGCCTCTTCCAGCTTCTGCGGAAGGTCCCAGTGATAGAGAGTGGCCAGCGGGCGAATCTTCGCTTCGAGCAGCGCATCCACCAGGCGGCTGTAGAAATCCATCCCTTTGGGATTCGCCGAACCCACGCCGGCCGGCTGAATGCGCGGCCAGGAGAGGGAAAAGCGATAGCTGTTGAGATTCAGCTCGCGCATCAGGGCGAGATCGTCGCGCCAGCGATGGTAAGAGTCGCAGGCCACGTCGCCGGTATCGCCATTCTTGATCTTTCCCGGCGTATGCGCGAAGCGGTCCCAGATGGATTCGCCCTTTCCATCTTCGTTCCATGCGCCTTCAATCTGATAGGCGGCGGTGGCCGCTCCCCAGAAAAATCCTTTGGGAAACGCTGCGGAAGCAGTCGGCGGCCGAGCCGGCAGATTCATCGGCAGTTCGAAGCCCATCGCCTTAGCAGAGGCCGCCCCCAAACTAAACTGCAGGAATTTTCGACGTGTGAAGCCGGCACGGGCAGCGTTTTCGCGGTTCAAATCTACGACCCTGGCGTGCCCTGGAACAAGGGCCACACTTGATCGCCGATCAGGCGAAAAATGGTGTACGCTTTGCCCGCCTCAGAGATCGTGCGGAAAAGAAGTTCGCCTCGTCCGTCGCCGTCGGCGTCCACCGCGTCAATAAATTCATAGCGGGCCAGCAGATCGAGATGATGATCGTCGGTCACCTGCGAAAAAGCTTTGTGCAGGTCGCCGTAAATATCGGCGTGCGCCACTTCGGCCACGTAATACTGGAATCCCGCGGGGGCCCTGGCCGTCTGCGGCATACGCGCCGTGGCGGTTAAAACCGCGACCGGTTCGTTGCTCAGCGAAAGATCGAGTACGTGAAGTTGTATGTTGTCGAAAACAGGCTGGGGCGGTTTTGCTTTGCCACGCTGAGTCGCGTGCCTGGGCTCGGCGGGGCCCACCGTTTCTGACCATAGTTGTTGCACCCGGGCGAGAACGTCGGCCGCCGCCATCGCCAGAATTTTCTTGCGGAGTTGCTGCTCCTCCTCCGGCTTCATGGGATAGGTATAGGGATGCGGCTCCGGGCCGCCCGCATCGGAGATGGCGGGAATCACCTGCACGCCGGAGGAATTCGTTGCTGCGGCCGCCGGAGCATGGGGGCTGGCCGAGCCTTTCACCGGCGGTGTTTTCGGCGGAGTCGTCCACTGCACTTTGCCGCGCTCCAGGACCGGGCGGTAAACGTCCTGCTGATCGGCTGAGGGCGGAGTAGTGCCGGCCTTAGTGGTGGATGGTTGCTGCGGAGGTGGAGGCGTAGAGGCAGACTGTGCCGGCGGGGCAGAAGCCGTCGTCGAAGCCGAAGTTGCTGCCGGCGGAGGCGAGGCCGAGGTGGAGGTCGAACCCGAGGTGGAGGTCGAACCCGAGGCCTGCGCATTTGCAGGCCCGGGCGGCTTCGGCTTTTCTGACTCTGGCCGGCGCAGCTTCGGCGGCCCTGAGTCTTTTTCTTCGATGTCGCGCGGCGCCGATTCCGCTACCTGGCCCTTCGATCGCGGCTTGGAGCCGGCGGGCTGGAAGGTGCCCTCCGCCATCCAGGTGTTGTTGTGGCTCTGCAGGTCTCCGGTGATGGTGAACAATCCCAGGGAAGCGCCTGTGCGCTCGGCCTCGTACACCGTGCCCGGCTCCAGCGCCATGGGCACGGGCGAAGCTTTATAAACGCCGGCATCGTAGAACTCGCCGTCGTACATGATGACGACAGGGACGAGATGGGCCTTGCCGTTGGGCGCCATCTCCAGCAGGCCGAGAGCCCGCGGACCCTTATCCGGCTTAGGGGCGCGCGGCGTTTGAGCGAATAAGGCCGGAGCCGCCAGCCAGGCCAGGGCCGCGAAGATGACGGCCCGCCGCGCCTTGCGATATAACCTTGGACCAGCCGCCGAGCCCGTTTCTGAACCGAACAATGCCCGGCTGGGAGAAGAGACTGCCATGGACATTAATGATAAAGCCCCGGACTTTACTTTGCCCGACCAGAATGGAGAAAAGATTTCATTGAAGAATTACCGCGGGAAATACGTGGTGCTTTACTTCTATCCGCGGGCCGATACCCCCGGCTGCACGGTTGAGGCCTGCGAGTTTCGCGACACCTACAAGAAGATTGAAAAGACCGGCGCGGTGATTCTGGGTATTTCGCCCGACACGCCAAAGGCGCAGAAGAAATTCGAAGAGAAATACGATCTGCCGTTTACGCTACTGGCCGACGCCGACAAGGAAGTGTGCAACCTCTTCGGCGTAATTCAGGAAAAGAACATGTACGGCAAGAAGGTGATGGGAGTGGCGCGCACCACCTTCATCATCGGGCCGGATGGAAAGATCAAGCACATCTTCCACAAAGTGAAGCCGCAGGGCCACGCGGAGGAGGTGCTGGATTATTTGAAGGGCGCAATGAAGGGCGCGGCCTAGCGCGCCCCGCGCTCGAGTTGCCGGTGTGCTTGTCATTCCAAGGGACTTTCGTCCGCTGGAATCCACTTCTGGTAGTGCACAGCAGATTCCTCGCCGCTCTCGGAATGACAAACCGCTTACCGCACGAGAGCCGCCGGGTTCACGAAACATGCTGGCTGATGGAAAGGACATTTCCGTCGGGGTCCTTGAACCACGCGACTTTGTCGCCCGAAGGCGCAGTCCAGATTCCCAACCCCTGATCCTGGGCGAAGGGATACTTTTCCAGAACGACCCCTCGTTCGCTCAGCCATTTGGCCACGGCCTCGACATTTTGCACTTCCCAACCCAGAATGGTCCCCTGGAGAGGCTTGAAAGCAGCTATTTTGGCGACTCTGACCATATGCCCGCCTGTGCGCATCACCAGTGCAAACTGATCGAGACTCACGAATTCGAGACCGAGCTTACCTTCATAAAAAGCGCGCGCCTTCTCATAGTCCGTGGTGGGCACAAAGCCAATCAACTTTCCCGAATCCAGCATGGCGCACCTCCCGCCGTTGTGTTTGCATGAATAACACTTGTGCTGCGCACCGGTTCTCGCTAAAGTGACAAAAAATGTCGCACAGGTGTCATAGCGTACTGTATGCCAGGAATGGCCGGCTGGTGGGCGAGATCACCAGCGTCACCGCCGAGTTCCAGGATGGCCACGTGATCCCCGAGCATCTGCATCCCGAGGACCAGTTGCTCTTTGCCTCGAGTGGCGTAATGACGCTGCGGACCCGGGAGAGCTTCTGGATCGTGCCTCCTTTGCGGGCCGTATGGATCCCGGCGGAGACGCCGCACCGGGTGGCGATGTCAGGGCCGGTTTCCATGCGGACGCTGTATCTTCTGCCCGCGCTCTGCCGTGCTCTTCCGCGCAAGTGTTTTGTGATGAACGTATCGGGGCTGCTGCGAGAGCTCATCCTGCACGTGTGCAGATGCAAAAGGCTGAACAAGAAAGTCAGCTCAGAGAGGCGAATGGCAGAGCTCCTGGTCGAGCAATTGAAACAGGCCAGCCGCGCGCCCCTGCATCTGCCACAACCGGCAGACCGCCGGGCGATGCGCGTGGCGGGGGTGTTGTTGCGGGATCCCGCCGATGAAACGCCGCTCGAGCACCTTTGCCGGGAGTGCGGCGCCAGCAAGCGGACGATTCAGCGGCTTTTCCTTGACGAAACCCAAATGACTTTTGCCCGCTGGCGCCAGCAGTTGCGGCTGCTCCACGGCCTGCAGTTGCTGGCGCGCGGCGAGAAGGTGTCCGCGGCCGCGATGGATTCCGGCTACAGCAGCGCCAGTGCATTCATCTCTATGTTCCGCCGGGAACTGGGAAGCACGCCGCGGCGCTACATGGGGCTCTCATCGGGCAGGGGGTCGAGATCAGGCCGGCGCCGGATGGCAAGTGGTGATCCGGAACCATGAAGCCGCCCGGAGCAGTTCGCCAGCCGCTGCCGCGCATTTTCTTCGACGTGGGCCCGCGAAGGGTTTCTCGCGCGCTGCTTGGCAAAGTGCTGATGCGCCGCGAGGGAAAGACGCTGCTCGCCGGCCGCATCGTGGAAGTGGAAGCCTATCTCGGCGCCGACGATGCTGCCGCCCATTCTGCCGCCGGACCCACCGCCCGCAATGCGGTGCTGTTCGGGCCGCCCGGCCACGCCTACGTGTATTTCATCTATGGCAATCATTACTGCCTGAACGTTTCTTGTCTGCCCGATGGCGTCGCCGGCGGGATTCTGTTCCGCGCCCTCGAGCCGCTCCAGGGCCTTGAGGAGATGGCGCAGCGCCGGGGAATTTCTATCAAGGGCTCTCGCGACTTGCGCAGCCTGACCAGCGGCCCAGGAAGGCTGGCCGAGGCATTTGGCATCACCCGCGAGCGCGACAACGGAAAAGATCTGACCGCCGCTAGTTCCGATCTCTGGCTCGCCGACGACGGCTTTCGAGTGCGCAGGGTGCAGGTCACTCCGCGGATCGGGATCAACAAGGCAGTGGAATTGCCGCTGCGCTATATCATCGCCGGGAATGATTTTGTTTCTGGGCGGGGAAACCGCCAATAACGCCGCGAGATTTCTGGCCGCGCTTGAACTCTGCGAAGGGGCTAACCGGCCGGGTGAAACGCGTCTGTTGCAATCTTAGCGTTTTACAACCCGCCTCCCACAATTTAGGGTTTTGCAATGCGCGTCCTCCTGATAGGCGGCAATGGGTTTATTGGAAGGCCGCTGACGCGCCAGTTGACGGAAGCCGGGCACGAGGTTGCCATCTTCCACCGCAGCGCGGAGCATTCGCCGGTTCTCCCGGCCCCCCAAATCCACGGCGATCGCAACCGGCTGGCCGATTACGAAACCGAAATTCGCCAGTTCGCTCCGCAAGTGATCGTGGATATGGTTTTGAGTTCCGGACCGCAGGCAGAGGCCTCGGCCGCCTTCGCCGCGAAGTTGCAGGCGCGGCTGGTGGCGGTGAGCAGCATGGACGTGTACCGCGCCTGGGGAGTCATGCATGGCACCGAGCCGGGCGATCTGGAGCCGCTGCCGATCACAGAGGACTCTGCGCTCCGCAGGAGTGGACGAACCTATCCGCCGGAAGTAGTCGAGAAGATGAAGCCGATTTTCACCTGGCTGAATGAAGCTTACGACAAGGTCGAGGTGGAACGGGCGATGATGGGAGTGGCCGGCAATACAGTAATTCGATTGCCGATGGTGTACGGCCCGGGGGATCGGCTGCACCGCATGTACGGGATTTTGAAGCGAATCGCTGACGGACGCCCGGCCATCATTATGGCCGAGAATTACGCCGCCTGGCGCGGTCCGCGCGGTTACGTGGAGAACGTGGCGCATGCGATTGCCCTGGCCGCGACTTCCAGGCAGGCCGCCGGACGCACCTACCAGGTTTGCGACGAACCAACCCTCACCGAGCTTGAATGGCAGAAAAAAATCGCCGCTCACGCCGGCTGGGGCGGCCGGTTTGTCACCTTGCCCCGAGAAAAGACACCAAAGCATTTGATGATACCGGGCAACACCGCCCAGCACGTGGTGGCAAGCAGCCAGCGCATTCGCAGCGAGCTTGGATACAAGGAGGTCGTTGAGGCCGGGGAAGCGCTGCGCCGCACAATTCTATGGGAGCAGGCCAATCCTCCCGAAGAGCAGAGCTTTCACCAGTTTGACTACGAAGCAGAAGATTCCGCGCTGCAAGAGTGTGTTTAAGATAACT
Organism: Terriglobales bacterium; assembly: GCA_035517775.1. GTDB lineage: Bacteria > Acidobacteriota > Terriglobia > Terriglobales > Acidobacteriaceae > DATIYF01. Next base: position 58,381 of record DATIYF010000093.1, read on the forward strand.
CGGCCACGCTACTCTTTCAGCGGCACGATCAGTTTTTCTCCCTGGCAGAAGGTGGCTACATGCAGCGGCGCGCCCTGCGGGTCAGTGATGTACATCACCGGGCCGTAGCAGTACACGGCATGTCCGGTATCGGCGAAGTACCACACCCCGCCTTTGCGGGCCTCCTGCACGGGCCGGGTCTCCACCGGCTGAGGCAGCGGCGCCTTGGGAGCGCCGGGAAGGGTGAAAGTTAGAAACAGCAGTGCGAGGACCTTCATGGGCTCGTCTCTGGGTGTCTCCGGACTAGATCAGATTCGTGGCCCGGCGCACATCCGCCTCATCCGACGTCATCTTGGGCGGCCTTAGCGGGGCCTGTCTCTGGAACTTCTGCGAGTTGCGCTTGCTGCCAGCTTCCTGTTGGGGGGGGACTGTACCGGGGTGTTTCTGGGTCGGGTCAACCTGGGCGAACGGGGTCGAGGGCGTCTGGGATAACGGGGCATGAGCCTGAGAACGGGGTGTGACCGGGTGATGCATCTCGTGACTGCGCAGCGCATTCAGCGTGGCAGTATCGCGAAACAGTTCGTGAATCAGATTCCGCTGTACCGTAATGGTTCGGCCCTGCTCTACCACGAGCATGGCCATGAGGCCGTAGGAAACCAGGAACAGAACCACCAGGACCGGGAGCAACGTGTGCTTAGGCTTCTGTGGAGCCAACATCGCGTGTTCTGGTTGTAGGTTCAGCAACGGGTGCTCCTGTTCTATGCCCCTAGGCCGCAGGCACAGTGACAAAAGCAGCTTGGACACCATTACGGGAATTCTCCGTAAATGGTTCTAGTTAAATGAGTTAGCTCATATACAGGGAAGGGTTCTCCGGAAAAGAAGTGCAAGTCATTTCACATTATGGGTAACCGGGTTTTGTTACTTTGCGGCGGCAAAGAGGGCGGCGTTCATCTTCATCTTGGCGCCACGACAAGAAGGCTGAGAATCCATGTCAACCGCACCCTCCGCCAAGGCATCTGACCGAACGCCGCTTCTGTCGGGGTTCCCCCGTGCCAGCAGACCGGAAATCCGTGGTCATCACCGGCGCCTCCAGCGGCATTGGCCGCGCCTGCGTTCTGCGAATGAGCCGCGCCGGATGGCAGGTGTTCGCCACCGTCCGCAAGGCCGAAGACCGCGCTCGCCTGCAGGCTGAAGGCGCCGCCCGAGTCTTTCCCCTCTTGATGGACGTTGAGGACCGGCTCTCCATCGCGGCCGCGGCCGATGAAGTCTCCTCTCAGTTGGGTGGGTTAGAGGGCTTGGTGAATGTTGCCGGCATTGGCATGGTGCGGCCGCTCGAATACGCCACCCGGGCCGACCTGCAGAAGATATTTGACATAAACGTCTTCGGCCAGGTCGCCGTGACCCAGGCATTTCTTCCTCTGCTGCGCAAGAGTCAGGGCAGGATCGTCAATATCAGCTCGGTCGGCGCGCACCTCGCGATTCCCTTCGGCGGCCTGCTCAACGCCAGCAAGAGCGCCTTTGGCATTTTGAGCGATACGCTGCGGCTGGAGTTGCACCCTTTTGGAATCCGGGTCAGCACCATTGAGCCAGGTTCCATCACGACGCCTGCGGTAGAGAAAACCTTGGGAAATGTCGAGGGCGTGATTCATGCCCTTCCCGAAGAAGGTCAGACGCAGTATAGCGAAATGCTGCGGCGCCTTACCCGGATCGGAATGAAGAGAGAGATGAACGGAAGCCCGCCGGAAGTGGTGGCGGAAGCAGTCTGCCACGCCTTGACATCAGCTCATCCCCGAATCCGCTACCGCGTGGGCAAGGATGCCCGCCTGCTGGGGGCGCTGCCGGGGATTCTGCCCGATTGGCTGCTGGACTCGCTTCGCTTTCGCATCTTCCGTTTTTCGGGGCCGCCAGAGGCTGCCCGAAATGGAAGATCAGACCAGCCCAAGGCCGCCTGAAGCCTGCCGCCGTGAAAGCGCAGGCGTTCCGTGCCTGAAACTTACTTTCCGCCCATCACCAGCTTGGCAATGGTCGCGAGCTGCATATTCGAGGTGCCTTCGTAGATCTTGCCGATCTTGGCGTCGCGCCAGTATTTCTCGACCGGATAATCCTTGGTGAATCCGTAGCCGCCATAGACTTCAATGGCCAGCGAGGTCACGCGCTCGGCCACCTGCGAGCAGAACAGCTTGGTCATGGCCGCTTCTTTCACAAAGGGCAGACCGGCATCTTTCATACGCGCGGCGTTGTACACCATGAGCCGCGCCGCTTCGATCTCCGTCGCCATCTGCGCAATCTGAAATTGAATGCCCTGAAACTCGGCAATGGTCTTGCCGAATTGCTTGCGCTCCTGAGCGTATCTGGCGGCAAACTCCCAGGCCCCGCGCGCTACGCCGGCCATTTGCGCTCCAATGCCAATGCGGCCTTCGTTCAGCGTCTCAATCGCGATCTTGTAGCCCTTGCCTACTTCGCCCAGCACGTTCTCGGCGGGCACGCGGCAGTCTTCGAGAATCAGTTCGCAGGTAGAGGAAGCCCGAATGCCCAGCTTGTCTTCTTTCTTGCCAACCGTGAATCCAGGGAATTCTTTTTCGATGATGAAGGCGGTGATGCCCTTGTAGCCCGCCGCCGGATCCACGGTGGCAAACAAAATGAACACGCCCGCCTCTTTGCCGTTGGTGATCCACAGCTTGCGGCCGTTCAGCACATAGTCGCTGCCGCTTTTGAGCGCCCGGGTTTGCAGGGCGAATGCGTCGGAGCCGGAGCCGGCCTCGCTCAAGGCATAGGCGCCGCAGGTATTGGCCGCCATGCGTGGCAAATAGCGCTTCTTCTGCGCGTCGGTGGCCCAGCGCAGCAGGGCATTGTTCACCAGCGTGTTCTGCACATCCACCACCACGCCGGCCGAGGCATCCACACGCGACAACTCTTCGACTGCGAGGATCGCTTCGAAGAATTTGCCCGCTCCCCCGCCATACTGCTCGGGAATTTCAATCCCCATCAGGCCGAGCTGAAAAAACTGGTCAATCAGGCTGTGCTCGAAGACGCCCTTTTCGTCCATCTCTTTGACCAGAGGACGCAGCTTCTCCTCGGCAAATTGATGGATGTTGTCGCGGAAAAGAATTTCGTCTTCAGAAAAGCTGGTAACCGGGGCGGGCGGAGCGGCCTGCGTAATGGTCTCAGGCATTTGGCACCTTCCAGAGAGAATGCAACCACCGAAATCTTAAGAGAGCGGTCAGCCTCGCGACAGGCGAAGAAGCCGCCAGCCACCAAAAGACCTGAAATCTCGCGAAGGACTCGCCGGTCAACGATTCTCTTCGTGCACCTTCGCGCCCTTCGTGGGAATGGCTCTCAAACTCACCAGATTCTAGCACCCGCCTTCGGCCGCTCACCGAGAAAGCCCGCCCGCGCCGTGAGTCTCGCCGTTCCCCTGTGCTAGTATCAACTGTTTTCCCACGCGCCGCGGAGCCTGCGATTTTCTGCTGCCGGCCGGCGACGCTTCCCAGACCACCAGCATCCGAACGGAAGCGCAATGAGGGACACTCTGGGAGTCTTGCTAGCAGGGGGCGCCGGCGAGCGCCTCTACCCGCTTACCCGCGACCGGGCCAAGCCCGCGGTCACCTTCGGCGGCATTTACCGCATCATTGATATCACCCTTTCCAACTGCACCAACTCCGGCCTGCGCCGGGTTTACATCCTCACCCAGTACAAGGCGCTCTCGCTCAACCGCCACATTCGCGAGGGCTGGAACATTCTGGCGCGCGAGATGGGCGAATTCATCGAGGTGCTGCCCCCCATGAAGCGCGTGAGCGAGAGCTGGTACCAGGGCACGGCCGACGCGGTTTATCAGAATATCTATTCCATCGGCTCGGAGCAGCCCAAGCACGTCCTCATCCTTTCCGGCGACCACATCTACAAAATGAATTACGGCCTGATGGCTGAGCAGCACGGGAACACCGGCGCCGATGTCACCCTGGCCACCATTCAGATCGATCCCTACGAGGTGTACCGCTTCGGCGTGGTGGATATTGACAGCGACAGCCGGGTGAACGGCTTCCTGGAAAAACCCAAACAGACCGATCTGCGCTCGCCCTACAACCCCGACAAGGTTTCCGCCTCCATGGGGATTTACCTGTTCAACACCGACGTGCTCATTCCGGTGCTGCTCAAAGACGCGGAGGACCCCAACTCCAGCCACGATTTCGGCAAAGACATTCTGCCCAAAATGGTGGACGACTACCGCGTGTATTCCTACGATTTCGTGGATGAGAACAAGAAAGAGGCCCTCTACTGGCGCGACGTCGGCACCCTCGAGGCGTTTTACGAGGCCAATATGGATATCGTCGCGGTCTCGCCGGTGTTCAACCTGTATGACGAGGACTGGCCCATCCGCACCCACCAGCGGCAATACCCGCCGGCCAAGTTTGTGTTCGGCGAGCCCGGCCGCACCGGCACCGCGGTAGATTCCATCGTCTCCGCCGGCTGCATCGTTTCCGGCAGCCTGGTGAAAGGCAGCGTGCTCTCCCCCGATGTGCGGGTGAATTCCTACAGCGAAATTGATTCGAGCATTCTTTTCTCCCACGTGAACGTGGGACGCCATTGCCGCTTACGGCGGGCCATCATTGACCGCGACGTGCACATTCCCGAAGGCACCACGATCGGTTATGACACCGAGGCCGACCGCCAGCGCTATTTCGTGACCGACAGCGGCATTACCGTCGTGACGCGCGATTACTCGCTGTTCGAGAACCCGGTCACAGTAGATTACTTCACCAGCGAATAAGGGCCGACTCGGAAAGATACATGGCCTTTCGCGGGCGAGCGTGCCCGCGCCATGCGTGCTCAGCCCGCCGCCACTGGCGCTGCTTCCTCAATACTCGCTTCCCGCAGGAACTTCGCCGCCTCTTCGGGCGGCGTGGGATTGATATAGAAGCCCGTTCCCCACTCAAAGCCCGCGGTCTTGGTCAGCTTGGGCATGAATTCAATGTGCCAGTGGTAATGATCGTTGGTCGGCTCCTGCACCGGCGAGCTGTGAATCACCAGGTTGAAGGGCGGATTGTCGAGCACGCGGTCGGCCTTCATGAGCAGCGACTTCACCGCCTTGGCCAGGTTCTGAAACATGTTGGAAGAAGAATTCTCAAATGCCGACTCGTGGCGCTTGGGCAGAATCCAGGTCTCGAACGGAAAACGCGGCGCGTAGGGGGCCAGGGTGACGAAGGCCTCATTTTCCTCCACCACACGAATGCCGGCCTCGCTTTCCTGGCGAATGATGTCGCAGAAGACGCAGCGCTCCTTGTAAATGAAATACTGCTTGGCGCCTTCGAGCTCCTCGACCACGTTGATGGGCAGAATGGGCAGCGCGATCAACTGCGAGTGCGCGTGTTCGAGCGAGGCGCCCGCGGCCTCGCCGTGGTTTTTGAAGATCAGGATGTACTTGAAGCGCCGGTCTTTCCGCAGATCCAGAATGCGGTCGCGGAAGGTCCAGAGCACGTCTTCGATGCGCTTGGGCGGAAGCGTGGCCAGGGTAGCACTGTGATCGGGACTCTCAATGATCACCTCGTGCGCGCCCACACCGTTCATTTTGTCGAACATGCCGTCGGCCTGGCGGTTGAGATTGCCTTCGATGCCCAGGGCGGGAAATTTGTTGGGGACCACGCGCACCGTCCAGCCGGGCGTATCGCGCTGCGGCGGCGGGCCGCCGTTGGGGCTGGGCCGGTAAGCCTGGATTTCGGGCGGGGTTTTGCTTTCATTGCCGTAACAGAAAGGGCAGAATCCGCCACCCTTGATCTTTACCTCTTCGCGCACAAAATCGCTGGGCCGCTTGGCGCGGTCGGTCGAAATAATCACCCAGCGGCCGACAATCGGGTCTTTGCGAAGCTCGGGCAAGAACTAGATTCCTTTCACCGGCACGCCCACTTTGATTTCATTCTACGACAGCGCCACATTCTATGACACCGGCAGGACGTTCTGAAACAGCTCGAACTGCGGCGGGCTGGCAAAATCGAAGTAAATGCTGAGCAGGTCAAAGCGCCACGGGCAGGCAGGCGGCAGATGGCGCAGATACTCTCTCGCCATGCCCAGAAGTTCGCGCTGCTTGCCGCGATCCACGGCGGCTTCGGCGGGTTTGATTTCACGCGAGGTGCGGGTCTTGACCTCGATGAAACAGAGCACGTCGTTTTCCCAGGCGATGAGATCAATTTCTCCACGGCGGCGCGGCGAGCGGAAGTTGCGGGCAACGACGGTATAGCCGAGCGAACGCAGATAGAAGTAGGCCACCTCTTCTCCGCGTTGCCCGGTGCGTTGGTGAGAAGGCAGGCGGCTTGGCGGCAGAGCCTTCCCAGCCAGCCAATCCAGAAAAGCAAGCGTAGTGCGTGTCAAGCCTGCGGGCAGCATCGCAATCGTGCTGCAAGCTTAGCTCCAGAAAGCCGCCTGGAAAGTGACGCCTCTCACACTCACTCTTCCATCCGCCTGAGGAAATCACTCCTTCCGGCCCCGGCGCCTCCGTGGTTTCCAGTTTGCCAGGAAATACCGAGCCGCCATTGACGCCTTGCAGCGCCGCCACGTACAGTTGACGCGCTTTCCCGAGTCCAGGAGAACGGCTTGCAAGGCTCGCGGCGTTACGAACTCCAACTGGTCGCAATTCTCTTTTTCACCTGGGGCACGGTTTTTCTTGACCGCATGTCCCAGCTTTATCTCGCGCCCTTCTTCGCCCCCGAATTTCATTTAAGCGAGGAGCAGATCGGCTTTCTGGCTTCGGTGCTGGCCATCACCTGGGCGGTCTCGAGCCTGCTGTTCGGCGCCTTGTCAGACCGCTTCGGGCGGAAACCGATTCTCATTCCCGCGGTTTTCCTCTTCTCGGCGCTGTCGTGGGTCTCAGGCACGGTGCACAGCTTCGAGCAGCTGCTTCTGGTGCGCGCGCTCATGGGCGTGGCCGAAGGGCCGTGCTGGTCCACCATGACGGCGCTGATCGAAGAGTCATCCAGCCCTCACCACAAAGGCCGCAACGTGGGCTTTGTGGTGAGCGCTGCGGCGCTGGTCGGCCTGGCGGTGGCTCCGGTGCTGACCACGCAAATTGCCGCCCGCTATGGCTGGCGCTGGGCCTTCTTCGTGGCCGGCGCGCCCGGGTTCCTGATGGCCCTGCTGATCTGGAAGTTCGTCCGCGAGCCCCAGCGGCAGGCGGTGCAGGCCCATCCCGGCCACAGCGCGGCCACCATCAGGGATTATTTCTCCGTGCTGCGCTATGGCAACATCTGGCTGTGCTGCGCGGGCGCAACTGGTTTCATGTCGTGGCTGTTTCTGCAAAATGTCTTTGCGCCGCTCTACATCACGCGGGTGGCCCACCAGGAAGCAACTACGGCAGGATTTTTGCTGGGCGCGACCGGTCTGGGCAGCTTCTTTCTCGGATTTCTCTTTCCCTTGCTCTCTGACCGGATTGGCCGCAAGCCGACTCTGCTTCTGCTGGCCGTTCTTTCCAGCGTCGTGCCGCTGGCGCTGCTGGTTCCGGCGCTCTATGCCCGCCCCTGGCTTCTGGCTTTCATTATTCTGATCACCAACGGCGGCCAGGCCATCGCCTCGCTGATCATCGTGCTGGTGCCGGCCGAAACCGTGCCGCCGCAATTTGCCGCCACCGCGATTGGACTGACTACGCTGGTGGGAGAAGTGTTCGGCGCTACCGTCGCCCCAACGCTGGGCGGCGCCATGGCGGAAAAATTCGGCCTGGGCATGCCGCTGCTGATGTCAGCGGGGGGAATGGCGCTGCTGTTCGTGGTGTCGTTGTTCGTGAAGGAAACCGAACGCCTCGACTCGGCCTCTCCGGCAGTTGCCCCGTAGCCCCAAATTTCCCATTTTGGGAATGGCGGCGCTCCAGGAAGCCCGCCGGCATCGGGGATGGCCTCCGGGTACCTCCGGCGGAAGATCGCCGAAATTAGACCCTGTGCGAAAGTCGCACAACCGGTTTAAACGCGATGCCGGAGGCGCTGCCGGAGTTCAGGATCCCCCGGGTTCAGTTTTCTTGCCATTTCGAGCATAGCGAGGGACCTGCTCCCGGTTCGGCGAAAGCAGATTCCTGGTCCCTGATGCGCTCCCCGGAATGGCAAAGAGAAAGGCTGAGACAATCTATGTCGCGACGACTGTGGCCCCCACCCGGATATCACCTTCACTGAGGATCCGCGCCCTCAACCCGCCGCGGTGGCGCAGTCCCTTGATGAGCGGCTTTCCGGTCAGGGCTTCGAGGTGGCTGCAAGGCTCGCACAGGCGGATGCCGCGAATCCTGACCTTGCCGATCTGAAACTCGCGGCCTACCAGATGATTCAGGGGCACGCCGCGCGTGACCAGATTGCGGCGCGATTCGCCGGGGCCAAGTTCGATGTCATATTCGCGCTGGATGGCCTCTACGGCCTCGGCCTCGATCAGGGTCAGCTCAAAATCCGGTTGCGGCTTGTAGAAAGTGCCCACCCGCAGGGCGTAGCGGTCGCCTTCCAGGCCAACGCCGGGTATGGCGCGCACTTCGCTCTGCGCCTGCATGGGCGCCTTCGCCGCGGGAGCGATATAGATGGATTCGATAGTCCCTTGCCACATATAAATTGACCTGAACTGCCTGTGTGGGGACGGGGCTGTGCCCCGTCCAGCCCATCGGCCGCTTGGGTACCGTCGAGCTGCGCTCGACCGGGCGGGTCAGAGACCCGCCCCCACACAAGCAAGCACTTCCCTAACAACGCCTACGCGTCCTTTTCCACGATCCCGATGCACTCCTCCAGCACATCCAAGGCCACGTCGGCTTCTTCTTTAGCGACTACCAGCGGCGGACAGATGCGCACCGCGCTCGGTCCTGCCCCAAGAAGCAGCACGCCGCGCTCGAAAGCCAATTCGACCACGCGGTCGCGCACCGCGCCGGCTTGCTCGCGAGTCTGTTTGTCTTTCACCAGTTCCACGCCGAGCATGAGGCCGCGGCCGCGCACATCGCCGACCAGCTTGTGCCTGGCCGGCCAGTCAGCCATGCGCCGCAGCATATGGTTGCCGGCCTCTTCGGCATTGCGCACCAGGTTTTCGCCTTCAATCACGTCGAGTGTGGCCAGCGCGGCCGCAATGCACACGGGATTGCCACCAAAGGTCGAAGCATGAGAGCCGGGCACCCAATCCATCATCTCAGCCCGGGTTAGGGTCACGCCCAGCGGCATACCAGAAGCAATGCCTTTGGCCATGCAGACGATATCGGGCTGCACGCCGGTGTGCTCAACCGCCCACCACTTGCCGGTGCGGCCCACGCCCGACTGCACTTCGTCTGCCACCAGCAGAATGCCGTGCCGATCGCAAATGCGGCGCAGTTCCTGCATGAAAGCTTTGGGAGCAACCACGTAGCCGCCCTCGCCCTGCACCGGCTCGACAAAAATCGCCGCCACTTCCTCGGGGGGAAGCGTGGTGCGCAGCAGCTTATCTTCAATGAAGCGGGCGCAGCTCAGGCCGTAAGCCTCGCTGTCTTCTGCGCCGGCGCGATAGGCATCGGGATAGACTGCGTGCGTGACTCCGGGCACGAGCGGCGCAAAGCGGCGCTTCTGCTGCGGCTTGGAGGCAGTCAGCGAGAGCGCGCCCATGGTGCGCCCGTGGAATGCGCCGTAAAAGGCGATGATGTTGGGCCGCCGGGTGTGATAGCGGGCCAGTTTCAGAGCGCACTCGACGGCTTCGGCTCCAGAGTTCCCGTAGTAAATCCGGTGCGGGCCAGGCATGGGGGCAATCTTTGAAATCCGCTCCGCCAGAGTGACCAGGCTTTCGTAATAAAAATCCGTGCCCGACATGTGGATGAGCTCGCCCGCCTGCTTTTGAATGGCGGCAACCACCCGGGGATGGCAATGTCCGGTGGAGACCACGGCGATGCCGGCGGAGAAATCGAGGAACTCGTTGCCATCCACGTCGGTGACGACGACTCCGCGTCCGCTTTTGGCCACCAGGGGATAGGAACGGGTGTAAGAGGGCGACATGTACTGGTCGTCGCGGGCGATGGCGCGCCTGGCGTTGGGCCCGGGCAGCGCCATCTGGATCTTCGGCCTGCGGGCGCCCTGGGGGTTAGAATCCTGCTCCTTAACTACCTGCTTGTTTAAAACCGGCGTCTGGTTCAATGTCTTGGCGGGCATGGCATCCTCCGAAAAATCATTGGCTGGCACAGTTGAGGGCTGGCTCCGGGCGGGATTCGGCATGAATCGGCGAAACTCGGCCTCAGAACCACTTCAAGCTGGGAGGATGAAAACTAATCGCTGCCGAAGAGACTAGGGCGCAGGCGAGAAGGCAGCACGGCCCGATAACGGCGCGGGCCCACCAGGAAGTGCAGCCAGCACTCCGGCAGGCGAGAATTGGCAAAAGCTCTGCGCATAGCCATAAATCCTGTGTTCATTATAGCTTGGGGGCGCTGGCGGGGAAAGCCCCAAAGGTAATGCCAGGGCGTGGCGCGCAATGCCCTTCTGGCGTGTTTGGGCCGATTTTTCCTCGTTTTAGCGGCCTTTTCCGGGCATATAATGGCCTGCCAGCCAAGAGGTGAACTCTGCCCAGGCGCCTCTTTCCCGGGGTCTTGTTTCTCCTGCTGTTGCCAGCCGCATCGGCGCAATCACCCCTGCCCGCTCGCCGGGAAGCCGCCCAGTCTGCCATTCGCGATGTCACCTTCGAAAACGTGACCGTTCTTTCGAGCGATCTGCAATCTCAGATCGTGCGCAGCTTGCAGAGCGAGAGCCGCTCGTGGCTGGGCCAGCAAAGCCCTGAGATGCTGGCCACGTTCATAGACCAGGCGGTGCTGCAGGCTTATGAGGATGAAGGCTACTGGCGGGCCAAGGTCTCAACTCAAGTGACCTGGGTGCGCGGCCAGGGCGCCGGACGGCAAGTGGATGCGCGCATCAGCGCCATCAGCGAAGGCAAGCAGTACTGGATCAAAGACATCCGCTGGAGCGGGGCCACGGTCTTCCCCGAAGAGGTGCTGGCGCGCGAGCTTCCGGTGCATCAGTGGGAGTTTCTGGACCGCTCCCGGCTGGCAGCGGGAATGGACTCGGTACGCAGGTTATACGTCTTGCGCGGCTACCTGGCTTCTTCCATCACGCCAGAGATGGAGTTTGACGATGCCACCCACAACATCATCCTCACCCTGGCGGTGAACGAAGACAAACTGTTTTACTTCCGCAATCTGTCGGTGGAGGGGCTGGACCGCACTACCACCCGGCAACTCGAAACCGGCTGGGCGGAGATGCGCGAGCAGCCTTACTCGGAAGAGAAGCTGCGGGGGTTTCTGCAGCGGTCTTTTTCGCCGCAGCGCCTGAGCGGCGACCCGCTCGATTACAGCATCAGCGATATTGATCTCGATACTCACACCGTGGATATCCAGCTCTCCTTCGATCCGGTCACCCAGGCGGAAAAGACGGCGCAGTAGCGCGGCCCGAAAATGGGAAGGCGATTCGCGGGGCTGAAGCCCGAGGCTTCCATGGCGCTGCACGCGGCCGTGCTTTTTTCCGCAGCTTGTGAAAGCTGCGCCCTTCCACATTGCCTGGTACCAGGGGCATAATTCGATCACCGAGGTTTTTACTCCATGAGCGATGCGCAAAGCTATCCCTACCAGACCCGGCTGAACCTGCAGTATGGCCCACTCGAGATTGTGGACGAAAAAGCCCTTACCGATGCCTGCACCCATAAGTGGTACAACCAGACGCTTTGCCAGGTGAACCAATCGGTGGTGCGCCTGGGCGTGATCGAGGGGGAATATCACTGGCACAAACATGATGGCGATGATGAATTCTTCTATGTGGTCGAAGGCCGGCTGCTGATTGACCTCGAAGGCCGCACGGTGGAGCTGGCTCCGCGGCAGGGCTTTGTGGTTCCCAAGGGAACCAGGCACCGCACCCGGGCCCCGGGGCGCACAGTGATCCTGATGGTGGAAAACGCCGGCATCATTCCCACCGGCAATTGATCTGCCGGAATCGCTTTGCGCTCGCTCCGGGTGAGAACTCATTCGCGAGTCGAAACCATCCACACGCGCGTCTGATATCTTTTAAGTTTCCCCTTTTCTCCCATGTCTGCGACCGAAAGCCGGCAGCGGTTTCTCACGATTCTGTGCTTTGGGTTGGTGTATCTGTTCTGGGGCTCGACCTACCTTGGAATAGATATCGCCATCGAGCACATCCCCCCGGCGCTGATGTGCGGGGTGCGTTTTCTGGCCGCGGGAGTGATCATGCTGGCCTATTGCCTGGCGCGGGGCCAGAGCATCCGCTATAGCGGCGGGCAGATGGCGCAGCTGGCGACGGTGGGCATTTTGCTGCTCATGGGCGGGAACCTGACGCTTTCCTACGCCGAACAATATGTGCCGACCGGGCTGGCGGCGCTGCTGGTGGCCATTACTCCGCTTTGGTTCCTGGTGCTCGATTCGCTTCTGCTGGGGGACCATCACATCTCGCGGCGGGGGATGGCCGGCCTGGCTTTAGGAGCAGCCGGGACGGTGGTGCTGCTCTGGCCCCAACTGCGAGTGGAGGGCCTGGGCCGCAGGGAGCTATGGCACTCGATCAGCCTTCTGGGAGGCTCGTTCAGCTGGGCCCTGGGTTCGGTGCTTTCCAAACGCTGGCAGCAGGGCACCTCGTTCAGCGCCAGCGCCTGGCAGATCACCTATGCCGGAATCGCCAACCTGGTGGTTGCTTTGTTTCTCGGCGATCTCTCGCGCGTGGTATGGACGGCGCGCGGGCTGGGCGCGGTGCTGTATCTGGTGGTATGCGGGTCCATTATCGGTTACACCTCTTACATATGGTTGCTGGCCCATGTGCCTACTTCCAAAGTTTCGACTTATGCCTACGTCAATCCGGTGGTCGCCGTCTTCCTGGGATGGCTCGTGCTGCACGAATCCATTGACCGCTACATTGTGGCGGGAAGCATGACGATCGTGGCCGCGGTGGTGCTGGTGACGAGCGCCAAGGTGCATGCCCGGCGGGCGGAGGAAGAACTTCCGGCGGTGGAGGCGGTCGGGGACTGAGCTTACTCTGGGAACCTTGCCCGGCTGGCGGGGAAACGGTAGCATCGCTCGGGCTTGGGGCAGAGGTGAATATGGCGAATTGCCAAAGATGTGGCCGCGAACTGCCCGCATTTTCCTGGGGGGCAGCCAGCAATTTGTGCCCCGAATGCCGGGCCGCGGCCGCGGCCACTACGGCCCCCGTGCCCGCAGCGCCGAGCGTTTCCCGCGCGCGGCGGCGTTTTCCTCCCCTGACCACAGCCCTGGTGGGCATCAACCTGGCGGTATTTGCGGCCATGGCCCTTTCCGGAATCTCACTTTCCGAGCCCACGACCTCTCAACTGCTGGCCTGGGGAGCCAACTGGGGCCCGCGTTCTCTGGGCACGCAACCGTGGCGGATGCTGGTTTCCAACTATGTGCACATCGGGTTCATCCACATCGCGTTCAACATGTGGTGCTTGTGGGACCTGGGCAATCTGGCGGAGCGCATCTTCGACCGCACGACTTACTTATTGACGTATTTGGCCAGCGGCATGGCGGGCAGCCTGGCCAGCCTGTTGTGGCACCCGCTGGTGGTGGGAGCGGGGGCCTCGGGGGCAATCTTCGGGCTGGCCGGGGCGTTGATCACGGCGCTCTATCTTGGCCACTTGCCGATCCCGAAGCAGGCGGTGCGGCACACCTTGAGAAGCCTGGTGATTTTTGCCGGCTACAACTTATTTTTTGGCGCCGTGGGCGAGGGCATTGACAACTCCGCGCACCTGGGCGGACTGTTCACGGGTTTGGCGCTGGGCGCGCTCATGGCCAAACATCTCACCACTGCGGGCGAGGCCCGTGGCCGCTGGCGGCTGGGGGTTTTTGCCGCCACTGGGGTGCTATTGTTCGCCAGCTTTGGTTTCATTCGCCGAGCCAACGGTTATGTGGTTCCGCTGGAGCAGGGCGTAAATGAACTGGTGGCGAAGCAGAACGACGCCGCCATCCGCGACCTGGAAAAAGCTGCGGCCGAGAAGCCAAATGATGCCAGCACCCTCGGCTTGCTGGGCGATGCTTATGTGCAAACCGGGCAATACGCGAAAGCGGAAAACGTGCTGGAGCGAGCTCTGCGAATAGACCCTACGGTCGCCGAGGCCGATGTGCGCTACAACCTGGGCTTCGCCAAACTCAAGCTGGGCAAGATTGACGAGGCGATTCCGCTGCTGCAAAAGGCGGCGCAACTCGATCCTAAAGATCCCGACACGCAGGAGGGGCTGAGCGAGGCTTACCAGGCCAAGAACATGCAGATGGAAGCGCGGGCGGCGATGCAACGGGCCCAGGACTTGCGCAAGACGGGGCACTGAGGATTGAGAACGGCGCTGCACGCTTTCATCCGCTTTCGCTGGCGCGCAGGCGTGCACAAACGAAGTTGCCATTTTTCTGCCCGGCGCTCCAACTCTACCGAATTGCGATTACAATCAAGAGACACGCTGCATGTTTGGCCTGCCGAAGTCCCGGGCAACTTTTTCGGGAAGCCTCAAGTCATACCAGAGTATGGCCGAGCTTGCCCAGCGCCGCATTGCGCGCATTCTGCTGGTGGATGACAATCCCGAGATTCTGCTGGTAATGCAGGAGCTGCTTTCGAGCCGCGGATACGAGGTGGTGGCCTTCGCCAACGCGGCTGAGGCGGAAGACGAGATCGGCCGCCGCCCGCCGGACGTGATTCTTTCCGACATAGTGATGCCGGGCAAATCGGGCTACGAATTCTGCCGCGACCTGAAGAGCAATCCCGCGACCCGGCTCATTCCTTTCGTGCTGATCACAGGACTCGCCGACCGCGAGAGCAAGCTGAAGGGAATCGAATGCGGGGCGGACGATCTTCTGAACAAGCCCATCTTCGCGGAAGAGCTCTTCGCCCGGGTGAAGTCGCTGCTCACGCTGAAGGAATTCACCGACGAACTGGAGACGGCCGACTCCGTGCTCTGCACTCTAGGCCTGAGCGTGGAGAGCCGCGATCCATACACCGAAGGCCATTGTGAGCGCCTGGCGCAGAACGCCGCTGCTCTGGGAGGGCACCTGGGGCTGGACCAGGAATCGCTGCTGGCGCTTCGCCGCGGCGGCTATCTGCATGATCTGGGTAAGATCGCGGTTCCGGATGTCATTCTCAAGAAAGGCTCTGACCTGACGGCGGAGGAATGGCAAGTGATGAAGCGGCATCCGGGCACGGGAGAGACTATCTGCCGGCCGCTGAAATCGCTGCGGCTGGTGCTGCCCATCATCCGCCATCACCACGAGCACTCCGATGGCAGCGGTTATCCCGATCATCTGGGCAAGGGCGAGATTCCGCTTCTGCCGCGCGTCCTGCAAGTGGTGGACGTGTATGACGCGCTGCGCACGGCCCGTCCTTACAAGCCGGCTTTGAGCCACGAGCAAGCAGCAGTGACCATGCGGCAGGAGGCCCGCAGCGGCCTGTGGGATGAAGACCTGGTGCACGAGTTCTTTACCATGCTTGAGCAGCAGAGAAAAGTGGCCTGAGCTTCCGGGGTGTGTGCCTGCAGGGCAGCGCTTAGGCGGTGTTTCAGGTTCCAAGTGGGTGCTTTGTAAATAAACCGGTGGCCCCCGGCGGTGTCTGATACCCTTTTAGGCGGCTGGAGCCCCTGACATTGCAAACGATCGCCTATAGCGTGGTTATTCCCGCGTATAACGAGAGCGCCCGCATCGGCGGCTCGCTGGAAAAGATCCTGGCCTGCGTGGCCGAGCGCGGCTGGGAGATGGAAATTATCGTGGTCAACGACGGCTCAACCGACCACACGGCGGAGATCGTGCGCAGCTATATGGCGCGCAGCCCGCGAGTTCGCCTGGTGGAGAATCCCGGCAATCGCGGCAAGGGCTATAGCGTGCGCAATGGGATGCTGCGGGCGGGAGGAGATGTGTTGCTGTTCAGCGACGCCGATCTCTCCTCCCCCATTGAAGAAGCGAGCAAGCTGTTTCAGGCGATCGAGCAGGGCGCCGATGTGGCCATCGGCTCGCGCTGGGTGAATCCGGAGCTGCAGGTACGCAAGCAGCCTTTGCACCGCCGCCTGCTCGGCCGGCTGTTCAATCTGGCCTTGCGCCTGGTTCTTGGCCTGCAGTTTCATGATACCCAGTGCGGCTTCAAGGCCTTTACCCGGCGCTCCGCGCACCTCATCTTTCCGCTGCAGAACGTCGAGCGCTGGGGCTTTGACCCCGAACTGCTCTATCTGGCGAGAAAATTCGGCCTGACCATGGTGGAAGTGCCGGTAGCCTGGGCCCACCGCGAGGGCACGCGCATCAGTCCTTTGCGGGACGGTCTGCGCATGGTGGGTGAAATGATTATGATTCGCTGGAATTCACTCAGCGGCAAGTATGCCCGGGTCGGCGTACAGCGCCAGTCCTTATAAAGAAACTTTGGCGGCCCGGGCTCGGGGCTGCACGCTCACGCCAACACCTTTCTTGTAAGTCAGAGTCACCCGCGACACGCAGCGCTCGCACAGCCAGAAATATTCGATTCGGCGCGCCGGTTTTTCGCTGAAATCGCTGGCCTCCGGGGCGTAAGCGGCGTTGGCCCCGTTGCCGAGTTCCGCGCGATACAGCTTGCCCTGATGCAGGTAGCGAAACACGGCGGAGCACTCGGGGTTGGCACACTTCGACAGCATGACTTCGGCCGATAGCAGCTTCTTAGGATTGTAGTCCCATGCAAAGAGATGCAATGGCGGAGTATGAGGTGACTTGTGGAAATCGGCGGCCTTGATTCCCCAAATGGGTGGAGTTCTATGGTTGGCGATCAGTTGGGCCGCTTTTCCGCCCCTACGCGGATAGCTTCGATGACAAGATTGCCCATCTGGCTGGTGCTCAAAGACTTTTCATTGCCGCGGACCAGGTCGCGCGTACGATATCCCTGGGCAATCACGCCGGCGACCGCCGATTCCACGCAGGCCGCCTCTTTTTCCAGCTTGAAGGAATAGCGCAACATGAGGGCGATGGAGAGAATCGCGCCCAGCGGGTTGGCAATGCCCTGGCCGGCAATATCCGGGGCCGAGCCGTGCACCGGCTCGTAGAGCCCAATGGGCCCGCCAACGCTGGCCGAGCCCAGCATGCCCAGCGAGCCCACCACGGCGCCGGCCTGATCGGAGAGGATATCGCCGAACATGTTCTCAGTGAGCAGAACGTCGAAGCTCGCCGGCTTCGAAACCAGGGCCATGGCGGCCGAATCCACGTACATGTGCGCCAACTGAACCTCAGGATAGCTTTGCGCCACCCGGCCCACGACCTCGCGCCACAGACGCGAGCAATCGAGCACGTTGGCTTTATCTACGGAAGTGACCCGCTTTTTGCGGTCCTGCGCCAGCTGAAATGCCACGTGGGCAATGCGCTCAATTTCGGGTTCGGTGTAGCGCATGGTGTCGGTGGCGGAGCGGCTGCCGACCGGGCCGTGAATCAGGCGGGGCTCGCCAAAGTAGATTCCTCCCAGCAACTCGCGCACAATCAGGACGGCGGTGCCCTTGACCACTTCGGGCCGCAGAGGCGAGCAATCTTCCAAGCCTCTAAAGCAGATGGCAGGCCGCAGATTGGCAAATACGCCTAGTTCCTGCCGCAGGCGCAGCAGGCCCCGCTCGGGGCGCAGGTGGCTGGGATAGCTGTCGAACGCCGGCCCCCCCACCGCCCCCAGCAGTACGGCGTTGCCGGCAACACAGGCCTGCAGGGTCTCGCGGGGAAGGGGGTCATTGCTGCTCAACAAGGCGGCGCCGCCGACCGCCTTGGGCACGAGGCTGAGCTCATGGCCGAAGGCCTGGGCGATGGCCTGGAGCGCGCCTACGGCTTGCTCCGTGACTTCGGGGCCAATGCCATCACCGGGAAGTACCGCAACTTTCAGAAGCATGCGCTCCAGCCTGAATACTGCAACTGCTTTTAGGATTGTTCTCCGGGCGCGAGCGAGACAAGAGGCGGGCCTCGGTTCCTACGACATTTACTGCGGTAGCTGAGGATAAGCTCCGGCCACGGAGACGCTACTTTTTACTTAGACGCTAAGGATGCTCCCGATTGTAGCTCAGTTGCCTTCCGGCAAGGGGCTCTCCGTGCTCGAAGGGATACCCGTATCGCGCTGCGGGAGGCGCCCTCGGCCGGAAAAAATCTCGGCTACACACCCCAAAGGTAGTCTTCCTGGTCAGCGTGGTGCTCGGCCATGGGATTCCGCACCAGGGGAGGAGCGCCCGCCGCCGCTGGCGGTATCGCCGGGAAGGGCCGGGGTGTTGCCTCGGCGCCTGATGCCGCAGCCGCAGCGGCTGTCTTTTCCTCCGCCGGTCCGCCCTCAGGGCGGCTCTCGCGGATCAGGTCGAGCAGATGGTGATCGGCCACATGCTTGATGCGGTCGGCCAGGACAACAAAGCGGCGGTAGATGTCATCCAGTTCGCGGCGCTCGAACTGATAGCCCAGCTGCTCGCACCGCAGGCTGAGCGCGTGCCGGCCGGAGTGCTTGCCCAGAACCAGGGTAGAATCGGGCACGCCCACCGATTGCGGGGTCATGATTTCGTAGGTCAGGGGATTCTTCAGCATGCCATCCTGGTGAATGCCGGCCGCATGGGCGAAGGCATTGCGGCCGATGATGGCCTTGTTGGGCTGCACCGCTACGCCGATGATCTCGCTCAGCATCTGGCTGGTGGGGTAGAGCTGCTCGCACACAATCCCCGTCTCGAAGGGATACTGGTCGGGCCGTACCTTGAAGGCCACCGCGATCTCTTCCAGTGCGGCATTACCGGCCCGCTCGCCGATGCCGTTGACGGCGCACTCCACCTGACGCGCCCCGGCCGCCACCGCCGCCAGCGTATTCGCGACCGCTACGCCGAGGTCGTTGTGGCAATGGGCGGAAATCACCGCCTTTTCAATTCCCCGTACTCGCTTGCCAATGCTTTCAATCAGCGCTCCGAAGTCGGCCGGAACGGAGTAGCCAACGGTATCTGGAATGTTCAGCGTGGTCGCGCCGGCCTGAATGACTCCTTCCAGGACCTGGAAAAGAAATTCCGGCTCGGTACGGGTGGCATCCTCGGGCGAAAACTCCACGTCATCCACGAACGATTTGGCCAGGCGCACGGCTTCGCAGGCCTGCTCCAGGCACTGCTGGCGCGAAATCTTCAGCTTGTATTGCAGATGGATGTCAGAAGTTGCCAGAAATACATGGATGCGAGGGCGGGCCGCGCCCTTTACCGACTCGGCCGCCCGCTCGATGTCTTTGTTGCACGCCCGGGCGAGCGCGGCGATGATGGGCCGCGGCACCATGGCCGCAATCGAACGCACCGCTTCGAAATCACCGTCTGAGGCGATGGGGAAGCCGGCCTCGATCACATCCACCCCCAGCCGGTCAAGCTGCGGAGCCAGGCGCAGCTTCTCCTGCACGGTCATGCTGCAACCCGGGGACTGCTCTCCGTCACGAAGGGTGGTATCGAAGATAGTGATGCGGGCGCGTTCCATGACTGGCTCCTCCACAAGGGATAATCCTGCTATCTTAAGACCCGCCAGAGTTTAAGCAAAGCTTATAATCTTTAAAATATCATTAGCCAAGCTACGACCATTAGTTTGTCTAATGGGTAATTTAGTGCAAGTGAAGACGCTATGGATCTTACTCAGCTGGAAGTCTTCCTCACCGTGGCCCGGGAAGGCAGGTTCTCGCGCGCGGCGGAAAAGCTGCATCGCACCCAGTCGGCCATCAGCCAGACGGTGCGCAAACTGGAAGAGGAGCTGGGCGAGCCGCTGTTCGACCGCTCCTCGCGCGACGGCCTGCTGACCGAGGCCGGCCGGGTGCTGCAGGAATACGCCGAGAGACTGCTGAACCTGCGTGCCGATGCCCAGCAAGCGCTGGCGGAGCTGCGCGAGCTGCAGAAAGGCAAGCTGATCATCGGGGCCAACGAATTCACGGCGCTTTATCTTTTGCCGGTGCTGGCGGAGTTCCGGCAGCTTCACCCCATGGTCCGCATCGTGGTGCGGCGCTCGCTGGGCAGCCAGATTCCCGACGATGTTCTGCGGCGCAACTCCGAGCTGGGGATGCTGACTTATGATCCGCAGCTGCCGCAATTACAGTCAGTGGTGGTGTACCTGGATGAGTTGATCTTCGTGGTTCCTCCGGGGCACCCGCTGGCCGGCGAAAAAGAGCTCAGCATCCGGCAGCTGGGCGCTGAGCCTTTCGTGGCGCACATCGTTCCCTCACCCTATCGCGAGAAGGTGATTCAGGCATTCCAGAAGCACAAGACGCCGCTGCACATGGATATCGAGCTACCCACCCTGCAGGCGATCAAAACTTATGTGGCCATGGGCCGCGGGGTGGCCTTTCTGCCCGAGATCAGCGTGGAAAGTGAAATCGCGCGGGGAGAACTGGTTCGCATTCCCATTCGCGAGCTGCAACTGCACCGGAAGTTGCGGCTGATTTACCGCAAGTCGGCCAGCCTTTCCCACGCCGGGCGGGCCTTCCTGAAGGTGGTCGAAGCCGCGGCTGCGCAGCGCAAAGGCCGCTACCGCTTCGAGCGCGAGCGCTAAGGGACCGGGGAAGCGAGAACGGGGAGCCGAAGGAAGAAAGAACCAGGGGCTCACGGAAACGCCAGCTTAAAGATGTTTCCCGCGTCATCTTTGGCGACGCCTTTGATGCCGGCGCCGCCACCAACCGGGGTGTACATCTCAAGCGAAAGCGTGTTGCCATGGCTGCAAGAGGCGACGGCGCGGACGTAATAGCGCTCGCCCAGAACGTGGGAGACATAGAAACCCGGGCCGTAGACCACGTCCCAGGCGGAGGCCAGATCAGTGCCGGTTCTGGCGCCCGCGGCTGCCGCGCCGCCGGTCTGCCGGACATTCGCCCACTGCCCCTTGCAAACTTCCTTCTCGGGCAATGCTACGGAAACGCTTCCCGGGGTCAATGCTCCGGTGACCTTGGCGATCAGAACCGGCGGGGGCGCTTGCCTCGAGAGCGGCCCCTGCACGGGATACAGATGGACGGTATGCACACAGCCGGAAGTCAGCAAAATAACGGTAAGAACCCCGCAGAGCCTGGTTTTCACGGGACCTCCCGGCGCGACTGAGAAATAATACCTATGTTGCAAGCCTGTAGAGAGAAATTGCCAGATGCGACAGACCCGTCTGCGTGCAAGCGCGGGGGTGTTCTAGTCGTACGGCGGCCGGACTTGCTAAGCGCCGCGCATCACCCGCCAGCAGCTTTGCGCGATCGCCCAATCCTCCTGCGCGCGGATGACGAGTACGCGCACTCGCGACTCGGAGGCAGAAATTTCGCAGTCCCCGGCCGGATTGGCATTCTTCTTCTCTTCCAGCTTCATCCCTAGAAAACCCAGCCCTGAGCAGGTTGTTGCGCGCACCTGCGGGGAATTCTCGCCGATGCCGGCGGTGAACACGAGAGCATCAATTCCGCCCAGGGAAGCGGCCATGGCAGAAATTCCGGCGCGCAGGCGGTGCACGAACATATCGAAAGCCAGCTTCGCCCGGGCATTGCCGGAGGCCACGGCGCCGGCGATCTGGCGCATGTCGCCCGAGATGCCGGAAATTCCCAGCAGGCCTGATTTTGTGTTCAGCAGATCATCGAGTTCCTGGCCGGTCGCCTTCTTCTCCCGCAGCAGGTAGGTCAGGATGCCCGGGTCCACTGACCCTGAGCGGGTGCCCATCATCAGGCCCTCGATCGGGGTGAAGCCCATGGTGGTGTCCACGCTTTTGCCATCCTGGATGGCGGCCAGCGAGCAGCCATTGCCCAGATGGCAGGTCACCAGCTTGCGGGAAAGTTCGGCGCCGAGCATGGCCGCCGCCCGCTGCGCGCAATATTCATGATTGATGCCGTGAAATCCGTAACGCCGGATGCCTTGCCCGTACCACTCGTAGGGTCCGGGGTAGTAAGAGGCCGCGCCGGGCAGGGTGCGGTGGAAAGCGGTGTCGAAGACGGCGATCTGCGGCACGCCGCCGAGCAGCCGTTCGAGCATTCCTATGCCCGCCAGTTCGGCACAGTTATGCAGCGGAGCGAACTCGGCCACGCTGGCAATGGCAGATTTCACCTGCGCCGTGATCCGCGTCGGAGCCTGCAGCAGGGCCCCGCCGTGCACGATGCGATGACCGGCGGCGTCAATCTCTGAGGGATCGGTCAGCACCCGCGTCTTGCCCGACCACAAAGTCGCCAGCATGCGCTCGGTGGCGCGCTCGCGGTCTTCTTCCTCGACCGCTTCAGAAATTTTGCCCCCCCCGGCGCTGCGCACTTCGAGGCTGGCGGAGCTTCCCCGCCAATCAATCTTCCCCTCCCACGCCGGAAGGCAGGGTTCCGCTCCACTGGCGCCTTCGAGCTCAAACAGCGCGCTCTTCTGGCTGCTCGAGCCCGAATTCAGCACAAGAATTTTCATGGTTTAGCGGGGTCTGCCCGAAGCGCAGAATTAAGCCGCTTGTGCGCGCTGTTCCGCCACTCTCAGTGCCGCCACTTCCACTCCCGAATCTCCGGCATGTCTTCGCCGTACTCCGCAATATATTGCTTGTGCTGCACCAGCTTATTGCGCAGCATCTGTTTGAAGTGCGCCCCGATGGGATGCAACTTAGGCACGCGGTCCACGGCATCGCCCGCCAGATGATAGCGGTCAAGGTCGTTGAGCACGGTCATGTCGAAGGGCGTGGTGGTGGTTCCTTCCTCCTTGTAGCCGCGCACGTGAAAGTTGTTGTGGTTGTGGCGCCGGTAAGTCAGCCGGTGAATCAGCCAGGGATAACCGTGGTAAGCAAAGATGACCGGCTTATCCGCGGTAAAGAGCGAGTCGAAGTCACTATCCGAGAGCCCGTGGGGGTGTTCCGTGGCCGGCTGGATGGTCATGAGGTCCACCACGTTGACTACGCGAATTTTCAGCTCGGGAAAATTCTGCCGCAGCAGGTCCACGGCCGCCAGCGTTTCCAGCGTAGGCACGTCGCCGGCGCAGGCCATCACCAGGTCGGGCGCGCTGCCTTTATCGTTGCTGGCCCACTCCCAGATGCTGATTCCGTTGGTGCAGTGCTCGATTGCCTCCTCCATGTTCAGCCACTGCAGAGCCGGCTGCTTGCCGGCCACAATCACGTTGACGTAATGCCGGCTGCGCAGGCAGTGGTCGGCCACCGAAAGCAGGCAGTTGGTATCCGGGGGCAGATACACCCGCACCACATCCGCTTTCTTGTTCACCACGTGATCAATGAATCCGGGGTCCTGATGGGTGAAGCCGTTGTGGTCCTGCCGCCAGACGTGCGAGGTCAGCAGATAATTCAGCGAGGCGATGGGCCGCCGCCATTCGATATCGTGCGTGACCTTCAGCCACTTCGCGTGCTGATTGAACATCGAATCCACGATGTGGATGAAGGCCTCGTAGCAGGAGAAAAATCCATGCCGGCCGGTGAGCAGATAGCCTTCCAGCCATCCCTGGCACATATGCTCGCTCAGCACTTCGAGCACGCGGCCATCGGCGGAAAGGTGCTCATCCACCGGCAGGATCGCTTCCATCCATTCTTTATCCACGACCTCATATAGCGCCTCCAGCCGGTTGGAGGCGGTCTCGTCCGGGCCGACTACGCGGAAATTCCTGCTGGCGAGGTTCAGCTTCATCACATCGCGCAGGAACTTGCCCAGCACGCGGGTAGCTTCGGAATACTCCTTTCCCGGGTTCTTCACCTCCACCGCGTACTGGCGGAAATCGGGCATCTGCAAGTCGCGCAGAAGAATGCCGCCGTTGGCATGGGGATTGGCTCCCATGCGCCGGTTGCCCTGGGGCGCCAGCTCAGCCAGTTCCGGAACCAGGCGGCCGGTCTTGTCGAATAGTTCTTCCGGGCGGTAGCTGCGCATCCACTCTTCCAGAATCCTGATGTGCGCCGGCTTCTCGCGCATATCGGTCACCGGCACCTGATGCGCGCGCCAGGTGCCTTCGACCGGCTTGCCATCCACTTCTTTCGGCCCGGTCCAGCCCTTGGGCGTGCGCATGATCAGCACCGGCCAGCGCGGCAGCGTGGCTTTGCGCTTGGCCCGCGCCTCGTGCTGAATGGAGCGGATCTCCTGCAGAATCGTATCGAGCGTGGTGGCCATCAGCTGGTGCATGGTCGCGGGATCGTCGCCCACCACAAAATATGGACGGTAGCCGTAGCCGATGAACAGGCTGGTGAGCTCCTCATCGCTCATGCGGCCCAGCACCGTGGGGTTCGCGATTTTGTAGCCGTTGAGGTGAAGAATGGGCAGCACCGCTCCGTCGCGGGCCGGGTTCAAGAATTTGTTTGAGTGCCAACTGGCGGCCAGCGGCCCGGTCTCGGCCTCGCCATCGCCCACCACGCAGCACACCAGCAGATCGGGATTATCAAAGGCCGCGCCAAAGGCATGGGCGATCGAGTACCCCAGTTCGCCGCCTTCGTGAATCGAGCCCGGCGTCTCCGGCGCCACGTGGCTGGGAATTCCCCCGGGAAAGGAAAACTGCTTAAACAGCCGCTGCATGCCTTCTTCGTTCTGGGGGATGTTGGGGTAAAGCTCGCTGTAAGTGCCTTCGAGATAGGTATTCGCCACCAGCCCCGGCCCGCCATGCCCCGGCCCGGTGATGTAGATCACGTCCAGATCGTGCTTTTTGATCAGCCGGTTGAAGTGCACATAAATGAAGTTCAGGCCGGGGGTGGTGCCCCAATGCCCCAGCAGCCGCGGCTTGATGTGCTCCAGCTTCAAGGGCTCGCGCAGCATGGGATTGGCGAACAGATAGATTTGCCCTACGGAGAGATAATTGGCCGCGCGCCAATAGGCGTTCATCTTGCGCAGGTCTTCCGGCGAAAGCGGAGCGGCGGGCGTAGATCGTTCGAGAGAGGGGGTAGATTGCAGTGTCGTCATGAAAAACGCTCCTTCGCGGCTATGGACGGTTCGCAGGTGGAACAGCGGGCGAACGGTTGATATGAAAGTTGCCAGGTAACGGGATGCGGGTCACTTCCATGATGGCACTACGGGGAAGACGCGGCAAGCGGAAAACCGGGCTCTTCTCAGCGCTCTCAGCGCAAAAATTCGCGGCCTCTGCGGTTAAGTGCGCTTAACTTCCCCGGACAAGAAGGCTTTGACCGCCGAGACCGCAGAGAATGCGCAGAATCCGCAAAAACCCTAAGCGGCGCGCGGCAAGCTGGGCGGGGCGGCAATTTCCGACCGCGTCCGCAGCACCTGCAGAACATGCGCCCGCGTGATCATTCCCTGCAACTTTCCATCGGCCATTACCGGCAGCTGGTTCACATCTTCGCGCCCCATCGTCTCCAGGGCTTCCTGCGCCGGCATGTCGGGCGTGACGAAGTGAATCTTCTCCGCCCGCCGCATCGCCCCGGCCACGCTGGTCTGCACCCAGGCTTCGGGCTGCACCTCGCGCACTTCTTTCGGAGTGATCAATCCCAGAAAGCGGCCATCCTGCACCACCACGAAGCAGCGCTGCCCGGTTTTCAGCAGGTAGTCGTGGACGAACTCCTGGATCGAAAGCGCCGGGCTTACCGTGCCGCAGTCGTTGGTCATCAGGTCCCGGACCCGTAGCCCGCGCAGCAGCATGCCCGTCTGCACCTGCAGATAACTTGCTCCCGCCGCCTGCAGCAGAAACCACCCGATGAAGGCCATCCACAATCCGCCCAGGCCGGCGCCCTGAAAAAATTCGAAGATGCCGTAGCCGATGAACAGCACCGCAATCACCTGACCCACGCGCGCCGCCGCCCGCGTGGAGCGCTCGGCGTTATCCATGATCCACCACAGAATGGCGTGCAGCACGCGGCCGCCATCGAGGGGAAAGCCGGGGATCATGTTGAAGGCGGCCAGCGCCACGTTGATATAGCCCAGCCACACCAGCAGCGCGATGCCGGGCGTGGCCGGGGGGCTTCCGAAGGGCCAACCCGAAACCCAGGCTAGCGCCAGCAGCACCCCGCCAATCACGGCGCTGGTGATCGGGCCGACAATGGCCATCCAGAATTCGGTGCTGGCGTCGGCGGCCTCTTTTTCGATCTGCGCCACGCCACCCAGCAGAAACAAGGTGATCTTGTGGATGGGAATGCCGCGGGCCTTGGCCACCAGGGCATGAGACAGTTCGTGCGCAAACAGCCCGCCAAAAAAGAGCACGCTGGTCACGATGGCCACGCTCCACACCACTACGCTGCTCCAGTTGTGGTTGGTGGCATGAAACTGCGCCACCAGCGAGAACATGATGAGCAGGGCAATGACGAACCAGCTGTAGTGCAGCCCCAGCTCCACTCCGAATACCGTGCCCAGCTTGATTTGCGATTTCATGGTGCGCCTTCCGCTTACGATTCCGGGCCGAATGCCGCTCTGTTTATTGTAGATGCTGCCATGAGGCGGCACCAATGCAACCTTGGCTGTATTTCGGATGAATGGCGTCATTCAGAGGGATACAGCGTTGTCGTTCCGAGGAGCGCCGCGACGAGGAATCTAGGCGAAAACAGCTTTTTTTCTTCGCCTACCGTAGAGACGTAGCTTTGCTACGTCTCACAAAAAGAAAGGCCCTCTGACATTCGCGGGTAAAACCTGAAGCTGGGTTCCTGCAGGCTTCTTCGCTATGCGGCCTTCGACTTGGCCTCGTCACACAGGCGCTGGTAGTAGTCCCGGCCACGCTGATAGCCGCGCGTGTAGGCTTCCTCGAGGTCAACCCCGGGATGTTGTTTCTTCACTTCCTCCAGGCTGCTGGCCATTTCAGCCGAGACCTGGTCAAACTCTTTGCAGCGGGTGCGGGCATGCAGCGCCGCCTCGAAGCCCAGGCGGTAATATTTTTCGTCTTCCTGAAAGCTGCGGGCCGGCAAAGCGGCAGAGTAATGCTCATTTTCGGCGGCGCGCAGGCCAATCCACCACTGATGGCGGGCGGCGTCCACGGCTTCGGCTCCTTCGGCCTTCAACAGCGCCCGTACCGGCCCGGCGGCGCCTTCGTTTTCCGCGAGCACAATTACCACCGTGCGCCCCTTGCGCAAGGCGTCTTCATAGACAAAAATCTCGTCCTCGGGAATACCGTCGGTAGTGAAATTCTCCAGGTGCTCGCCGACCTCAGCGCCCAGCACGCCGCCGGCAGCGGCAATCACCGCGCCGCCCAGCATGCCCAGCACGGTCACCGGACCCACACCGGGGATGACCGCCGCCACCAGCAGGGCGCCGGTTGAAAAGCCGCCCGCCGCTCCCACCACCGCGCCTATGGCCTTCCCCATGCCCGGCTGTTCTGCCGTATCCACCGGGACCGCCTTCAGTTTTTCTGGCGTCTGATTCGGGGTCAGGAAGGTGATCTTGTCGGCTGCAATTCCGGTCGCGCGCAAAGCGCTCACGGCGCGCTCCGCCTGGGACTGCGAAGAGAAAATTCCGGTCACTGCGTGCACATGGCACCTCCGGTTAGCAAATATCGGCCTGATTCGGATAGTTTCTCAGCTTCCGATGAGCATGGGCAAGCGGGGCCGCGGTACGCAATCGGGGGAAGACCTTAATACACAATGTTGCAGTATGGTAGCGAGACCGCCGGTTCCCGGCAACCTGCCAATTGTCAATGGTCGGTTCGCAAGCCGAGGGCTCGGCTGGAAACAGCCCGTCTCGCATTCCGAAAGGCGCGGCGATGCGGGTGAAGGGCTTCACTACCTACGTACTTTCGCCTCGGTAGGGACCGCGAGCCGAGACAAGGACGCGATATCCGCCGCTTCAATCGCTGGTGCCGAAGAAGGGACTCGAACCCCCACACCCTTGCGGGTACATGGACCTGAACCATGCGCGTCTGCCAATTCCGCCACTTCGGCAAAAGTGACTGCCCGGCGAGCCGCCGGGCAGGGAAGAACTGCACTGTTATTTTACAACGAGAATCGCGACTCTGGCGCCAGACGTCTACCTCGGCGTCCGCTGCGGTTGGTCTGGCGAGCTCTGCGGCCCGAATCTTTATGCCTTGGTGAGAGACAAACCACCGAACCACCAAGTTACACGAAGGTCCACGAAGGCCTTAGGATCACCCGGTGTTCCTTCGTGTGCCTTCTGGTCCTTTGTGGTGATGAGTTGCTCGCGCCTGCAAATCGTTGACCCCGGCCCGGCCAGCGGTTAGGATTCAGCAGGATACTTCAGTCCAACACAAAAGCAGTTAAGAAGCCCGGGCCGCTTAAGGACACTCAAGCGCAACGGCCTGGCTTTACACCGGCTGGCGTGGCCGTTAGACTACTCGTTTCGTTTTCAGCCGTTTGGGAGGTGGATTCTTATGGCGAGTGAAGCGACCAAGGCTCTGCAGGAAAAGGTCAGGCAGATCATCTCAGAGCAGCTGGGCGTGGATGAGGCCGAAGTCACCCCCAGCGCCACCTTCGTGGACGATCTGGGCGCCGACTCCCTGGATCAGGTCGAGCTGGTGATGAAGCTGGAGGAAGATTTCGACCTGGAGATTTCCGATGAAGACGCCGAAAAGTTGCGCACCGTGCAGGACGCGATGGACTACATCCAGAAGCACGCGAAGGTGAGCAAGTAGCAGCAGCGAGTTCGTGAGGGCCGAGGCCCTCGCAAGGCGCCGGGGCCGCCGGCGTATCACATCAGCGAGGAAAATCATGGCAGCCACTGACGAAAAGGTGAAGCAGATCATCGTGGAGCAGTTGGGAGTGGATGAGGGAGAGGTCACGCCCAGCGCCTCTTTTGTGGACGATCTGGGCGCCGACTCTCTCGATACAGTCGAACTGGTGATGGCGTTCGAAGAGGCCTTCGAGATCGAGATTCCCGACGAGGATGCGGAGAAGATCCGCACCGTTCAGGATGCCATTGACTATGTCGGCAAGCACGCGAAAGGCGGGAAGTAGTTGGGGCGTCGGGTCGTAGTCACTGGCATTGGCCTGGTCTGCGCGGTGGGGAACACCACCGAAGAGGCCTGGCGCAACCTGCTTGCGGGCAAAAGCGGCGTGGCCCGCATCACCCACTTCGACGCTTCCAATTTTGCCTGCCAGATCGCCGCTGAGGTCAAGAACTTCGATCCCTTGCA
>DATIYF010000094.1:0-14700 GCA_035517775.1 Terriglobales bacterium
AAGCGCATCTTGATGACCTTCTCTTCGCGAGGCGTCAGGGTGCGCAGCACCTGCCCGGTCTGGTCTTTCAGGTTGACATTGATGACCGCCTCGGCCGGCGAGACCACGGCGCGGTCTTCAATGAAGTCGCCCAAATGCGAATCTTCCTCTTCGCCGATGGGCGTTTCGAGGGAGATAGGCTCCTGTGCGATCTTCAATACTTTGCGGACCTTGGCCACCGGAATATCCATTCTCTTGGCGATTTCTTCCGACGTCGGTTCGCGTCCCAGTTCCTGCACCAGCTGCCGCGAAGTGCGGATCAGCTTGTTGATCGTCTCGATCATGTGCACGGGGATTCGAATCGTACGCGCCTGATCAGCAATTGCACGAGTAATCGCCTGCCGGATCCACCACGTGGCGTAGGTGGAGAACTTGTAGCCGCGGCGGTATTCGAATTTATCCACGGCTTTCATCAGGCCGATGTTGCCCTCCTGAATCAGGTCGAGGAACTGCAGTCCGCGGTTGGTGTATTTCTTGGCGATGGAGACCACCAGGCGCAGGTTGGCTTCGATCAGCTCGCGCTTGGCCTGCTCCGCGTCCATATCGCCCTGGATGATCTCGCGCTGGGTGCGCTTGAGCTCCTGGAAAGAGACGCCGGCTTCGACTTCGAGCTTTTCCAGCTCGCCGTGAATGCCGCGGGCCTGGCGCTTGTACTCTTTGCGCTGCTCTTCGCTGCGCGTGGCCTCGGCCTTTTTCTCCAGGTTCTGCGACTGGCGGTCGAGCGAGCGCATGGTGTCCACGGTCTTGTTGACGCGGTCAATCAGGCGCTTGCGCTCGGTGTTGGTGAAACCCAGGTTGCGCACGCACAGAGAAACCCGCACGATGGCGCGGGCCAGCGAGCGGCGGTAGCGGCGATGGTCCTTGGGGCGCTTCTTCTGTGAAACGGCGATGAACTTTTCCTGCAGCACCCCGGCCTTCTTGTAGGCCTTGGCCAGTTCGTCAATCTTGCCGGTGAATTCCTTCAGGCGGTTCTGCAGAATTTCGTCGGTGATTTCCTCCTCGTCGAAGGTCACCACTTCCTTGATGGAGCGCACGCTCTTCTTGAGGTCTTCGCCCAGGGCCAGCAGTTCGTTGATGACGATGGGCGAGCGCGAAAGCGCCTTGAGCACGCGCAACTGGCCGCGCTCAATGCGCTTGGCGATCTCGACTTCACCTTCTCGAGTGAGCAGCGGCACCGTGCCCATCTCGCGCAGATACATGCGGACCGGGTCGTTGGTTTTTTCCATGGCCCCGGGCGAGAGGTCGAGTTCCACATCCTCGCCCATTTCTTCTTCCTCGAACTTCTTGTCCAGCACGGAAGAAGGCATCTTGGGGCCTTCGAGCACATCAATGCCCTGCGTACCAATGGTGGTCAGCAGATCGTCGAGGTCTTCAGGAGAGTGCACATCGTGCGGGATCAAATCGTTGACCTGGTCGTAGGTCAGGTATCCCTTTTCCTTGCCTGCGTCAATCAGCTTTTTAATGTCGTCGTACTTGTCGTCAAGAGCCAAGACGGAATATCCTCAACGCCCTGATAGAAGGACGTTCAAAACCTGAATTGGTGGGAACGTAGAAATGGCAGAAACGTTGCGCCGACACAAACCCTTCGAGTGTAGCATAGAAGCCGGGCTTATGCCCATGAGAACTACCTGCCGCCGCGACTGCTGAACGCCTGCCCGCCCTATCTCCCAACCTGATAATAACTTAGATGGCGGAAGAGGGCGTTTAGTTTCAAGGAACCGGGCGCCGGAAAGCCTTACGAATCATGCAGCTCCCTCGGCCAGGCCGGGATCCATGAGCGTGCGTTTGAGCCGGGTTTTTTCCGCCAACAGAGCCTGCATTTGGGCCGGGTCCCTGGCGGCGGCAGCTTGCAGCTCGCGCTGGATCTGCTCCAGGCGGCGGCGGATGCGAATCCGCTGCAGCGCCCGAACCGCTCCTTCCAGGCGGGCGGCGGTCAGCTCTTCGTCGTCCCTCATTAGGATGGCGGCGAGCAGGTTGCGGTCGCCCTCGGCGAGCGCTAATTCCATCAAATCAGGGGTTTCCGCCGGCATGCCGAGCAGCGCCTGAATAAGTTGCTCGGTGGGCAGGCCCTGGTGCAGGGGCTCGCCGGCCAGGGCAAAGCGGGCCTGGCGCGAGGGGTCGAATTCGTCATCAGCGCCCTCGCGGGAGGAGACGTATTGTTCCGAAGCCTGCATTTCGGTGGCCGAGGCGAGGGCACGAATGATGATGCGCTCGGCATCGGTGACCTGGGCCAGGGGCGGGGCCTTGACGGCTGCGGCAGAGCGGCTGGTGGCGGCGTGCTTCAACTCCTGACGCAGGACGGTCGAGTCTATGGCCAGCTTTTGGGCAATTTCACCGGCGAGCTCGTCGCGGGTAATACGGCTGGGGACGCGCTGAATGTGGGGCAGCAGCCAGTTGACCGCCTTTACCTTGCCTTCGGCGCTGCGCACGGGAAACTGCGCCCGGGCGCGCTCAATGAGATAGGTGAAGTAGCGCTGTGAGCTCTTGAGCGCGGCCGCGTAGGCCTCCCGGCCTTTGCGGCGGAGGAAGAGGTCGGGATCGAAGCCCGCCTCGAGTTGCAATACCTGGATCTCGAATTCTTCTTCCACCAGCAGGCCAAGGGTGCGCTCGGTGGCGCGGGCCCCGGCGGTATCGGGGTCGAAGTTGACGACGATTCGCTTGCTGAAGCGGCCAAGCAGGCGGGCCTGCAGCTCAGTGAATGCCGTGCCAGAGCTGGCGATCACGTTGTGAAAACCGGCGGCATGCACCGAAATGCAGTCCATCTGGCCTTCGACCAGAATAGAGTAGTTGAGCTGGCGGATAGCCTCTTTGGCGTGGTCGAGATTGAAGAGCACCCGCGATTTGGAGTAGATGGCGGTTTCAGGCGAGTTGAGATACTTCGGCCCGGCCTTTTCGTCGGTCGAGAGAGTGCGGCCGGTGAAGGCAATGATGCGTCCGGTTTCGTTGGCGATGGGGAACATCACGCGGTTGCGGAATTTGGAGTACATCGAAAGCGTCGTGGGTCCTTGTTCGCGGGCCGTGGCCGGCCGGCCATCAGCCGTTGACGGCTGGCCATTACCCTCCGCTTCCTTGTCATCCCGAGCGGAGCGAGGGATCTGCTTTTCCTGATTGCTGACCGCTGATGGCTGACTGCTCTTCCACGAAAAAAGGCCGCTTTCGCGCAGCACATCTTCGGGAAACTCGCCTTTCAGGCGGTCGCGCAACAGGAAGCCGGAGTCGGGCGCGTAGCCGATGCGGAAGGCCTTGATGGTCTCTTCGTTCAGGCCGCGGCCGGTGAGATATTCGCGGGCGTGAGCGCCCTCGGGACGGCGCAGGCACTCCTGAAAAAAACCGCAGGCGCGCTCGTGGACTTCGAGCAGCGCGGTGCGCAATTTGGCCTCCTCGGCCTCAGCCGGACTGGAGAAGGTTTGCTTCGGAAGAGGGACGCCGAGTTTCTGCGCCACCGCGCGCACGGCTTCCGGGAAGGTGATGTTTTCGATCTTCTGCACGAAGCTGAAGACGTCGCCGGAGGCGCCGCAGCCGAAGCAGTGAAAGAACTGGCGCGTGGCATGGACGGAAAACGAAGGCGTTTTCTCGCCGTGAAAGGGACAAAGGCCGGAGTAGTTCTGCGCCCCGGACTTCTTCAGCTTGACGTAATCGCCCACAATGCGGACGATATCGGCCTGCTGTTTGAGGGTGTAGGCGAAATCTCCGGGGTTGGCCATGGGCTAGGGAAATTGTGCGCGAGCGGGCCGCTGAATGGAATATACCGGAAGAAGAAAAATTGTGGAGAAGGTGTGGAAGGGGTGGCTGAAGCGAGAGGGGGCGGGCGGGCGGTCCACACAAGGCGGTTTTCGCTGTGTGGGGATGGGGAGAATCCCGTTGTTACTCTTCGGTCGGATCGTTAACTCGATTCGTCCCTTCTGCCCGCAAGCCAAAACCGGGCTGGAGTGGGCCACCGGCCGGGCTGTGTCGGCTTGCGCTGCGCGCAGGCCGCTTCGCTGAGAATGACGGCGTCGAGGCGGTGACAGAACTAAGCGGCGCCGCTTCTGAAATGATCAATCGCCATCTGGGTGTATTGGCCGACCTCGATGATGTAGCCATCGGGATCACGCATGTAGCAACGCCATTCCCAGCCGTCAGGATTGGCCAGCGGCTGGGTAAGAAAGGTGGCGCCTTTTTCGCTCCATTGTTTGTAGCAGGCCCAGATGTCGGCAACCCGCAAATTGAGGAAGCTGCTCACCCGGTTGAGGTCGCGTGGCGTTTCGAGAAAGACCTGAGGCTTATCGGCGGTCGGGCCGCCTCCGGAGTTGAGAATGATCCAGCTGTTGGCCAGCTTGATATAGCAGGGATTTTCCGCCTTGATCAGTTTCCCGCCAAGAATGCGGACATAAAAGTCCCTGGATTTTTCCTGGTCGCTGACGGTGAAGAAGTGAGTGGCGAAAAAACCTTCGCTTGCAAGCGGCGCATCGGGTAAATTCATTTTTGCCTCCCGTTGTCGGTAGCAGTTCTCTCCACACGCTTGTTCCAACCGTGGAAACGCGAGAGATCGCCGGCATTCCATGCCTGGCGCAGCCCAGGAGCACTCAGATCCCAGTCGGGGCGGATTTCACTGGTGACCACGCGCAGGTCGTGCCAAAGGTCAAGGACCGATGGACGCCCCCAGAACCAGTAACCGTTGTAGATGCTGTAAATCACCAGGCCTGGCTTGAGCACCAGCGTATGCGGGATCATGGGATTGTGCTCGGGATCGGTGTACTCCTGGATGTCGAGATCTTTCTGAACTTTTCGGTCAGGGTCAGAGAGAAAGGTCCACTGGGCGCCGACCGACGCGCGGAACTCCTGCAGGGTGTGATGGTCGTCGGTGGCGATGGTGGCGACCTGCGTGTACGCCACCGCGATCTTCGGGTAAAAGGCGGCGAGCTCCAGATGCTGCTGGTGTTCTTTTGGGCAATAGTGGCCGCGGGCAAGGGTGAGGATCAGCGGATCGTCCCCCTGAAGCTCGCTCAGCTTGCGCATTGTGCTGGTGTGATCAGGGAGTTCGTAGTCGGGGAAAGTGTTTCCGGGCACGATATCGGAACGCATTAGACTCCTTCCGTTTCTTCCATGGTCCTCTCTCAGAGGTCCAGAGTGACAGCCGCGGTTGGCTGGGAACAGCAGATGAGGGCGTTGCCGGGAGCGGGCATCTCCAGCGGCTCAGGGTTATAAGCCAGCGAACCGGCAATCAGGCCAGTCATGCAGGTGTGGCAGACTCCAGTGCGGCACGACCATCGGACGGGGACGTCGCAGGCTTCCGCCAGCTCCAGCAGGCTGGCGAATTTCGCATCCCAGGCGGCGGTAATTCCGCTGCGCGCGAATGAGACTGGGGGACCGGAACCGGGCGCGCCTTCTGGCAGGTGCGGAGTGTGAACCACCTGCGCCATGCCCGGGGTTATCGCTTCCAGAGAACCGAAAATTTCGGTATGCACATTGCCGGCGGGCACTCCCCAGGTTCCCAGCCCATCGCGCATATTCTGCAGGAACGAAGGCGGGCCACAGAGATAGAAATCACTCTCCCGCGGCACGCCAAGTCTCTGCAGTAAAGCGGTGTCAATATGGCCGGGAGCATCGAAGTCTTCCCCGGGCCGGTCGGATGCGCCAGGCCTGCTGTACACGACGTACGCCCGGCCGCGAGAGAGCTGTTTGACCAATGAGCGCGATTCCTGCGCAAAAGGGTGGTCGCCGCCATTGCGCGCTCCATAGATCCACCAGATGTCGCGTTGCGATCGTTCGGCAGCGAGCGAGTGCAGCATCGCCATCACGGGGGTTGCGCCCACTCCCGCGCTCAGCAGAACCACAGCAACCCGGCTGGGACGCAAAGTAAAGCTTCCGCGCGGCGCGCTGACCTGCAATACATCGCCTTGGCGGGTGCGGTCGCACAAAAAGGAGCTGCCAACCCCGTTCAATTCTCGTTTGACACTGATGCGGAAATGGTCGTCCGCCGGCAGATCTGACAGGGAATAGCTGCGAAGAACCGGCGGTTTGTCTGGCTCGAGGAGCAAGCGCAAGACCACAAACTGACCGGCCTGGAAGAGTGAAAGAGGTTGGCCATCGGCAGGCGACAGAATAAGGGAAGTGACACTATCGCTCTCTTTATGAAGATTAGCCACTCGCATCGGCCGAAAGCCGGGCCATGCCGGCGCTTGCTCCTCATAGGCCAGCCCCGCATTTCCGGCCGCGGTTGTGGGGGTCAAGTCCTGTTGGAGCATGGCCTGGAACGAGCCCTGCCAACCCTGGCTGAGTGCCGGGATCCGCAGCGCCCGTTGCAGTTGCTGGCGAGAATGCCCCGGCAGATACAAGAGAGCGTCAATCTCAGCCACGGTGGCGCGCTCCGGACCGTCAGCGATTTTTACGATGTCATCGCCGGCGCCAACTTCTCCTTCCTGCAAGACGCGGAAATAGAATCCCGGTCTGTGATGCGCTACCAGCAGGGCCGGCATCCGAGGCTCATTCATGCGAATGCCAACGCGGTAGCAGGTGACGCGTGGCTGAGACACCTCAAATACAGCGCTCCCGATGCGGTAGCGATCGCCAATGCAAACCTCGCTATCAAGCAGTCCCTCGACCGTGAAGTTTTCTCCGAACTGGCCGTAGCTGAAGTCATTGCGTCCCAGAAAGCGCTCCCAGTAGTGATAGGAGTCCATCTGATAAACGAAGACGGCGCGTTGCTCACCGCCGTGACCGGCCAGATCGCCCTGCCCATCGCCATCAATATCGAGTTTGCGCGCCCTTCGCCGGTCCTTCACGGGAGATTTCCAGATCCCGGTATGGACGGTCTTGCCGTTCCAGGTTACGTCACGCGGGAAACCGACATTCAGTGAAAGCAATCGGGGCATGGGACGCCTTGTCGAGGTGGGCGCGTGGTTAGAAGCCACCCGCTAGGGGTAAAGTGCACTCGCGTAAGATTCCGCAGTCCAGACCATGCCAATGTATCAGAAGGCGAGCTGCCCATTCAGCGTTGACATGGATTCATCCTCACGCTGCAGTTTGGCTGGGAGGATTCACAAAGGCCCATTCAAGCCCGGTTTTGGCTTGAGTGGGGCAATTGGGCCGGCGGGGAAGCGACTGGTGGCCCCGCCCCGCGATTTCAGAGATTAAGGTCCTTGAGGTACTTCCTGAGCGGCTCGCCCAAATCGGGGCGCTTGAGGGCGAACTCGACGGTGGCTTTCAAAAAGCCCAGCTTGTCGCCGGTATCGTGCCGGCGGCCTTCGAAGACGTAGCCGTACATCTTCTCCTTTCGGAGAAGGGCGCGCATACCGTCCGTGAGCTGCAATTCGCCGCCGACGCCGGCTTGGGTCTCGGCCAGCATCTCAAAAATCGCCGGCGTGAGAATGTAGCGGCCGATGACAGCCAGGTTCGAGGGAGCATCCTCGAGCTTGGGCTTTTCCACCATGTCTTCAATTTCGTAGAGACGGCCGTCAAACTTTCCCGGCACCGGCTTCGCCTTTAGCACGCCGTAGGCTGAGATGGCCTGGCCCTCAACAATCTGTGTGGCCAGCACGGAGCACTGGGTCTGCTCGTAAACCTCCACCATCTGCTTCAGGCAGGGGACTTCGGCGTCAATCACGTCATCGGCCAGCAAAACCGCGAAGGGCTCGTCGTTGATGAGTTCGCGCGCCATCAGCACGGCGTGGCCCAGTCCCAGCGCCTCTTTCTGGCGGACGTAGGAAACGTGAATCATGTCGGAGATGCCGCGCACGATCTTGAGCAGGTCGGTCTTGCCGCGCTCTTCCAGCATCTTTTCGAGTTCGTAGCTGACGTCGAAGTGGTCTTCAATGGCCTGCTTGCCGCGGCCGGTGATGATGATGATCTGGTCGCAGCCCGCCCGAAGCGCCTCTTCGACGCCGTACTGGATGATGGGCTTATCCACCAGCGGCAACATTTCTTTGGGCTGGGCCTTGGTGGCGGGCAAAAAGCGCGTGCCCAGGCCGGCGGCGGGAAAGACAGCTTTACGGACTCTCTTTTTCATCCCGTGTCACCCCTCGTCGTATATCTGATCCGGCCGAGCCTAGAGCGTGGGGCTGTCGTTGCCCAGCATGGCCTTGCGGATAATTTTCAGCGGCACGCCGCCCTGCTCCATGAACCGGTCATGAAACTTCTGCAGGTTGAAACTGCTGCCCTGCATTTTCTTATAGTCGGCGCGCAGCTTGAGGATTTGCAGCTTCCCCAGCGTGTAATACAGGTACGTAGGATCCGAAGTGCCGCGTTTTGCTTCCTCTTCGGCCACGGGCGGCACCTGGTAACCCTCTTGGATGAAGAATTTGGTCGCCTCGTCTAGTGTCATTTTTCCGGTGTGCATTTGGATGCCGGCGATGAAGCGCGCGTCGCGCAGCAGGGCGTCGCTCAGCTGGCCCAGCCGGAGCCTGGGGTCGCCGTTGCCATAGCCCTCGTCGAGCATCATCTGCTCGGTGTAGTGGGCCCAGCCCTCGGAATTAGTATTGCAGTAGAGCAACTTGCGGGTCTTCGAGGCCACCCGCTTGCTCCACAGAAACTGCGTGTAGTGGCCGGGATAGACCTCGTGGATGGCCGTGCTGATGATCGTGCCCCGGTTGAAGCCTTCCATCCACTCTTCGATTTTCTGCGGGCTCCAGGCGGGGTTGGGCAGCGTGACATTGAACATGGCCTCGGTGGCCTTCCTCTCGTAAGGCCCGGGCGTGTCCATGGAGGCGGTGGTCAGAGCGCGCTCGAAGGGAGGGGTTTCTTCGACGATGGGCAAAACCTCCGACGGGATGGTGATGATGTGGTGCTGCTCGATGAACTGCTTCAGGCCGCCGAGCACGTTGCGGAAGGCGGGCAGCAACTGATCGGGCGCGGGGTGGTCTTTCTGCAAATTGGCGAGCGCCTGGCGGGGAGTGAGCTTGGGATCAATCTGCGCCGCCACCTCTTTCAGCCGCTGCTGGTTGCGGTGCAGATCGTCATAGCCGATCTGGAGCAGGCGGTCGAGCGGGATATCCACCATATCGTCATAGAGCAGCTTTTTGCTGAAGTTTTCCGCGCCCAGGCGAAAATCGCCATGAGCAACCGGCAGCAGGTCCTGCTGCAGGAAGTTCTGATATTTTTCCAGCTCGCTGATCGCGGTTGCGTTGCTCTTCTTGAACTCGGCGAGCACCTTAGGGTCGGTCACGGAAGAAAAGGCGGAAGGTACATCGCGGCGGAAGAACTTGATGGTATCGGGCAGCTGCTGCAGCGCCACCTCGGTGTACACCCGGGGAGAATTTCCCAGATTGCGGCGCGCCGCCGCGAACATTTTCGGAGCGGCATTTTCGCGCGCCACCACCGAACGCAGGCGGTCCGTGGTGGAAGCAAAGTTGCGCGACATGATCAGGAAAATGCTGTAGCTGAAGGTCGAGGTGTACACATCGGGGTCCTTGCGCCACATCTGGATCTGCTGCAAGGCCAGCAATCGCGCCTGAATGGTGCTGATGAGAAATTGCAGGTCGCCGGCGGAAAGCTCCGGGAGCTGGTCTTGCCGAACCGCGCGGAACTTACCCAGATACTGGTTCAGGCCTGCAATCTCGGCTTCGCGCCCGGCCGAAGAGAAATCCTCGAGCCGGGTGTCGTATTGGTGAAAACCGTCAAGCGTGGCTTCTGAAGGGTGTGCCTGAAAATAGAAATCGAAGTACTGATCCACGAGAAGATCGAAATCATGGCTTACCTCAGCCGCGGCGGGCGGCGGACTTCCGGCGCCGCGGGCACGCGAGCTTGCGAAAAAGGCGATGGAACCAAGGGACAGGCAAAGAACGATCAGCAGAGTGTGGATGCGCATGGCTTTCATGGAAACTGGCTAACTTATCACAGTTACCGGGCGGCCGCAGGCAGGCTTAGGGGTGGACCGCGGACTCATCCCTGGCGCCCGCCAATTCCTCGAGCAGACGCTGCAGTTGCGCCAGCACTTCGCCGGCGTCGCCTGATTTGAGCACAAACTTCAGAGTGCCGTCAGGAGTGAACTGCGCTCCCCGCTGGGTTGAGACAAAGCGCGCGAGTTTCTCCGGGTCAATGACCGCATCCTGGCGAAACTTGATGCTGAATTGGTCACGCTTGCGCTCGATGGCGGTGGCCCCGACCCGCATGCAGAGCAACTTGAGCATGGCATATTCCAGCAGACTACGCACCGCGCCCGGCGGCTCGCCATAGCGGTCGGTCAACTCGGCGCGAACATCGTTGAGCTGCGACTCGGTTTCGACCCCGGCCACCCGCTTGTACATTCGCAGGCGCTGGTTCTCCTCTGAAATGTAAGGCGCTGGGATGCGGATATTCAGTCCGAGGTTGAGTTGGGTGGCCGCTTCTTCGGGCGCCGCCTCGCCTCTCAGTTCGCGCACCGCGTGATCGAGCATCTGGGTGTAGAGCTCGAAACCGACGGCCTCAATGTGGCCGCTTTGCTGCCCGCCCAGCAGATTGCCGGCGCCGCGCAATTCGAGATCGAGAGCGGCGATTTTGAAGCCGGCGCCCAGATCGGAAAATTCCTTCAAGGCGGCGAGGCGGCGCCGGGCGATGGGAGTGAGCTCGATTTCCGCCGGCAAGAGCAGATAGGCATACGCCCGCCGGTTGGAGCGGCCCACACGTCCGCGCAACTGGTAAAGCTCAGAGAGTCCGAAGCGCTCCGCCCGATTGATGATGATCGTGTTGCACAAAGGAATGTCGAGGCCGTTCTCGATAATGGTGGTGGCGACGAGTACATCGGCTTCGTGATGCATGAATTTCAGCATCACTTTCTCCAGTTCGCCCTCCGACATTTGCCCATGGCCCACGGCGATGCGCGCCTGGGGAACAAGTTCCTGCAGCTTGGCGGCGATTTCCCAGATGGTATCCACGCGATTGTGAACGAAATAAATCTGCCCGCCGCGGCTGAGCTCCTGCTCAATGACCGATTGGATCAGCTTGGGCTCCCAGCTCGCCACCACCGTCTGAATCGCCATGCGGTCTTTGGGCGGGGTCTCGATCACGCTCATGTCGCGCAGGCCGACCAGCGACATGTGCAGCGTGCGGGGAATGGGCGTCGCTGACATGGTGAGCACGTCCACCTGCTTGCGCATCTGCTTGAGGCGTTCTTTGTGGCGCACGCCGAAGCGCTGTTCTTCATCCACCACCAGCAGGCCAAGATCGGCGAACTTGATGTCTTTGGAGAGCAAGCGATGGGTGCCAATCAGAATGTCAATCTTGCCGGCTTCCACCTTCTGCAGAATTTCTTTCTGCTGCCGCGCATTGCGGAAACGGCTGATCATCTCGATGGTGACCGGGAACGCCGCAAAGCGCTGCTTGAAGGTTTCATAGTGCTGGAAGGCGAGCACGGTGGTGGGCGCCAGCACCGCCACCTGCTTGTTGTCGCTCACTGCCTTGAAGGCGGCGCGCATGGCGACTTCCGTCTTGCCGTAGCCTACGTCGCCGCACAGCAGGCGGTCCATGGGCTGCGACGATTCCATGTCGCGCTTCACGTCGCCGATCGCGTATTGCTGGTCGTCAGTTTCGCTGTATTCGAAGGCGTCTTCAAACTCGCGCATCCACTCGTTGTCGGCAGAGAAGGCGTGGCCGGGGGCCATCTTTCTTTCCGCATAGAGCTTGAGCAGTTCGTCGGCCATGTCTTTCATGGCCTTGCGCACGCGGGCCTTGGTCTTGGCCCAGGAGCCGGTGCCCAGGTGGCTGAGCGCGGGCTTGGCGCCTTCCGACGAGCGGTACTTCTGCACCAGATCGAGGCGGGTCAGCGGCACGTAGAGCCGCGCGCCCTCGGCGTATTCCAGCAGCATGAACTCGGCGTTGCCGTCGCCCTGGTTGATCTCCTTCAGCCCCTGGTATTGCCCGATGCCGTGTTCCACGTGGACCACGTAATCGCCAACCTGCAGGTCGCGGAAATCGGAGAGAAAGGCTGCCGTCTTCGAGCGCTGGCGCTGCGGGCGGGAGATGACGGTTTCCGATTCGTCAAAGAGATCGCGCGCGCCCAGGATGGCCAGGCCGGCCTCGGGCAGCACCGTGCCATCGGGGACGTAGGCTTTCACCAGCGTCGCCGTGAGCACCTCGCCGGCGAAGTATGAGGTTTCGTCGGCGTAGCTTTCACCGCCACGCGTGCGGCTGCCCAGGCGGAAGGAGACGCCGTATTCGCTGAAAATATCGGCCAGCCGCTCGACCTCGCCGGTATTAGGCACGGCAACCAGAACCCGGCGGCCCTCGGCAATCTGCTTCTTAACTTCTTCGAGCATGGCCGGAACTGCGCCGTGGAAGCGGGGAGCGGGTTGAGAGTGAACGGCCACGATTTCGGTATCGGGCCGCTCGATGCCCAGATGTTCGAAATCCGCGCCGGGCAGAGTGCTCAACTTCTGCCACCAAGGTTCGGGCGGAAGATAAAGATCCTGCGGGCGAACCAGATTGCCCACGCCGCTTAACTCATGGGCCTCTTCAATGCGCGCCCACACGCGGTCGAATTCGGCATGCAGGGTTTCGGGCTCGTCGGCTACCACCGCGGCACGGGGCAGCAGGTCGAAAACGGTGTGCTCGGCTCCGGCCACGGGGGCGTAAAACTCCCAGCCGGGAAAAACGTTCACTCCGGCGGCGCGAACCGCCTGCTCGACAATTTCTTCCGCCCCGGTAATGCGCTTGCCGGAAAGCCGGGTGTGAATCGCGCCCAACAATTCTTCGCTGACCGGAGTTTCGGTGAGCGGCAGCAGCAAAGCCTCATCCACGGGACTGGAAGAGCGCTGCGTGGCCGGGTCAAACTTGCGGATGGATTCGACCTCGTCACCGAAAAACTCCACGCGCAGCGGCCGGTCGGCTTCCGGCGGATAGACGTCGAGAATGCCGCCGCGCAGGGCATATTCGCCGGGCATTTCGACCACATCCACGGGGCTGTAGCCGACCACATTCAGGTGGCGAACCAGCGCCTCGGTGTCGAGCGTTTCTCCGCGGCCCAGGCTGCGGGCGAGGCCGGCATAATACTCGGCGGAACGCAGCCGCGAACTGGTCGCCGCGATGGGCGAGACCACGATTGCAGCGGCTCCTGTAGCGATCTTCCACAAGGCGGTCGCGCGCTCTTCCTGAATTTCCGGGTGCGGCGAAAGATTCTGAAAGGGTAGAACGTCGCGCATGGGCAGCGAGACGATGGAGTTGGCGTCGGCGCTACCAGAAAGCTCGGCGAAGGCCTGCAGCACCGGAAGCAGGTCTTCGGCAGCGCGATTATCGGCCACCACAACGATCAGCGGCCGCTCTGCGGCTTTTTGCAGCAAAACCAGATGCAGGGCCTTAGCGGTCGGGGTCAGCCCAGAGACATTTATCCGCCCCGTGCCCTCTTTCAGATGGGAGGCGACACGCGTGAAAGCAGGCAGTTTTTCCGCGTCCGCAAACAGATCGCGGACGAAGGGAAGAAGCATTGCCTCTTGATTCTAACAGGAGCGGAGGTGGTTCCTGTTCGGGGCAAGGGCTGTGTGTGTTGGCACTGCCTGTGTGGGGTCGGGGCTGGTGTGTTGGCAATGCCTGTGTGGGGGCAGGGCTGGTGTGGAGGCAATGCCTGTGTGGGGGCGGGGCTGTGCCCCGCCCGGTCGAGCGAAGCTCGACGGACCGCGGCCCTGCGGGCCGCCTGGACGGGGCAGAGCCCCGTCCCCACACAAGCCCTGCCTGTCACACAAACAGTTCTCGACGGACCGCGGCCCTACGGGCCGCCTGGACGGGGCAGAGCCCCGTCCCCACCCAAGCCGCTCCTCCCACCCAAGCAGTGCCAATCGAAGAGCTCGCGATGTTCACGAATCACATCATGCCAAGGCGGCCCGTGATATTTCTTCGAGGCGGAATTCGGACGCGTTCCGCGGCCATGAACATGCACAAATATGCTTACTGGCGGACTCTTCCTCACATCCAAAAGAACAACCGGCCTCTGTTTGTCACATTCTCGACCTTTCAACGGTGGATCCTGCCAACGCAAGCCCGGCAAGCGGTCTTAGATTGCTGTCTTCAGGAGAATGGCGGGGCTGTTAACCTGCATGCCGCCGTTGTCATGCCCGATCACGTTCATCTCATCTTCACCCCCTTGCTGGATACAGAGAATTGGACCTGCAGCCTGCCCGATATCATGCGCCGAATCAAGGGCCGGTCCGCTCACCACGTTAATAGGCTGCTCGGCCGTCGAGGCCGCGTCTGGCAGGATGA
Source organism: Terriglobales bacterium (assembly GCA_035517775.1). Taxonomy (GTDB): domain Bacteria; phylum Acidobacteriota; class Terriglobia; order Terriglobales; family Acidobacteriaceae; genus DATIYF01. Next base: position 14,185 of record DATIYF010000094.1, read on the forward strand.
ATCGTTCGATCATGTACTGCGTTCGAGTGAGAGTTTGGCGGAGAAGATTGAGTATGTGTGCCAGAATCCGGTCCGGGCAGGGCTGGTGCAAAGCGCGGATTGCTATCCGTGGTTATGGGTAGGTGCACTTCCATGGTTGTAACTGACATGAAGGCAGTGCTTGGGTGGAGGCAGTGCCTGTGTGGGGGCAATGCCTGTGTGGGGGAGGGGCTGTGCCCCGCCCGGTCGAGCGAAGCTCGACGGACCGCGGCCCTACGGGCCGCCTGGACGGGGCAGAGCCCCGTCCCCACACAAGCCCAGCCTGTCACACAAGCAGTTTCTCGACGGACCGCGGCCCTGCGGGCCGCCTGGACGGGGCAGAGCCCCGTCCCCACACAAGCCCAGCCTGTCACACAAGCAGTTCTCGACGGACCGCGGCCCTGCGGGCCGCCTGGACGGGGCAGAGCCCCGTCCCCACACAAGCCCAGCCTGTCACACAAGCAGTTTCTCGACGGACCGCGGCCCCGCGGGCCGCCT
>DATIYF010000095.1:0-16140 GCA_035517775.1 Terriglobales bacterium
AAATCTTCGGCCCGGTGGTTTCGATCATTCCCTGCAATGATCTGGAGCATGCCATCGAAATCGCCAACGGCATCGAGTACGGATTGTCGTCTTCCCTTTACACCCGCGACGTCAACAAGGCCTTCGCCGCCATGCGCGACCTCTACGCCGGAATTACTTACATCAATGCGCCCACCATCGGCGCGGAGGTTCACTTGCCCTTCGGCGGGGTCAAGGCCACCGGCAATGGCCACCGCGAAGGCGGCATCGGCGCCATTGATTTTTACACCGAGTGGAAGGCCGTTTACGTGGACTACTCCGACAAGCTGCAGAAGGCGCAGATTGATCGGGTGGAGTAAGAGGAAACTGTGGTTGGTTTCTTTGCCCACGGCGCCAGGCTTTGTTATTTAACCTCCACGGGCATTTCCCAATAACAATAGCTCGGTGCCCCAGGTTCGCGAGCGTAGTTTGCGAGCTAACCTGGGCGGAGAAAAGACTCAGTTCTGGCCCTCAACGATTTTCTCCCAGGTTAGCGCCCCAAAAATTTGAGCGTCGCAGGGGGCGAGAGGATCAAACGGGTCGCGAACCTGGGGCAGCATTGTCTCGAACCGCCATGGCGGCGCATCCTCTCAATGCCGGCGTGCAATTTCTGAACAAAAAGCGAAACTCCTCGGAACTCCGCCTGCAATCCCTTCCCGCTCAATCGCTTATCTGTCTATACAATTTTGTCGTGACATTGTGTTCCGCGCGGAACACTAGGATTTTTCCGCCGCCTCCCGCTCCCACCGGGTAAAATTCTTCCATGCCGCTTACCCAAGCCCGCGAAATTCCTGCCGCACGCCGCCTGGAGAACGTCCGCTATGCCATTCGCGACCTGGCCGTGGTCGCCGAGCAGTTGGCCCGGCAGGGACACAAAGTTCTCTCGCTGAACGTGGGCGACCCGAATATTTTCGACTTCGTTACTCCGGCCCACATTGTCGAGGCCGTGTACAAAGCCATGCGCGACAATAAGAATGGCTACGCGCCTTCCATCGGAGTGCCTGAAGCGCTCGAAGCCATTCGCGGCGAAGCGGCGCGCAAAGGCCTGACCAGCGTTCGCGACGTGTTCGTGACCTATGGCGCCAGCGAGGCGGTGGAGGCATCGCTCACCGCCCTGCTCAACCCGGAAGATGAAATTCTCACGCCCTGCCCCGACTATCCGCTCTATTCAGCCGTGCTGTGCAAGCTGGGCATTACCTCCAGACCCTATTACCTGAACGAATACGACGGTTGGCAGCCTGACCTGGTGGACCTGGGTTCGAAAATCAGCTCGCGCACGCGGGCGATTGTGATGATCAACCCCAACAATCCTACCGGCTCAATCTGCTCGCGGCGCATGCTCGAGCAGATCGCCGAGCTGGCCCGCCGTCACAACCTGGTGGTGCTGGCCGATGAGATTTACGACAAGCTGATGCTCGATGGCGACCAGCACCTTTCCATCGCAGCGATTGCGCCCGATCTGCCGGTGGTGACTTTCGGAGGGCTCTCCAAGAATTACCTGGCGCCGGGATGGCGCGTGGGCTGGGGCATGGTAAGCGGCGAAGAAAATGCCGTAAAGCCCTATATCGAGGGCATTCATCGCCTGCTGCGGGCGCGGCTTTCGGCCAATCATCCCGAACAATATGCGATCAAGGTTGCCCTCGAGGGCCCCCAGGCCCATCTGGCTGGGGTGAACGCCCGGCTGCGCGCGCAGCGGGACTTGACGGTGAAATCCTGCAACGCGATTCCGCGCATGAGCTGCGTGCCGCCGCGGGGCGCGTTCTACGCCTTCCCGCGGATTGACATTCCCGAGGGCGACGACGTCTTTGTGAAAGAGCTGCTCCTGCAAAAGCACGTGCTGGTGGTGCACGGCTCCGGCTTCGGACAAAAACCCGGCAGCCAGCACTTCCGCGTCGTCTTTCTGCCCGACGAGCCGACACTAACCCGCGCCTACGCCGCCATCGGCGAGTTTATGAAGGAAAGGTACGCGTAAGCCGCTTTTACATCACCATGCTTTGTCATCGGGGGCGGGTGCGGGGGAGCGTTGCGAAGGAATTTCATTTTGCGAAGATGAGCCTCAAGACCGGCTGCCGCCGCGATCTTTCGTTACTTCCGGCCCTTGGCCTTTCTCCCCATAATCTGCTTAAATCGTGGGGATTGCCGGTGTTGCCCGGAGCGCCGCTACGTGATTGATATTCATTGCCACATCTTGCCGCAGGTAGATGACGGCGCCAAGAGCTGGGAGATTTCCGAGGCCATGTGCCGCATGGCGGCCGCCGACGGCATCGAACACATGGTGGCCACGCCGCATTCCAACGACCGCTACCGCTACGATCGCGCGCAGCTGCTTACCCAAGTGGAGGAACTCCGCTCGCGGGTGGGCAAGAGCCCCAGCCTTGGCCTGGGCTGCGATTTTCACCTTTCCTTCGAAAACCTGCAGAATTTTGCCGCCCGGCCCGGCCACTACACCATAGATGGCACCCAGTACCTGCTGGTGGAGCTGAGCAATTACAGCATTCCGCAGCAGGTGAATGAGTGCTTTTCGCAATTGGGCGACAAGGGCATTATCCCGGTAATTACGCATCCCGAGCGCAATCCGATTCTTCAACAGGCGCCGCGCCGCGTGCTGGAGTGGGTGGAAATGGGATGCGTGGTGCAGGTGACGGGCTCTGCCCTGACCGGCTCATGGGGCGAGCGCTCGTGGCGCGCGGCGGAGTGGCTGCTGGAGCGGGATGCCGTTCATGTGCTGGCCACCGACGCCCACGACACCAGCCACCGCAAGCCCATTCTTTCGGCGGCGCGCAAGGAAGTGAAGGAAATGTGCGGAGAAGATATTGCCCACGCCCTGGTGGATGGCAATCCGCGCGCGATTATCAACGGCCAGCCACTTCCCTATTTCCCCAATCCGGTGATGAAGAGCTGACCCGGCCGGGGCATCTTCTCCGGCCCTACAGGCGCGCCATTCCCCGCGGCCGCAGGGGCAAAGGACAGTTCTCAGGCATCACTGGCCAGTTCTCAATTTGGAATCATCACTTCTGGGGTTTGGCGTCAGGCTGAGGATCGGCCGGCTTCGACTTCTTATTCGCATCCGAGGTCGAGAGCTGGCCGGTCATCGCAGTTTCGGGATTCAGCAGGTGCTCTTGGTCGGGGCCAAGGCCCAGCTTGATCAAGGCGCGCGCGTCGGGCACTGTCTTGGCTTGCCAGCCGTTATCTGACTGGTAACGCTGCATGGCCGCCTGGGTAGCGCTATCCCACTTGCCCGAGGGCTCTCCGCTCAGGTAGTGCTGGCGAATCAGGGCTTGCTGGATCTCCTGCGCCCGGGTTGAGTCTATCTTTTGCTGGCCGCGGTTTCGGGCAGTTCGCCTGCGGCCGCGGCGCGAATAGCGACGATGAACGCTGGCGGTGTGCTTTGCCGTGCTCTTGTGGGTGGATTTCCGGGCTGATGAGGAGGTCGCCCGGGTGGCGGGGGTGGCACGGGTCGGTGCTGTCGGTTTGGCAGTCTCCGCGCACAGCTGGCACACACTACCCAGCAATAAACAACATGCGGCCGCCAACGCACTGTGGAAAAAGCCCGAAGAGCGCAATACCCACCTCAGTCACAAACCCCGAACACAGAAACGGGGCAACCTCCGCTTGGGGCGCGGAGGAGGCGCCGGCGCTTGCTGCCGGCACCGGAAGGTCAGCTGCAATGATCTCTCAAATCGGCTGCCAGCGCCAGCTTGCCGCTGCCGCCGACCCATTACGGAAGCCGCATCACGGAAGCGTGCCGGCGAGGAAAATAGTACCATCCTGCGCCCCGGCCCCGCGCTGGCGGACCAGGAAGACGACATCCTGGCCGCTCTTGAGCATGCTCTGGACGCGGTCAAAATCCTCGGGGCTGTTCACCGGCTGCTTGTTGACCTCCAGAATTACGTCGCCACGGGCCACGCCGATGTCATCGGCGAATGACCCGGCCTTCACATCTTCGACGATCACGCCCTTGCCGGCGGGAATTTGCAGCCGGTCGGCCATATCCGGGGTCACGGCGCGGACGGTCAGACCCAGCTTGGTCTGCTTCGGTCCGGAAGACTCTCCGTTCTCTTCCTCTTCTCCCAGGCGGGCAGCAAAAAGCTTGGCGCGGTCGGCCACGGTAACTGTGGCTTCATCTTTCTTGCCATTCCGCATAAAGGCCAGCTTCACCTGCGAGCCCGGTTTGCGGCTGGCAATGTCGGCCACCAGTTCGTCGCCGTTCTTCACGTCTTTGCCGTCCACTTGGGTGATCGTATCGCCCACCTTGAGCCCAGCCTGATCGGCGGGGCTCCCCGCGACCACGCTTGAAACTGTAACCCCGGTGCCGACGCCATAAACCCGGGCAATGGCGGGATTCTCCTGGGCATCGAACATGATGCCGATGGAGCCCCTGGCCACGCGATGCTCGGGACCGATGAGCTGGTTATAAACGTCCACTACCGTATTGGAAGGCATGGCGAAACCCACGCCGGCATAGGCGTTGGTGTCGGTGAGAATGGCGGTATTGATGCCGATGACCTGGCCGTTGAGGTCCACCAGCGGCCCACCCGAATTGCCGGGATTGATGGCGGCATCGGTCTGAATGAACGACTGGAACTGCCGCTGCGGCACGATATTGCGTCCCTTGGCAGAAACAATGCCGGCGGTCACCGTCTCCTGCAAGCCAAACGGGCTGCCGATGGCCAGCACCCAATCGCCTACTTCCATGCTATCGGAATTGCCCATTTTCGCGATCGGCAGGGCGCGGTTCACTTCAATTTTGATCACCGCCAGATCGGTTTCCTGGTCTTCCCCAATGACCTTGGCGTCGTGCAGCACGCCCGGAGGATCGTCCTGCAGCTTGACGCGAATGCGGTCGGCCTTCTCCACCACGTGACGGTTGGTCACGATGTAGCCCTTGGCATCTACGATGACTCCCGACCCTAGGGAGCGTTCGCGGATGGTGCCGCCATCGCTGCCCTGGTTGCCGAAGAAGCGGTCAAAGAAATCGTCGAAGGGGTTGTCGTCGTCACCGCCTTCGTTGCGCCGGGCGTGAGGATTCTTAATTGTGGATTCGGTGTTGATGTTGACCACGCTCGGCTCCAGTTGCTTGGAAATCTGGGCGAACTGGTTCGACATCTTTTGAATGGGAGGCACGCTCAACGGACTGGCGTCCGATTTCCTGGCTTCCTGCCCCCTGACGCCGCTGGAAATCACTGTGCCGATGAGAATTCCGACCGCCAGTGTGGCCACAATGGTGAGGGTGTAAGTCCAACGGTTGGCCTTGAAATGGGTCCAAAAGGCCCCTGCCTGCGGGTCCATAGATGACTTCCTCCGAGGAGCGTCCAAAGCCCAGATTATACCTTCCCTTCTTAATGAAAGGAAAAGGCTGGGAAGCCTTGCGAGCACACCCCCATCAAAACACAGCTGCCTTGAGCGGCCGCTTCGGCTAGGGATTAGACGCGGGCGGTGCGCCCAAGTGTTGTGCGGCATGAACCAAGCTGGGTTCTAGCCAGCAAGCGAGCTTTCCCGCACTCTAGGGCCATGGGAGCAACGGCCTTACGTTTCCGGCGTTGCGGGGAGTGTCAGCAGGTGGCGGCGGTCTGCTACCGCGTGGGCAGGCAGGGCGTGGAGTTTCTGCTGATCCGGACGCGCGGCGACCGTTGGACCTTTCCCAAAGGCAGGGTTGAATCGAGGTTAACCCTCGCCCAGACCGCCGCGCTAGAAGCCTTCGAAGAGGCCGGCGTTCACGGACGGATGGAGGAGGCGCCGTTTGCCAGCTACCTGCACCGCAAGCGGGGCGGTGAGGACGGCGCCGGGCGGCATTTGACGGTTCAGGCGCATTTGTGTGAGGTCCTTTGGCTGGGACCGGCGCAGGAGCGGCGTCGAGCCCGCACCTGGTTTTCGCTGGAGAAGGCGAAACGCCGCCTGTCGGCGGGAAGATCACGGGAGGACGCAGAAGAGTTCGCGCGCGTGCTCGAGAGAGCGGCAAGCCGTATTCAGCGACTCAGCCGCCTGGCCCGCACCGTCAACTCCGTGCTCAAGGATCCCTTGCGGGAGGCGCGGTTCGAGGCTTCTCCAGCCGCGCAACTCAGCAGCACAGCCTTCGCGTCTTTTCCCCGGCGGCCGAGTCCGCAAACATCCGCGGAAATCGAGCTCGCCGTGAATGCCTATCTTGGTGAGACCGCGCGAGGTGACGAAATATCCGGCGCCACAGAACCCTCCACGCGCCGCGCCGGAACCAGGGGCAAAGTGCTGCAGCTTGGACCGCCGCAAGAGAACGGACGCTGACTTCCGGTATGCTAAAGGCTCCCGCTCCCGGAACTGAGTTCGATGCTCAATGAAAATCCTGCGCCGCGCGGCTGGGGCCCTCTTCTTCTGATTGGCCTGTGGTTTGGAATTTTCACCGGCTTGATCGAAGGCGCGGGCCTGCTGCTGTTCCAGCACATCAATTGGGCGCAGTGGGGCCGGCTGCTGCACGTCTCCTGGCCGATTCTTTGGATCTCTCCGCTGGTGGATGTAGCGTTCTTTTTGCTTTTGGCCTTGCTCGCCGGCCTGGCAGCGCGGCTGTTCCCTCGATTTCCAGCGCCGCCCGCACTGGTTTTTCTGCTGGCCTTTCTCGCCGCCTACGACTGGCTCAGCCTGACCGAACGTCTTTACCGGCCGGCATGTTTTCTGCTCGCGCTGGGCGTGGCGTTTGCCGTTGGGCGATGGTTCGCCCGTCATGAAACCCGCGCGCTGATTTTTCTCAGGAAAACGGGGCCTTTAATGCTCATGATCTTCGCGCTGACTGCCGCCAGCGTTTGCGGCGGACAGCGACTGCGCGAACACCGCATGCTGGCCAAGCTTCCGCCGGCTGCGCCCGGCAGTCCCAACGTCCTGGTGATCATCGTGGATACGCTGCGCGCCGACCACCTTTCCTCTTACGGCTATCAGTTTCCCACCAGCCCGAACATAGATGAACTTGCCCGGCAAGGCGTGCTCTTCGAGAACGCAATTGCACCCTGCTCGTATAGCTTGCCGTCTCATGTCTCGCTGATAACGGGCCGTTACCAGTATGAGCATGGAGTGGGCAATGTGCAGCCTCTTCCCTGGTTCTCCGACAAACAGACCATGGGCGGATATGCCACGCTGGGCGAGGTGCTGCAGCGCCGGGGATATCGCACGGCTGCGTTTTCCGCCAACCGCACCTACTTTACGCATGAGCTGCAGGGGAGGGGCTTCATTCACTTTGAGGACTATTTCAATTCTCCAGGCGATATGTTTTTGAGAACCGTCTATGGGCGCAAGTTCTGCGACCGCTTCTTGCGCCGCAGTGAGAAAAGCCTTGTTACTCGCGCCCTGCGGCGGCTCGGTCTGGGTTCGTTGTTGGACCACGACGACGGCGGATTCGGCGTCCGCAAGCGGGCCGATGCGGTTAGCCAGGAATTGCTTCACTGGGCTGGCGAAGACCCGCGGCGGCCATTCTTAGTGTTCCTGAACTATTTCGATGTCCACCGGCCTTACCGTGGGCCATACGGATTCCCGAAACCCGCGTGGCAAGAGCCGGGGAGCATTGGTGAATACGACCAGGGAGTCAAATACGAGGATGACGCGATTGGCGGATTGATGGAGCAGTTGAAGCGGCGCGACCTGAGCGAGAACCTGCTGCTGGTGATCACCGGCGATCACGGCGAAGGGCTGGGGCAGCATGGCGTAAGCACACACGATATGGACCTCTACTGGGAGTTGGTGCACGTCCCGCTGGTCTTCTGGTATCCCGGGCACGTCCCTGCGGGAGAGCGCATTGCCGCGCCGGTGACGAACTCGGCGATCGCCGCCACGGTGATGGACCTGCTCGGCGAAAAGACTCCAGCCTTCCCCGGCCCGCCACTGGATGAGTTGTGGCAGAGCCCAGGGGTTGCCCCGTCATGGCCTGCACCGCTCGCTGAGCTGGCGCAGGATCCTTACCCTGACCCGGAGAATTGGCCCGCGGTGAGCGTGGTTCCCACCAACGTGACCGGATGGATGAAATCGCTGGTTACGCCGCAACGGCAACTGATTGTGCACCAGAAGGCGGGAAACCAACTCTACGACTGGAGGCGCGACCCGGCCGAGACCAACGATCTGGCGAAGACGCCAGACGGAGCGCAAGAGGCCGAAAAATTGCGCCGCGAGATGCAGAGCGAGATGGTGACTCGTCCGCCGTTTCCGTAGAATCGCAGGCCCGCAGCGTAAGAAGCGCAGGTGCGGCGTTTCCGTTGGTCACTGCCCGAAGCCCACGCCCGCTAGACCACAAGTTCGGGCGCCGGTTCCTGGGCTTCGATCCTGGTCTGCAGCACTACCGCGCTGGAAAGCGAATGCGTGATCAGGCACAGGCGCTCAGCTTTTTCCAGCAGCAGGCCGGTGCGGACCCGATCGGCCTCGTGCACGATCCTGACCTCCGGCCGCACGATCACCTTGGTAAAGCGCAGGCTGCCGTCTTCTTTCTCGATGATGCCCTCGACCTGCACGTCTATATCGTGGAACTCCAGCTTCGAGGCCCGCGCTACCCCGCGGAATGTGGCCACGAAGCAAGAGCCGACCGCGGCCAGCAGCATGTGTTCGGGCGTCCAGACGCCTTCCTGGCCGCCGAATTCAGGCGGCGATGAGAAGGTGAACGTTTCGGGAATCTCCTCGCCGGCCCTCACGACTCCGCGCTCGTGCAAGGACCAGTGGGCGCTCGCATGGTAGAAATACCGTGGTTCCATACACACCCCCTTTTCTTTAAGCTAGCCGCGCTGCGAGGCGGCGGGCAGTGCGCGCAATCACCGGGGTGGGTGACAGGGTTCACGGATCGGGGTGGATAGGCCGTGTGTGGACAAAAAGAAGAGGGTAGGCCGTTGCGTTGGTGGGGTTGGCCTACCCTTGCGTGGGCTATCCTCGATACTAGGGGCCGGAGAGCGCCGAAGGATGAGGACATGCGTAAAACTTGACTTCAACTTAGCGGCAGACGTGTTCGGGCGCAATAGTGAAAAAATACTAGCGGTTATTAATTACCGGGGTGGAGCAGCAAAAATCTGCTCGCGCAGCCGATCCATGAAATCGCTAAAATCCCGAGCGCGGCGTAATCCCTTTCCCTTCGACGCAGGCATAACTGCTCCCGGCGGACAAATTCTTGTACTCTTCCGTGCGCCCGCTGGGCCACTCAATCACCACGCGGCCCACTTTGCCATCTTTCCCCAGGCCGAAGGTTACCGGCAGCTCGGATTGTGAAAGGTAGCTCGAGCCGCCTTTGACCATGCGGGTCTGGCTGTTGCTGCCCTGAAAGATACGCAGCACGGCGCCGATGGCGTCGCGATTGGACTTGGTTCCAGTCAGCTCGAAGCGGATACTCCTGTTGCCCGCGGTCTGATCGTTGCGGTAGAGATAGGCCGGGCCGTTGTTCGTGGTGAGCAGCAAATCCAGGTCGCCATCGCGGTCAAAGTCGCCGTAAGCCAGGCCGCGCCCGACTTTGGGCTGGGCAAATCCGCCGCCGATTTCAGAAGCCACGTCATGAAACTTGCCCTGGCCATCATTCAGAAATAATTCGGCGGGCTGGGCGTAGCCGACGTTGCCCCGAATGTTGCGCACTGTGTCGTCAATGTGGCCGTTGGCGACCGCCAGATCGAGCGCGCCGTCAAGATTGGCATCCAGGAACACGCAGCCGAAGCCCAGCCGGTCTTTCGAAGGCATGCCCACGCCGCTGGCGATGGCCACATCGGAAAATCCATCTTTGCCGGCCTGATAGAGGCCAATCATTTCGTCATCGAAATTCGTGATGGCAATTCCGGAGTCGCCGGAATTGGTGAAATCGGCCACGTCCACGCCCATGCCGGCGCGGGCTTTGCCGTCGGTGCTGAAGGCGACCCCGGCCTCGACCGCCACATCCTTGAAAGTTCCATTGCGATTGTTGCGGTAGAGCTTGTTGGGCTGGGTGTCGTTGGCCACCAGCAGGTCGGGCCAGCCGTCGTGGTCGTAGTCGAGCATGGCCACGCCCAGGGACTTCGAGCTGCTGTCAAAGATGCCGCTGGTGGCGGTGACGTCCTCAAAAGTTCCGTCGCCGCGATTGTGAAACAGCCAGCAGGTTTCCCCGCGATAAGCTTCGGGCGTGCAGTAAGACTTGTGCTTGCCATCCAGGCTGCAGAAAACATCGTGCTCGGGCGACCATTTCACGTAATTGCAAACGAACAGATCGAGCAGGCCGTCGCGGTCGTAGTCGAACCACAGCGCTGAAGTGCTGAAGGCCTCGCGCCCGCCCAGGCCACTGGCCCGGGTGACATCTATAAATTTTCCCTTGCCGGTGTTCTTGAACAGCCGGTTCTGGCCCACGCAGGTGATCAGGATGTCAGCCAATCCATCGTTGTTGTAATCGCCGACCGCCACGCCCATGCCGTACATTTCCACATCCAGCCCGGCGTCGCGGGTCACATCCGTGAAGGTGCCGTTGCGATTGTTGCGGTAGAGTTGCAGCGTGGTGCGCTGCCGTTTGCGGCCGGGCCAGTCTTTACCCGGCCAGTCCATGCCGTTGATGAGCAGAATGTCCTGCCAGCCATCGGCGTCGTAATCGAAGAAGGCGCAGCCCGAACCCATGGTTTCCGGCAGAAACTTGCCGCCATAGGCGCCGGTGTTATGGAGGAAGCGCAGGCCCGCCTGCCGGGTCACATCGGCCAGGCGAAAACCCGGCGCCGGCGTAGCCCAGGCAAGGCGGCTGACGGCGAAAGCCGCGCCCGCCAGCGACTTGAGAAATGAACGGCGGTTCAGGTGCGATTCCAATGTGTGCCGATCCTATTGATGCCAGCCTGGGCTCCAGTCGATCTGGGCTGCAGTCGATCTGGCGGAAATTCATTCCAGGCACTTTGCGCTTATTCTCCGCCACCAAATTTTAAGTTTAAGCCGAAGCACCGACAGAACCGGGGTGAATTCAGATGCTGGTTGGCAAGCTCTCTCAGCCGCTTAACAGGAGCATGTAGCGGTTCCGTTGACAACCGTGCTTTCGTTGCATAGCATTCGGTTTCCCCTCTCGCAGAATGCCGGGCGAATTTGCGCCTGAGTCAACCGTATGTATTGCGAAATTACCGTCGGCCACCGCAAGCAAATTGACGCCGCGGGCCTGGAAAGCGTGATTCGCGCTCCCTTCAACAACGACATTCCGGTCGCAACCGCCTATGGGCGAAGCGCAATTTATCGGGCGGTGGCGCCCCCGCCCGTCTCGTTGTTTGCGTTTGACACTGTTTCCAACTGCTTTGTGATCGTGCGTAAGGTCAACGTACGTTCAAGTACTTACCATCTGGAGGGAAATTTCCCAGTGGTTTCGGTGGAGACTATGCTGCAGGCCGCCGAGGAATTTTCCGGGCAGCTGGTGTCGGTATTAGAGAAGACCAGTTTTCGTTCTCCGTACAGGCTGCGATCCCTCGTCGTACAACTGTTTGAGGATAATGGCCGCGAAACCGGCATGCAAGGGCGCTTTACCAGCTTTCTTGCATTGTTCAAGGAGCAGTTGGGCTGGACGCAAATCAAGTCCGCTTTTGTGCCGTTCGTGACCGCGCAGTTGCTGATTTGGCGCGGCTTGAAGCAGGAACCGCTGAAGGCTTCGGTTTATAGTCTCGCCATTGCCCTGGTGTTTGCCCTGGCGGACGCCAGCCTGGCCGGCTGGAGAGGGCATGGTAAAATCAAGTGGAAGTTGAGGCAGTCCTAGTGATGTTTCGTGCTCAAAACCCCGGCGTATCTATCGGCGTGAAGGCCAAAGGTCCAGCAGGCCTGCATGAGCGCATCCGGCTGGATCTGGCGCGGAATTTTCGGGCGAATTTGGCATCGGAAGAATCTGACGATCCCGGAGCAGACCTCACCTTTCGCGAAGGAAACCGGTTGGCGGTGGTAGAGGTCAAGACGGGCGATCCAGGTCTCCCCCTGCCCAGCAGCACTTTGGCGCAGATGGACCTGCTGACCGCTCACGTGCGCGCTAAGCTGGCGCCAGCCGGCGTCGGCGAGATTATGCCGGTGCTGGTGACCAACTACTTCGTGAGCGACGCCGATCGGGATGAACTTGAACAAGCGGGGATCAAGCTGGTCCACGTCGAGTCGCCGGCGTCATATGACCCCAAGACCTTCTCGCAGAAGTTTGCCCAGATCGTCGGCCTTCCGGAAAACCTAATCAAGCTCTAACCTCGATTAAGCTCCCAGGTAATGAGGTGCAACATCCTTCACGGAACGTTCACCAGCCCGTTGCGGATGGCATAGACCACCAGCTCGGCGGTCTTGTGGATGCCGAGCGCATCCATCATGTTGGCGCGGTGCACGGCCACGGTGTTGGCGCTGAGCTCGAGGGTGGAGGCGATCTCCTTGTTGGATTTTCCATCCACGATCATCTGCAGAATCTGCAGCTCGCGCGGCGTGAGCGCGGCGGCGCGCTCGCCCTTGAGCGTGGAGGAACGCTCCAGCTGGGAATCGAGCACGGTCTCGCCCGCCGCCACCCGGCGGATGGCCGAGCTCAGCTCCAGATCCACGGCGTTTTTCAGCACATAGCCGCGCGCGCCAGCCTCCAGCGCCTGCCGCACCAGAGTTTCTTCGGGATGCATGCTGAGCATCAACACGCAGGTTTCCGGCGTCTCCTGCAGAATTTGCCGCGTGGCCTGCAGCCCGTTTACGCCCGGCAGAGCGCAGTCCATCACGATGACCTGGGGATGCAGTTCGCGCGCCAGCTTGACCGCCTCTTCGCCGTCGCTGGCCTCGCCCACCACGGTCAGGTCGCTCTCGTCTTCCAGAATGCGGCGAAAGCCGCGCCGCACCAGGGCGTGATCATCCACCAGCAGAACCGAGATCTTATTTCGCATGCGCCTCCGCGCGTTCCCTGGGCACCCGCAGGCGGACCAGGGTTCCGCCTTCGGCTGGGCGGGTGAACTCCAGCCTGCCATTCAGCAACCCGGCGCGCTCCCGCATGGCCACCAGGCCGATTCCCTGCCCCGCCGCCCGCCCGTCCAGTCCTTTGCCGTGGTCTTCCACTTCCAATTCCAGTTGGTCAGACTTGAAGCGTAATCGCACCCAGGCCTGCCTGGCGCCCGCATGCCGGCTGACATTATTCAGCGCCTCCTGCACCACGCGATAGACGTGAACCGCGGCATCGCCATCCACGGCAAACGGCGCGCCAGATTTTTCATAGCTTATGTCAATGCCCGACTGCCTTTCCACCACCGGCAGGTACCAATCGAGCGTACTCTCGAGGCCGGCCTCATCGAGCATCACCGGATGCAGCGCCTGCGAGAGGCTGCGCACTTTATCGAGGGCGTTCTGCGCGATTTCGCGAATCTCCTCCACGTCAGGGCGCAGCGGCGAGTCTTCGGGCAGGTGCTTTCCTGCCCGGCCCAGCATGGAGCCGATGGCGGTAAGAATCTGGCCGAACTCATCGTGCAGCTCGCGCGAAATGTAGCGCAGGGTTGACTCCTGGGTGGAAATCAGGGTCTGGGCCAGCTCGCTGCGCTGCTCCGAGAGCGTGGCCAGTTGCGCGAACAGCCGCCGGTTGGAGCGGATGAGATACAAGCTGGTCAGCAGAATCGCGACCAGGGTCGCGGTGAGGAAGAGATACACCTGCCGTTCTACCCGGCTGTAGATATCGCCAATGCGCGCCGCCGCCTGCTCTTCACTCTCATTGTTCTGCACCAGCAGGCGGGCCACGGCGGTGGTCAGGGCGGCCTGCTGCGACTGCAGCGTCAGTCGAATCTCGGCGCGGGCCTCATCTGGTTTACCCGCCGCCGCCAACCCAAACATGCGGTCCACCGCTCCCCAGAACTGGGTCATGCGGCTGCCAAGGTATTCCCGCTGCTCGGGCGTGCGCGTGGCCACTGCCACTTGCGCCTCTAAGCGCAGAGCATCGTCCAGGTCTTCACGAATGCGCTGAAATTGCGCCCTCCAGGCGGTCAGCGGATAAGGCTCGTCGTTATCCACAATATCGCGCATGGCCAGCGCGAGCAAGTTGAGATCGTTCTGAATGCGCAGCAGCTGAAGCGAGTCTTTGCGGTTGCGGTCCACCAGGTTGTTCTGCAGCTCGCGCAGGCTGGCGATTTGCCGGGTGATGTACCAGGAGTACGCCACTACCGCGGCCAGCGTGATCACCAGGCCGAGAAAAAGCGCCGGAGCCGGCGAACGGCCGGAGAGCGAAGTGGAAGCGCGCGCCACGCCCCAGAGCATACAACGGCAGCGAGCTCAAGTTCTATGCAGCAGAAGGCGCCAATTCTGTTTCCGGGCCGGAAACGCGAAGGCGGGTGCGGGCCGCGCTCAAGAATTCGCTGAAGTGGTATTCACCGGTGTTGGGGAAAACGGCAGAACGGTGGGCGCGGTGCGTTTTCGAAACCAGCGCAGAAACCGGTTGCCGACCGCCACCGCTACCATGGGGGCGGTTCCGGCCAGTAATTTCAGCGCCGGCCCGCGGAAGCCTTTTCGCCAGCAATGGCGATAGGCGAAAGAGGCAGCCATCCCGCCGATGTAGGCGTACCTTGCTGCGCACCGCTCGTTCCCGCCCGGGTACAGTCCCTGACGCTCAGTGCGGGCCATGCGCAGAATCCCGTCTTTCATCGCCGACACATTGCGGTGCGCGCCTGAGGCGTGTTTACGATAGGCAACCGTGTTGGGTTGCCGCACGAAAATACAGGGCCCACAAGTTCCGGCCCGGAGCACCAGATCAAAGTCATCCGTAAGAAAGGTGGCCGCGCTGCTTTCACGAAGTCCTCCAGCCCGGTCGAATGCCGTCCTGCGGATGACAATTCGGCTGTTGGACATGTGGACCGGGATGTCCTTGGAAAGATAGTCCTGATATTTGAGGACCTCGACCGTATCTGGCATCGCGGTGGCGGCGGGCAGGGGCTCTCCGTCACGGAAATACGTCATGGCTCCGATGATCAGGGGCGGAAAATCGAAGGCCCGAATGACTCGGTCGTAAATGGCCAGTGCGCCCGGCAAAAGCAGGTCGTCACTGTCGAGAAAAACCAGATACTCACCCTGCGCCACGGCAGCAGCCCGTTTGCGGGCCACCTCGGGTCCTTGATTAGGCTGTCGCAGCGGCTTGATGCGAGTTCCGTAGGACTCCAGCACTTGCCAGGTCCGGTCTGTCGAGCCGTCGTCAATTACGAATATTTCGTCCTCTGCGGTGACTTGAGATAGAAGCGAGTCTATGGTCTCGGCGACTTCTCTCGCCCGGTTGTAAACCGGAATCAGCACACTGAATCGAATGCTCATGTCACACCTTTGGGTGAAGCCTGCGGCAACCGACTCTCAACGGAATGACCAGCAAGCAGGAACGGAAGAGCAACGTCTATTGAAAATCTGCCATCGTGCATATTGGCAGCGAAGGCGCGTCAGTATTGCCCGCGTGCCCTTGCTCTGCCGCCACTGAAATCATGGCGTGCCCAGGCGGCGTGCCTACCCCTCGCCTTAACCCCACTCGTACAGGAATCGGGTTAGAATGCCGTGCAGGTGAAAGTTGTAGATATAGCTCGTCGAGGTCCTCATGGCCAATCTGCCACAGATTCTGGTCGCGGCAATCACTTTCAGCCTTGCCCTCGGACAAAGACCGGCTGGCACTAATCGGCCTTCCGGCTCGCCGCCCCGCTTTCTGCTGGGAGTGGTTGAGACTCTGGATGGCAGGCCCCTGTCAGGAGAGTTAGTAAGCCTGACCAACCTAGTCAACACTACCGCTTCTGCACAGGGAGAGTTCGCAATCGCCGTACCGCCACGGCTGCAACCCGGCGACCCCGAGCAGATCTCTTTGGGTGACGATTGGCTGATCGTCGATCCGTGGGAGGGTGAGACCTTTGTCTCGCCTGGTTTTGTCGAGATAATTTTCATCCGGGCTGCTCACAAGGGTGACCCGAGGATACTCGATAACCCGCGTCTGATGGAGAAGATTCTCATCAGCTTCATGTCTTTAATGCCTCCTGCGGGCGTTTCGGGCGGCGAGCTCGATCAACTGTTGCAAGCAAAAGCCCAGGCTCTCGGCTTCTCCCTGGAAGAGGTCAAGGCCGCGATCGTGCGCTGGAGCGGAAATGCGCAAACACCATTCCAAAAGGGCTTGGCGGCGTTGTACGCGCGTCATTATGCGGAAGCAAGCATGTATCTTGGTCAAACCGCTGATTGCTCCGGCGAGGAGCTGATCGAACGATATGTCGG
>DATIYF010000096.1:0-5774 GCA_035517775.1 Terriglobales bacterium
CCCCTGAAATTCTTCGGTGGCATCCCCAGTGGTATGAGCGAGGCGGTACTTCAACACAAAGGCGGTCACGCCTCTGGTGGCCATGTACTTCGCGAGGTCGGAGCCCTCGCTGGTGATGGAGAGGGCCATAAAGCCGCCGCCTGGGCAGATTACAAGAGCGGTGCCGTTTCTCAACCCGGGAGAAGGTTTGAAAACTGTGAGGCTTGGCTTGCTGACATTGGAGACGACTTCCGTGTTCCAGGCTTTCGAGAAATACTCTTGCTCCGGATAATTCTCATTCGTCGAGCCTGGCGGCGTGCCGGGATAGAGGGGAATAACCTCCTGCGCGCGGGCAAGAACCGCCACGAGTAATAGCGAGCCAAGGGCGCGAATAATGAATGTTTTCATGGCCGCGTAGTTTAGCAGGGGACGGTCCCGCCTATCTTGCCTTGCCAGTTCGGACAGAGTAAAACTTGTGATTCCAGCCGCGTTCATTGGCCAATCCTCACATGACTCTGTTCTGGTTGTTCGTCGCATTGAGGGTTTCTCTTTCCTGGCAGCCCATGGGAGTAAAGTCTCAAGGCAAACCTGGTCTAAGGAGGTGCGAATGAGCTTCACGAGGCGGGACTTCCTGTATGGCGTGGGTCAGGCGGCAGGATACAGCGCGGTTTTCGCCACCATGCAGGCCCTCGGTTTGCTACCGCCCGCCGCGCCCAGCGCCTCGAAAGCCGATCTGCCCTCCGCTTCGGGAAAAGGCGTCAAAGTTGCCATTCTCGGCGCCGGCATCGCGGGCATGGTCGCCGCTTATGAAATGGGAAAAGCCGGCTACGAATGCACTGTGCTGGAAGCCCGTGAACGCCCCGGCGGCCGTAACTGGACCCTCCGCCGCGGAACTTCGGTGAAATTTCTCGACGGCGCGGCGCAGAGTTGCGAATTCGACGAGGGCCACTATCTCAACGCCGGCCCCGCCCGCATTCCTTCCATCCACAAAACCATGCTCGGATACTGCCAGGAGCTCGAGGTGCCGCTCGAAGTGGAAGTCAACTGCTCGCGCAGCTCTCTGCTGCAGAACAGCAAGGCATTCGACGGCAAGCCCATGGAGCAGCGGGAGGCGGTCAACGATACCCGCGGGCACGTCTCTGAACTGCTGGCCAAAGCGGTCAAGCAGAATCTTCTCGGCGGGGAGCTGGCCCCCGAAGACACCGAAAAGATGATCGAGTTCCTTCGCTTTTACGGTCCGCTCGATGCCGATCTGATCTACAAAGGCTCGAATCGCGCCGGCGTAAGCCAGCTTCCCGGCGCCGGCCCGCAGGAAGAGACCCTCCGCCAGCCGCTGCCCATGCATGCCCTGCTCGACGCCTCGTTTTGGCAGGGCATGATGTTCTCGGAGATCTTGGACATGCAGGCCACCATGTTCGAGCCGGCCGGCGGCATGGACCGCATCGCCTACGCCTTCGCCCGGAAACTAAGCGGCGTCATTCAATACAGTTCCCCGGTTACCGAAATTCGCCGCGCCGCCACAGGCGTCCGCATTCTCTATGCGAATGCCAACGGCCCGCACGTGCTGGAGGCCGATTACTGCATCTGCGCTTTGCCCCTGACCATTCTTAAAAAAATTCCCAACGATTTTTCCCCGGAAGTGCAGACCGCCATCGCCGAGGTCACCTACGATTCCGCCTACAAAATTGCCTGGGAAAGCCCGCGCTTCTGGGAGACGGAAAGAAATATCTACGGCGGACTTTCCTTTCTGGTAAACGATCCCATTTCCGTGGTCTGGTACCCGAGTTGCGGCTTATTCAGCGAGCGGGGCGTGGTTGTGGCCGGCTATTCGGTCGAAAAAGGGACCGACTTCGCCAAGTTACCCACCCTCGAGGCCAAGATTGCGGCCTCGCGCAATGCGATGGAGAAGCTGCATCCGGGTTTCGCCCAACAACTCGAAAAACCGATCTACGTTTCCTGGGGGCAGATACCCTGGAATGAAGGCTCCTGGATCAGCCGGGGAAAATTCGGTGAATATGACGACCCCAACAGCCCGTTCTATACCGGGCCTTACCAGCAGATCACTAAGCCGGATGGCCCATTTATCTTTGCCGGAGATCACGCCGCCCGCGTCGGCGCCTGGCAGGAAGGCGCGGCCCTCTCCGCCCACCGGGCCGCTGAGTTGATCAGCGCTCAGGTACGGGCGAGGCGGGCCTGAGCGCACGGGCCCCGCACTGGCGAAGGTAAAACCGTAGCGCTTCTCAGCTTTTTTGCTCATAATCTACCCATGGCGCTGGTTGTTTTCCTCCGTGGCGTCAATGTGGGCGGGCACAGAACCTTTCGCCCCAGTCTCCTGGCCCATGCGCTGAGTGATTACGGGCTGGTAAATATCGGCGCCGCCGGGACCTTCGTGGTGCGCAAACCCGGGCCGCGCGCCAGGTTCTGCGCCGCGTTGCTCCGCCAATTGCCATTCGAAACCGAAGTTGTGCTGTGCGATGGGCGCGATCTTCTTCGCCTGGAGAACGACCATCCCTTTGGCGCCCACCCCTCACCCTCGGATGTGGTCCGCTTCGTTAGCATCTTGTCGAGAGCGGGAGAGTTCCAGGCATTGCTTCCCATGTCGCTTCCACCGGGCGGGGATTGGCTGGTGCGGGTGATCGCGGCGCAGGGCCGATTTGTGTTTGGCATGTACCGCCGCCACATGAAGACGATCACGTATCTCGGCCGCATTGAGCAGCTCTTCGGCGTGCACGCCACCACCAGAAACTGGAACACGATCATGGCCATTGTGCGGATTTTGAAGCAACCGGGAAAGGCGCGATAACAGCGCTTTCGCTGCTGCGCTCCTCGGAATGGCGCGTGGCAAGCCGTCTCTCCCAGCGTGGCGTTCCCCACCGGGTCTATAATGCTGCCCACGCATGGCCCTCGCTACCGCCACCAAACTCGGCCCTTATGAAATCGTCGCTCTGCTCGGCGCGGGAGGCATGGGCGAGGTCTATCGCGCGCGCGATTCCCGCCTGAAGCGCGAAGTCGCCATCAAGATTCTGCCGCAATCGCTCTCCGTCGATTCCGACCGGCTGCGCCGCTTCGAGCAGGAGGCCCTGGCCACCGCGGCCCTGAATCATCCCAATATTCTTGCGGTCTTCGACTTCGGCGCCAGCAATCATTCGCCCTACGTGGTTTCCGAGTTGCTCGAGGGCGAAACCTTGCGCGAGCGCCTGCGCAGCGGGCCCCTTCCCTTGCGCAAGGCCCTCGACTACGCCTTGCAAATTGCGCATGGCCTGGCCGCGGCGCATGAGAAGGGCATCATCCACCGCGACCTCAAGCCGGAAAATCTCTTTATCACTAAAGACGGCCGGGTCAAAATTCTGGATTTCGGCCTGGCCAAACTGACTCAGCCCGAGTCTGGCGCCCACACCTCCCTGACCGCCACCCACGGCACCGAAGCAGGCCTGGTGATGGGAACCGCCGGCTACATGTCGCCCGAGCAGGTGCGCGGCATGGCCCTGGATGCCCGCTCTGACATCTTCAGCTTCGGCGCCATTCTCTACGAAATGCTCTCGGGCAAGCGCGCCTTCCACGGCGAGACTCCAGCCGATACCATGAGCGCCATCCTGAAAGAAGAACCCGCCGACCTGAGCGAAACCAACCGGAATATCTCCCCGGCCCTCGAACGAATCGTGCAGCACTGCCTGGAGAAGAACCCCGAGGGCCGGTTCCACTCCGCCAGCGATATTGCCTTTGACCTGGAGCATCTTTCGGGAATTTCGGGCACCACCGCCAAAGCCGTTCCCATTGCCGTGGCGCCCGCTCGCCGCCGGCTGTTCCTGGGGCTGGCCGGCGGCCTGGCGCTTGCAGTCATCATGCTCGGGCTGGGGTGGTGGCTGGGCAAAAACAGCACTCATGCGGCCTTGCCCCAGTATCAGAAAATCACTTTCCGCCTGGGCTCTATTGGCAATGCGCGTTTCACCCCCGACGGCAGCGTGGTTTACACCGCCGCCTGGGATGGCGGCCAGCCCGAACTCTACATGGCGCGCACCGACGCTCCCGGAGCCCGCGAACTGGGGTTCAAGGATGCCGAACTGCTCTCCATCTCACGGAACGGAGAGCTGGCGCTGCGCCTGAACAGCAATTACTACGGGGGCTACGCGCAAACCGGGACCCTGGCCAGGGTTCCGGTGAGCGGTGGAACCCCGCGCGAGGTCCTGGACAATACCCAGGATGCGGACTGGGCCGCCGACGGCGAACACATGGCGATCGTGCGCTATGTTCCGCAAAACAGCCACTGGCGCCTGGAATATCCCATCGGCAAGGTCCTGTTCGACAGCATCAACTGGATCAGCACCCCGAAAATTTCCCCCGACGGCCAATGGGTGGCCTTTGCCGACCACCAGAACCCGGGCGGCGATGACGAAGGCGCGGTCGCTGTGATCGCCGCTGATGGCAAAGGCGCAGAAAAAATACTTTCTTCCGGCTGGGAATCGGTGGAAGGTATTCTCTGGTCTCCCTCGGGTGACGAGATCTGGTTCACCTCCAGCGACAGCGGCACCGCCGAGGAGCCCCGCGCCGTCACTCTCTCAGGCAAGGTGCGGACCATTACCAATGTTCCTGGCGGCATGTGGCTGGAAGACCTGTATAAAGGCACGGCACTCACGGTGGCGCACGACCAGCGCGTCGGAATTCGAGGGGTGGCGCCCGGTGGCAAAGAGGAACACGAGCTGGGGTGGTTTGGATGGTCTCTGCTGCGCGCCATGAGCCCGGATGGCCGCCAGATTCTGTTCGAAGAGGAGGGTGAGGGCGGTGGACCGAATTACACCGTCTATCTGCGCAATACCGACGGCTCGCCGCCGGCCCGGATTGGCGAAGGCAATGCCATGGCGCTCTCGCCCGACGGCCAGTGGGCCATTACCAAGCCGGCGAAAGGGGGGCCGTTGAGCCTTGTCCCTACCGGAGCTGGCGAGTCGCGGGTGCTGACCCACGATTCCATCAGCTACGGCTCGGTCCAGTGGCTGCCCAATGGCAAGCAACTGCTGGCGCTGGGCATCGAAGCCGGACATGGCGCGCGCGACTATCTGATTGATCTGGGCAGCGGCGATGCCAAGCCCATCACCCCCGAAGGCACCGCCGGCGTCTCCCTGTCGCCCGACGGCAGGAGCACGGCCGTGCTCGGCCCGGATGGAAAATGGGGCATTTGGCCGCTGGATGGCAGCGGGCTTCGTCCCATTCCCGGGCTTGATTCCGCTTATTACGTGGTTGATTGGTCGCCCGACCAGCGTTACCTCTACGTCGGCTCCAACCGATTGAACTTCAAAACCGGCGAGATACACGAAGTGGAGATCGCCAGCGGAAAAATGGAGCCCTGGAAAACTCTGGGTGCGGACCTGGGCGCTGGAGTGGTCGGCGTCGGCGGCCCTCGCTTCTCAAGAGACGGCTCCGCCTATGCCTATGTTTACAACCGGGTGCTATCGCAAGCCTACGTAGTTACCGGGCTGAAATGACCGGCTGCGGCTTCTCCGGCGAAGGCAGCGAAGCCTGCGGAACCCCATTCACAAAAATCAGGAACGCCCCGGGTTTTACTCGTGCCGCGAACCGATTCCGAAAAAGCTTTCGACGACAGCGATATCGGTCGTCCTGCGGTAATTGGGCAGGCTCTCCACGAACACCCGTCCGTAAGCCTTTTTCAAGATGCGGTTATCGAGCAAGGCCAGCAGTCCGCGGTCGTTCAGCGAGCGGATGAGCCGGCCAAAACCCTGCTTCAGCGTAATGACCGCGGCCGGCACCTGATATTGAAAGAAGGCATTGCCGCCGGCGGCGTC
>DATIYF010000097.1:0-5202 GCA_035517775.1 Terriglobales bacterium
TCCTGGCGGCTCAGACCCGGCCATCAACATCCCGGGCTTTGCCTATTTCGGACGCGAGCCCTACTCCTACATCCAGCGCACCGAGCAGCGTTACCAGTTCACGGATAATTTCTCCTGGGCCATCGGCGCCCACGACACCAAATTCGGCGTGGACTTGAACTACATCCCCTTGAGCGCCATTTTCACTGTGAACTATGGCGGGGTCTATGACTTCGGCAGCTTCAGCCTCGCACCATTCGGCTTTCCCTCTTCGTTTCCGAGCCTCTCCGCCGTCCAGGCATATGGCGCCGGTTTGCCGGGAGACTTCATCCAGGGGCTGGGCAGCCCCAGCGACTCCTTCCGCAACATCCCAATTGGCGCCTTCTGGCAGGATTCGTGGCGCATCAGTTCGCGGGTGACTCTGAACTACGGGCTGCGTTATGACGTCGAGATTCCGCCTTCGTTCAAGTCCCCGACCGGCCTGGCTGCCGTGGGCTACAATTTCCTGGGGCTGCAAAAAGGAATTCAAACCGATACGAATAACATTCAGCCGCGCGTAGGCGTGGCCTGGGACCCGAAGGGCGACGGCAAGACCGTGGTGCGCGCCTCTTACGGCATGTTCTACGACCATCCGCTGCTCGGGCTGTATTTCCTCGGCGATGCTTCCGACGGTTCCACTAGCGGACAGCTGGCCTTCGGCGGCACAGGACTCTGCGGCGGTCCCGGCAATCCGGCGAATCTCAATGCGATCCCGATTTTTCAGGGACTCTTGCCCGGCCCCAACGGCTCGGTGGCCTCGCCCTGCTCGCCAGCCCTGAACCCGGCAGCGCTGACCGCATTAGGCTATGAGCCAAACCAACAGCAGTTTGAGTCCTTGAACTTCCCGCAGTCCATCTTCCTGAACCAGAATTACCTCAATCCTTCAACCTTCATGCCGCTGGCCTTTCAACCCTTCGGCTATCCGCAATCGAAGAATTTCGTGTATGCCTACTCGCAGCAGGCGAACCTCAGCATCGAGCGCGATCTTGGCCGCGGTTTCGCCCTGGACCTGGCGTATAACTTTAATGGCGGCCGGCACCTGAATCGCCCCATCAACGCCAATACCATCCGCGGTGACTTACTGCTCGAAAACTATTTCGCCTCGGGAGCAACTGCCGCCAGCCCCCTAACCGTCAGCGGCTGTTCGGCTCCGGGCGCGCCGGTACCCTGGGTGGACGCCTCGCTGATGAATTTCTTCCGGCCCTCCGGGTTGAATCCTTCCATTGTCGGAGCGTATCTCTCGCAGGGCCCACCCGGAGCTTATTGCGTCGGTGTGGCGCAGCAGATTCTGCAAAGCCTTTCCAGTCAGGGCTTCAACACCAATTGCGATCCGGCAACCTTCAGCGGCTGCGTCCCATTTGGCGACATGGACGCCAACTACTCGAACGGCAGCTCGATTTACCACGGGTTCACCACCAACCTGCGCAAGCGGTTCAGCAACCACTACGAATTCCTGGCGTCTTACACGTGGTCACACGCGATTGACGATTCTACCGACCTGCAGTCCACGCTGACGCCGCAGGACAGCTATTACCCCGGACTGGACCGCTCCAATTCGTTGTTCGATCAGCGCCACCGCTTCGTCTTCAGCGGCGTGCTGCAAACCGGCAAGCTGGGTGGAAGCGGCTTGGGCCCGCGCTTCTTCAGCAACTGGATCTTCGCGCCCATCATTGAAGTCGCGTCGGGGCGGCCATTCAACATCATTACCGGGAATGGCGACAATCTACAGCTCTCCTCGCTTACCAGCCGCCCCAACACCACGGTGAATGCCGCCTGCGGCCCGGTTTATAGCTCCAAGTACTCTCCCACGGGCAAGCTGCAGGAGCCTTGCGCGGCGGAATTTAACGGAACCCTGCTTTCACTCGATGGCAATCTTGGCCGCAACGCGGGTATTACGCCGTGGACACTGTTCAACGACCTGCGCGTGGCCAAGCGCATTTATTTCGGCGAGCGCTTCAACCTTGAGCTGATCGCCGACATGTTCAACATTGCCAACAAAATGAACGTGGCCGCGGTAAGCCCGCTGTTCACCAACGCCGGCCAGCCCACCGCGGCGTATGATCCGCGGCAGTTCCAGTTCGCCATGAAAGTGTACTGGTAGGTTTTGTGCTCGTGTGTAGGTGAGCTTGCTCCGCCCCGACGACGCGGAGCCGTCCCCACACGAGAGTGCCCGCCGCCAGAGCCGCTTTTGACTTCTGGTGCTTAGCGCCCTACCATGCTTGAGCCTGCCGGAGGACCGCGCCGCTGCTCGGCCAATCTATTTCGCATTACCGCATCGTCGAGAAGCTCGGCGGTGGCGGCATGGGCGTGGTTTACAAAGCAGAAGATACCCGCCTGCACCGTTTCGTCGCTCTGAAGTTCCTGCCCGATGAAGTAGCTAAAGACTCCCAGGCCCTGAGCCGTTTTCAGCGTGAGGCGCAAGCCGCCTCGGCGCTTAACCATCCCAACATCTGCACCATTTACGACATCGGTGACGAGAATGGGCAAGCTTTTATCGCCATGGAATACCTCGACGGCGTAACCCTGAAGCATCGGATCGCGGGGCGCCCGCTGGAGACTGAAGTCCTGCTCTCTCTCGCCATCGAAATTGCGGACGCGCTCGATGCCGCGCATAGCAAAGGCATTGTCCATCGTGATATCAAGCCAGCCAATGTTTTCGTGACCGAGCGCGGCCATGCCAAGGTTCTGGATTTCGGGCTGGCGAAAGTTCTTGGTTCTCGCAGCCAGAAGTTGGAACCGGCGGGCGTGATGGCGGATGCAACCGCTGCGGTCAGCGCCGAGCACCTCACCAGCCCGGGTACGGCGATCGGGACGGTTGCGTATATGTCCCCAGAGCAGGCTCGCGGCAAGGAACTCGACTCGCGCACCGATCTTTTTTCCTTTGGCGCGGTGCTCTATGAGATGGCGACGGGTACGCTGCCCTTCCGCGGCGAAACCAGCGCCGTGCTCTTTGATTCGATCCTGCACAAAATCCCGCCGGCGCCGGTGCGGCTGAATCCTGACCTTCCGCCTCGGCTCGAAGAGATCATTAACAAAGCGCTGGAGAAAGACCGCGAGCTGCGCTACCAGCACGCTTCCGATATCGCTACCGACCTCAAGCGGCTCAAGCGCGATACCGACTCCAGCCGCAGCGCCGTTGCCACCCAGGTTGAAGAAGAAGAGAGGGTCCCTGCTTCCGGCGCCGTCGATGGCGCCACTCGCCAGCCTGCGAGCAGCCAGTCGAAACGGGCTTCGTCGCAGTCGGTCGCGGTGTTTTCCGAGAAGCCGCCGAACCGTCTCTGGAAAATCCTCATCCCCGTGACTTTGCTTCTAATTCTTGCGGCTGGTGGTGCTTTCTACTATTCCCGCTCCCGCCCGGCGGCGCCTGTACTTACGGAAAAAGATACCGTCGTTATTACCGACTTCGACAATAGCACCGGCGATGCTGTTTTCGACGACGCCCTCAAACAGGCTCTCTCGGTGGAGCTGGGCCAATCGCCGTATCTCAACGTTCTCTCCGATCGCAAGGTTGGCGAAACCCTGGCTCTTATGGGACGGCCCGCCAACGATCACGTTACTTTGCCGATTGCTCGCGAGCTCTGTCTGCGCACCGGCAGTAAGGGCATTATTTCCGGGTCCATTTCCAATCTGGGGTCGCAGTACATCATCGGGCTTAACGCTTCCGCCTGCAGCACGGGAGACACATTGGCAGAGGAGCAGGTGCAGGCGAACGGCAAGGAACAGGTATTGAAGGCATTGGACCAGGCCGCCTCAGCTCTGCGCGCCAAACTGGGCGAGTCGCTGGCTTCGGTGCAGAAGTTCGACGTTCCCATCGCCGCCACCACACCTTCCCTCGAAGCCTTGAAAACCTTCAGCCTGGCGACCACAACCGCACGCACCCAGGGCGATGCTGCGGCCATCCCGTTTTATCGCCGCGCTATTGAGCTCGATCCCAATTTCGCGGTTGCCTACGCTGGTTTGGCCATCTCTTACTCCAACCTTGGGCAGCCTAGCCTGGCCCGCGAAGACATCGAGAAGGCCTACCAGTTACGCGACCATGTGAGCGAACGCGAAAAGCTGCGCATCACCGCCGACTATTACGACATTGCGACCGGAGAGCTGGAAAAGGAAGCTCAAACGTATGAGCTTTGGATTCAGAGCTACCCCCGCGACATGGTGCCCCATGGCAATCTGGGAGCGAATTTTGGTGAGCTGGGGCAATGGGACAAGGGCATTGCAGAGACCGAAGAAGCCATGCGTTTGGAGCCCAACGCCGTGGTCAGTTACCCCAACCTCGCCAGCTTTTACATGGCTCGCGGTCAGCTCCAGGATGCAAAAGCCGTCATTGATCAGGCAATTGGCCGCAAGCTGGAGAGCGGGCAGTTGCACGTGGCGGAGTATGATCTGGCTTTTCTCCAACATGACGATGCCGAAATGCAGCGCCAGCTTGCCTGGGGCTCCGGCAGGCCTGGAGACGAAGACCCGCTGCTTAATGCCCAATCCGATACCGAGGCCTATTATGGCCGGATGAACAGCGCGCGCGATTTCACCCGCCGTGCGACCGATTCCGCCTTGCGTTCCGGCTCCAAGGAGACCGCTGCGCTATGGCGCGCGAACGGCGCTCTGCGGGAAGCGGAGTTCGGCAATGCCGAGTTGGCCCGGAAGGAATGCGAGGCCGCTTTGAGTCTGGCGCCTGGCCGTGATGTGCAGGTAGTGGCGGCGTTGGCCTATGCCCGCATCGGCGATCCCTCGGCCGCCGCGCGGCTGGCCGCAGACCTGGAGAAGAATTTTCCCGTCAACACCGTCCTCAAACTCTACTGGCTGCCCACCATCCAGGCCGCCATCAGTCTTGACCACGGCGAATTCGCGCAAGCTCTCGATGCTTTGCAAGCCCCGGCTCCCTACGAAACCGGCGAGCCGCCGCCGTTTCCGCTGGAGACTCTTTACCCCGCTTATACTCGCGGAGAAGTGTACCTGCAAGCCCGCAAGGGCAGCAGCGCCGCCGCCGAGTTTCAAAAGATCATTGACCATCCGGGGATGACCATCAATTTTCCCCTGGGCGCATTGGCCCACCTCGGGCTGGCGCGGGCGCGGGCTCTTTCCGGCGACACCGCCGGCGCCAAAGCCGCTTATCAGGATTTCTTTGCGCTGTGGAAGAACGCCGACCCCGATATTCCCATCCTGAAGGCCGCCAAGGCCGAATAC
>DATIYF010000098.1:0-29963 GCA_035517775.1 Terriglobales bacterium
GCTGCGCTCCGCCTGGACGGGGCGAAGCCCCGTCCCCACACGGCTCCGGACGGCAGGTCGTCGTCCCACATGAGGCTGGGGGCGACGGTGCTGGGGGCGGGCTTCTGGTGCTGCGGAACTGCGCTCCGCCTGGACGGGGCGAAGCCCCGTCCCCACACGGCTCCAGACGGCAGGTTGTCGTCCCACATGAGGCTGGGGGCGACGGTGCTGGGGGCGGGCTTCCGGTGCCGCGGAGCTGCGCTCCGCCTGGACGGGGCGAAGCCCCGTCCCCACACGGCTCCAGACGGCAGGTTGTCGTCCCATATGAGGCTGGGGGCGGCGGTGCTGGGGGCGGGCTTCTGGTGCTGCGGAGCTGCGCTCCGCCTGGACAGCCGGGGGCGGCTGTCCCCACGTGAACTGGACGGGGCGAAGCCCCGTCCCCACACGGCCCCACATGTCCCCACACGGGGCAAAGCCCCGTCCCCACACGGCATCGCCGGAGGGCGAGTGATGTTGGCCGCTCAGCGGCGGAGGGAGTGCTTGCGCTCGAGGACGGTTTCGAGGGTCTGGCGGGTCTCGCGGGGGAGATGATAGGACTCGCGATCGGCCGGGTACTGGCCGGAAAGCACGTCGGATCGGAAAGCGTTGACGGCGTCAGAGATGAGAGCGGCGGCATCGCCGTAGCGGCGGACGAATTTGGCGGGCGGGCCGAAGGTCAGGTTGAGAATGTCGTGGAAGACCAGGACCTGGCCGTCGCACTCGGGGCCGGCGCCGATGCCGATGGTGGGCGTGGCGACTTCGGCGGTGATCATGGCCGCCACTTCGCGGGGAATCCCTTCCAGGTAAATGCAGGCCACGCCGGCGCGGTCGAGGGCGACGGCGTCTTTCATAAGCTGCTCGATGCCGCTGAGGTCTTTGCCCTGGACTTTGTAGCCGCCCATGAGATTGACGGACTGGGGAGTGAGGCCAATGTGGCCGGCGACGGGAATTTCGGCGTCCATGATGCGGCGGATGAGATCGGCACGCTTTTCGCCGCCCTCGATTTTCACGGCTTCGGCGCCGGCTTCTTTCATGAAGCGGGCGGCGTTGCGAATGGCGTCGTTGAGGTCAACCTGGTAAGAACCGTAGGGCATGTCGGCCACGAGCAGCGCATGCTTGACGCCGCGGCGGGCGGCGCGGGTGTGGTGCAGCATTTCTTCGATCGTGACCGAGAGCGTGTTGTCGTAGCCGAGCATGGCCTGGGCGAGCGAGTCGCCGACCAGGATGATGTCAATGGCGGCTTCATCGAGCAGGCGGGCGCTGGGATAGTCGTAGGCGGTGAGGCAGGTAATGCGCTCGCGGCGCTGCTTCTTTTCCCGCAGGGTGGTAATGGTGATTTTCTGGCGAGGTTCGCCGACCGGGGTGAGACTCACGATGTCCTCCAGTGCCCCTCCGCAACTGGGCGGATAGAGCCTGCCACATCAGGGATATTGTACGCGGAAGGGTGAGTTTTGAAGTCTTTTTTCTTCGGGGCAAGCGCTTTTGTTACCTTTAGAGGTTGGCTACCTTCTGCGCCGTTTGACATTGGAGCGCAGCCAGGCGGCGTAGGCGGCCTCGGTGATAGCGCCAGCGGCGAGGCCCATCACCGCTTGCGCAGCGTCTTCCTCACTGGCCGTGAACGCAAAGCCGTTCAGCTCGAGGAAGAGAATCCCGATCACGAACCCGGTCCGCTTGTTGCCATCCACGAACGGGTGGTTACGCACAAGGGCTGCCGTGTAGAAGGCAGCCATCTTGATAAGGTCGGCGGAGCTGTCGTAGGCATAATGCTGGGGTGGGCGGGCCAGGGCGGATTGCAACAGTGTGCGGTCGCGCAGCCGCGGCGCGCCGCCATCTTTCGCCAAGAGGCGGCTATGGATCGCCAGGGCATCGTGCTCCTCAATCCAGATTGGCTCTTTACTTTCAGCTTTCACGAGGCAGCTTCACTTCGAGAGCGCATGGAGGGTGTTGCGGTAGCGCGCCATGATTTCGTCTGCTTTCGCCATTTTTTTTTCGAAGGTGGGATCGTAGGGCGTAAGCCGATAGTCGCCCTCGGCTGCCTCGATCAGAAAGAGCCGTTCGCCATTTCCGGTTTGCAGGCGGTTGATGACTTCTTTCGGCAGCACGACTCCCAGTGAATTGCCGAACTTGCGGACTTTGAGCTCGACCATGACGGTTCTCCGTTATTACAATTGTAATAACATCGCTCGAACGGCGCAAGGTTACTCGCGACCGTGGCGAATAAGCTGGCCGCCGAGGCGAAACTCCTCCATCGTGGGCCCTCGTCCCAGGGCGAGCTGTCTCTTGCCCAGACAGCCGTGGGCGGCTGTCCGCACATCGTCGCTGCTGATAATTACGCGCTGGCGGCTTCCTGGCTGCCGAGGGGCAGGAAATATTGCGTGCCCTTGATGGGGGCGGAGACTTTGCGCAGCAGCTCCTGTAAATCTTCATTGCGCTCGACGAAGTCAATCTCGGAAGTGTTGACGATCAGCAAGTCGGATGAAGTGTAGTGAAAGAAGAAGTGCTCGTAGGCCTTGATGACTTCCTCGAGGTAGTCCTCGTTGATGGCTTTTTCGCCGGGAGCGTTGCGCTTCCTGAGGCGCTTTTTCAGGACTTCGGGCGTGGCCTGAAGGTAGATGACCAGGTCGGGAGTGGGGAGCTGCTCGCGGAAAAAATTGTAGTAGCGGTTGTAGGTGTCGAGTTCCTGATCGTTGAGGTTGAGGCAGGCGAAGAGCTTGTCTTTTTCGATGATGAAGTCGGCGACGGCGATTTTCTGCGAGCGGGCGCCGAGATCGAGGGCGCGGAGCTGCTCGAAGCGGCGGATGAGAAAGGCGAACTGGGCCTGGAAGGCGGCGCCGGGCTCTGCCTGGTAGAAGGCGCGGAGGAAGGGATTTTCTTCGGCCTCCATAACGCGCTGAGCGTTAAGGCGTTCGGCGAGAATGCGCGCCAGAGTGCTTTTGCCGACGCGAATGGGGCCTTCCACTGCAATGTAGCGAGGCAGTTCGAAAAGATTGGCCATGACCTGGGAGAAAGAGGACTCGCAGGCAGCATAACCCGGTTCGTGGGCGCAAACAATTGCGAAAGAGTTAACAGTGAGGGTCGAGATGCGGGTTAATTTTTGCAAAGAACGGCATAGGTACCCTTGTAACGGGGGAAGGAGCGGCGCATCCGTTAGAATCATTGCATGCTTGGGAATGCAATCACGACTGGGGTCGCGGTAGTGTCTGGCGCGGCGGCCTTGGCGGGCGTGGCCGTGCATCACACGATGACCCCGACCACGCAATGGTATGGAAAGACGTTTTTCGGTCTAAGCCCGGGGACAAAGCAGATTGCGCTGACTTACGACGACGGGCCCAATGATCCGTACACGCTGCGCCTGGTGGAGATGCTGGCGCGGCACGATGTGCGGGCGACGTTCTTCATGATTGGCCGCTACGTGAAGCAACGGCCGGAGATCGCGCGGGCGGTGGCCGAGGCCGGGCACGTGGTGGCGAACCACACTTTCAATCATCCGCTGCTGATATTCAAGGGAAATTCCAGCGTGGAGAAAGAGCTGGAGAGCTGCAAGCAGGTGCTGCTGGATGCGGCGGGACCGCATTCGAATTTATTCCGTCCGCCGTTTGGCGGGCTGCGGCCGGGGCTGCTGAGCTTCATCCGGAAAAGCGGACTGGAGCCGATCATGTGGAACGTGACCGGCTTCGACTGGGACGCACCGCCGGTGGAGTTCATTGAGGAGAAAGTTGCCGGGCAGATGCGCGGGGGCGATATCATTCTGCTGCACGACGGCGGGCATGCGCAGATGGGCGCGGACCGGGGGCCGACGATCGCGGCCAGCGAGCGGATGATCCGGCGCTATCGTGGCGAGGGCTACGAGTTTGTTACGGTTTCCCAGATGCTGGAACAGAGCCAGGCGAAGACTCCCGGCGCGGCTGTGCTCCAGATACCTTAGAATGCCTTCGCCCGTCGAAGGGCGAGGGTTTCCCGGAGGACAATTTTGATGAGGCGGGCGATCCTGCTTCTGGCGGTGGTGTGTTCGGCGGCAGCGGCAGCGGCGGCGGCGCAGCCGAAGGCGCTGTTCTACATGACGGCGAATCCGAATTCGGTGAAGTCGTTCACGGAACATGCCGACAAGATTGATACGCTGGTTCCGGCGTGGTATTGGGCGGATGGGAATGGGCTGGTATGGGGCGGACCGAACCCGGATGTGTTGAAGACGGCGGCGGCGCACCACGTGCCGGTGATGCCGATTGTGGCGCTGATGGTGCAGGCCGATCTGCACAAGTTGTTCATCACCCCGGCGGCGCATGCGGCATTTATTGGATGGCTGCTCTCGGAGTGCAAGCGGAACGGCTACAGCGGCTTTCAGATTGATTTCGAGAACGTGGCGTGGACCGACCGCGACCTGCTTTCGAGCCTGGTGGCGGAGACTGCGGCCGCCTTGCACCAACAAGGGCTGCAGTTGACGATTGCGACCGTGCCCAATGCGCCCGGATATGCCGGGGCGGGCGGCTACGCGCGCTGGATTTATGCCAACTGGCGCGGAGGGTACGACCTGAAGGCGCTGGCGCAATCGGTTGACCTGATCTGCCTGATGACCTACGACCAGCACACGCGCTGGACGGAACCGGGGCCTGTGGCGGGATATCCGTGGACGGTCCAGAACCTGACCTACGCCCTGCAATTTGTGCC
Source organism: Terriglobales bacterium (assembly GCA_035517775.1). Classification (GTDB taxonomy): domain Bacteria; phylum Acidobacteriota; class Terriglobia; order Terriglobales; family Acidobacteriaceae; genus DATIYF01. The sequence continues at coordinate 4,684 of DATIYF010000098.1, forward strand.
GAAGCAGAAGCTGTCGCTGGGGATTCCAGTGTACGGGTATCACTGGTTTGCGGGCGATCCGGGCAAAGATGAGAAGCCGAACGCGACCGCGGAGTACATCGGGCAGCAGGATGTGGAGCAATATGTTGCGGCGTATCACCCGCAGATGGAGTGGGATGCCACCGACCGCAGCGCGTGGTTTTATTTCTATCGTGACGACACGCGGGAGTGGGTGTTCTACACCGACAAGCGCGGGTTCGAGGAGCGGCTGAACCTGGTGCGCGAGCAAGGTTTGCAGGGATTCTGTTCCTGGGTGCTGGGGATGGAAGATCCGCAGATATGGTCGCTGCTGCCGGCGCACAGGTGAGGGTCGGGCGCTGAGAGTCCCCGAGTGAAGGGTAGGGTCCTCCGACTTCGCAGGCCCATCGCGTTCGCCAAGCGCCGGCTGCGGTCAGGATGACATGGTTGGGGGAGCGGGCGCCCGCCCCACATGCGGTCTGTGCCTTCAACGTCCAAAGGCGTGCCGGGCGGCGGCCAGGGTTTGCTCGATATCTTTTTCGGTGTGGGCGGCGCTGAGGAAGGCGGCTTCGTATTGTGAGGGCGGCAGGTACACGCCGCTTTCCAGCATGGAGCGGAAGAAGCGGCCGAAAGCTTCGGTATTCGATTTTGAGGCGGAAGCCCAATCCTTCACCGGGCCCTTGGTGAAAAACCAGGTGAACATGGAACCGGAGCGGTTGAAGCAGAGGGGTACGCTGGCGGCCTTGGCGGCAGCGGCCACGCCTTGTACCAATTGGGCGCTCAGCTTTTCCAGCCGGGGATAGATTTTGGTCTTATTGTCGCGAAGATGCTTCAAGGTTGCGAGACCGGCGGCCATGGCCAAAGGATTTCCCGACAAAGTGCCGGCCTGGTACATGGGCCCCAGGGGCGCGACCAGGTCCATGATTTCGGCTGAGCCGCCGTAGGCGCCGACGGGAAGACCGCCGCCGATAATTTTGCCCAGGGTGGTGAGATCGGGATGAATGCCGTAAAGCTCCTCGGCGCCGCCGAAGGCGAGGCGAAAGCCGGTCATTACTTCATCGAAAATCAGGACGGCCTTTTCACGCTGCGTGATCAGGCGCAGGGCGGCGAGAAATTCGCCGGCGCCGGGAACGCATCCCATATTGCCGACGACCGGCTCGACGATCACGCAGGCAATCTGGTGCTTGAACTTGGAGAAGGCGTGCTCGACCGCGGTAGCGGAGTTGAAAGGGAGAGCGAGGGTGAACTGGGTAAATTCTTCGGGAACGCCGGCCGAGCCGGGAAGGCCGAGGGTGGCAACGCCGGAGCCGGCTTTTACGAGCAAAGGATCGGCGTGGCCGTGATAGCAGCCCTCGAACTTGATGATGTATTTGCGCTTGGTATAAGCGCGGGCCAGGCGGATGGCCGACATGGTGGCTTCGGTGCCGGAGCTCACGAAGCGAATCTTCTGCATTTCGGGAAAAACGGAAAGGATGAGTTCGGCGAGGTCGGCTTCGGCGGGAGTGGAAGCGCCGAAGCTGGTGCCGTTCTTGGCGGCGGCGGTGACGGCCTCGACCACTTCCGTAGGGGCATGGCCGAGAATGAGAGGCCCCCAGGAGCCGACGTAATCAATGTATTCGTTGCCGTCGGCATCCCAAAGGCGCGAGCCCTGGCCGCGGACGATGAAGACGGGCTCGCCGCCCACGGCGGCGAAGGCGCGCACGGGCGAGTTCACGCCGCCGGGGATCATCTTCTCGGCGCGTTTCTGCAGGCGGCGGGATTTTTCAGTCTTGCGGGGCATGGGAAAAGCCAGCGCTGGGCTGCCAAGCAACCTTCTGAAATTAACGGCAAATTCATAATCCCGCAATAGTGTTGAAACACGGTGTCCTTAGCCTGATTGCAGTACAGCCCTTCTAACCGGGAGGGATATAGGGACAGCCTCGGGGGGCTCCGGGTTGTCCCTGCTTTTTTCTGCGTCCCTTTTCGGCCCACGCGTAGACTTACCGTTTGCGGTGAATGGCACTGTGGTCGCAGCGCAATAGCCCTGTGTGCAAAGCAACCAAGAAGCTGATCTGGGTGGCGGCCGGGCTACTTGCAGCCCTGGCTGCGCAGGCGCAGACAGAGCCGCCCAAGGCCGATCCCTCTGCAGCGGACGATGCCGCGGTCACGATGTTTCCTCATTCGCAAAGCAGCCGCTGGTGGATCTCAGGCCAGGGCAACATTATTTTTCAATGGCACCCCGGGTACAACCGCGACCGGGGGCCGGTAATCGTGCCGGGGCTGCGGGTGCACATGGATTTCTGAGGCTGAAAGCAATTAACCACGAAGCGCAGGAACGCGGGCGGTTGTCTCCAGGTGAGTTTTGCCGGTTCTCAGACGGCCTAGGGCTTGGCGGGAGCGCTCAGATATTTTTCCAGCGGAATTTCGAAGTACATCAGCTCGTTGCCGGCGGCGTCGTGAATGTCGGTGAGATAGAAGTGGGCGCCGGCGAGCGGAGTTGAGATTCCATCCACATCGAAAAACAGAAATCCGGATTGGGAGCTGTGAGGCTCGACGGCCCGGGCGGCGAAGAGAGCGTTGGTGATTTCGTCCTGGGCTTCGCGGCTGACGCCGCCCTTGGCCTTTTTGGTGGGAAAGGGCAAGGGATAGGAGGTGCCGCGGGCAGAAGGATGCGAGAGGCGGCGGTACAGGTCGTCGGAGTTGGCGGGCAGCAGCTTGGTGCGGTCGACGGTGACGAGCTCGGGGCGCATGCCGACCAGGGAGATGGGCTGATCGCCGTCATTGGTAATGACCAGAAAGACGGGCAGCATTCCGATTTCGTTGAAGTGGACGGAGAAGATGTTGGCTTTATCGGCCATATCGTAGGGATCGACGGCCACGGTAATTTTTTCGTTGGGATGCTCGTCGTGCGCCGGGTAAGTGCGGGCGGGCTGGGCCGCGGGCATCGAGAAGTGTTTGCCCGCGAGACAAAGTGCGGGGAGAAGCAACGCGAACGAAATAACAGCCAGAAACGGTTTTGACCAACGCCGGCGCATAGATTCGATTATAGGATGCGCTCGGAGGGGACGGGCGGTGCCTGGCGAGACGGGCCCTCGTAACCACGAAGAAGACGAAGGTGCACGAAGGGTTGTTTCCGGGGACATTCGGCGTGCCGCCGTGGGATTGGTGGTTCGGTGTGACGCCAGCGTTTAGAATGTGCCTTCTCCTATGTACTGGGTGTACAGCGCGCTGCTGGCCGTAGGGCTGCTAGTCAGCCTGCCGTATTGGCTGCTGCAGGCGGCCACCAAGGGCAAGTATCGCGCAGGCTTGGCGGAGCGGCTGGGGCGCGTGCCCGGGCGCCTGCGGCCCTCGGGCCAGCCGGTGATCTGGATTCATGCGGTGTCTGTAGGCGAGGCGCTGGCGGTGAGCGGGCTGGTGGCGAAAATCAAGCGGCGCTGGCCGCAGCATCGGGTGCTGGTCTCGACTACCACTGACACGGGGCAGAAACTGGCCCGCAGGCGCTTCGGCGAAGACAATGTCTTTTATTTTCCCCTGGATTTTGGCTTTGCGGTGCGTCCGTATTTGAGAGCGTTAAGGCCGGAACTGATTGTGATTGCAGAGACGGAATTCTGGCCGAATTTTTTGCGGCTGGCGGCGGAAAGCGGGGCGCGCATCGCGGTGGCGAATGGGCGCATTTCGGACCGGTCGGAGAGGGGCTATTTGCGCTGGCGGGTTTTTCTGCGGCGAATTCTGCGGCGGGTGGACATTTTTCTGGCGCAGAGCGAAGAGGACCGCCGGCGGCTGGTGGCGATCGGCGCGGAGGCAGGGCGAGTGCGGGTGAGCGGCAACCTGAAGTTTGACGCCACTTTGCCGCCGGAACCGGCGATCGTGGGGCGCCTGCGCCAGGCATTGCAGCAGGAAGAAGCCGGGCCGGTGCTGGTGTGCGGCAGCACCGCCGATGGGGAAGAGCAGGTGCTGGCGGAGAGCTTTGCTGAGGTGCTGGCAAGTTATCCGCGCGCGGTGATGCTGCTTGCGCCGCGCCATCCCGAGCGCTTTTCGGGGGTGGCACAAACGCTGATGCAGAGCGGTACGCCTTTTATGCTTCGCTCGCACTGGAATGGCGAGGCCCTGGCGGGCAAGATCCTGCTGGTGGATAGCATCGGCGAACTGGCGTCGCTTTACGGGTTAGGCGACCTGGCGTTCGTCGGGGGCAGCCTTGTGCCCCGGGGAGGGCACAACATTCTGGAGCCCGCGCTGCATGGGTTGCCCATTGTGGTTGGGCCGCACACGGAAAACTTTCGCGATGTCGTCGGTCTGTTTCAACGGAAGGATGCGGTTCGAGTGGCGGAGGTGGGGAAGCTTGCCCGGATTTTTCTGGGATTGCTGGCCGACAAGTCTGAGCGGGAAGGCCTGGGCCGGCGCGCCGCCGAAACCGCCGCCGCGGAGAAGGGCGCGACGCAGATCACCATGCAGGCGCTCGAAGCGCTGCTGGCCGCCAATAGCGCGGCGCCTGCGCCGGAAATCACCCGGAGAGAGAGCGAGCAAGCGGCGTCCTCATCATGAAGCGCGTCAGCTCCTTACTGCTTGGCTCAGCGTTCAGCGCGGGCGTGCGTATGCGCAATGCGCTTTACGATCGTGGAATTCTTACCGCCCGAAAATTGCAGGGGCCGGTGGTGAGTGTGGGCAATCTCTCGGTCGGGGGCTCGGGGAAGACGCCTTTCGTGATCGAGTTGGGAAAGCTGCTGAAGTCGCGAGGGGTGAAATTTGACGTGCTTTCGCGCGGCTATGGGCGCAAGACGCGGGGCGTGGCGCTGGTGGATGCGGCGGGTCCGGCGGAGCAGTTCGGGGATGAGCCTTTGCTGATCGCACGGCGGCTGGAAGTTCCGGTAATCGTTGGCGAAGAGCGGTACGCTGCCGGCTGCTTCGCGGAAGAGCGATTTGGGCCGCAGCTGCATATTCTGGATGACGGCTTTCAGCACCGCGGGCTTGTTCGCGACTTCGATATTGTTCTGCTGACGCCGGACGATGCCCGCGACCATCTTTTGCCTTTGGGACGGATGCGTGAGCCACTCGCTTCGCTGCAGCGGGCCGATGCCGTGGTCTTGAGCAGCGGGGCTTCGGCGGACGCCTTTCCGCTGAATGGAAAGACGGTGTGGCGGGCGCAGCGGGGAATCCTGCCGAAACATGTGCCGCAGCCGGCGGTTGCCTTCTGCGGTATTGCGCGTCCGAAGAGCTTTTTTCTGCAGTTGCGCGCGGCGGGAATCGAGCCGGCGGCGGAAGCGGTGTATCGCGATCACCATGCCTACACGCCAGAGGATATTGCCGAGCTGCTTGATCTGCGCCAGCGCAGCGAGGCCGCAGGCTTCGTAACCACGGAAAAAGATGCCATCAATCTGGGCGAACATCTGCGGGCGCTCGAGCCGGTGAGCGTGGTCCCGGCCATCATGCGCTTGCAGGATGCCGGTAACGTTGTAGAGACTATTCTTCGGGCCGCCCAAGAACGGAAGCGCCCGGCATGAGAAAATCGAGCGGGCAGCGGCGGTGCGGGCTGCTTCTTGCATGACCAGGCATTCCAAAGAATCCGACCGGCTGCGGAAAATCGTAGAGTCGTTCGCCAGGGTCACGATCACCGTGGTAGGTGATCTGGTGGCGGACGAATTTGTGTTTGGGGAAATTTCCCGAGTCTCACGCGAGGCCCCGGTGCTGATTCTGCGGCACCGCGAGCGCGAGGTGGTTCCCGGGGGCGGCGCCAACGCCGTGAGCAACCTGGCCGCGCTGGGCGTAAACGTGCTGCCGGTGGGCGTATTGGGGGATGATGAGCCGGGGCGAATTCTGCTGCGCAGATTTCGCCACCAGCACATTCCGGTGAGCGGCATTCTGCGCCACAAGAGCTACAGCACCGTGACCAAGACGCGCATTCTGGCCGGCATGGCGCACACCTGGCGGCAGCAGGTAGTGCGCGTGGACCGCGAGCCCGAGGCCGAGCCCAGCCGCCACCTGCAGCGTGAGCTGGTGCTGGCCGCTCGCGGGTACGCCCGGGCCTCGGATGCGCTGCTGTTTTCCGACTATGGCTACGGCGCGGCCACGCCGGCGATTCTCAACGCGATCCGTTATAAGGGCGGGCTCAACGGCGTGCCGGTGGTGCTCGATTCGCGTCATCGCATGACGCAATATTCGGGAGTGGCGGCGGCCACGCCCAACGAGGCGGAGGTAGAGGAGGCGCTGGGCATGCGCATCGGCCAGGACTGGGGGAAGCTGTGCATGGCCGGGCAGCGCATCATGACGGGCCTGAGGCTGAAATCGCTGATCATTACGCGCGGCCGCGACGGCATGGTGGCCTTCAGCGGAAAGCACCGGCCGGTGGACATACCGATTTATGGGTCGGATCAAGTGGCCGATGTGACCGGGGCGGGAGATACGGTGATTGCGACCTTTACCGCGGCCTTGGCCGCGGGCGCGAGCACGGAGGAAGCGGCCTACCTGGCGAATTACGCCGGCGGCATCGTGGTGATGAAGCGGGGCACGGCGACCGCCTCGCGCGAGGAATTGCTGGCTGCGGTGGCGAACTCGGCCCCTTTGTCACGAGAACATTGAGGGCCGCGGCTCTCCACCAGCGAGAAATAAACCACAGAGGAGACGGAGGACACAGAGGAATTCCAAACGCAAATTCATTGACGGCGAACCAGAAAATTCTTGGCCGGGGGCAACTGGGCAAACGCGCCGCCGAGTGGCGGCGGGCCGGCCACCCGATTACGCTGGCCAACGGCTGCTTCGATCTGCTGCATGTGGGCCACGTGCGCTACCTTCATGCCGCCAAGGCTTTGGGCGGAAAATTGATTGTCGCCATCAACGATGACGATTCGGTGCGCGGCCTGAAGGGCGAAGGCCGGCCGCTGATGCCGGCAGCGGAGCGCGCCGAGATTCTGGCGGCGCTCGCAGATGTGGATGCGGTGGTGATTTTTTCCGAGCGCGATGTGCGCGCGATCATCCGCGAGATTCGCCCTGAAATTCAGGCCAAGGGCACCGACTACACGGCCGCTACAGTCCCGGAGCGCGATGCAGTGGCGGAATACGGCGGGCGAGTGGAGATCGTGGGCGACCCCAAGGATCATTCGGCCAGCGAGATCATCCGTTCGCGGCTCAGCCCGCGGCGCTCGTGAGCATGGCAGAGACGCAAGCCCCCGCCAATCCGTCCGCGCAAATTCAGAGATTGTTGATCGTGCGCCTGGGCGCGATGGGCGACATTGTTCATACCCTGCCCGCGGCCGCGGCGCTGCGCGGCGCATTTCCTGAAGCTGTGCTGGGATGGGTGGTGGAAGAGCGCTGGGCGGAGTTGCTGTGCACGCTGCCCACGGCGCGCGCGGGCGCTCGCTCGCGGCAAAGGCCGCTGGTGGATCACCTGCACGTGGTGGATACGGGCAAATGGCGGCGGGCGCCGCTGGCCTTCCACACCTGGATTGAAATTTCCTCCGTGCTCAGCGAACTGCGCGCGCAAAAGTATGAAGTGGCGGTAGATTTTCAGGGAGCGGTACGCTCGGCGCTGATCGCGCGCTGGTCGGGCGCGCCGGTGATTTTCGGAGCGGTGCAGCCGCGCGAGAATGTGGCCAGCATGTTCTACACCCGGCAGGTGATGGTCCGAGGAGCACACATCGTGGAGCAGAATCTATCACTGGCGGAGGCGGTGGCGCAGCGGCGGCTGAATTTGCCGGGAGTGGAGCTTCCCTGCGATGAGGCGGCGCAGAAGAGATACGAGGGGCGCCTTCTGGAGGAGGGCATTCGAGAATTTGTTGTGATGAATCCGGGCGCGGGATGGGGTGCGAAGCAGTGGCCGGCCGAGCGCTACGGCGAAGTGGCGAAGCAACTGGCGGAAGATGGGCGGGCGGTGCTGATTAATTTCGGGCCGGGAGAGGATGGGTTGGCTGCCGCGGTGGAGACTGCCAGCGGCGGGGCGGCCAGCCGGGCGCAAGGCTCATTGACGGAACTGATGGCGCTCACGCGGCGCGCGCGCCTGTTCATTGGCGGCGATACCGGCCCCATGCATCTGGCGGCGGCGCTGGGAATTCCGGTGGTCGGTATCTTCGGACCGACCAATCCGGCGCGCAACGGGCCGTTTGGAACGAGAAGCATTGTGCTGCGCAGCCCGGCCAGCGTGACCTCGCACTCGCGGCGGGCGGCGCCCGAGCCCGGCCTGCTGGAAATTTCTGTCTCGGAAGTGGTGGCGGCGGCGCGGCAGCTGCTCGAGGGAAACCGTGGCTAGCTGGCCGGCCATCGCGCGGCGCGTGCGGGTGCCGCTGGGGTTTGCCTTCGCTGTATTTTATTTCTGGCTGGCGAAGCCAACAGTGCGCTGCATGTTGCTGGGCAGCGTGTTCGTGACCGCCGGTTTGTGTCTTCGTGGGATTGCCTCCGGATATTTGCGCAAGAATGAGCAGCTGGCCATGGCGGGCCCCTATGCTTACACGCGCAATCCTTTGTATCTGGGTTCGGTGCTGATGGCCTTCGGGTTCGTGCTGGCGGCACGGGACTGGTGGATTGCGCTGGCTGCGGCGATCTTTTTTATGGCTATTTATCTGCCCGTGGTCTTTTCGGAGGAGCAGTTTCTGCGCGCCCGCTTTCCTGAGTTTGAGGAGTATGCGCGGCGTGTGCCGAGGTTTCTGGTGCGTTTCGGACCGGTGGGCGCTGAGGGCGGCCGGTTTTCGTGGGACTTGTACCTGAAGCACCGCGAGTACAACGCGCTGCTGGGCGCGGTCGTGATGATGGCGGCGCTGGTGGGAAAGATGGCGTGGTGAGGGTAGTGGGGGCGCCCTCGCCTCGCTGCGCTCGGCTGGGAATGACAGGGGGATTTTCTTGCTTTGCTCCGTGCGGCTGCCAGGCCGCCAATAAGAGCAAGTTGCGCGGTTATTCCTTTGCGACCAGCTCTTTGGCGCGGCTCAATTCCGGGCGGGTGGATCCGGAGCCGGCGCAGGTCTTGACCAGTTGCGCGTAGTAGTTGTCCGCCTGCTGGCTCTTGCCAGCCATCCCGGCCGCCTGCGCCGCACCGTAGAGTGCATCAAAGCGATTCGGGTTGAGCTTCAAATCGAGGCGGTAATTCTCGAGCGCCTGCTGTGGATGCTTGAGCTCGAGGAGCAGGTCGGCCAGCAGCTCGCGGGCGGCAAGTCCCTGCGCCGGGTCAGCCACGTTTTCCTCTTTCCTGGCCAGGGCGCGCAGGGCGGCAATGGCCTGAGCATCTTTTCCTTCCGCATGAAGAATCCAGGCCTGGGCCTGCTGCAGGTTATCGTCCACGGCGTCGGCGGAGCGATTCTGTTTCTGCTGCAATAACTGCTCGCGCAGAGAAGCCATTTCCTCAACATCTTTACGGGCGCCATCGGGGTCGCCGGTGTGCGCCTTGCCGAGGGCGCGCGCCCAATAGATCATGGCCTGGTCGCCAGGTCCGGCGCCGGGTTCGGGAGTGAGGGCGGCGGCCTCGGCCCAGTGGCGCAGCTCCAGGGGATAAAGCGCCTCAAACATGGTGAGATCAGAAAGGCGCTGGTCGTAGCCGCCGCCGTACATGTCTTTCATGGAAGGCATGGCCCGGAGCTCGGCGATGAGAGCCTGGGCCTCGGCTTCCTTGCCGCATTGCAGGTACGCGTAGAAGAGAAATCCCATGGCGTGGAACTGATGGCTGCCGCCGCCCATGTGCAGCGCGATGGCGCGGCGGCTGGCGGCGATCGAGGCCAGGTTGGAATCAATATCCGGCTGCCACATGCCCAGTCGGGCAAAAATATGCGAGGGCATGTGCAGGGCGTGAGGGGCGGCGGGCGCGATCTTCGCATAGCGTTCGGCGGCGGGCAGACCGAGGCGGGCGAGAGCCGGGCGGTCGTAGGCGTGAATGAGGTAATGCGCCGCGCCGGGATGGTCGGGTTCTTCGGCGAACAGCTTTTTCAGGATGGCCGCGGCCTTCTTGCGATTGACGTAGGCGCGGTCGTTGCTCCGCTCGCAAGCCAGCAGAGACAGCGCGTAGAAGGCGGCTGCCTCGCGGTCGCGGGGGAAATCTTGAAAGACCTTTTGCATGGCCTGTGAGTAAGCGGCGGCGCGGGCCTGGTGGGGAAGATGATCGGCGTCGACGTAGAAGGTATGGATGGCCGCGATGTATTCGCGCTCGCGCTGCGTCCTGGGATGAAGGGCTTCGGCTTTTTCGGTCTCGGCGAGGCCGCGGTGAAGGGTATCTTCATCGGGCTGGTTCCACAGCTCGTGCCACAGGCTCATGGCGATGCCCCAGTGGGCCATGGCGCAGGAAGGGTCCTGGGTGGCTGCGAGCTCGAAAGCCTTCTCGGATTCCTCGTACCAGAAGGAGTGCAGCATGGCCACGCCACGCTCGAATGCCGCCTGCGATTTGGGCGTGCAGGAGACAGGAAAGTGCACCCTGCCCAACTGCTTTGAGGTGAGTTGTTCGGCTTGCGGCGCGGCCAGGGCAGGAAGGGCGAACAGTATGAGGAAAATGAAAAAAATGCAACGCCTCATGCCAAACCTCGCATGCAAGCGAGTCTAGTCCGCCGACGAGGGAGGGTCAACGGAGGCGGTAGTCAGGAAGTCGAAAAAAACCACAAACCACCAAGCGTACGAAGGTACACGAAAGATAGCTGTGGCCAAAGCTCTTGATCCCAGTGGAGTTGTTTCAACTTTCCCCGGCAGAGGGGGCAGGCACACCTATGTAACCGGGCAAGGGCTCGCTGCCGCTCGACACCACTCTTCTTCAGGAAATCCGCTATGCCGCCAAGGACGAAGGCGAAATGGCGTCGCTGACTTTGCGGACCGCCAACGACATCATCACCCTGGTAACGCCGCTGATGATCATGCTCACGCCTACCAGCGTGCCGATGGCCCAGGCCGAACTCGATGGCCACTGCAGGTAAATCAGCAGCCCCAGCAGCAGCGTAACCAGGCCATCAAACAGAATCCAGCCGGCGCCTCGAAACGAACGCATCTGGAAGAACAAGGCGATATCCAGAATGCCTTCCACCAGAAACAGCGACCCCAGCACCAGGGTGAGCGAGGCCACGCCGAGCACCGGATGCATCACCAGGTACACGCCAAAACAGATATACGCCAGCCCAACCAGCAGCTTCCAAATCACGCTGCCTGCGGTGTGGGAGTAAAAGGCCACGATCAAGTGGACTATGCCTGCCAACACAATGAGCCAGGCGAGGAACGCGTTCACCGCCACCGCAGCCACAAACGGGGACCCGACGGCTAATACTCCGAACACAATGAGCAGAACACCCCAAAGGATCGACCAGGCCGAAGCCTGCCGGACAACCGCGGACGGAGTTTGCTGGGCCATAGAAATCCTCCTCAAAGGACGGGGGGAGTGTAGCGCAGGAGCCCCAAAAATGCTATTGGAGGAAGGCTAGGCCTTACTCTTGACATCCGAAGCCGCCGGGGCCAAACTATGCCGACCTCGTTACGAACTTCGTCTAGACGAAGACCTTAGGCCCTAGCAAGCGCTCCGGTAAGCCAGGCCCTTCCCAGGTGAAACTTAAACGACGCAACATAAGGAGGCCGAATTATGCCCAACGTCAGTGGCTCTTTTTCCGGCAGAGTTACTTCACAATCAAGCGTTTCTCTTCCCGATACACCCAATCACGATCTGAGCCTGATGCGGGTTGAGGGAGTTCAGAAGTGCAGCGACCCGAACTGGAACAATGCCCCGATCACTTACTGGGGAAGCGCTGATCTGGTGGCGGGGAACGGGATGCAGCGCGGTTATTTCGTCAATGAGCACGAAGATGGCGGCCGGGACTTTGGCAGCTTTGAAGGCCAAGTCTCGGTGTCGCGGGGCGCGTTTGAGGGCACATGGACCTACACCGGCGGGACCGGCCGCTTCCAGGGCATCACCGGCCAAGGCACTTTCAAGGCAAAGCTGACTTCGCCCACCGAGGTGGAGAATACCTGGGAAGGATCATATCAATTGGCGGCAAAGGGCCAGGCAGCGTAGAACCTAGGGCGGACGGAAGAGTCCGCCCCAGGTGTTTTCGCTATGAATTTTCGAAGAGTTATTCTCGGCGCATCTCTCGCCTCATTACTGGCGGTGGCTGCTGTATGTGTGGTGGCTGCATCCGACGATGAAATCGAGCCGGCGCCCAACTTCCGCGCTAAAACCCTGACCGGCGAAAGCTTCAACAATGCCTCGGTGAAGGGCAAGGTAGTGCTGCTTGAATTCTGGACCACCTGGTGCCCTTACTGCCGCGACGAGGAGAAGCTGGTTGACGAACTTAACGGCGAATTTTCTTCCAAGGGGCTGATCGTTCTGGCAGTAGACGTGGGCGAATCGAAGAAGAAAGTGAAGAAATATCTGGAGGAGCACCCGCGCTCCTGCCGCATCGTGCTCACCGAAGACACTAATCTGGCCGCGATGTACGAAGCCACTTCGTATCCCATCTACGTCGTGATAGACCGCGAGGGCAACGTAGCTGCCACTCAGCGCGGCGCCGGCGGCGAACGCGCCTTGCGCTACCTGCTGCGCCGCGCCGGCCTGCAGAATGATGAGCAGGAGGAGAACTAGCCGGCAGTGACCTGCTTAGGTGTTACTGCTTCTCATAAATCTCCCTCGCCCGCTCGATCGTGTCTGCCTCTTCCGGCAGCTTGTCTGGCCGCAGGCGCACAATTCTCGGAAAGCGCAGGGCGTAACCGCTCTCGTGCCGGTCCGACCGCATCATGTTGTTGAAGGCGACCTCGAGGACGATTTTCGGCTCGACGACGCGGCGGAAGCCCTGGTCTTCAATCGTATGATCCAGGAACCATCCGGTCATTTCGTTGATCTCCGCGTCCGTCAGCCCGGAATACGCCTTGCCAATATTGACCAGCCGCTCGCCCTCCCACACGGCAAACGTATAGTCGCTGAGCACGCCGATGCGTTTGCCGTGGCCATATTCGGCCGCCGTAACCACCACGTCCAGCGTGGCCAGTTCGCGCTTAAGCTTCAGCCATGACTTGCCCCGCCGCCCCGGCGTGTAAGGCGAGGCCGGATCCTTGATCATCAGGCCTTCATTGCCTCTGGCCTGGGCTGCTTCGAAGAGCGCATCGAGTTCCGCTGGAGATGAAACGCCGAATACCGGAGCGCGGAAGATCCATGCCTCAGGCTCCTCGCCCGGCTCGAATGCAAAACGGCCCTGGCCTTGCCATGGCTTTCTTCGTGTCCCTTCGTGACCCTGGTGGTGATTGACCTTCGCCAGCAGCGAATCCAGAATCTTGCCGCGCTCGCGCAGCGGGCGATCAAGCAGCAACTCGCCACCGGCGTAGAGTATGTCGAAGGCGAGATACGCGACCGGCACTCGCCGCATCAACTCTTCGCTGACTTTCTTCCGTCCCAGCCGCTGCTGCAGCGCGCTGAAGGGTAGCGCCCGGCCGGCTTCCCCTGATTCTGCTGCCAGGTAGCTCCAGGCCACGATCTCGCCATCGAGAATCACGTCCTGCGGCAGGCTGGCGAAGGCGCCGAGCAACTCGGGGAACGAGTCGGTGATCTCGTCCCGGGTGCGCGAAAAGATTCTTACCTCGCCCCCGCCGAAATGCGCCTGGGCGCGAATGCCGTCATATTTGTCTTCCACCAGGGCATTCTCGAAGTAGCTCAACGCTTCTTTCGCCGTCGCCGCCGGGCTGGCCAGCATGAAGCCCAGGGGATGAAACATCCGCATCTTCGCTTCGGGAAGGTTGCCCTCTGCCGCCAGGCGCAGCGTTTCGCCGATATCGCCGAGCAGCATGTTGGCCCGCTGGGTATCTTTGAGGGATACAGCAAAAGCTCTGGCGATAGCCTCCTCCACCAGGCTTTCTTTCAGGCCAATGCGCAAATCGCCGGTCATGATTTTGACCACGTACTTTGCCGCCAGCGGCGAGACTTGTGAAAGCAGCTCGCTTACCAGCGCCGCCTTGGCTGCCGGGCCGCGAGCGGCTGCAATCTGGCGAAAGCGCTGTTGAACCTCGAGCAGGCTTAGATTGGCTTCTCGAGGTGGCAGAAGCTCGCCCGCGACCGCGCCTAAATCTCCCAGCTTTCGATACGCCGCCGTCAGCTCGCCTTCGCTCTTGCCTGCTAGCCCCGCCACCGTTCGCCACAGCAAAGCCCCGCCTGCTTGCAGCGTGGTTTCCTCCCACACCGGAAACGGCCGCCCGGAGAGAAATACTGCTGCCACGGCCGGTTCCTCCGCAGGCCGCGACTTGAGGTAGTCCGCGACCAGGGCCGTCTTCTCCAATTTCTTGGCGGTGGCGGCGATTCGTTCGCAAAGTTCAGCGAAATCCTGCATGGCTCTGTATCAATCTCTCTCGACTAGTTAGCCCAACGTTGTGCTACGCTGCTTGGCGTTAACATTGTGACGTGGGGCGTCTTGTGATGTTCATCTCCCCGGCTGGACTCAGCAGAATAGTAATCGCAAGCCTACTGGTCGGTAGCTGTCAGGGATTTGCCCAAAGTCCCGCTTCTAATTCAGTATCCCGCAACGACTTCACCCGGCGGCTGGTTCTCGCTGCTGTGGAGCGCACCGATCACCGAGTCCGCTATGTCTCCGCCTACGTTCGAATTCCGTATCCGGGTGGGGATGTGCCCGCCGATACCGGCGTTTGCACCGACGAGATTATCCGCGCCTACCGCGCCGTTGGAGTCGACCTGCAAAAGGAAGTTCATCAAGACATGATCCGAAATTTCGCCGCTTATCCACACCGGCGGGGTTGGCTCGGTCATCCGGATACCAATATTGACCACCGCCGCGTGCCCAATCTTAGAACCTTCTTCCAACGCAAGGGACTAGCACTGCCGATCACGAATCGCGCCGCAGACTACGCTCCCGGCGACCTGGTTACCTGGGACCTCGGCGGTGGAGTGGATCACATTGGTATTGTGGTGGACCACAAGAGCATGCTCACCGGGCATTATGAGGTAGTCCATAACATCGGGCGCGGGCCTCAGATGGAAGACGTCCTCTTCGACTGGAAGATCACCGGGCATTATCGTTACTACGGCCCAACCCCCTGATTAGCGGGAGATTATCGGAACTCAGCCGGGTTCGTGGTACCCTAAAGATTCGCAGACGGAACCTCTGCATCTAACGCATATATGCAATTTCTGCGCACCATGTGGCGCTTTCTGGTCGCCATTCAGTTGCTGCCGGCTCTCGAAGGCGGGGAGGAAACCCTGGTTGGCGGCCAAGCCGTGATGGAGGGCGTCATGATGCGCTCGCCGCACGCCTGGGCCATTGCCTGCCGCAAGCCCTCGGGTGAGATCACCACTCATAGCGAGCCGCTCGAGCGGCTTTCCGAGAAGTACCCCTGGATGGCTTGGCCCGTGGTTCGGGGCGTGATGACCCTGGGCCACGCGATGACGCTCGGTTTTCGCGCCTTGAAATTCTCCGCCAATGTAGCGCTCGAGCAATTTCAGGAACCGGCGGAGGACGACAACCCGCCCAACAAATTCGAGATCAGCGGCTGGCTGGCGGCGGTCAACATCCTGCTTTCGGTTGGCTTCTTCATCTTCATGTATAAGTTCGTGCCCCTGCTGGCCGCGACCGAGTTGAAGCGCATCAACCCGATTTTCGGTGGCCAGATCGTTTTTAACGTGGTGGATGGCGTCATCCGCCTGACCCTGTTCCTGCTCTTCATCTGGGGAGTTTCGCGGATGGGCGACGTGCACCGCGTCTTTGAGTATCACGGCGCAGAGCACAAGACGGTGTTTGCCTTCGAGAACGGCGATCCGCTGAAGGTTGCCGCGGTGCAGAAATATCAGACCTATCATCCCCGCTGCGGCACCAGTTTTCTGATGACGGTGATGATCCTCTGCATCGTCGCCTATACGCTGGTTCCGGTGACCACGTTTTGGGCGCGCTTTGCCGTGCGCATTGCGCTGCTGCCGGTGATTGCCGGACTGTCGTATGAAATCATCCGCTTCGCAGCCCGCCACCGCGGCTCGCTTTTCGCCCTGATGACCGCGCCCGGCCTTTGGCTGCAGCGCATCACCACGCAGCCCCCTTGCGACGAGCAGGCGGAATGCGCCATCGTTGCTCTCGACCAGGCCATGGAGCTCGAGAAGCAGCACGGCGGCGAGCTGGTGATCGCGTAAGTCCTCCCTTAGTTGTGGTTATTCGTACCGCAGGGCTTCGGCGGGCAGAATGCGGGCAGCGGACCACGAAGGATAAATCGTCGCCACCAGCGAAACTCCGATTGCTACCAGCGCTACCCAGACGCCATCCATCAGGCGCGGCGCAAAGGGTACGTAGCTGATGGAATAAACCTCGGGTGAAAGAGCGATGAAATGGTGGCTTGCCCCCGCCCAAGAAAGGGCATAACCCACTCCCAGTCCAAGCGCGGTGCCGATCACCCCGATCAGTACTCCCTGCGCAACGAATATCCGCCGCACTTGCGCTTTGCGTGCCCCCATGGACATGAGCACGGCGATGTCTCTGGTTTTTTCCATGACCATCATAATGAGAGATATCAGAATGTTGAGGGCGGCCACGAATACGATCAACCCGATGGTGATGAAGGTCACCAGCCGTTCCAGCCGCAGAGCGTGAAAGAGCGCCTGGTTCTGCTCCATCCAGTTGGTGGCCATGAAACCCGGGCCGGCGGCCTGCTCCAGTTCATTCGCGATCTTGTCGGCTTTGTAAATGTCATCCACTTTGAATTCGATCACCGAGACCAGATCCCCCAGGCCAAACAAGCGCTGTGCGTCGGCGAGGCGAACGAAAGCCCACGCGTTGTCATAGTCGTAGAAGCCGGAGTTGAAAATTCCTGCCACGCGAAAACGCGTGTACTTGGGAACCATGCCGAACGGGGTCAGCTCGCCTTGCGGACTGGTCACCAGAACGACCGATCCCACAGTTGCGCCCAGATCATCAGCCATATCTTTGCCCAGCAGAATCGGAGGCATGGCGGCAATGCGCTGCTGCAGGCCTTCGAGCGAATCGGGCGACTGGCTTTGCGGATTAGAGGCGGGCGGCGCCGCGCCCGGTTCCAGCGCATTTGCTGAACCCATGGTCACTGTATTCAGCAGGCTGCTGACTTTGCGTTCGTCGGCGGGAATCAGGCCTTTAATGACAGCCCCACGCGCCCGCGGTCCGCGCGAAATCAGCACCTGCTCGTAGATGGCAGGTGCGGCGGCAACAACATGAGGCTCTTTTTCCAGGCGGGCGATGAGCGCCTGCCAGCCCTTGATGCCGTCGTTTTCCACCCGCATGAGATTCACGTGCGAGGTTGAGGCCAGCAGGCGCTCCTGCAAGTCCTGCCGGAAGCCGTTATTGATGGCCAGGGCAATGATGAGTGAAGCCACGCCCGCGGCCACGCCGGCAATCGAGATGCCGGTGATGACGCCGATAAATGCCTGGCGCCGCTTGGCGCGCAGATAGCGGGTTGCGACAAAGAGCTCGAATTTCATGAGACGTTACGGCCCAAACCGGATTATAGCCAAGCATTCGGCATTCAGCCGTCAGCGGTCAGTAAGGCAAGATGCGTCCCGCCGTCTTCTATGGCACATTAAGACAGGATGGCAGAAGCCGAGGTCCCCTTAAGAGATGGCCGGGTTGCATTTACCTATCCTGACTTCGTTCGTTATGAGCTTGCGCGCTTCTTTATCGTGGCTGCGATCGAGATGCAATCGGTCGCAGTCGGCTGGCAGGTCTATGAGATTACGCGTCGGCCTTTAGATCTTGGCCTGGTGGGCTTGGCCCAGTTCCTGCCCGGCATTCTGCTGTTTCTGATCGCCGGCCACGCGGCCGACCGCTTCGACCGCCGCAAGGTGCTGGTGATCTGTTATGCCGGCTTTGCCGTGTGCTCCGCGCTGTTGCTGGCCATCACCTTGCGGCGCGGCTTGATGGTTTATCCAATCTACGGCGTGCTGGTTCTGCTGGGTGTGGTGCGATCATTCAATGCTCCCGCTGGCCGCGCCCTCCTTCCTCAGTTGGTGGCAACCGAGCACTTTCCCAATGCCGTAGCCTGGAATGCCACCGCCTTTCAGGCCGCGACGATTCTCGGGCCGGCTTTGGGCGGCCTGCTGTACGCCTTTGCGCACGGGCCTTCCGCAGTGTACGCCATGGCAGTGGTCACAGCCCTGGCGGCCATGCTGGCCATGCTGCAAATCAAGCCGCGGCCAACTTCGCGGCAGCGGGAAGAGATCAGCCTGAAGACCGTGCTGGCCGGATTGCATTACATCTGGGAGCAGAAGGTGGTCCTGGGCTCTATTTCGCTGGATCTCTTCGCCGTCCTGCTGGGCGGCGCGGTAGCGCTGCTGCCGGTTTACGCGCGCGAAATTCTGCACACCGGCCCCTGGGGTCTGGGGCTTTTGCGCAGCGCTCCGGGAGTGGGCGCGGCAGCCATGGCCGTTCTGCTGGCCCACCGCCCGCTGGCCCGCCGCACCGGCGCCACTATGCTTGGCTGCGTGGCGAGCTTCGGTGTGTTCACCATTCTTTTCGGGATCTCCCGCAGCCTGGCCCTTTCCATGGTGGCATTGCTGCTGGTCGGCGCCTGCGACATGGTCAGCGTGATTATCCGCGGCATTCTGGTGCAGCTCGCCACCCCCGACCAAATGCGCGGCCGGGTCAATGCCGTAGACATGATCTTTATCGGCGCTTCGAATGAATTTGGCGAATTTGAGTCTGGGCTGACCGCACATTGGTTCGGCACCGTGCCCGCAGTCTTGCTCGGAGGAGTGGGCACTCTGCTGGTGGTGGGATTTTGGGCCTGGCTCTTTCCAGAATTGCGCAAAGCTGACCGGCTGACGGTCACCGGCAATTAGGCAGAACCTGAGTTAGTTTCCGGTTCTCAGTTCCCAGCTGGGTTCCTGCCGCCGATCAAAGTTTTTGCCGCGCTCATATTGTCGTACCGGTCGTAGGCCCGCACCACCACCACATGCTCGGTGGAAGCGTCTATTGCCTGCGGCAGAGGAACTCGAAAATCGTAGGCCTCCTCTTTGGAATCGGAGAGTTGCCCAACCGGCGCGACGAACTGCCAGTCGGAAGCGTCCACCGAGAACTCGGCGCGCTTGATGGGAGAAAAGCTATCCACGGCACGGAAGCTGATATGAATCTGCCCGCTCTCCACCGCTGCACTCAGGCCTTCGATCCGTGGCGGCGTGGTATCCACATCGAAGTGAGAGCTCTCGCGTTCCGCGCTGAGCGCGTCTCCAGGAGAATGAGACGGCGCATCCGAGGCTACGACCTTGATGGTGTAGCCGCCATCCGGAAGCAAGGAAGCATCGAAGGAGTAGAACTTGTCGCTCAGGTCATCTTTAAGCAGCAGCCAGCGGGTTTGACCGTCGCCGCGATAGTAGATGGCATATTGCATCTGGTCGTCGTTGTCGTCATGCACCGACCACTTCACGCCGATGGACCCCATGTCAGGGGTCGCAATCGGCGGCTGATCAAAATGTGGAGGGGACCCTGCGCCCTTGCCTGAATCATTGACGCCCTGCACCTTGGGCAGCGGCGTGTAGTGTACGCCCGCCTGCACGGTAACCTCGTCAAAATCTGGCGCAACATTCTTTGGCAGGTAGTTCACCATCACGCTATCCACGCGCGGCGCCGGGCTGCCGGAATGGAGCACCGCCTTCCACTGAATAAATCGCGCCGGCGGAACTGCTATCTCTGCATTTTTCTGAAGGTCAACCTTCTGCCACCCGCTCCAGTTGCGGTCGGGATTGTCCACGTTGCCGCTGCGGGCAAAAAGATCAACATTCCCGGCGCCGCGAAACTCCACCCGGCCCCAGCGGGAAAAAATATGGGCGTCGAAAACGTCGCTCTCATAGCTGCCTTCGGCTTCCGGCGACGCGCCGACCAGAAATATTTTTCCCAGGTTGCTGGTCGAGGCATAAAGCCCTCCGCCCGGAGCCTTGGCAAAGGCCGTGACCTGCGAAGCGCTGGCCTGCAGCAGGTCGCTGAATTCGTCTTCGCCGGTGACGGCGAAGATGTGGCCCCGGTTCCCGGTCCCAGCCAGCAAGCGTCCATGAGAATCGAAGGCCAGGGCGTACACCAGATCTTCGTGGGAACTCCACAGGCTGCTGGGCGAGCCGTCGGGAGCGATGCGGTAAATCTCCGATCCGCCGGAAACGCCCGCGCCGGGCATGGGAAAATTGCCGATCACGATGGGCGCTGTAGCCGGGGCCACTGTGGCCGTAATCGTTCCCGGGCGTTGTGGTTGCGTCGCCGGACTTGGCGCCGGCGTCAGCGGTATATTCGGACCCGGCACGCCCGGCCGCTTCTCCCCCACTCCCGCGGCGTAGATGTTTCCGCTGCCATCTATTGCGAGCGCGGTAATCTCTTTCTTGGGCGCACTATAGACCACAAAGGCCTTGCCGTCGGGTGCGATACGGTACACCAGCCCGCTGCCATCGGAGCCGGCGATCACGTTGCCTTTGGAATCGAGCGCCAGCACTCGGATGTGCGGTTCATCACTGGTAAAAAACACAGTGTGCTGGCCATTGGGTGTGACCCGAAAAATCTCGCCATGATCGCCGGTGGCGACATAGAGATTGCCGGATGGGTCAAGCAACAGGTCCCAGATGTACTTGGTATCAGGATTAAAATAGACCGAAGACTTCCACCCGGAATCGCCTCCGGCGCCCACGCCCTTGCCCCTGGCGGCTTCCATTCGCTCCAGCTTGTAAACCTTCCCGTCGGGATTGGTGGCGGCAAACACGCTGCCATCTTTGCCTACCACCAGCGCCTGCACCTGCAACTCTTGCGGTTCAAAGATGACCGTGGACTGGCCTTGCGGGGTAATGCGATAGACCCGGGCTGGCGAGCCGGCGGCGGCGTAAAGATTTCCCTCCGAGTCCGAAGCGATGGACCAGATATACGCCGAGGCGGTCGTCGAGATGGACTTAAACGCGGGCGCAAGTTCCAGGCCGCCGGCACTGCGAATCGCCACTCCGCTGGCCGTGCCCTTGGTCAGTTCCTCGAACTTCGACTGCTCCCAGGTCTCCGTGCCCTCGGCAAATACCAGAATGGTTGAGAATGAGAGAGCGATTGCGATCAGCCAGTAGCGCCAGCGGATATCCAAAGTGTTTTACCTCGATGGGATCGTGCAGCGGGAAAAGCTCAGATTAACACGCATGCAGAAGGCCACGTAGCCGGTCCAGCCTGCTTCAGGTTCAACGCCAATCTCTACTGGATGGTGATGGTCAGAATCTGCGCGCCTGAGATGACGTAATCCAGCGGCGGCGTGGCGGATTCATCCACCGAGGATTCGGCCTGCACCACCATCTCCTGCGTGCCCCGCATGCCATCCATCACGTTCATGATGGAAAGCGGCAGGGCAGGCATGACCTTGTCAGCCACCATGGCCTCGGGGTCGGCTTCCAGCAGGGAGACGTACACACGGTTGTTCACGTGCTGCTTGTTCAGCAGCGCGATGGTCGAGGCCAGGTCGAGGTTGCGGCTGAAGAGGGGAGCGCTGTGGCGCAGGCGGTCGAGCGTCTCGCCATCGCTCACCAGGATGCGCAGCGGCCCCTTGGAAACGGAAGTGGGGATGTGGACAGGAATGCGGCGGACAAAAGGCTCGCCGCGATAGGGCCGGAGCACGGTCTCGATGGTGATCTCGCTGCCCGGCCGGGCTTCGGTGACATCAGTGCGCGCCGTCTCCAGGCGGGCCCAGCGGCGTTCGCGGACCAGATCGAAATTCAGCTGCACGCCGCGAATTCCGGGAGCGTCGTAGGGATTGTCGTAGATGCGGCCGAAATCGTCGCCCAGGGAGAGCGCTGCCAGAATGGCTGCCGGTTGTCCGCCATCGGCCGGAGCAAACATGTTCTGCAGGTCCACATCCGGGTAGCCTTTGACCTGAATCCGTCCGCTCAGGCGGTAGGTGGCTTCCTCGCCGTATTCATTCACGCCATGCAGAGCGTTGAACACCGTTGCCATCATGGCCACAGGGCTGAGGCGGGCGTTGTTGAGCACTTCGTAATGAAATTCACGTTCCGCCGGGCCGCCGCGAATGCTGAGCGTGACCGGAATCATGTCAGGCGTCTTGCCGAACTCGCCCAGAATGCCGGTATGACGGTCCTGCACGAAAGCTCCCACCGGCTCGGTCGCGTTCACAATCTTGAAGGCATCGAGCGGCGAGGGCAGCGTGGCCAGAACATCAGCCTTGGTCATGGGCAGGTCAACTTTGCCGAACTGCAGCAAAGGATGGCCGCAGGCCAGCAGTCGTTGCGGGTCCATGTAGGTGACGGTGCAGGTGGCGGCAATATCCATGTCGCCGCGAACCAGCACCGCGCTGATGGCTGAACCCGGCTCCAGTGGCTCAGGCTGCTTGGCGTCACTGACCGATCCCGCGCCCATCACCGGCACAATTCCCGCGGCGGCAAATTGCGGAGCGAAGCGCCGCACCGCGCTTTCAGAAAATCCGTTGAACACCAGCGGGGTCTCGATCGGCCGCAAATAATTGGAAAAATCGCGGATCGGATCACTGGGAGCGCCCGGGCCTGAAGTTTTTGCCGGAACCGTCACGCTGGTTTTGGCTTCCACCGGGCCCGCGCCCGGAGTGGTATCCATGGCGTTGATTTCGAGCATTTCGCCAATCGGGGTGACGCCCGCAATCGGCTCCTTGGAGAATTCCCCGATGCGGAAAGCAACCGCGCCCGCCAGTTTGCCGTCGAGATAGACCGGGCTGCCGCTCATTCCGGCAACCACTCCGGTATATTCCACCTTGGCGCCAGTCAGGCGGACCAGAACTATGTCGCCTTTCGGGCCATTCACATTCTTAAGAATGCCCAGAACCTCGACTCCCATCGCTTCCGGCTGGGTGCCTTGAAACACGGTGTAGGCCACGCCCTTCATGCCCGCGTGGATCTGGCTAAGGGGGATGGTCTCAACCGGCTTGCTTGCCTGGGGAGGAGCCGCCAATGCCAGGCCGGCGCCCAGCACAAAAGACAAAAGGGCGCCCGCCAAAACTGCTGGTTTCATGAAAATTACCCCGGGGGACCCATCAGCGGTCCACCTTGTTCAGCTAGACTCCGCGCCTTGTAATCCGGTTGCCGGAAGGGGAGCGGCCAGAGCCCAGCAAAACATCCCAATCGCGAAGCTCTGCGTCTATACTAGCATAGCCTTTTTCGAAGAGGTTCCATGTTTTCCATTCAATTTCCAGCCCTTACGCGGTCCTTCGGGCGGCTGCCTTCTATCCTGTTGCTGAGCCTCGCCGTATGCGGGCTGCTGGTGCTGCCGCTGGCGGCGCAGGACCAGTCTTCCACCCCCCCGGCAAGCGACCAGCAACAGAATCCGGACCAGGCGCCCGCGCCTCCCGATGCCGGTGGGCCGCAGAGTGTGAGCCCTTACGCTATCCCCAAAAAGAAAGAAGAGCCTCCGGCGCCTCCGCCCGAGAAGCCCAAGAAAGTCGCCGAACTGCCGGATTACTCCATCCGGGTCAACGTCCCCATGGTGAACGTGGACGTCATGGTCACTACCAAGGATGGTCAGTTCATTCCCGGGCTGAAGGAAGACAATTTCCGCGTCTTCGAAGACGGAAAACCCCAAACCATCCAGCACTTCAATATCTCCCAGGCTCCGATTACGGCCGTGCTCCTGGTCGAGTTCGCTTCCACGAATTATTACTTCATGGTGGATGCGCTCAATGCCTCCTACTCGTTCGCCAACATGCTCAAGAAAGACGACTGGGTAGCGGTGGAGTACTACGACATGAAACCCCACATCCTGGTGGACTTTACCCAGGATAAAAGCGCGATTTTCGGCGCGCTGAATGAGTTGCGCATGCCCGGCTTTGCAGAGACGAACCTGTTCGATGCGCTCTACGACACGCTTGACCGGGTAGATGGCATCCAGGGGCGCAAGTACGTCATCCTGATCAGCACGGGGGTGGATACTTTCAGCAAGCTCAATCTCGACCAGATTCTCAAGAAGATCAAAGCCACGCCCAACGTGACCATTTTTCCCATCAGCATCGGCTGGATGCTGCGTGAGTATTTTGAGTCCCATGGCATGGCCGCGCCGCATGGCATGGGCATTCCCATCTCCAATATGGATTACCTGCAGGCCGATAACGAAATGCAGACCTTTGCCCGGCTTACGGGCGGGCGCTTCTACCAGCCGCGCTTTGAAGCTGAGCTGCCCGAGGTCTTTCACTCGATTCTGGGCGATATAAGAAATCAGTACACCCTGGCTTATCAGCCGACGAACTCTGCCATGGATGGAACCTACCGCAAGCTGAAAGTGGAAGTGGTAGCCCCCAATGGAGGCCCGCTGAAGGTTCGCGACCAGCACGGCAAGGACGTGAAATACGTGGTCATTGCGCGCGAGGGCTACACCGCCAAGCACACCGTGGAGTGAGCCCCGATCAGTGCATATGGAAAAAGCGGTCGAGCAGAAATAGCAGCCCTACGCCCAGAAAGACTACCAGCGCCATTTTCACTCCTGGTTCGCGGTTCACTTCAGGCATGAGGTCCGAAGCCGCAACATAGATGGTCACACCCGCCGAAAGTGGCAGTCCGAAGCTCACTTCGTGCCGCAGCAACGCCATGGTCAGCACCCCGGCCAGGGTCGCCGCTCCCAGCACCACAGACGCGCCCCAGGCGATGCCGCGGCTGCGCCCGCTCGCCAGCATCACCGAAGCTACCGTAAAACCCTCGGGAATTTTGTGCAGGAAGACCGCCAGAAAAATGATCCAGCCCAGCCAGTTGGAGACGATGAATCCGGAAGCAATGGCGATGCCGTCGAAGAAGGTGTGGATGATCAGGCCGAGCAGAATCGAGTAGCTCTTGTGCCCGTGGATGAACTCATCGGCGTGGGTTTCTTCACCGAAGTGAAAATGGGGCGTAACCGTATGCTCGAAAAAGTGGATGATCAGGTAACCCACGAGAATGAGAAAGGCCCCGCTCCTGCCCTTCAGCTCCAGGCTGGCGGGCACGACTTCGACAAGTGCGGTGGCCAACATGAAACCCGCGCCCAGAGCCACAAAATACTTCAGATATGCGCGCTCCCAGTGCCTTTGCACGATAATGGCGCCCCCGAAAATATTGGCGCCGGCTGCACTCAGGCCCAGGAGAATGCTCAGCAGGATCGGGTGCATGGGTGTGAGATGATATCAGTTCTTTGGCCTCTTCTGGCGTGGGTTTGGTTGGTGCAGGGTTCGGGCTGATCAGTTCTCAGGTCGAGGAACTCCGAACCAGGAACTGAGAACTGAAGTTCTCCCGGGCCAACCCTCTACCCGGAATGGCGCACGTGCATGACATCCCCATCCTTCACAACGTAATCTTTGCCTTCCAGGCGGAGAGTACCGCGGGCGCGGGCGTTAGCTTCGGAGCCGGCTTCCAGCAACTCGTCCCAGCGGATGGTTTCCGCGCGAATGAAGTGCTTCTCCAGGTCGCTGTG
>DATIYF010000099.1:0-4840 GCA_035517775.1 Terriglobales bacterium
CCACTCTTCGCCCATGCTCTCGCTCGATAACACTTACAGCGAAGACGAGTTGCGCGCCTGGGAGCGGCGGGTGCACGAACTCAGCGGCCGCAAAGACATCGAGTACGTCTGCGAGCTGAAGCTCGATGGCATGTCGCTGGCGGTTCATTACGAAGATGGCAGGCTGGTGCGCGGTATCACCCGCGGCGATGGCGCCACCGGCGAGGATGTAACCGCTAATGTCCGCACCGTGCGCTCCATTCCCCTGTCCGTTCCGAAAGAACTGCTCAGGAAGGCCGGCATTCCGCCAAGTTTCGAGGTTCGCGGCGAAATGCTCATGCCCGTCGCCGCCTTCAAAAGAATGAACGAAGAGCGCGAGCAGAAGGGGCTTTCGCTGTTCGCCAATCCGCGCAACGCCACCGCGGGGACCGTCCGCCAGCTCGAGCCCGGCATCACCGCCCAGCGGCGCCTCGACTACTTCACTTACATGCTGCTCGAAAACGGCCGCACCTACTTCGACCGCCATTCCGAAACTCTGACGGCTCTTGAGACCGCCGGCTTCAAAGTCAACCGCACCCGAAAATTGGCAAAAACCTTCGACGAGGTCTGGCGCTTCATCCAGCAGGAAGAAACCCTCCGCGAGAGCCTGCCTTACGAAATTGACGGCATCGTGGTGAAAGTGGACCGCACCGCCTTGCAGGAAGAACTCGGCTACACCGGCAAGGCGCCGCGCTGGGCGATTGCCTACAAGTACGCGGCCCGGGCGGCGATCACCAAACTGGAAAACGTGCGCTGGCAGGTTGGCCGCACCGGCAAGCTCACCCCCGTCGCCGAGCTGCTGCCCGTAGCCATCGGCGGTACCACCGTACGCAATGCCACCCTGCACAACATGGATGAAATCGAGCGCCTGGGGGTCAAAATCGGCGATTGGCTGGAAGTGGAGCGCGGCGGAGATGTAATCCCGAAAGTCACCCAGGTCATCCACGATGAAAAGCACCCCCGCGGAAGGGGAAAAATCGAGGCCCCGGAGAAATGCCCGATCTGCGGAACCAGAGTTGTCCGCATTGAAGGCGAGGCCGACCACCGCTGCGTCAACGCCAACTGTCCCGCCAAGCTGCGCGAGACCATTCTGCATTTTGCCTCGCGCGGGGTCATGAACATTGACGGCATGGGCGAAGCCCTGGTCAGTCAGCTCAGCGAGCGCGGCCTGGTCAAGAATGTCGCCGACATTTACCAACTGACCAAGAAAGACCTGCTCAGCCTGGAGCGCTTTGCCGACAAGTCAGCGCAGAACATTCTGGATGAAATCGAAAACTCCAAGAAGCTGCCGCTCGAGCGCGTGATCTACGGCCTGGGCATTCGTTTCGTGGGTGAGCGCACCGCCCAGTTTCTGGCCGAGCACTTCGGCTCCATGGAAGCGCTCGAAAAAGCCGGCGTTGAAGAACTGCAGGATGTGAACGAAGTCGGCCCGCGCATTGCCGAAAGCATTGCCGGGTTCTTTGGCGTCGCCGCCAATCGCAAGCTGGTGGAGCGTCTGCGCGACGCCGGCCTCACCCTGACCGGAGAAAAAAAACGGCTTGGCACTAAGCTCGCCGGCAAAACTTTTGTGCTCACCGGCACGCTGGCCCACTACACCCGCGACCAGGCCAAAAAGCTGATCGAAGACGCCGGCGGCAAAGTCACCGGCTCCGTGAGCAAAAAGACAGATTACGTGGTCGCCGGCGCCGACGCCGGCTCCAAGCTCGAGAAGGCAAACGAGCTGGGCGTGGTCGTGATCGGCGAGCGGGAAATGAAAGAGCTGGCGGGCTGATCAGCCTTTTTCACCTGATTGGAAAAGCCTTATCCACAGAGGATACGGAGCGGCACTATAATTCCTGCTACCCCAACACCCCCTTGATCCTCTCATAGGTCTGCTCCAGCGTTTCCGGCAGGATGCGCGTCTCCCCGATCACCGACATGAAATTCCCGTCCGCTACCCATCGCGGCAGGGCGTGCATATGGATGTGGCCGGCCACCCCCGCTCCCGCGGCCTTGCCGATGTTCATACCCACGTTAATCCCATCCGGCGTATAGAGCTGCCGTAAAACCCCCTCTATTCGTTGGGTCAGAGCCATCAATTCCTGGGCGGTGCTGTCCGGCAGCTTGTGCAGTTCATCGACATGCGCGAAGGGTACGATCATCACGTGCCCCGGCGTGTAAGGGAACGAATTCAGCACGATGTAGCACTCCCGGCCGCGATGCACAATGCCCGCCCTGGCATCGTCCCCCAGCTTCGGCAATTCGCAGAAGATGCAGCCCGTGGTCTTCGCCGCGTTGGTAACGTACGCGTAACGCCAGGGAGTCCAAAGGTAATCCATGCCACGCGAGGTTAGCAGATAGCCGCCGATTCCGAAACGGGAGGCCGCCCCACCGGGCCAAACCGTCTTATTCATCGAATATTCATCATCAAACCCGCCAGGGGTGCGACATTTCGCGCAACGCCGGTTTCGCCGTTGACACTGTTTGCAACCGGTTGTTATAGTCGAGAGGTCCCGTTGGATCCGGGTTTGCAGTAAAAGTGTCTGGCCGCTGGAAGTGTCCAGGCCCGTTCGCCAGGGCGGGCTCACAATAACCTTAGACTCCACCAGCCGTCCGCAGCACTGCCCGCATCCACCCCGCACGGTGTGCGAGAATAGCTGAGAGGCAAGAACCTTGTTCGACGACGGCGCCGCCCACGACCTCGATTCCGCGATTTCGACCCCGGTAGCTGATCAGCCCTCGGGCTCCTCGGAAGATTCCAATTTTCACGATTCCTTCTCCGGCTCTGACCCCTCGGAGGAAAAAGCCTCGCCGGCCGCCACCAGCGTGGATGACTTTGCCGCCGCGCTCGAGACTTTTACCACTGAAACCGAAGAGTCGGTGGGTGACGACACCGTCATCAAGGGCACGGTGCTGAAAATCACCCCCACTCATGTGGTGGTGGATATCGGCGCCAAATCCGAGGGCATGCTGCCGCTCAGCGAAGTTCTCGACCATGAGGCCAAACCCCGCTTTAAGCCCGGCGATGAAATTGACGTGATGCGGGAAAAGGGCGAGACCGAGGAAGGCTACATCAACCTCTCTCACCAGCGGGCCCAGCGGCTGCGCGCCTGGGATGAAATCGAAAAGGCCTACAACGACAAAAAGCCCATTCCGGCCGTGGTCATTGAGCGCATCAAGGGCGGCCTGACCGTAGATATTCACGGCGCCCGCGCCTTCCTTCCCGGCTCCCAGACCGATCTGCGGCCAGTGCGCAATCTGGACGCTCTGAAGGGCCAGACCCTCGAAGTCGCCGTCATCAAGCTGAACAAGAAGCGCGGCAACATCGTGGTCTCGCGCAAGCAACTGCTGGAAGAAGAGCAGGCTGAAAAGCGCGGCAAGATTCTCAGCCATCTGGATGAAGGCGCCGTCCTCACCGGCGTAGTCAAGAACCTTACCGAATATGGCGCTTTCGTAGATCTGGGCGGGCTTGACGGCCTGCTCCACATCACCGATATGTCATGGGGCCGGCTTACCCATCCCCGCGACCTGGTCAACGTCGGCGACCAGATTCAGGTCAAGGTCCTGAAGTTCGATAAAGATAAGCAGCGCGTCTCCCTCGGCTTCAAGCAGCTCACCCCTGATCCCTGGCTCGATGCCGAGCACCGTTATCCCGTGGGCGCGCACGTGCAGGGCCGCGTAATTAGCGTGACCGACTACGGCGCGTTCGTGGAACTCGAGCAGGGCATCGAAGGCCTGGTGCACGTCAGCGAGATGACCTGGTCCAAGCGGGTGAAGCATCCCTCCAAGCTGGTGGCCGTAGGCGACCAGGTGGAGTGCGTGGTGTTGAATGTGATTCCCGCCGAGCGCCGCATCTCGCTGGGCATGCGCCAGCTCGCCGCCAACCCCTGGGACAGCCTGCACGAGAAATATCCCGTGGGCGCGACCGTCGAGGGCCGCGTGCGCAACCTTACCGATTTCGGCGCCTTCATCGAGATTGAAGATGGCATTGACGGCCTGGTCCACGTGAGCAATCTGAGCTGGACCAAGCGGGTGAAGCATCCTTCCGAAGTGCTGAAAAAGGGCGATCGGGTCAAGGCCATCGTGCTGGCCATTGAGCCTGACAAGCGCCGCCTTTCCCTTGGCGTGAAGCAGCTTCAGCCCGATGTTTGGGATACCTTCTTCGAGCAACACCACGTCGGCGACGTGCTGCGCGGCAAAGTGCTGCGCGTGGCCAGTTTTGGCGCCTTCGTCGAGGTCGCCGAAGGTATCGAAGGTCTCTGCCACAACTCCGAGGCGGTGGATGGCGACGGACATACCCTGCAACTCGAGCCCGGCCAGGAATACGACTTCAAAGTCCTCAAGATGAGCCCGGAAGAGAAGAAAGTCGGCCTCAGCACCCGCGCCGTGGGCGAAGAAGCCACACGCACCGATGTCGAGAGCTACAAGCACCCCGCTTCCAGCACCGGCGGCTCGACCATCGGCGAATTCATGTCATGGAAGCGCGCCGGCGGCGATGGCGGATAGCCGCCCCGTCTGATCCTTCGAATTAGAACCGCAAAGACTCCCTTCGTGTCACCTCGTGCCCTTCGTGGTTGATGCCTCGTGGAAATCCTTGTCACCACTAAGGACACGAAGGTACACAAAGGAAATCACACTGCGTAAAACCTCTGTGACGCTGCGTCCACGGCTGGCGTTCTCGTTCCTTCGTGTGACTTCGTGCCCTTCGTGGTTGATTGCCTTGCCAACGACATCGGATCTTTATCCACCTGCTAAAATAACCCGTGCTCCGAAGCGCCTTCGCATTGGCCCTTGTCTCGACTCTCGCGCCTCTCGCGCTCGCCCAGCAGCAGCCCACCCAGCC
>DATIYF010000100.1:0-21141 GCA_035517775.1 Terriglobales bacterium
GTTAACGCTGGAACTCTACTGGCGTTTATCGTTGCACCAGATTGATCGTATCCTGCGTGATTTCGTCGAACGTGGTCACCACCTTGGCGTTGGCCTGAAAGCCGCGCTGCGCCAGAATCATGTCGGCGAATTCGGTGGCGATATCCACATTGGATTGCTCCAGCGCGCCGCCGGTCAAGGTGCCGCGCCCGCCAGCGCCGGGAACACCGACCACGGGCGCGCCGGAAGAAAGCGTTGCGGCGTAGCTGTTCGAGCCCAGGCGCTGCAAACCCTGCGCGTCGGCAAAGCTGGCCAGCGCCAGTTGGCCCACGGCGCGCGTTTGGCCATTGCTGAACGTTCCCTGGATCACGCCATCGCTGCCGATATTGAAATTCAGCAGATTGCCGCTGCTGTAGCCATCCTGCGAGGTGGTCGAGGTGGTGCTGGCGGAAGCGACCTGCGTGATCAGCGGATTATTGTTGGAATCAAAAAGATTCCAGGTCAGGCTCATATCGGTGGCGCCGTCAGCCAGGCCGGTGAGCCCGACTCCGGTGACATTGGCGGCGGGCGCAGTCAGAACGCCATTGCTGTCAAAGTTCATGGTGCCGGTCGAGATGGAGACCGGGGCGCCGGTTTGCCCGAGATCGGCCGCCGGGACGGTGATGTTGTAAGACCAGGAATTCGCCGCGGTCTTGGTGAACTCGAAGGTCAGGACGTGCGACACGCCCAGCGAATCGTACACCGAGATGGGCGTGGAGAAGTTCGTGCCCACGGCGGCCGAAGCATCGAGGTTGGTATTCATCTGCATGGATGTGGTCGCGAGCGGCGGGCTGATCAGTCCCTGGCCCAGCTGAATGGCGGAAAGCGCCGTGCCGGGCGTGATCACCCCATTCACCGCCTGGTAGCCCATCACCATTTGCCCATCCTGGGTCATGAGGTCGCCGCTGGAATTGATGGTGAAGTGCCCGTCGCGAGTGAACTGCTGCGAACCATCCGCTTGTTGGGTAACGAAGAAGCCGTTTCCCGTGATGGCCACGTCGGTGGCCACGCCGCTGGTGTCTAGACTGCCGTCTGTAAAATTAGTGGAAGTGGCCGCGACTGAGGAGCCCGCGCCAATCTGAATGGGATCGCCACTGCCCGTGACTCCGACCGTCTGGTAGAACAGATCCTGAAAAGAGGCGTCCTGCTTCTTGTAACCCACGGTGTTCAGGTTGGCGAGGTTGTTGGAAATCACTGAGAGCGCGTTGCTCTCAGCGTCGAGTCCGGAAAGCGGTATGGAAAAGCTGGGCATGGAATGTTTCTCCTGTTAGGAATTGGTCGGGGGCGTGGTGGTGTTTGCAGGGGTAGTAAGGCTCTGCAAAGTCTGGTTGATCTGCATCAGCTGCTGGAGCTGGTTCAGCGAGACCACCTGCTGCACCATTTCATTGGGATCGAGGGGAGCAGTGGGGTCCTGCGCCTTCAACTCGGCGGTCAGCAGGGTGATGAACATGTTGGAGGAATCGAGAAACGAGTTCGAACTTGTGCTCGAGCCGGTGGTGCCAGAGGTCGTATCTGCTGGAATCGGATTTACCGTCATTGCTTTCTCCTTCTAACCTTGTCCTAGATGCGAACATCCAGAGTGCTTGCTGCCTCGTGAATATCTTCAGGGGAGTGGTGAACTGCTGAAATTTCGGGCACCGGCGCAAAGGCGCTCTTTGCCGGAACCGGCTGCTGGCCGCCGCGCTGCCCCTGCCCGAAGTTGCCTGCATCGGCCAGGCTCTGCTGATGAACCACGACGGCGGTGAGCGGAACGTTCTGGCCGCGCAGCCGCTGCTCCAGGGCAGGCAGTTCAGCCGCCAGAGCATGAACCAGGCTGGCGTGCTCGACGGAAATCTCTGTCCTGAGCTGCTGATGCTGAAGCTGGGTATGGATTTCGATGTTGCCCAATTCTCCCATCTGCAGCCCCACGCGCAGTTCGGCGCCGTTCATGCGCTCCAGCAGGTGAGCCGAATGAAGGTTGACTGCGGCCGCAGTCGGAGGAAGGCCGGAATTCTGGAGGGCGGCCGGCTCTGCGGCGGCATGGGGAACAGGCGCATTGGCAAGAGCGGAAAGCATGGCCCGATTGGGTTCGCCGGCCGCGGTGGGGGCGGTATGGGATAAGGCCTCCGCCGCCAGCGTTTGCGTTGAAGCCGGCGCTGGGCTGTTGGCCGGCAAGTCCTTCAGGGCTGGCGGCGAATCTTTTTTGGAATCCCTGGTCTGCGCCGCGGAAGCCTCAGCTGCGGAGGAAGAATCGGTCCGCTTTTCAGGTGCGATGCGCAACCGGTCGTGGGGATCGGCAAAGGTATCGGATTGGCTTGGCTTTTGGGTCGCAGGCAGGTTCAGCGCCCTCGCCGCTGAAACAGCCGCTCTCTCCGGTTTAATGGACGGAGTGGCTTCCACTGGCGGCGGAGCCGGCAGCGGGGCGGGGCCGGAAATGGCGGTATGCCATTCAAGAGCATTTGCGCCGCCTGGCGGGCTCGGCTCGGCGATGGCGCCGACCCCATACATCGGAGCAGAAACTGGGTCCACTTGTAACGGTAGCGACTCCGCCCGTTGCAGGACCGAAACTGGCCGAGGCGTATCTTCGTTGTTGTTGACCGGCGAATTCCCAGGGAAACTGCGCTCGACGTCGTAGCCAGGCCAGTCTTCGTTCTTCGGCGGTGCAGTCTGCGCGCCTATTTCTTGAATCGGTCTGGCGGAAATTGCGCTTTTTGGTTCTCCAATGGCCTCGCTGCCTGACGGTGTATTTGTATTCACGCTGTGACTGAGACCACGGCTTGGACGAGCTGCATCCAGGCCGCTTCCGGAGGCCGAAGGCGTAGGCGCCTTCTGAACTCGCTTGCCTAGAACCGCGACTGCAGCCTCGGCAAGGGGAGCGCCCTTCGGCTGAGTCTCTAATAGCTGAAATAGCGGTTGCTCCGGAATCCCGAAAGCCTCCGGTGATGTGCTTGCTCGATTGGGCGTGGTGATACCTCCCCAGATATTTTGCTTCGGCAAGGCCTGAGGGTTAGAGGAAGGGCCCGATGGGCCTGTTTTCTCGCTGGGGTTGCTCACCGCCGCAGATGACCTAGCCTCCACTGCGGGCGCGAACGGAGAGCCAGCCAGGTTGGAAGCGTTCACGGCAGAGGCGTTCACGGCAGAGGCGTTCACGGCTTGCGCGGGGCGAGCCGCCGCGAAAGCGCCCGCGAGCGAAAGGGTTGAAAAGACATTCGGTTGCGCGGGAAGCCGAGACGCGCCTTTGCCTGAGATCGGCGAAATGGGTTCAGGGCTTGGCTCTGAATCAACAACCGGCGCCACGATCACGGGCGGCTGAGGACTGACGATCGGAGCTGGCGCGCTAACGACGACGGGTTGCGAAACCTGGGTTGAAGACTGCGTCTGCTGCAGCCTGTTCTTAATGCTTTGCGCTCGCCCGGCTCGGTTGGAGGCGGCGGTGGCGCTCGAGGCAATCTTCGCGGATACGCGTGGAGTAGTCTTGGCCGGCTCAGCGGCAAGCGGCGCTGCCGGAACATCCGGGGGCAGAAGAGCACTCTGCGCTGGTAATGCGACTTCGGCCGGTTGCGGGTGCGGCTGAGGCTGCGCCTGCGCCTGCTGCGCCGGGACGCCGCTCGGCTGCATGAAGGGCAAAAGCAGGGCGGCGAAGTTATCCGGCGGCGGCTGCTTGCCAGCCAACTCGTTTTTCGGCGGGGCGGCGCTGCTTAGCATAAGAGTCGGGACCAAGTCCATTGCTCCGAGACCTTTGAGCAAGCACGCCGCAGGCCAGAGTTCCGATTACGAAAGCCGTTCGGAAATGAAAATTCCTGATTGCAGGCTAAAGACTTGTGGCACAGGTACCGATAAGGCAGGCAAACTCGGGCGAAACAGAGATTGACTAGGCAAGAGCTGCCCAGTTTTCACTAGGCAAAGTCTGCCTAGCGGCGGGCCCTGCGCCGCAGCAGAAATAACTCATCGCGCTGCCGCTGCTCGCTTCTTCCTTCTTCTTTGCGGTAGGCTTCGAACTGCTTTTTGCGCAGTTCTTCGAGCGCGTCCCGGCTTTGGCGGGCCTGGTGGTAGGCCTGGAGTTGCTGCCGCAGGCTGGCTTGTGCTTCCGCGAGGGCTTTCTGGGACGACTCGCGCCGCCGCCGCAACTGGGCATCATATTCGAGCGCGAGTTGCAGGTGAACCGCGGTGGTTCCCTGGCTGAGAGTGTGTTCGCGCTCTTTGCGGGCGAGAACGATATTTTCTTCCGCCTTCCAGAATTCCGCCTGGGCAGCCGCTAACTCTGCATACCTTTGTTCGAGCCGCAGCAGTTCACGGTGCTCGAGATCCTGGCGGTATTTCAGAACCGAAGCGAGAGCAAAACGGAAGGCCATGGCGCGGAATCAGGAAGGCAGGTCGAGCAGTTGCTGTTTGGTTTGCGCGAAATCGTTGGCCTGCTGCCGGCCCTGGCGAAGAAACTCTGTGATCCGGGGAAGCGAGGCAATAGCTTTGTCGAGCACAGGGTCGGTACCGGCCTGGTAGGCGCCGATGCGAATCAAGTCTTCTGAGCGCTGATAGGTCGAAAGCAGCAGGCGCAAGTCTCTGACTTTCTCCAGGTGCTGCGGCGAACAAACGCTGGGCATGAGCCGGCTGAGGCTATCGAGCACGGAAATTGCCGGATAGTGGCCGCGAGCGCTGAGGTTGCGGTCGAGCACCACGTGGCCATCGAGCAGAGAGCGGACGGTATCCACCAGCGGATCCTGCTGGTCGTCGCCTTCCATCAGCACTGTATAAAAAGCAGTGATGCTGCCCGCGGAAAAGCGCCCCGCCCGCTCCAGCAAGCGGGAAAGCAGGCTCAAGACCGAAGGCGTGTAACCTTTGGTGGTCGGCGGCTCGCCGGCGGCCAGGCCAATTTCGCGCTGCGCCATGGCGAAGCGGGTAAGTGAATCCACCACCAGCAGCACGTTATTGCCTTGCTGGCAGAAGTACTCGGCGACGGTGGTCGCGGCCAGGGCCGCGCGCACCCGCAGCAAGGGCGATTGATCAGACGTGGAAACGATCACCACCGCGCGCTGCCGGCCTTCCGCGCCCAGTTCATCCAGAAACTCGCCGACCTCGCGCCCGCGCTCGCCCACCAGGGCCAGGACGGTCAAGTCAGCGGCAGTGCCGCGCGCCATCATGCCCAACAGCGTGCTCTTGCCCACGCCGCTGCCACCGAAAATGCCGATGCGTTGGCCGCGGCCGCAAGTGAGGAACCCGTCTACGGCGCGAATGCCACAGGCCAAGGGCTCACGAATGGAGGAGCGCTCAAGCGGAAGCGGCGCCGGACCATCGAGCGGAAGTTTGGTGCGCGCCCGATATTCACCGCCGGAATCGAGAGGCGTACCAGCGGCATCAATCACGCGGCCCAAGAGCTCCGGGCCTACTCGTAACGTCGGCGTCGCTCCCCAGGTGATGATTTCGTCCCCGAGGCGGACGCCCGCAGGTTTTTCCAGAGGCATGGCCAGGACGGAAGAGTCGCGGAAGCCCACAATTTCTCCCTGCAGCCGAGCGCCGCCCGAGCTCACGATCTGGCAGCACTCACCTACCGAACAGAACGGGCCATCGGACTCTACCAGGTTGCCAATCACCTGGCTTACCCGCCCCGCCCAGCGCAAAGAAGAGGCCCGCTTCAGCCATTCCAGGTAAGAGTTTAGAGAAGGGGCCGCAGACGAGCCCAACGCCAGCCAGGCTTTGGCAGCTGGAGTCATCGCGTGGTAGGTCTTTCTGCCAGCAAATCGAACAGGCCGTTTTCCATTTCTTTCAATTGGGCGGAGATGCCCACGTGTGCGGTACCGAGGGCGGTTTCCAACCGGCACTCCCCCGGCTTGAGGTTCTTATCCACCACGACTTCACAGCTCACACCCGGCTCGCTGTGGTGCGGCAGCAACTCGCGCCAACCCTCGGCCTCTTCCGGGCGCACGCAAATCTTGGCCTGTGTATTCTGGTGCAGCTTGCCCAGAACCGATTTGACAATGCGCGCCATCGAAGCCGGCTCGGCCTGCACCTCGCGATGCAGAATCTTGGAA
Source organism: Terriglobales bacterium (assembly GCA_035517775.1). GTDB lineage: Bacteria > Acidobacteriota > Terriglobia > Terriglobales > Acidobacteriaceae > DATIYF01. Next base: position 6,024 of record DATIYF010000100.1, read on the forward strand.
GCGATCCCCAGCGCCAGCTGCACGACCTCCACCTCGATACGCGCGAAGTATTCGGAGACTTCGCGCTGGAAGCCTGCCATGGCTTCAGTGATCCTGCCGCGCTCCTGCGCAACCCGGCGGCTGTACTCCGCCTGCTGCTTTTCCGCGGCTTCTTGCGCGCCCTGCGAGTGAGCGCGCATCAGAAGCTGCGCCATCTCGTCCTGAGCGGAAGGGAACAAATCGCTCTCTTCGCGGGCAGCCTCAGCGGGCGCAACGGAAGCAACCTCAGGGTATTGGAATGCCTCGACGGGCGGCGCGGGCACGGGTGGAAGACTGCTCTTAAACGAGGTACTCATCGTCGCCTCCCATCTTGAGCACCAGCTTGCCTTCTGATTCAAGCTTGCGTGCCGCCGCCACCGCTTCTTCCTGGGCCTTGGCTACATCTTTGGCGCGAACCGGGCCCAGAACGTCCATATCCTCCTTCAACATTTCAACCGCGCGCGACGACATGGCTCGGAAAATATGGTTCTTGAGTTCTTCGCTCGCGCCCTTGAGCGCCATCGCCAGGGTCTTCTTATCCACGGCGCCCACCCACTCACGCAAAGAAGTTTCCGGCAGGCCCAGAATGTCTTCGAAGGTAAACATGAGATTGCGGATGCCGACCGCCAGTTTGGGCTCTTCCCGCTCGATAGATTCCAGGATTCCGCCCGCGGCGGTTGGCTCCATTTGATTCATCAGGTCAGCCACGCTCTTGATTCCGGAGTAAGACTGCCGGTTCTGCTCGCCCAGCGACTCCACGCGCTTTCGCAGCAGAACGGCGATTTTCTTCACCATTTCCGGCGAAAATTGCCGCAGTTCGGCCAGCCGGCGCACGGCATTGGAGCGAAGAGCATCGGGCAGGCGCATGAGCACCGCCGACGCCAGTTTGGAATCCAGGTGGGCCAGCACCAGAGCGACCATCTGAGGATGCTCGTCTTCCAGAAGCTTGGCGATCTGTTTGGAATCTACCGACTGAGTCCAGGTAAACTGCGTGCCCCCGGCCTCGGCAGTTTCGGCGATCCGCCGCAATACCGCGCGGCTGGTTTCCTCGCCAAAAGTCTTGGTCAGCAGATCTTTCACGTAGCCCGGACCGCCCCAGGCCACGGCTCCGTTGCCGTTACTCGCGTGATAAAACTCTTCCAGCACCTGGTGCGCCTGCTCGGGCGGTATGGAATCAATGGTGACGAGTTCCTCGGCAATGGCCTGAATTTCCTTCTCACCCAGCGTGCGCAACACTGTGCAGGCCGCCTCTTCGCCCAGGCTGGCGAGGAGCACAGCGGCCTTACGTGTGCCGCTTACCGCCTGGGGCCGCGCCGGGCTCACTGCCCGCCCTCACGCAGCCAGGCTTGCACCAGGCGCCCTGCAGAGACCGGTTCGGCTTTCACCTTCTCGACCAGCTGCTTTTTCAGCACGAGTGCGCGCTGTCCGCTGAACTCGCTGTCGGCAAGCTGGTTCTGAGGTTTATCGGTTGCTGAAAGGTGCTGCGGAAGCTCGCGAAACGTCGTGATGACCTGCTTTTTCACCGGCCGCAGCAACAGAAAGTAAGCCAGCAGGAACAAAAGGAGAAGTGCCGCGTAACGCACCACGCTCGACCAGTCAGTGAGAATTCCGCGGACGCGCTCGGTGATGTTGCGTACAGTGGGGCCGCCCTCTTCCGGGGCAGCTTCGTGGAAGGCAATGTTTTGTACCGCGATCACGTCGCCCCGGGATGTATCGAGGCCGAGCGCAGCCGTGGCCAGGTCGCTGATTTGCTTCAGCTCCTCCGGCGTGCGTTTGCGGCGAACTTCCGTCCTTTTGCCATTGGACTGCTTGACCTCGATGGCATCATCCACCACCAGCGCCGCCGAGATGCGGCGTATGCGCCCGGCAGGTTCTACCGTTCGCCGCGTCATCTTACTTACGACATAGGTACTCGACTCGCTGTGCGAGACCTGGCTGTCGTCCGCGTCAGAGTCGGTATCGGCGTCCGCGGTTTGTTTTGCGTTTGTGGCCTTTCCATCTCCGCCGGGAACATTGCTTGAGGTGCCGGGAACTCCACTTCCGGGGGCGCCGCCGCCCACCTGTTCATCAGAGCGTTGCGTCGAAACCGCCACCGCCGATTTGGGGTCGTAGGTTTCCTGATTTTCCTCACTGGTGCTGGGGTCGTATTCGACGTTGACGCTGGCGCGCACATGGTCCGCGCCTACCACCGGCGCGAGGGTTTCAATCAGGCGGGCAGACAACTCTTTTTCCAAACCGCCGGCGGGCGATAGCGGATCATGCTGCGGCAGCCCCGCGGGCTGGTTGTTGTTTGCATCCACGATGGCGACATTTTCGGGACGAAGCCGGTCCACCGCGCCGGAGACCAGCCGGGCAATCGCCATCTGCATGTCAGGCGTGATTTCGCCCGAGTGCATGGTGAGAATCACCGAAGCCTTGGCATCCCGGTCGCGATCCACGAATACAGAATCGGAAGGCATTACCAGATGAACCCGGGCGCTCTCTACGCCGTGCAGTGTCTGAATGGTGCGCTCCAGTTCCCCTTCCAGCGCCCGCTGGTAATTCACTTTTTCGTCAAATTCGGTTTCGCCCCAGTTCATCTTGTCGAACAGCTCGAAGCCCATGCGCCCGCTGTGCGGCATGCCCTGTGAGGCAAGCTCCAAGCGGCTGGCGTCGAGTTTGTCTTCGGGTACGCTTACCGTCTTGCCATCGGGGCTCACCTGTGTGGGAATGTTCTTTTCGGCCAGCCGTGAAACCAGGCTTTGCGCGTCGGCGGGCTCCATGTTGGTGTAAAGCGTTTTGTACTCGGGCTTGCCGATCCAACTTACGAACAACGCCACAGTCGCCACCGTAAGTAGCGCGCTGGCGGCCAGCACCACTCGCTGTTTCGCGCTCAGCCCCGACAGCATGTTCTTCAGTTGGCCCAACATCTGTTCCCCGGAAGGCATAGGCTATCGTTCGGTCCCCGAATGCTCGCTTAGAACTGCAGCCGCGAAATCTCCTGGTAGGCATTCACAATTTTGTTGCGCACCTGCATCATCAGCTGGAATGCGATGTCGGCCTTCTCTACCGCGATCATGACGTTGTGAATGTCCTGGCGATCGCCTTGCAGCAGCTGTTGCACCTGCTGCTGCGCATCGGTGTGCACCTGCTCCACCTGGCTGATGGCATCGCTCAGGCTCGAACCGAAGCTCTGCTCGCCGCCGGCGGAACTGGAGGAAGCGGCGCTCGTAGGGGAACTAGAGAGCCATCCCGGGATATTTGCAATCACGTTGCTCATAGTCGCTTTGCCTCTGCTTTAACTGCGAAGAATATCCAGCGCCTGCTGCAGCATCTGCTTGGCGGCGTTCACCGCGGATGCATTGAGCTGGTATGCGCGCGTCGCGCCCATCAGGTCCACCATCTCCTGAATGGGATTGATCGCCGGATAGGCCACATAACCTTTGGCGTTGGCTTCCGGGTTGCCCGGCTCGTAGCGCATTTGCGGAGGAGTTGGATCATCCACTACGCGGGCAATGTGAACCGTGGGCACAGCACCGGGGAGAGAAGCAAGCTGGTTCAGCGCCATTTGAAAGGGGAACATGCGCGAACCGGCGAAGACGACTTCTTTGCGGCGGTAAGGCTGCCCGGAAGAGGTCTTAGTGGTGTTGGCATTGGCCAGGTTTGCCGCAGTTACTTCGGCGCGCTCGCGCTCGGCGGAAAGCGCCGAACCGCTGATTTCAAGCATGGAAAAAAGTCCGCTCATGGTCATTGCCCCTGATTGATCGCCGTCAGCAAGCGATGAAATTCGCTTTTGATCAGCTCCACGCCCATGCGAACCTGCATCTGGGTTTCCGCCAGCAGCATCCCTTCGCGATCAAGGTTCACGTTGTTGCCATCCGGCCGCGCCAGCAGGCCCGGCACCGGCTGCACTACCGGCGTCAACGTCGCGTTGCCCTGATCGTTTACTGCACGTTCCATCTCAACGTGAAAATTGAAATCCACCGTGCGGAAGCCCGGGGTATCAATGTTGGCCATGTTGTTGGTGACCAAATTCTCGCGCTGAGAAGCCAGATTCAGATACTTCTGCAAAAGCTGGATCGCGCTCACTTTACGCGTACCTCCGTGGCGGCAGGCCGTACTCGCGAATCCTGTTGCGGATAGTGCGCAGGCTCACGCCCAGCATCTCTGCCGCGTGAGTGCGGTTGCCGCGTGTAACTTCGAGGGTGGATTCGAGAAGCCGGCGCTCCAGCTCCTTGATGGCCGTTCCTGCTCGCACCGGAAGCTCAGGCGGCGCCGCTTTTTTCGGCGCGGGCGTCAGAAAATCCGGGCCCAGGCATTCCGGCCCAATCAGGTTCTGTTCGCTCAGGGCCAGCACCCGGCGCATGCAGTTGGCCAGCTCCCGGACGTTGCCCGGCCAATCGTGGCGCTGCAGTCCGTCAACAAAGCCCGGATGCAGCAGCGGCGTGGGCCGTTTCGCCTGGGCGGCGAATTGTGCGGCAAAAAACTCCGCCAGCGCCGGAATGTCTTTCCTGCGCTCGCGAAGAGCGGGAACAGTGAGAGGCACAACATTTAGCCGGTAATACAAGTCGGCTCGGAAGCTTCCTTCCTCGATCATGCACAGCAGCGGCCGGTTGGTAGTGGCGATCACTCGGATGTCAACCCGCACCACCCGTACATCTCCCAGCTTCTCAAACTCGCGCTCCTGCAAAGCCCGCAGAAGTTTGGGCTGAAGAGCGAGGGGCATTTCGCCGATCTCATCGAGCAGCAGTGTTCCTCCCTGCGCCAGCTCGAACTTGCCGGGCTTGGCGGCGATGGCGCCGGTAAATGCGCCCTTCACGTGGCCGAAGAGTTCGCTTTCCAGCAATTGCTCCGGCAGCGCGGCGCAATTGACGGCCACAAACGGCTTCTCCCGGCGCCGGCTTTGCTCGTGGATATAACGGGCAATCAGCTCTTTGCCGGTGCCGCTCTCGGCTTCGATCAAGACGTCGGCATTGGTACGGGCGGCATGACGCGCGCGTTCCAGGGCGCGCAGCATGAGCTCCGACGAGCCGATGATTCTGACGCCAGAAGAAACTGAGACCGGGGAGGCTTCGCTGTGCTTCATCACCCGGTGCACGGCACCTTGCAACTGCTCGAAGGAGATCGGCTTGGTCAGGTAGTCGCAAGCGCCGCCGCGCATGGCCTGCACTGCGTCTGGCACATTGCCGAATGCGGTCAGCACAATCACGGCTGTTTCCGGCACGGATTGGCGTACCCGTCGCATCACTTCAAAGCCATCGCCATCCGGCATGCGAACGTCGGTGACCACCAGTGGAAAACGTTTCTGCTCAAACTTGCGAATCGCTTCGGCTGCGCCGCCGGCGGTTTCCACCTGCCATCCGCCGCGCTGAAAACTGGCCTGCAAGGCCAGGCGCATACCCATTTCGTCATCCACCACCAGCACCGAGCGGTTCACTTCATTCATAGAACGGGAAACTCCATGCGAAACGCGGCGCCCTGGCCGGACTCGCTACTTGCCGAGATGCTGCCGCCGTGCTGCTGCACAATCTTGCGGCACACTGCCAGCCCCAAACCCGGGCTTTGACTTGCCGTACTGAAACCGGCGTCGAAAATCCTTTCCAGATGCTCAAGCGGAATTCCACAACCGCTGTCCTCGAACTCGATGACCGCCAGCCTGCCAGATTGAGCCGTATCCAACCATGCCTTGATTCTTATCTCTCCCCCTGCCGCCGTATGCCGGAACGCATTCAGCGCAAGATTCAGAATCACCTGCTGCAACTCTCCGCTGTTTCCCAGAATTCTTGCGCTATGCAGGTTTTCTTCCAGGAAAAGTCGGATCTCGTGGCGGGCCGCCAAGGGGTTGATGAAGCTGACGGCCTCCCGCACGACTTGCGCCAGATCGAGGGGAACGTGAATCGCAGAGCCAGTGGCATGAACGTGCAGAACGTTGTTCACAGTGGCCGAGAGTGACCGCAGGCCCGCTTGCAGATGCTCCAACCAGCTCTTTTGTTCCCCGCCGAGTTCCGCCGAATCCATCAGCAGGCCGGCAAGCAGTTCCATGCTGCCCAAAGGATTACGTATCTCGTGTGCCAGCACCGACGAAACCTCGGCCAGAGCGGTGATCCGGCGCGCTTCTTCGCGCTCGCGCTCCATTTCGCGCTGTTCGGTCACGTCGCGGATGATGAGCACGGTTTCGCCCGCCTGTGGCGCGCCCCGTGAGCCTGTGCGTCCATAAACCGCCGCCGAGCGAATCATCAACCAGTGCTGCGTGCCGGCAATGGGAAGGCAGAGTTCCCGTTCGCCGCAGCCTGTGCCGCTGCACTCACTGAGCGCGCTGACGGCCTGACCCAAAGCCTCGCCATCTCCAAGCAGGCGCTTCGCCTCCGGGTTGGCGAAACTGGGTTCGCCCTTTGCGTCGAGCGCGATCACGGCGCAGGGCAACGACTCGAGAATCAGGCCCAGCGAAAGGCGGATCTTTTCGTTTTCAGCGAGGCTTGAGGTGAGCGCGGCGTTCCTTTGCTCCAGCTCTTCCCGCAGGCGAGCTACTTCCACCTGCAGCTGCTGATAGGAGAACTGCAGCCAGCCCGCGGCTGCGGTAAAAGCGGCAAAGGCATCGGCCAGCACAGGTTCCGCGGGCTGCGCGAGTTGGTGCGAGGCGCTCATTGGAGCCAGATGAGAACTAGGCAACATCTGCCTACTGGGCAATGCACCCTGTATGCCAAAGCATGGCCCCGAAACCCCCGCGATCGGGGAGATTGCATGAGGGAATGATTAGACCTGCAAGGATGGAAAGGAAGGCGCTAGATCACGATGTGCTCGGGGCGGATTTCTCCATCGCTCTGGGCGAGAATGCAGGCCCGCTCCATCACGTTGCGCACTTCGCGCACATTGCCCGGCCAGGTATGCTGGCGGAGCAGCGAGGCGGCCTCGGCGGTCAGGCAAAGACCTCCGGCACAGAACTTGGCCAGGAAATTCTGCGCCAGGGCGAGCAGATCATCCATGCGCTCCCGCAATGGGGGCAGTTCGATGGGAAAAACCGAAAGGCGATAAAACAGATCTTCGCGGAAGCCTCGGCTTTGCACCAGCTGCCGCAGGTTGGAGTTGGTCGCCGCCAGCACCCGCACATCTACGCGGAAGGTATCGGAGCTGCCCAGCCGCTGAACTTCGCCCTGCTCAAGAAAGCGCAGCAGCTTGGACTGCAATCCCAGCGGCAGATCGCCGATTTCGTCGAGAAATAGCGTGCCGCCCTGGGCGGCGTGAATGCGCCCAATGCGCGATTGCACCGCGCCGGTAAAAGCCCCTTTCACGAATCCGAACAACTCGGCTTCGAGCAGCGTCTCAGGAATGGCAGCACAATTGATCACCACGAACGCCTTGCTTCCCCGTGGACTGAGATGGTGAACGGCCCGCGCCACCAAATCCTTGCCGGTGCCACTCTCACCCGTGATCAAAACCGTAGTATCGCGCCTGGCAACCAGCCGCGCCATGCGGCAAACGTTCTGCACCGCCGGGGTGGTGCCCACGAAACCCGGCAAACTGTTTTCGCCGGCATCATCGTCGCCCGCATTCTCTGGCGCTGCGCTGGCCCCCTTGAGGGCCCCGCCGCGCCCGATCTCGCGCACTGCCTCGAAGCAAATGGATTCCGGTGAGGGCGCCGACAAGGGCTGACCCGTTCCCGGGTTTATGGGTACGATTTCGATCGCCGGGTAATATGCCTGCACGATTTCCTTGAACTCCTCGACCCGCAGATCAGGCAGCGCCGGGTCAAGCAGCACCAGGGATATATTTCCTCTCTCCATCACCTCGATGGCACTGGCCCCGCTCTGCGCCTGCAGCGCGTTCCAGCGCCCGGAATGCAGGCGCGACAGGATGTCACATCTCAAATCGGCGTTGGCACTGAGCACTAAGATGCCGATGGGCGCCGAGGAAAGCCCGGATGGAAGTCTTGCCTGCTGGGCAGCCAGACCGCTCGAAATGGTGCTTGACATTGTTTCAGTTGCCTTTCTGTTCTGACTGCTTGTTCGCGCCGCCGGCTTCGGGCAGCGCGCAAATCATCTCCCGCGTGTGGTTCAGACATAAGGCTGCCCGTCCGGCTTCCACCAGTGCGGACTCGACCGATTGACGGTACTGGTCCAGCGTCTGCGCCTCAAGCAGGGCGAGCTCCAGCGTTCCACGCAACACGGTAAGCGGCTGAGCCATGGCGTGCAGTTCATGCAGGACCAGCTCAACTAAGGCACTACGAGGCGCAGTGTTTGCTTCACTGTTCATTTCGGCAGCTCGCGGGGGTTTTTAGTCGTCGGTGATTACGTAGCCGATGCCGCGAATTGTTCGCAGCAGTTTGGCGGGGAACCCGGCATCTATCTTGTCGCGGACGTACTTGACATAGACGTCCACCAGGTTGGTGCGGGCATCGTAGGGGGCTTTCCAAACGTATTCCATCAGGGTGGAGCGCGAGACCGGCCTCCGGGCGTTGGTCATCAGGCACTCCAGCACCAGAAATTCCTTCGGCGTCAGGGTGATTCTCTTGCCGGCGCGCTCCACGCGAAACTCCTCCCGGTCTAAGAGCAGGTCTGCGACCTGCATGCAGCGGGTGGCAGTGGAACCATGGCGGCGCAAGAGCGCTCTGGCGCGGGCGGTCAGCTCATGGAAGGAGAAGGGCTTGACCATGCAGTCGTCGGCTCCGCCGTGCAGGGCCATCAAGCGATCTTCCAGCCGGCTTCGGCCGGTTAAGACGAGAATCGGCAAGGTAGGCAGAACCGGCCGCAGTTGCCGCAGCAAGTCCATGCCATCGAGCTTGGGTAGGTTGAGGTCAAGAATCAGCAGGTCGTATTGCGAGGCCTTCGCAGCCTGAAAAGCAGACTCGCCATCGTGGACCACATCTACCGCACATTTGTCAGCTTGCAATCCGCGTTTCAAAAAATGCGCTAAGGGAACGTCATCTTCGGCGATCAACAAATGAGGCTGGTGCTTCTGCTCCGCGAAACACCCCGCTTCGCGCATGCTCGTTCTCCGGTGACTCGTTAAGTAGCAGTGGTAGGGAGGGCACAAAGTTCCCAGGCGACCCGAACAGCATGGAAACCGCCACGCTTTGGGAAGGAAACATAAGAGCAATTAGAGTGCCTTAATTCCGCCCTCATCCAACTCTATGAATTCAGTCATAAGGCGCTCATCGTTGAGAGATCTCTGCTCATTTTCTGTGTCCCTGATTAAGACAAGTGCGCAAAACTCGAACGATGAGTGCTGAGCAGTTTTGCCAACCTATCTCGAACCAACCAGCGAAGCGAGCAGAGCAAAATGCAGCGAGCCCGCAGTGCCGGGATGGTCGTTACTCGCGTGATGAAATTCGTGTGAAAACAAGACGCAGCGGCAGCGCGCTTGCACATTGCTCCATTGCCGTATTGTGGAAGATCGAAGATTAGAAGACTCTCCATGCCCCGCTCATGGGAGCGGAAGACGTCTGCCCGCCTCGGCGAGCTCGTGGTGAGCGTCTGGCCCCGAACATGAAGGTTCTCGTCGCCGAAGACTCTTTGCTTTACCAGAGACTGCTGCTGGGGTGCCTGGGAGACTGGGGCTTCGAGCCTCTTCCAGTAAAGGATGGGGCGCATGCCTGGGACGTCCTGCAGAGGCCAGACAGTCCGAAACTTGCTCTGTTAGGTTGGGTGTTGCCCGGAATAGACGGCCTCGAACTGTGCCGGCGGCTGCGTAAGCGGACCGATTGTCCTTATGTGTACACCATTCTGCTGACCGCCAATGGGCGCAAAGATGAGCTGATCGAGGGGCTGGATGCCGGCGCCGACGATTATCTTATTAAGCCCTTTGATAACCAGGAGCTTCGGGTTCGCCTGCAGACAGGATCGCGCGTGGTCCGCCTGCAGGAGGAGTTGATGTCGGCACACGCCGCACTCCGCGACCTGGCCGCGCACGATCCTCTGACTAATCTTCTGAATCGCCGCGAGATCTTCGAGTTCCTGCGCCGCGAGCTGCACCGCGCCCGTCGGCAACGGGAGCCGGTGGGCCTCATTATGGCCGACGTTGACTTTTTCAAAAAGGTCAACGACACCTTCGGCCATCTGGCTGGCGATCACGTTCTGATGGAGGTTGCCCACCGCTTGCGCTCCCAGCTTCGAACCTACGATGGAATCGGCCGCTATGGGGGCGAGGAGTTCCTCATGGTGATGCCGGGCTGCGAGGCCTCAGTGGCCCGGCAGAGGGCCGAGCACCTGCGGCAATGCGTGGCTGCCTCCGCCATATGCGCCCCCGGCCACACGGTGCGGGTCACCATCAGTATGGGAGTAACCTGCTCCACGCCCGGAGAGATGGCGCCCGAGGCCTTGCTTGAGGCAGCCGACTCCGCCTTGTATAAGGCCAAACAGAACGGCCGGAACCGCGTGGAAGAAAGGCTGGCGGCGCGAGGCGCTCCTGCCTGAGCCCACGTTTATTGGTTTTTGCTGGCTGCTTCGGGAGCTTTTGCGGCCGCCGAGACTGCGCCCCCACTCCCAGTGTTGTCCTTTTCCAGATACTGTACGATGACAGAAATCCGCCGGTTCGAGGGGTCAAGCGGGTCTTTCAGATTCCGCAACATCTGGTCGGCATAGCCTCTCACCTGCGTCACCTGGTCCAGGCGCACTCCGTTTTGCTGCATCAGGCGGCGGGCGGCATTGGCCCGGTCCGTGGAAAGCTCCCAGTTGCCATAGTCCCGCCCGCCAGTGTAGGGCTTGGAATCGGTATGGCCTTCAATAGACAGGTGATTCGGCAGCTTTCCTAATTCCTGCGCCAACAAACCGAGCAACGCCGTGCCATCGGCATTGGGGCTTGGGCTGCCGCTGTTAAAGAACGTCCCCGAGGCCGTTTCCAGAAGCTCAATGCGCAGCCCTTCGGCAGTGATCGTCATCTCGATCTGATTCTTCAGCTTATCGAAGTCATTCAGTCGGCGCAGCTCCTTCTGTAGCTGTTCCTTCAGCTTGGGCATGTCATCTTTGGTGAGGGTGAAGTTCTCGCCCGAGCCCCGCTGATCAGTGCCTACCTGCTTTGACGTGCCCGAGGGATCCTTGAAATATCCCCCCACGGCTTCCTGAATCTGCTTGCTGCTGTTCATCAGCCAGAGCACGATAAACAGAGCCATCATGGCGGTGACAAAGTCGGCGTAGGCCACCTTCCAGGCCCCGCCGTGATGGCCGCCATGCCCGGCCTTCTTCTTCACGATAATGATGGGGCGCTTTTTGTCCATGGCCTAGGCCGATGCCGTGGCCGCAGCCGCCGGCGCAGCCTCAGCCGCAGCGCCGCCGCCTCCGCGGCATAGCTTTTCCACTTGCTGGAAGGAGGGCCGCACATGCCCGGGGACCGCCCGGCGCGCCGCTTCCACCGCCATGATTGGGGCCGAACCTTTGAGAAAGGAAATCATGAGCACGCGCAGCACGTGAAAGTAGGCCTGCTCGTCGTCGGCTACTTTGGCCATGTTGGCTGCGATCGGCCCAATCAACCCATAGCAGAGCAGAATGCCCAGAAACGTTCCGACCAGAGCGGCAGCGACTTTTTTCCCTATTTCTTCCGGAGGGCCGCCCAGTGCGCCCATGGTGATCACCACGCCCAGGACTGCGGCAACAATGCCCAGTCCGGGGAGTGAATCTGCCATGGTGGAAAGCGCCGAAACCGGCTTGCTCGCGTCCGAGTGATGGACTTCCATATCCAGCTCGAGCAGTTGGTCCAGGTCATAGGCATCCGCGCCGGTGATCGCCATTCGCAGTGTGTCGCACACAAAGTCGCGCACATGGTGATCTTTCAGGAAAGTCGCGTTTTTCGAGAAAATGGGACTCTTGCCCGGGTTCTCTACGTCGTTTTCGAGTGACATCAGTCCTTCGCGCCGGCCTTTGTTGAGCAATTCGTACATCGTCTTAAGGGTGTCGAGGTAGCGCTGCTGGGTAAACTTTGAGCCACCGAACGTACCGCCGATTCCGGCGCCGATCTTCTTCAGAATGTGCAGCGGATTCGCGATCAGCACCGTACCCACGGCCGCGCCCCCGATGATGAGCAGCTCCGCCGGCTGCAGCAGTACCCGGACGTTGCCATGCTCCATCAGGTAGCCGCCTGCCACCGCGCCAAAGACAACCAGAATTCCGATGATCGCAAACATAGTCGTTAGATATTCGTCGGAGCGGACCGCCGCCGGCGGGCGTTCCCGTCCGGGGTGCTCCTTATCGGACCGGGAGGTTGGGAACTTTAATGATCGCGTGAGCGCACTTGTTCGACCCTGCTTTGTCTGTTGCGACGCGAAGCTGCTTTGGGCGAAGCCGCTGAAGTCGGACGGGCTCGGTTGACGTGGGGTATGCTGGCTAAGAGCCGGAAGCTAAACCCAATAAAAAAGCGCCCAGAACACGAGGTTCAGGACGCCTGGCAGCCCTCCCCCAGAACTGCCAAACCACGCGTGAATATTAAGCTGTGCCCTGGGGTGCGTAAATGGCCCGTTGGTAATTGCGAAAAGAGCAAAGTAACCAGGCGGCGGCTCTGCGGTAATCTGCGCTCTTCCGGCAGAGGTGTGGCAATTTGTAGCAAACAAATGGGTACCTTCGGATGGAAGCACTTCGCGGAATGATTACCCTGCAGGTAACTGTGCTTTTACACAACCATCGAGAGTGGCTACCTGACCTGCCAGCTCTGGCCGCCATCGCTCGTCGTCCAGGTTTCGTGATGCAGAGTGGTCAGGCTGCCATGCTGCAGATCGGCGAAATGAATCGCGGTCACGTCGTCGGTCAAAGCCTTGCCGTCGGCGACGGGCTTCACCTGCACCCAATGTTCGCCGGCGTCGGCTGAGTGATAAAGGGCGCCGCCGCCACCGCCGGCCCAAACCTGCGACCTGTAAGCATCCACCGCGAGCAAAACCACGTGGCTGGCTACCGGCACGTTTTGCCAGGTCTTACCGTTGTCAGTTGACCGCAACAACATTGCGCCATCGCCTGAAAGCACCCAACGGGGAGTAATGGCGCTGGAAGCCTGCCGCATGAGATCCAGTTTGTTCCCGCCGGAAAAGGCGCCCATAGAAACTTGGGCCTGAGGTGCGGCCTTGGCCTTCTGCAGGGATTCCGCCTTGGCGCTGGAATCCAGAACCTCGGCCGTTTGTGGGGCCGGGGAGGGGGCTGTCGTCGCAACTTCGTTCTGCGGCGGCGGGGGCGCCGCTGGCGCCAATTCCTTCTTGGGGGCCGGTAAAGCAGCGGTCTTGTCTCTTTCTTCGGGTGACGCGGCCGGGGCATTGCCTGTTGCTGACGGAGATCGGCTGAATGCCCCGTCGCCAAAGTGCCCTGCGAACGCACCTCCGGCCACCGTCTCGTTTTCAGCGGGTGTCTTCTTCGCCATCAGCCGATCCTCGTCGCTTACCGACTTTGTAGCGGCAGAAGCCCGAAGATCACGGGTAGGACGGGAGCGCGTCACTTGCGGGGCGGCTTGAGGCGCAGCCGGAGTTATAACCTTGGCCAGCTGATCCGCGCCTTTGTCGCCGCCTGGAGCAAATTGAACGGATACCGGCGCTGCGGTTTTGTTCGCAGTTGCGGATGTTTCCGAATGATTTCCGCTTCCCCGATACGCAAGCACGGCTGCGCCAACCACCACTACTCCCGCCGCCACCGCCCCCCATCGCAGCATCGGAGCATCCAGCCAGCGCGTCTGCTTGCGTAAGGGAGCAGCCGTTGCGGCCACGGCGGCTACGGCCACCGGCTCCATTTCCATCTGCGGCGCGGCCAGGGCGAGCGCTTCCCGGCATTCCTGGCAATGGGCCAGGTGGCCGAGTACGTCGTCGCGTTCACTCTCGCGCAGAGAATTCTCGCTGAACGCAGTGAGCACGTCGGGGTCAGGATGGACCTCAGGCCTGGCCTCCGCCACCAGCCGGTCGCGGACGATTTTTGGCAGTCGCTCCATACTCAACGACCCAAGACCCTGTTCCGAGCTCTCATAAGCTAAGCGGGCGCTTCATTCCTCACCCTCCATGCTCTTCTCAGGGAACGCTCCACTTTCGGTTTTTTGCGTCAAATGTCTGCGAATATCCACCGGCACGTCGCGTACATCCGTCTCCATAGCTTCCTCAGCCTGCGCCCGGCTCATGCCGCGCTCAACCAGTAAAGTTACAATTCGCTTGCGCACTGATTTCGCCAGCTTGTCCAGTTTGCGGCTCACCGTGGATTCATGCACGCCGAGCATGCGGGCCACCTCAGCCAGAGTGCGGCCGTCAAGATAGTAGGCCGCCAGAAGGAAGTGTTCCTCGGAGGAAAGAGCCGCCAGCGCCTCATCGGTCGCCGAGGCGAGGCGGGCATCCCCCGGCGGATCCGGTTCCGGCTCCGGGGCGGCAAATTGCCGCCCGTCTTCGCTCTCTTCTTCCAGGCTCACCAGGCGCCGCTGCCGCCGGTAACGATTGATGTACTGCTGCGCCATCACGGTGCGCAGCCAGCCTTCGAGCGATCCGCGTCCGGTGTACGAAGCCAGCTTCGAGATCCGCTTCCCGTCACGGGTCTCGGTGCCATAAAGATCAGCGTAAAGTGAATCGGCCAGCTCACGTGAAGCAGAGTATTCCCGCGCGACGCCGGTCGCGATGTCGTAGAGCTTGCTCCGGTAGCGGGTAAGAAAAATCTCCCAGGCGCGCTCGTTGCCGGCGGCGCAGGCCCGCGCCAGGGCCAGTTCCTCCAGTCGCAGAGAGCGATAGAGCGATTCAATCTCCCCGGGCGGAGTAGCCTCAGGCAGGTACCTCGCGGCAATCTCGCGCAGAATGCCGGCAAACTCCTCCCAGCTCAGCCCCAGCTCCTTTCCCCCGCTTTTTTCGTATAGCTCGGCCGCAAGCAGTCCCAGCCGGGGGCTGCCATCCGCTATGGGTTGAACTCCGGGCATGGTCACGGTGGGGGCCACTGCGAATGCTACCAATATTTTTGATGCAAGAAGCGGGGAATTTGCCGTTCTCAGATCAGTCACGGTGGGAAAAGGCACCCGGGCGGAGCAAGCAAAGAAGCGTCGCTTCCGGCCGCCCGGGGTGTCTCTGTATCCCGCAGACAGATTCCGCAGATGGAGAAACCTTATGAACCTGAAACTGTGGATACCAATTCTGACCCTGGGAGGGCTGGCTGCCATGGCGTTGTTTCCCCGTTTTCGCGCCGAGGCCGGAGAA
>DATIYF010000101.1:0-24599 GCA_035517775.1 Terriglobales bacterium
GAAGTGATCGTGCGCAACGAAAAGCGCATGTTGCAGGAGGCGGTGGACGCGCTGTTCGATAACGGGCGCCGCGGCCGGGTGCTGCGCGGGGCCAACAACCGCCCGCTCAAGTCGCTCTCCGATACGCTCAAGGGCAAGCAGGGCCGCTTCCGCCAGAACCTGCTGGGCAAGCGCGTGGATTACTCCGGGCGCTCGGTCATCGTGGTTGGGCCCGAGCTCAAGCTGCACCAGTGCGGCCTGCCCAAGAAAATGGCGCTGGAGCTGTTCAAGCCCTTCATCTACCACCGGCTGGAACAGACCGGGCACTGCACCACCATCAAGCAGGCCAAGGAAATGGTGGAGGCGCAGGAATCGGTGGTCTGGGACATTCTGGAAGAGGTCATCAAAGACCATCCCGTGCTGCTGAACCGCGCTCCCACCCTGCACCGCCTGGGCATTCAGGCCTTCGAGCCGGTGCTGGTGGAAGGCAAAGCCATCAAGATTCACCCCCTGGTCTGCACCGCGTTCAACGCCGACTTCGACGGCGACCAGATGGCAGTGCATATTCCGCTGTCTCCCGAAGCCCAGGTCGAGGCCAGCGTGCTGATGCTTTCTTCGCACAATATCCTTTCGCCGGCCAGCGGCCAGCCCATCACCGTGCCCACGCAGGATATGGTGCTCGGGCTCTACTACCTGACCAAGGGCAAGCCGGGCGCCAAGGGCGAGGGCCGGGCGTTCGCCAATATCGAGGAAGTGCTGCTGGCGCTCGAAGGCGGCGAAGTGGAGACACTTTCGCCCATCCGCCTGCGCTATACCGGCGAAGTGGTGGACCTGACCAGCGCCTACGACGATCAGGACCTGATGCACACCGACCCGGTGAACTACGACCGCAGCTTCCTGAACACCACGGTCGGCCGGGCCATCCTGAACGATCACCTTCCCGAAGGCATGCCCTACATCAACGGCCTGCTCAAGAAGAAGGGCATCGGGCAGCTGGTGAGCTATGGGTACCTGAAGTTCGGCCTGGAAACCACGGTCAAAATGCTCGACGAGATCAAGGAGCTCGGGTTCAAGTACGCGACCCGCGCCGGCCTTTCCATCGGCATTGACGACATGGTCATTCCCGACAACAAGAAAGTGCTCGTCCGCGACGCCGAGAAGCAGGTGGTGAGCGTGCAGCAGCAGTACCTGGATGGCGCCATCACCAACGGCGAGCGCTACAACAAGGTGATCGAAATCTGGTCGGCGATTACGGAAAAAGTGGCCGACGAGATGTTCGGCGAGATGCAGCAGCACGACAAGGAAGGCGAGATCAACCCCATTTACGTGATGGCCGATTCCGGCGCCCGCGGCTCAAAGCAGCAGATTCGCCAGCTCTCGGGCATGCGCGGCCTCATGGCCAAGCCCTCGGGCGAGATCATCGAGACGCCCATCACCGCCAACTTCCGTGAAGGGCTGACGGTGCTGCAGTACTTCATCTCCACCCACGGCGCGCGCAAGGGCCTGGCGGATACGGCGCTCAAGACCGCCGACTCCGGCTACCTGACCCGCCGCCTGGTGGATGTGGCCCAGGACGTGATCATCTCGGAGTACGATTGCGGCACGGTGGATGGCATCTACGTGCAGGGCATCGTGGAAGCGGGCGAGATCATCGAGCCGCTGCGCGACCGCATCGTGGGCCGCGTGTCGCTGGAGAAAATCAAGGACTACGACGGCAACGTGATCGTGGATATCAACCAGGAGATCACCGAAGACCTGGCCGGGGCGATCCAGGCGGCGGGCATCGAGCGGGTGAAGATCCGCTCCGTGCTCACCTGCGAATCGAAGCGCGGCGTCTGCGTCATGTGCTACGGGCGCAACCTGGCTTCGGGGCGCCTGGTCGAGCTCGGCGAGGCCACCGGCGTGATCGCGGCGCAGTCCATCGGCGAGCCGGGCACGCAGCTCACCATGCGCACCTTCCACATCGGCGGCACGGCTTCTCGAGTCTCCGAGCAGTCGCGCCTCGATGCCAAGAACAACGGCACGGTGCGCTTCATCGGGTTGCAGACGGTCAAGTCCAAGGCGGGCGACCTGGTGGTGATGAACCGCCAGGGCTCGATCGCCGTGGTGGATGACAAGGGCCGCGAGCGCGAGCGCTACTCGGTGGTGTACGGCGCCAAGGTCAAGGTCAACGACGGCGACCACGTGCAGCTGGGCCAGGTGCTGGTGGAGTGGGACCCTTACACCTTCGCCATCCTGACCGAAATCGGCGGCACGGTGCAGTTCAAAGACCTGCAGGAAGGCATTACCCTGCACGAGGAAGTGGACGAAGTCACCGGCCTGTCGCGCCACGTAGTGGCGGATTCGCCCGACGAGAAGCGGCAGCCGGCGGTGGTGATCAAGGGCAAGAGCAGCAAGCGCTACCTGATGCCTTCGCGCGCCCACCTGATGGTGGCCGATGGCGACACCGTTCACCCCGGCGACGTGCTGGCCAAGATTCCACGCGAGACCACCAAGACCAAGGACATTACCGGCGGTCTGCCGCGCGTGGTCGAGCTGTTCGAGGCGCGCAAGCCGCGCGACACCGCCGTCATCAGTGAAATTGACGGCACGGTGAGGTTCGGCGAGGTCTCCAAGGGCCAGCGCAAGATTTACGTGGTGGCCGACAACGGCACGGAAAAGGAGTATTCTGTGCCGCGCGGAGTCCACGTGAACGTGCAGGAAGGCGAACGGGTGCGCGCCGGCGAGCCGCTGATGGATGGGCCGCTCGACCCGCACGACATTCTGGCCGTGCTGGGCGAGAAGGAGCTGCAGGCCTACCTGGTCAACGAAATCCAGGAGGTGTACCGGCTGCAGGGCGTTAACATCTCAGATAAGCACATCGAGGTGATCGTGCGCCAGATGATGCGCTGGCGCAAGGTGGAAGACGTCGGCGACACCAAGTTCCTGCTGGAGGAACAGGTGGACAAGTTCCACTTCGCGGAAGAGAATGAGCGGGTGATCAAGGAGGGTGGCCGCCCGGCGACCGGGCGCCCGCTGCTGCTGGGCATCACCAAGGCCTCGCTCTCGACCGATTCCTTCATCTCGGCGGCCTCGTTCCAGGAGACCACGCGCGTGCTCACCGAAGCCTCCATCAACGGCAAGGTGGACCACCTGCGCGGGCTGAAGGAGAACGTAATCGTCGGACGCCTCATTCCTGCCGGTACCGGCATGGAATACTACCGCAACGTGCGCCTCTCGCCGGAGATGGAAGAGGCCGCGGCCAAGGTGCAGGAGGAAGTCTCGCAGGCCTACGAGGAAGCCGAGCGCGCGCTCGAGCTGATGCGCCAGGAAGGCGAGACCGAGGAGCTGACAGCGGAATAAAGGAGACGAAAAAGGGCGGAGCGATCCGCCCTTTCCTTTTTTCGTGACGTCTTTGGCTTAGGAAAACTTAATGCACGCTACCCCCCAGCGATTGCAACCTCAGGAACCTATCAATATTTCTCTGTTGCCAGAGGCCCCTGAGGACAATACTCTGGGGCCGTTGATGCTGCGCTTTTTCCATTTAGTGCGGCAGGCGATTTGGCGCGCCTTTCAGCATGATGCCTTCGCCATCGCCAAGGCTTCCGCCTATTCCTCCATCCTCACTTTCTTTCCCTCTTTGCTTGTCGTCGGCGCGGTTCTGGCTGCGTCCCACAAAACCGCCGCCTACCAGCGCGAAATTTCCTATGCCCTGGGCCGCATTATGCCCGCAGGCTCGGGCACGGCCCTGGCTTTTCTGAAGGGCGCCGCCCAGCGCCCGGTGAGCCTGCTGGTTTCGACCTCGCTGCTCAGCATCTGGCTGGCCTCTGGCGTCATGGTTTCCTGGATGGAAGGCTTTCGCAACGCCTACGAGCTGCCCAAAACCTGGGGCCTGGTGAAAGAGCGTCTGATCGCCTTCTCCCTGGTGATTCTGGCGGGAGTTCCGCTCTGCTTCGCCACGGTGCTGGTGGCCTTCGGCAGCCGCATCGAAACCCGCATTCTCTTCCAGCTCGGGCATGAGTTCGGGCCGTATATTCTGCTCATGTGGATGGTCATCCGCTGGCTCATCGCCATACTCACCAGCATCGCGGTGATTGCGCTGGTCTATCACAATGCCGTACCCCGCACCCAGCCCTGGCACAGCGTGCTGCCCGGGGCCATGCTGGCCACCGCCATGTGGTTCCTGGTCACCATGATTTTTGGCTGGTATTTGCAGCACTTTTCCGATTACAGCCTGATGTATGGCTCGCTGGGCGTGGGCATCGCGCTGCTGGTGTGGATGTATATGATCTCGCTGGTGATTCTCATCGGCGCCGAATTCAACGCCATGCTCTTTCCCCGCGCCCGCCTGGGCAAGGAGCTGATTGCGGTGGCCTCCCCTAACAGCAAGAATTCCGAGCCTCGACTGTAGAGCTTTTCCGCATCTCTCCTGCCGCTTTAGTAAATCAGCTTCAACGAAAACTGAATCTGCCGCGAGGGACCGGCGGTCTTGCTGATGATGCCGAAACCGCTGCCGCGCACAATGTTCGAAGGCAGGCCGAAATTTACCATATTGAATAGGTTGAAGAACTCGGCGCGGAATTCTACCGTGCCCCATTCCCGGTTTCCCCGGCGGCCGAAGGGCGTGTCTTTAATCAGGGCCACATCGAAGTCGTGGAAGCCGGGTCCGCGAAAAGTATTGCGCCCCAGAGTGCCGAAGCGCCCCTGGTTGGGGCCGGTCCCGCCCGGAACATTGATAGGAATATTGAAGAACGAAGCGTTGTCCGCGCCTCGCCCGAAATAATCCTGGCGAACCGGGCGGCTGGTGGAAAAATGCGGCATTTCCACCAAATCCGGCCGGTCGGTTCCGCCCGCGCCCGCCCCGGTCTGCTGGATTCCCGAATATACGGAGAAGGGCGAGCCGCTCATCAGCGTGGTCACATTGAGAAATTGCCAGCCCGTGGTCAGCGGCCGGCCCAGGCCGCGCAGAAGGCTCACGTGGTCGAGAGGCAGCATCTGAATCACGCTGGCGGCGAAGACGTGCGCCACATCGAAGGTCGAGGGGCCCTTTTCCGCCGAAGGATCGAACGGGTCCTGAGGCAGGGTCTGGAGCACCGTGCCTGCGCCGCCGAACAGCCCGCCCAGCACGGAACTGGTATCGTCGAGAGACTTGGAATAGGTGTAGCTCGCCTGGAACCCCAGCCCCAGCCGCGCCGAGTTCTTGCTCAGGCCGGTCTGCAGAGAGTGATAGGTCGAGTGCGAACTGCTGGTGATGATGCTCTCCATGCCGAATCCACTGATGGCATTGCCCATGGCGTCGAACTGGGTGAACGGCGCGAAACCAGGGCCTGCCCCGCCATATCCATTCGGAGAATAGACGCTGGCCAGATGGATGCCGGTGGTGGCGACGTAGGCGGCAGTGAACTTCAGGTCGCCAAAATCATGGTCCACGCCCAGGGTGTAGGTTCCGATGTAGCCATTGCGGAAATCGTCGGCAATGCCGGCAAGGACCAGCAACTGCAATTGGTGGCCGGGCGTGAGGGCGGTCAAATCGCGCTGGTAACGGGCCAGATCAAGCGGAGTGTTCGGAGCGACACCGGTGGCTTTGCCGGTGGGAAACAGAAGCTGGCCGGAAGTGGTGTAGGGCTGGGGCAGAGTGACGGGAGTCAGAGCGTTCTGAAAGGGCACCGGCGCGCCCGGCAGCGCGCTGACGAAAATATTGAACAGTAGCGGGATGGAGCCGGTGAGGAAGTTATCCTGCCAGAGATTGGGCAGAAGAGTGGTGATCGCGCCGCCCGCGTGCAGCATGGTGTGCTTGCCGGGCCCGTAGTCCACCGCCAGCCGCGGCCCCCAGCCGTTCCAGTCCTGCCGGTAAGGCGGCTGCGGATTGTAGAGATACACCTGGGCGGCATTGCGGTCCCAGTAGGGTACGGTCTTGCCCTCAGGGCCGAGAAATACCGGCAACGAAGTTCGTTGTTCGGCTTCATGGATGCGGCTGTTTACTTCGTAGCGCAGGCCATAGCTTAGCGTCAGGTTGGGTGCGGCCTTCCAGGCATCCTGAAAGTAAAAGTTGTAAGCCTCGCGCCGCACCGCGGCTTCGTCGAAGCGGTCGCCAATCGGGGTGACATCGGCCGCGGCGCTTATGCTGTAAGAATACGGAGTCGCGGTGAGCAGCCCGGTGAGCGAATCCGGCAGCGGATCTCCGGTCTGAATGTCGTGCTGGCCGCTGGCCGAGGGAATGAAGACCGGAGAGTACGCGGTGCCTCCGCCAAAGGAATAAGCTCCGTTTGGGGCGGTTCCGAAAATGGTAGCGTCGCGGTTGAAGCGAATCTCGACTCCCCACTTGAAGGCGTGGCTGGCATGCAGATAGACCATGGCATGCCGGAACTGATAGAGATTGCCGAAGGAGCCGAAGATCGAGCCGCCGGGAGAGTCAAATCCCTCGAACAGGCCGTCGCCAAAGCCGATTCCGGGCTGGGTGTGATTTCCGGCGGGGAAAAACGGCGTGCTGCGGATGTACCCCAGGCCGGTTTCCCAGGTGAAATGCGGAGAGACGGTTCGCGCGTACTTTAGGGTCGCGTTGCGCTGGTGATCGAAGAAAAGTATGCCGAAACTGGGATCAATGGCGGTTTGGTCGGGATTGGTGATCGGCCCGGTGACCTGGTTCAGGCTGAAGCGGGCCAGCAGCGTTGCCTTACCCGAAAGCCGGTGGTCCACGCGGAGCGAGAACTGATCAGTGCGGGTAGAAACTTTAGACGACGCCGCGTAGGTGCGGGCGCCATACGCTCCCTCAGGATCGTTGGGCAAGGGATAGCCGGCGAGCGCAGGCGCAATTGCCGGATTTACCGGAACCGTGAGCGTATCGCCTGGGAACGAGGCCGTGTCAATGCCCTGGCGCTCGGCGGCGGTGGGTACGGGGAAAACCTGGGTCGTGCCCAATACCTGGCGAAAGCCCTGGTACTCGCCGAAATAGTAAGTGCGGCCGCGTCCGTCGTAAATCTGGGGAAGCACCAGCGGGCCGCCGTTAGTGAAACCGAATTCATTGCGCACGAAAGGCGGAATGCGGTGTTCATCCGCAATGCTCTTGTGGTCGAAGAAATTCCGCGAATCAAAGGCGGCGTTGCGAATGAATTCAAAAACGCTGCCATGCACCTGATCGGACCCGGACTTCGAGACCACGTTGGTGTAGCTGGCGCCGCCATGGCCGATTTCCGCCGGCATCACGCCCGAACTGGATTCGACCTCCTGGATCGCATCCACGTTGAAGTTGGAAAATGTCGCGCCGCCCATTTCCGGATCGGTGGTGTCGGCGCCATCGAGAGCGAAGACGGTGGCTGAGCCGCGCTGTCCATTCACCGCAAACTGCTGAGTGAAATTGGCGGCGCCGTTCGTATCAGTCATGGTGCCGGCGGCCAACAGCAGCAGCTTGCTGAAGTCGCGCTCATTCAAAGGCAGGCTGGAGACTTCGCCGCTGGAAAGATGCTCTCCCCCGCTGGCCTGACGAGCCGAGTCTTCCGCAGGCGGCGCCAGCCAGAGTTCTCCCCAGGCAAGGGAAAGTTGCAGGTTTTCGCGAAGCGGAATTCCATCCCTGACAAGCGCTGGGACCGCGGCTTTGAAGGTCTTGCCCTTCAAGGTGGCACTGACCTGGTAGGGTCCGGGAGCGATCGCAGCAAAGGAAAACATGCCCCGGTCGTCGGTTCTGGCCGTGTACGTCAGGCCGGCAGGCGAATGCAGTTGGATGATCGCCCCGGGGATCCGCTGACCGGCATCGTCCTGCAAGAGTGCGTTCCAGGCCACCTGCGCCTGCGCCGGGATTCCCACCACGGGCCCCATCCCAATCAGGGAAACCAGAATCAGCCTGAAAAAACGATTCATCGTTCGGCATTATACGGTGCACCCTGGCGCAGTCTGGCACACGCCGGTACCGCAGCCTGCCGCGCTATGCCAGCCAAGGTTGAGAGTTTCGCGGATGCGCCTGGGATAATCAGCGGCTTCTTTTGGTAATCTTGCTGGTGACCTTGACAAGAAATTTGCGCCCATGGATGGAGGATTCTACCCAGCCTTGACCCCCGGCAAGCCTAAGCCCCGCTCAGCTCTAAACTCCTCCGCAACCTTCGTTGCTCCCGCGGTTCGCCGGGCGAAGATCATTTGCACCATCGGACCTTCCTGCAAGAGCGAGGAGGCACTGCGCGAACTGATGCGGCTGGGCATGGATGTAGCCCGCCTGAATTTTTCTCATGGCACCCATGAAGAGCATGCCCGCACCATGGAGCGTCTGCGCCGCGCCGCCGGCAAGGAAGGCCGCACCGTCTGCATCCTGCAGGACCTGCAAGGGCCCAAGATCCGCACCGGAGCGCTCGAGGGGCACCGGCCGGTCGAGCTTGAAACCGGGGCGCGCGTCACCATCACTCCCCGGGATGTTCCCGGCACCGCGGCCCGAATCTCCACCACCTTTTTCGGGCTGGCCTCTGAGTTGCTGCCGGGAGCGCGGGTTTTGCTCTCCGATGGGCGCATTGAGCTGCGCGTCATCAAAGTGCGCGGCGAAGATGTCGAATGCGAAGTGCTCAACGGCGGCATTCTTGGCGAGAACAAAGGCATCAACCTGCCCGGCGTGGCGCTCTCCATTCCCGCGCTCACGGCCAAAGACGAGATTGATCTGGAGTTTGGCCTGCGGCACGCCGTGGATGCCGTGGCCTTGTCGTTCGTGCGCTCGGCGGCCGATGTTACCAACGTCAAGCAGTTGATTCAGCGGCTTGGCGGCAGCCTTCCCGTCATCGCCAAGCTGGAAAAGCCGCAGGCTCTGGAGCAACTGGAGGAAATTCTCGAGGCGGCCGATGGCGTGATGGTGGCGCGCGGCGACCTGGGGGTGGAGATGCCTCCGGAGAAGGTTCCGGTCATCCAGAAGCACGTGATTTATCGCGCCGCCGAATGGCGCAAGCCGGTGATCATCGCCACCCAGATGCTGGAATCCATGATCGAGAACCCACGGCCCACACGGGCCGAGGCCTCGGATGTGGCCAACGCGATTTTCGATGGCACCGACGCGGTCATGCTCTCCGGCGAAACTGCCAGCGGCCGCTATCCCCGCGAAGCCGTGGCCATGATGGCGAAGATTGTGGTCGAGGCCGAGACAAATATGGCCGAGTTCACTGCGCCCCGAAGGCGCGGCCGCCGCCGGCTTTCGATTGCCGAGGCTATTTGCGAATCCATTGCTCATGCCGCCGAAGACCTGCACATGGCGGCCATTGCGGTGTTCACCGAAACCGGCAACACCGCCCGGCTGATTTCGAAGTACCGGCCCAAGAGCTGCATTTACGCCTTCAGCCACGTGCAAGCGGTGTGCAATCGGATGAACCTGTTCTGGGGCGTGCAGCCGGTACAGCGCGGCCAGGCGCGCACCTCAGAAGACATGCTGCGGGCGGCGCAGCAGGAACTGTTTCGCCAGGGACGAATCAAGACCGGCGACGTGCTGGGCGTGGTGGCGGGCACGCAGATGGCCTCCGGTTCCACCAATTTCATGCGACTGCATGTGGTGGCGCCCGAACGGGCACGGGCCAAGCGCGCAGCCAAACGCAGCTGAGAACTCTAGACCGGGAACTGACAACTGCTTCAAACGGGGCTCTAGCTCAGAAGAGACGCTCCGCTCGAAAGGCTTCAGCAAGCCGCTGAGCGTGATGGAGGGTTAGGCTTAGATCGCAATGCCCGAGAGCCTCAGCTCGTTCTTCGATGCCTCCAGCGACCCGCCGGTTCGCGGATTTCTCCATCGGGTTGAGCAGGCCCGCGAGGGCCTCGTTCTTACCCACGGCGCCGGCGCCAACTGCCAGTCAGCTTTGCTGACCGCCGTGGCGGAAAGTTTTGCCTCAGCCGGCCTCACCGTCTTGCGCTGCGATCTTCCTTTTCGGCAGTTGCGGCCTTTCGGCCCGCCCCGCCCCGCAGATGCCGCGCGCGACCGCGAAGGGCTGCGGCATGCCCTCTCGACGGTTCTCAAGCTGGCCTCCGGCCGCGTGTTCCTCGGCGGGCACTCCTACGGCGGCCGTCAGGCAGCCATGCTCTGCGCGGAAAACCCCGGGCTGGCCGATGGTTTGCTTCTGCTCAGCTATCCTCTGCATCCGCCGCGCAAGCCCGGGCAGCTGCGCATTCAGCACCTGCCCAGGCTGCAAACCTCGAGCCTGTTCGTTCACGGCACGCGCGATCCCTTTGGCTCGATCGCAGAACTGGAGTCAGCCTTGAAGCTGATTCCGGGTCGAACGAGGTTATTGCCGGTGGAAGGCGCGGGCCACGACCTGGGGTTCAAAGGGAAAGCCCGGCGAGAGGAATTGCCGGCAGCGGTAGTGCGGGAGCTTGAGACTTTTTTTCGCGCGGTGTGAGCTAACCCCAGCCGTCAGTTGACCCAGCCCGACTTCGAGCCGCCGTTCTTTTTGTCTTCTTCCGGGGGAATATAGTTGCCGTGCTCGTCGAACTCCACGGTGCGGTTGTGTTTGCGCATATAGACTTCAAACTTGCGCGCCGCGCGGCGGCGCTTCCAGCGGTAATAGGAATTGCGAACCCCAAAGTAGCGTTCCGAAGTTCCGTAGAGCAATCCTTTTCGCGGCACGAACTTCACGTAGAGGTATCCGAACAACAGCCCGCCCAGGTGCGCCACATAAGCCACATTCTCTCCGCGCCGGGGCCCGGCGGCATTGATGGCGCTTATCAGTTCAATAAAAACAATCCCGGCCACGAAGTACTTGGCCCGGATGGAGAGCGGAATGGGAAACAGCATAATTTCCTGGTCCCCATAAAGCAGCCCGAAGGCCATCAGGATTCCCAGCACCCCCCCGGAGGCGCCCACCGTGTTGGTAAAAGGCGTCACGCCGCCCAGGTGGGTGTAGGAAACGCCTACCGTGATGAGCGCCGCGCCCACCACACAGAAGAAATAAAACTCGAGAAACTTAGTGCGGCCCCAATCCATTTCCAGCTGCGCCCCGAACATCCACAGCGCCAGCATGTTGAAGAGAATGTGCAAGAGCCCGACGTGCAGGAATGAGTAGCTGACCAGCTGCCAGACGCCCCCGCGCACCACCCAGGCGGGCACCAGCGACAAAACATAGAACAGGACGTTGCCCAGGTTCGCAGTAAAAGCCTGCAGCAGGGTGATCAGAAAAAATACGGCGGCATTGATCAGGATCAGCCACTTCACCGCCTTGGTGAAGGGAGGCAAACTCAGCGAAAAAGATCCCCTGCGATACATGGAAAGTTGGTTTTCTTACCCGCGGCCGCTGCTGCAATCTTAGCAGGTTCCGCTTCAGCGCTCGGGCAGCGGAACCACCGGCAAGCTCACGTGCCCTTCATCATCGGCGGCGCGCACCGCGAAGATCACGTTGTCCTTGGAAAGCGGCAGGGTGGCCTGGGCCACCTTTCCCACCTTCTGCATGTGTTCCCATTCGGGCGCGGTGGTTGCTCTCCATAAAACCTCGTATCCCGCCACTCGCCCGCCCGGCGAAGGCTCCCAGGTGAGCGTCGAATCGTTCTCCAGCCTTTTCGTTTCCAGGCGCACCTTCGCCGGCGGCGCAGGGGCCAAGGCCAGCGAGGCCAGGGTCGCGGCGTTCAGCCGGGCCACAGCCGCCACGTAGTCGAAATTCACAAACTTCGCCAGGTCGCCATATTCGATGCCGTTTTCCGTACGCACGCTCTGGTGCTGGTGGTGGTAGTTTTCGCGGAATTCGGTAAACCGCACCGCCGCATATCCCTGCTGGTTGAACGAATAGTGGTCGCCGCCGCGCAGGTAGCGGTCCTGCCGGAAGATCAGCATGGGGTGAATGCCGGCATCATAGGTTCCGCCTACTTCCGCGATGTAGCGGGCCAGTTCGCGGGAAGTAGAATCGCTCTCTCCCCCCAGCAATCGGATCATCCGCAGCTCCGCCTCGCTGGCCGCCGCGGGAACGCCCTCGGAAAAAACCCGCACCACGCTGGCATCCTGCCCCGGGCTGCGGTCGCCGCCCACAATGTCGTTGTTAAGCACGGCTTCGATCTCCCAGCCCTCCCTCTTGGCCATTTGCGCGAAGTGCTCGCTGCCATACAGCCCCTGCTCTTCGCCGGCGACGGTAAGAAAAATAATCGTGGCGGGAAACTTCAGCTTGCTCAACACCCGCGCGCACTCCAGGCTCACTGCCGTGCCGCTGCCATCGTCGTTGGCGCCGGGCGCCGCGCCGGTGACATCAAGCGTGTTGCTGTTGATTGAGTCGTAGTGCCCGGTTACCAGCACAATGCGGCCCGCGCTGGCTGGGTCTGTGCCCTTCAGCACCGCATAAACATTGGTAAGTTCGGTGGGCTTGGGAACTCGCTCCGCCGCAGCGTGCACAAAGCTGTCGGTCTTCACCTCCAGGCAGCCGCCGCAGTCGCGCGAGTAGCTTTCGAACTGGCTCTTGATCCACTCCCGTGCCGCGCCGATTCCACGGCCCGCGGCCATGGATGCGGGGTCCTGGGCCGAGAGCGTTTGCCGCGTCCCGAAGCTGACCAGCTTTTCGATATTGGCCTGAATGTGCTGCGCCGAAACCTGCTGCAACGCCGCCGCGATGCGCGGGTCCACGGCTCCGGCACCCACCGGCTGCGCCCACGCCCCGGCCGCCAGCATCCCCGCCGCAAGCATTCCGAGAATTATCTTCATTCCTGCCCTTTCTACCCGATGAACCCTACCCGATTCGCTCAGGCCCGCCGCGCCGGGCGCCCAAATCTGTCCCTGGCGGGAAAGGCTTGACCTCCGCACCCGGAGAAACTAAATATTAACAGCAGGCGTCTGAGTTCATCCGGAGGCAATCATGGTTTATTGTCCTGAATGCGAGAGTGATCTCGATATTGATGAGGAGGAAGTGGACGAAGGCGAAGTCGTTTCCTGCCCGGAGTGCGGAACCGATTTCGAAGTCGTCACCGTGAATCCTCTGGAGCTGAAGGCGGTCGAAGAAGAAGGTTACGAGGAGGACGAGGAGGAGGAGGAAGCCGAAGACGGTGACTACTCCTAGCGGCCGCGGCACGGGCCTCGCATCCCGCCTTGCTGTTTCTCCCCCCAGTTTTTTCCGGTTCGCCGCTCTGCTCACGCTGGGCGCGTTCTGCCTCGTACCCTTCAGCGCCGTGGCGGGCCATTCTTCGCAAAGGACAGAAGAAAAACCGTATGCCCTGATTTTCGGGACGGTCTGGGGGCCGGATGACCGCCCACTCTACGGCATCCGAATCAAAATCCGCCGCGCCGACCAGAAAAAGCCACACTGGGAGCTTTACTCCGATCATCACGGCGAGTTTGCCCAACGCGTGCCCGCGGGCAAAATGGATTATTTCATCAGTGCCGACCTGAAGGGCGACCGTTTCAACGGCAAGCCCCTGCGGCTGGAGAAAGAAGTCCCGGTGCATATTGAATTTGATGAGCGGGCCGATATCGGGCTGCATCTAACCCAATAAACTGGCTGTACCTTGGGGGCTTATGCGCACTCGTAAGGTTGCAGGACTGGTTCTACTGATTGTCAGCCTGGCCGGCGTGGGAGTTCTTCAGGCCAGGGAAAAAGAAAAAGGCGAATCCGGCCGCTTGCTGACCGGCCGGATCATGGATAAGCAGGGCAACTCGCTGACCGACGCCGTGGTTTATCTCGCCAACACCCGCACCCGCGCGGTGAAGACCTACATCGTCGGCCCCAACGGTGCTTACCGTTTTCCCGAGCTGTCGCTCAATATTGACTATGAAGTCTATGCCCAATACAAGGGCCACAAGAGCGACACCAAGACGGTGAGCCAGTTCGATACCCGTTCGCAGGTGAACATAGACCTGCGCATTGACATGAAGTAGCCCGGCTTTACTCTTTGCTCACCGTTGCCCCGCGCCTTCACTTTGGGTAGCATTTTGCCCATCGTGTTCAGCGGCAAATCCAACGATCCTTCCGCCGCCCTGGTTCTCGGAATAGGCGCCGGCGCCTTTCTCTTCTTCAAGGGCTTCCGCAAATTTCGCGAGTACGAGGTGGTGGCTGATACGCCCCGCATGCCCATCCGCAGCATCGCCATGGGCCTGGTGCATGTGCGCGGCAAAGCCCACACCGGGCAGCCGGTCACCAGCCCCGTCACACGCACGCCGTGCTGCTTTTACCAGGTGAAGATCGAAGAGTGGGAGAGCGGCAAAGATGGCGGCTGGAAGCAGCGCGGCACCGATAGCGATGGCGCCAAGTTTTACCTGCAGGATGACACCGGCGACGTGCTGATTGATTCCTACGGAGCGCAGTTCGATCTGCCCTGCAGCCCGCCGCGCATTGTGGATTCCAATCAGCCGCATCCTGCTGGCGGCACCGGCCCCAGCGATCAGGAATTGCTGCAGTACGTGCAGTATGCCCGCGGCCACCGCTTCGTGAACAAGGCCCAGCAGTGGCTGGAGAAAAAAGGCGCGCTCTCCGATCCCCGCCGCGAGCAGGGCCGCCAGGCCCTGCTGCAACTGTTGCAGAACGTCCCCGCCGCCGGCCACCCCGAGGCGCCCCTGCATCTGAATGCGCTCGAAACCTTTCTTACCTCCAGCGCTCCCCTGGCCGATCCGGAAAAGGAACAGAACCGGCAAATGATGATCGCGCGCCTGCGCGAGATGGACGGTCAGCCTCTGAACATGCCGGCGGCGCTAAGGACTTCCGCCACGGCCTCCGGACGCTACCGACTCCACGAATATCTGGTTTTGCCCGGCGAAGAGTACAACGTGACCGGCGCCTGCATGGAAAATTCCTCGGCCCCCGGCGCTGCAGCGTGCAGCATGATCGGGCAGGGGCAGAACGAGAAAGTCTTTCTCATCTCCTGGCAGAGTGAGACCGAAACCCGAAAGTCGCTGAAGAAAAGCGGCGTCGGCATGATCTTCGGCGGCGCGGCTTTGCTGCTGGTATGTTTGACTTTGCTGCTGGCGCATTTAGGCATGCTCTAACCGCGTCGCGGGGTGGAGTTCACCATGAACATTGTGGCGGGAACAGCGCTTCTGCTGATGGCGGCGGGCGTGCTGATCTATGGGGTGATTCTTTACAACGAACTGGTCCGCCTGCGCAATGACAACGACCGCGCCTGGGCCAACATTGACGTGCTGCTCAAGCAACGCCACGATGAGATTCCCAACCTCGTCGCCACCGTGAAAGGATACATGCAGCACGAGCGCGAAACCCTGGAGGCCGTCACCCAGGCGCGGGCAGCATCCGTGAGTGCCTCGACGGTCCCTGAGAAGGCCCATGCCGATCTTCTGGTCACGGCCGCCCTGCGCGGACTTTTTGCCGTGGCCGAGAACTATCCTCAGCTCAAGGCCAACGAGAATTTCCTGCGCCTGCAGAACCGCATCTCCGAGCTGGAAGAGAAGATCGCCGACCGCCGCGAATTTTTCAACGACGATGTGAATACTTACAACACCCGCATCCGCCAGATTCCCGAAGTCTTCCTTGCCAGCTTTCTCGGCCTGCAGCCGCGCGCCATGTTCAAAGTCTCCGACGCCGAGCGCGAGGCCGTCGCCGTGAACCTCCAGTAGTCAACTCCAATGTGGTGCGCGCGCCCCATCGCCCGCGCGCAACCTTCCGGTACGATGCCGGCCTCCTCCCCGCGTACAATATCCCTATGGCGAACTTGACCCTGGTTTATGGCCTACGCCTCCTCCCCGCCGATGAAGTTACTGAGGTCGGCGATGCCTCCATCAAGCTGAAGAATGGCCGCGACGCCCATGTGACCATGCACGTTCTCGAAGGCAGCAAAGACGAAATCGAAAAGCAGCTTCGCACCAGCCTGGAAGCCTTTTTCGACTTCTACCCCGAAATCTGAAGCCCGCCGCCACAGCGGCGCAACTTCCAGGCCGTGCCCGATTCTCCCCCGCCGGGCCTCTATAATCATCTCTCGCCATGCCGCTGTCTTACCGGTATCTACGGCTGCGATTGACTCAGGCCGGGCTGCTGCCCGCAAGCAAGCTGGGCCTGACTGCCTGGTATCTGCTGGGCCTCGATCTGGTTCTCTTTCTTCTGCAAAAGCTGCTCTCCGCGCTGAAAGTTTCCGCCAGCCAGAGCCTGAGTTGGTGGGTCAGCCTGCTCAGCTTTGTCGTCATCATCCTGCTGGCCGTGCTCGCCGTCCGCTGGCTCAAGGCCCGCCTGCTCTGGCGTCTGCGCAACCGGCTGGTCGTCACCTACGTCTTCATCGGAGTCATTCCCGTCGTTCTCCTGGTCGCGCTCGCCCTGGGATCGTTTTATCTCTTCGCCGCGCAGTTTGCCACCTACATCGTGACCACCGATCTCGAGTCTGAGCTGCAGAGACTCAGCTCCACCAATGCAACCATCGCCCACCACGTGGCGGCGCAGCTTCGGCGGGAAAACAGCGTGGAGACGGCCGTACTCGAGAAGCTTCGCCGCACCAGCCCCGCCTGGGCTGATCGCCAGGTCTGCGCCTGGCTCGATCAAAAGCCGGTGCTGAACAGCGCGCCCCGGCCTGAGATGCAAACCCCGGCTCTTCCCGCTTTCCTGAAAGACTCTTTCCGCGGCGTGGTGCGCGACCGCGGCCAGCTCTACCTGCGCGCCACAGAGACTCTCTCTGCCCAGGGCCAGTCTCTGATCGTTCTCTCCAGCGAGCCGCTGGATCAGCGCCTGCTGCAGCGCTGGGCGGTGGATCTGGGGGAAATCTCGCTCTACAGCACCGGGCTGACCATCCAGCGCACTGGCCCTTCGTCATCCCCCAGCCCCAACGCGGAAGGCAGCCTGGCTGTGCCCGAGGCCCGCAAGGCCGAAGGCGGCTACGTCCTCGATACCCAAAGCGGCCTGCAACCCACCTACACCGCCGGCGCCGTCCCCGCCGCCACCGGCCTCTTTGATCGCGACGTGAACTTCCCCACTTCGGTCACGGTCGTCAACTGGGAGACCGGCGACACCGTGAATCCCGTGGCCTTCAGCGTTCACACCCGCGTCTCGCAACTCTACCAGCGCCTGTTCGCCTCGCTCGGTGATTTCGCCCCGGCGGTCGAGTTCTCTCTGCTGGGCGTCGCCATCGTCTTCGGCATCATCGAACTCATCGCGCTGCTCATCGGCATTCGCCTCAACCGCAGCATCACCAGCGCCGTGGCCCAGCTTTACGATGCCACCCGCGACATCAATCGCGGCGACTTCAGCCACCGTATTCCGGTCAAGTCCAACGACCAGCTGGCCACTCTGGCCAAATCCTTCAACCTCATGACCGCCTCCATCGAGAAGCTGATCGAGGAACAGAAGCAAAAACAGCGCATGGAGAACGAACTGGCCATTGCCCAGGAAGTGCAGGCGCAGTTGTTTCCCCGTGAGATTTCACAGCTTCCCACCCTGGAATTGCATGGCTTCTGCCGCCCCGCGCGCACCGTCAGCGGCGACTATTACGACTTTCTGCCTCTCGATTCCGGCCGCCTGCTGCTGGCCGTCGGCGATATCAGCGGCAAGGGCATTTCCGCCGCCCTGCTCATGGCCACCATCCACTCGGCCGTACGCGCTTACAGTCTGGAAGGCATGCCGGTCCTCAATGACCCGGTGGTGGTGGGCGCCGGCGTGGGCTCGAGCGCTGCCCTCGAAAGCCGCCTGCGTGGCCCCGAGGTTTCCCCTGCCAGCCTGCTCGCGCTGCTCAATTACCAGCTGTTCCAGAGCACGCCGGCGGAAAAATATGCCACGCTCTTCGTAGCCACCTACGATGCGCCCCAGCGCACCTTCACCTACAGCAACGGCGGCCATCTGCCCCCGCTCATCCTCGGCGCTGGTCGCGCCGTGCGCAAGCTCGATTGCGGCGGCACCGTCATCGGCCTCTTCAACCAGGCCGGCTACGATGAGGACTCCATCCAGTTGAACCGCGGCGAAATTTTCCTCGCTTACAGCGATGGCGTGACCGAGCCGGAAAACGACTTCGGGGAATTTGGCGAGGAGCGCTTGATTGACCTGGTGTGGGAGAACCGCGAACTGCCCCTGCCGCGCATTACCGAGATCGTCACTTCCGCGGTACAGGATTGGATTGGCGCCGCCGAGCAGCCCGATGACATTACCCTGGTTCTGGCGCGCCCGCGCTAGATCGGGCATTCTTACCTGTAGCGATAGGTCGGGGCAGCGCTCGACAGCCGGCGGCTGTGTCCTTTGCCGGAAATGCGGTACACAGCTACCACCCGGAGCGGCTGCCCCGAAGCCCCGCGCACCCGCAAATTATCAGCAGGCACGCCCGCGCGGGGCAAACTCATGTGTTCACAGGCTTGGAATCAACGCAAGTCAGGAACGGAAGGAACTGCTAGCAAAGCCGGACGCACAACACGGAGAGACGCAGGTCGCTGTCAGGTACAGCAGCCCCGGAATCCGCGTCGGGCGCGGCCTCGTGCAACCGCGAAGTGCTGGTCGAAGGCAGGCTAAGAGGCGCCGTAAACCCCTGAACCGGTGGAGAGGAAACGCGTGACTTCGCTGCTATGGGAGCAGTCCCGCAGTGGAAGGCAAACTCGGGCAGGTCAACCTGAGGAAGAATCAGGATCACTGCGAACAGCACCAACTCAAAAATGAGTAGCGCCCACTGCCAGCGTTTCATGGCAACACCCGCCTTGCGGTGTTATGCAGAGACTATTTGATCGGCTCTTTCACTGTCAAGGTGATGTTCTAGGAAACCACGCGCCCTGAAAGCGATTTGAAGCCAGCGTATGCCCAACCCAGCCCGTCGCACACCGCACTCCTCCTCGAAATCAGCTAAATCATGGCAAGCACGGCAGTTGGCTGGCATGACCGCCTGAGTGCTCCTTTTGTAACTTGGCCCCCTGCTATCCCGGCGGTAGAGTCGGCTGAGCAAAACTGTGTCCAGCGGAGTCTTCGGCCCATAAGTTGCATCTAGTAAACAGAGGAAACCCCTGGCCGTGGTTTGGAAGGAAAATTTTGGACGTCCTGGGAACGAAGTACACGCACCGGTGTCTTTCACTGCTGGCGCTGCTGCTGGCGGCCGCCTGGCCGCTTTGCGCGCAGGCCCCTTACAGCTCACCCGGCGCGGCTGTCACGGCGGTCTCCGCCAGTCCCGATTCTGACCAGTCCGATAACCCGGTCCTCACCATCCGCAAGCGCGTGGATGAGGTGAACCTGCTCTTCATCGCCATGGACCATCACGGCAAGTTCGTGCGCGACTTGAATTTGGACGATTTCACTATTCTTGACGATCACAAGCCCCCGCAGGCCATCGTCAACTTCACCCGCCAGACCGATCTGCCCTTGCAGCTTGGCCTGCTGGTGGATACCAGCGGTTCGGTGCACAGCCGCTTCGGTTTCGAGCAGGAAGCCGCGCTCAGCTTTCTGCAACACACCCTGCGCCCCAACTTCGATCAGGCCTTCATCATGGGCTTCAACAGCCACAGCAGGGTCACTCAGGATTTCACCGATAATCTGGGCCTGCTGACCGCCGGGGTGAACCGCTTGCAGAATGGCGGCGGCACCGCCCTTTACGACGCCATCTATCACGCCTGCCGCGACAAGCTGAACCGCGAAAAGACCGAACAGCCGGTGCGCCACGCCATCATCGTGGTAAGCGATGGCGAAGATAATCAGAGTGAAGCCACTCTGGGCCAGGCCATTGAGATGGCGCAGCGCGGCCAGGTCATCATCTACGCCATCTCAACCGATGACAGCGGTCTGATTCTGCGCGGCGATAAAATTCTCGCCCAACTGGCCGCGGCCACCGGCGGGCGCGCCTTCTTCCCCTTCAAGATGAAAGACATTACCCGCGCCTTCGGGGCCATCGAAGATGAATTGCGCAGCCAGTACGTGGTTTCGTACCGCCCCGCCGACTTCGATGCCGATGGCCGCTACCGCGCCATTCAGATCACCAGCGACCGCAAAGATCTCACCATTCGCGCGCGCGAGGGCTACTACGCCCCTCGCCAGTAGAGCCAGCCGCCGAGAGCGCTTTCCTTCGTCCCCTTTGAGGCGGCATTGGCAGTTTTCCTTCGTGCACCTTCGTGGTGAGCGCGTTGTGGCCGCGGCCGCCCGCCCTCACGCGCCCTTCTTGAGCTCCCGGAACTGCCCCGGCTGGTACGCTCCCGGCACAGTTCGAAACGCGATGTTCAGCCGGTTCCAGCCGTTGATCGCCACTACCTCGAGCGTCAGGTCCACCAGCTCCTTTTCGCTGAAGTGCTGGCGCACCTCCTCGTAAACCTCATCCGCCACATGCCCCTGCTGGATGTTGGTCACCGCTTCCGTCCAGGCCAGCGCCGCGCGCTCGCGCTCGCTGTAAAACGGCGTCTCGCGCCAGGCATCGAGCGAATACAGCCGCTGATCGCTCTCTCCCGCCGCCTTCAGGTCTTTCCAGTGCATGTCCAGGCAATAGGCGCAGCCGTTCATTTGTGAAGCGCGCAGGCTGATCAAATTCAGCAGCTTGCTCTCCAGGCCGCTCTCATGCAGATACTTTCCCAGCCCCAACATGGCATGGACCGCTCCCGCCGAAGACTTGCCGTACTCAACCCGTGCTTGCATGACATCCTCCCGACAATTTGAAGTATTCCGGCTCAGTTGTAGGTTGATTCCCGCGCAAGCGCGCGCGCTTCAACTTTTAGCGCTTCTTTTTTTCTTTTTCCGGGCCGATTTTTCCACCTTTATTTTCTGTATTTCCCGCTCTGGGGGCCTCGTTTGCAGTGCTACAATTTTGAAAGCATCCGTGGCGCCCGTTCTTCAGGACCCTTCATGGCGGTGGTGCGCATCCCGGTCAGATTGATTCTGTTGACTACGTTGTCTGGCGTTTTATGCGCCGGCTCGGCCCCTGCCCAGCAGAAGCACACGCCCCACAAAAAGCATCCGGCGGCCACGGCCAAGGCGGCGACTCCCGAGCCGGCGCCGGCGCCCGCGCCCCCACCACCGCCGCCTACGCTCGAGCAAATGCCCGCATCGCCGCCCCAGGTGGTCTATCGTGACGACAAGCTGACCATCCTTGCCGGGAATTCCACGCTGGGCGATATTCTGCGCGAAGTCGCTCATCAGACCGGCGCGCAAATAGATGTTCCCGCCGGCGCCAGCGAGCGCGTGGTGATGCACCTTGGCCCCGGCCCGGCGCGCCAGGTGCTCTCACAGTTGCTGGATGGAAGTCGTTTCAATTATGTGCTGCTGGGCTCGGTGGCGGATCCGGGCGGCGTCAAGCAGATCATTTTGAGCGTAAAACCCGCCGCACCAGCGCCCGGCACTGCCGTGGCCAACCAGTCCAGTTTCTCACCCGGCAACTCCGCCCAGTTCTCGGCTCAGAATCAGGGCGATGACGCCGATAGCAGCGATGATGACGATAGCGATACTTCGGATTCCGATAACCCGCCCGAAACTCAGCCCGCGCAGCCCCAACCTCAGCAACCGCAGGCCCCCGCGGTAAAGACTCCGCAACAGATGCTCGAAGAGTTGCAGCGCCAGTTACAGCAGCAACAGCAGCAGGGAGGGTCGCCTTCGAGCGCCCCCCCGCCTGACCAGCCTCAGCAAATCCAGCGCCGCGACCAGAGATAGCGCCGCGCGGGCGGGCCGCTCACACGCCTGCATCACTCTGCTCTCTCTGCGAGTCCTTTGCGATCTCTGCGGTTAGGAGCTTGGCCGCCAAGCAGCGCGCCACCGGGAAAGCGCGGGGCTGCCGCGGAAGCGCCGGGCTTTAGCCCGGCGAAATGCGAAGGGAAAAGGACGCGGCTTTCGCCGCTGGGGAGCCGCCCGCTTATGGTTCCTCTAATCCCCGCCCGCCTGGGTGTGGCTGGGAACCAATGCCGGAGCACTGGGTGATGCCGGGCGCGAACGCTGCCGGAAGATAATGAGAATGCCGCTGATCAGGCCGTAGGCGACTGCGATCCCAAAAGCAACCACCACCGCTACGGTAAAGGAAAGAATGAAAGCCGCAAATAAACTGCCCAAGGTTCGGCCCCTTCGAGAGCTGCCTTGCGGCAACTCCGCCCCCTCGCCGGCCCTTTCATCCTCCTCAGGACCGGGCGGCGACCCTCCACTCTACCTCGCTTTGCCCCGCGTTGACGCTTCCCGCTAGTAGCAACTAAGATACGGAGTAGAGGTGCGCACTCCCACTGTCGGACATTTCTGGGGGGCCGTCCATATTACGGAAGGGCAGCGCGGGCTCGGCTTCATGGCCATCACCAAAATTTCAGTGCGCGGGGCGCGCCAGCACAATCTCAAGAACATTGATGTCGAGATACCCCGCAATGCCTTCACGGTCATCACCGGACTGAGCGGCTCAGGCAAGTCTTCCCTCGCCTTTGACACCATATATGCCGAAGGACAAAGGCGTTATGTCGAAACCCTCTCCGCCTACGCCCGCCAGTTTCTGGACCAGATGGAGCGCCCCGACGTGGACTCCATTGACGGCCTGAGCCCTTCCATCTCCATCGAGCAGAAAACCACCAGCCGCAGCCCGCGCTCGACGGTCGGAACCATTACAGAAATCTATGACTATCTTCGCCTGCTCTTCGCTTCGATCGGGGTGCCCCACTGCCCCCAATGCGGCCGCCCCATCTCCCGCCAGTCGGCGGAGCAGATCGTACAAAGAGTGATGTCGCTGACCCCCGAAGACCGGGTCATGATTCTCGCCCCCATCGTTCGCGGCCGCAAAGGTGAGTTCAAGAAAGAGATGGAAAAGCTGGTGCAGCACGGCTTCACCCGCGCCCGGGTGGATGGGGAACTGGTCAGCCTGGAAGACGACCTCGCCCTCGATAAGCGCAAAAACCACACCATCGAAGTGGTCGTGGACCGGCTGCTGGTCAAGCCCGGGATTGAGCACCGCCTGGAGCTCTCCGTCGGGTTGGCGATGAAGCTGGCGGGCGGCCTGGTGCAGGTGGCCATCGTGGGCGGAGATGAGCAGCTGTTTTCGGCCCGCCTGGCCTGCCCCGATTGCGGCATCAACGTGCCCCAGCTTGAGCCGCGCTCGTTCTCCTTCAACAGCGCCTATGGCGCCTGCCCTGAGTGCCACGGCCTGGGCAGCAAGTTTGATTTCGATCCCGCCAAGCTGATCAACGACTGGTCGAAGCCCCTGCTGGAAGGCGGCCTGGGGCCGGGCTCGGCCTCGCAGAACCTGATTCATCAGCTGCAGATCGTGGCCGCTGCGCACGGCTTCGATCTGCTCACCCCCGTCGAGCAGTTTCCCGAGAAGATCCAGAACCTGCTCTTTTATGGCGAGCCAGGCAAAAACGGCAAGGGCGGAAAAACTGGCTTCGAAGGCATCATCGGCTATCTCAAGCAGGCGATGGAAGAATCCACCTCCGAAGGTTATCGCGAGTGGCTGCTCGACTACATGTCAGCCAGCGAGTGCCCGGCATGCCACGGCAAGCGTCTGCGGCCCGAGAGCCTGGCGGTGAAGGTCGGCGGACTCTCCATTGCCGGTTTCACCGCGCTGCCGGTTTCGCGGGCCCTGGAAGCGGCTAAGAGTATCAAGCTCACCGGCCGCGAAGCCATCATCGCGGCGCGCATCGTGCATGAGATCGTGGAGCGCCTGCAGTTTCTCGATGCCGTCGGCCTGGGCTACATTTCACTCGACCGCTCCG
The DNA here is from genome assembly GCA_035517775.1 of Terriglobales bacterium. Taxonomy (GTDB): domain Bacteria; phylum Acidobacteriota; class Terriglobia; order Terriglobales; family Acidobacteriaceae; genus DATIYF01. Next base: position 23,426 of record DATIYF010000101.1, read on the forward strand.
CAGCCACGCTCTCCGGCGGAGAAGGCCAGCGCATCCGCCTGGCCACGCAGATCGGCTCCAAGCTGCGCGGCGTGCTCTACGTGCTGGATGAGCCTTCGATCGGCCTGCATCACCGCGATAACAGCCGCCTGCTGCAGGCGCTCGAAGAGCTGCGCGACCTGGGCAATACCGTGCTGGTGGTGGAGCATGATGAAGAGACCATCCGCCGCGCCGATTACGTCATTGATCTGGGTCCTGGCGCCGGACGCCATGGCGGCAGCCTGGTGGCGCATGGCACGCCGCAGCAGATCATGCGCGCGCCCGAGTCGCTCACCGGCGCTTACATCTCTGGCAGGGCGCACATCGAGATGCTGCCCGAGCGCCGGCCGGTCAACGGCGACAGCATCACCATTCTGGGGGCGAAGCAGAACAACCTCAAAAACCTGGATGTCACCTTTCCTCTGGGCGTGATGGTGGTGGTGACCGGCGTTTCCGGCTCGGGCAAATCCACCCTGGTCAACGACATCCTTTACCGCGCCCTGGCCAGGAAACTTTACCGCTCCAGCGAAGAGCCGGGCGCGCACAAGGCGATCTCCGGCACGGAAAACATTGACAAGGTCATTCGCATTGACCAGTCGCCCATTGGCCGCTCGCCCCGCTCCAATCCTGCGACCTACACCGGCGTTTTCACCCAGATTCGCGATCTTTTCTCCATGCTGCCGGAATCGCGCGAGCGCGGCTACAAGCCCGGCCGATTTTCCTTCAACGTTTCCGGCGGCCGCTGCGAGGCCTGCCAGGGCGAGGGCCAGCGCCGCATCGAAATGAATTTTCTGCCCGATGTGTACGTGGTGTGCGAGCTTTGCGGCGGCCGCCGCTACAACCAGGAAACTCTGGCCGTGAAATACAAAGGCTATTCCATCGCCGATCTGCTGGAGACCCCGGTCGCCGACGCGCTGCCGGTTCTCGAAAACATTCCGCAGATTCGCCAGAAGCTGCAAACTTTAGTGGACGTCGGCCTGGGCTACATTCATCTCGGGCAATCGGCGGTTACGCTCTCTGGCGGCGAGGCCCAGCGCATCAAGCTGGCGCGCGAGCTGAGCAAGCGCCAGACCGGCCGCACCTTCTACCTGCTCGACGAGCCAACCACCGGTCTGCACTTCGACGATGTCCGCAAACTGCTCGACGTGCTACAACG
>DATIYF010000102.1:0-74947 GCA_035517775.1 Terriglobales bacterium
ACCCGTTTTTATCCCCCAACACCCGACTCAGCCTCAGCGGGTTACAACCGAGGCCCTGCTTACAGAGCAGATCGACAGACTCGAAGTAATTGAGGAAGTCATGTACACCGAATGCATCGTCGATGACCCAGTGACTCGGGAAGCCGACATCGCAGTGTTACGGATGAAGCACTTGCTGAAACTGAGAAAAGGCTTCGGCATCGTGACGGTATTCCTTCTTGGTCTACTGGTCGCCTCTGTGGCCCTCCATTTCCCTTATGAGCCAGCAGCAGCCCTTTTTGCCTGCACGATGGGAACCTTTTTGGTTTTCGTTATGAAGGTAAGAGATGGCAGACCGTAAAGGCCAAAAAGCAAAAGAAACCGACCAAAGGAAAAAAGAACCCCATTGGGTGAACACTCTTATCAAGGCAGTTCCGTGGCACAAGCTACGGCGCTACGAGGTAACCAATATCGCTTGGAGCCTCCTAGCCCTGTATTTCACCGTCCAGTTTGCCCTCCATCAATCTAGTCTCCTCTATCCGTCTATTTTGCTCGGTGTCGTTGTTGCCGCAACCCTTGGCTGCGTTTTATGGGCCTGCAAGCAGTAAATTTGAAATCTAGCAACGCACTATTAGGACACTACCAAAACCTATTGTCTGAAAAGCTCCACAGGACGCCGAAACCCGGTCTCAGAGATTGCCTTCCTGGCCCTTCCTGCCCTTCGTGGCCTATAGACCTGAGTTCGACGCCGGCTGCGCGCCAGCCTGCTGGGCCAGTTCGCGTGCATCCCGAAGGGCCCCGACCGGATCTCCAAGCGGGAGGAACTCCATTGCGGCGTAGCCAGAAAATTTCAGCTCGGACAGTTTGCGGAAGATATTTGCATAGTTAATCTCGCCGCTTCCGGGCTGGTGGCGGCCGGGGACGTCGGCAACGTGCACCACCCCGACCAGCTCAATATTTTTCTCCAGCTTCTCGATCAAATTCCCTTCGGCGATCTGCTCATGGTAGAAATCGTAAAGAAATTTCACCCGCGGATGGTCCACCGCCCGAATGATCTCGAACCCCTCGGCCACCGAGCTCAGGTAGTATCTGGGGTTTTCTTCCGGATCAATGTTTTCAAGCAGCAGGGTGATGTTGCGCTTCTCCGCCAGATCGGCCGCACGCTTGAGCGACTCAATGCAGGCCCGATGCTGGGTCTCGCGCGAAACTCCTTCCGTCCGGTTGCCGGAAAGCAGGATAACGACCGGGCATTCCAGCTTTTCGACCACCGGAAAAAAACTCTCCAATTCGGCAAGCAGCGCCTGCGGCCCGGCCGGATCGGCCACACCGGCGCGGATTCCTGACGTAGCGTCGAAGGTCATCCCCAGAGAATGTTTCTTGCGTAAGAATTGGCGGAAGTCATCGTCTGACCAGTGTTCGAACTCTCCCACCAGTTCCACCGAACGGTAGCCGGCTTCAGCCACTTTTTCCAGGCGCTGCTCGAAGGGCAGCTCGCGGAACACCGTCCACAGCATCACCGAAAGCTGGAAGCTCGCCGCCCCGGCTGTGGCCGCCGTCGCGGCGGGCGGAAGCGCCGCGGCCAGCGCGGCTCCGGCCGCCCTATGCGCAAATTCGCGTCGGCTCAGCATCCCGTCAGCTCGCCAGCAATTCTGCGCGTACGTTTTTCAGCACCCAGGCGGCGCGTTCCACCCCCACCTCGCCCGGCAGGATGGGGTCTTCATTCTCGATGCTGAGAATTCCCTCGTAGCCGATTTCCATGTAGGCGCGCACAATTTCCTTCCAGGTGTTCGCCCCGTGCCCGTAGCCCACGGCGCGAAAGGTCTCCGAGGCATTGGGCAGGTCGCTCTTGTCGAAAGCAAAGTTCAGCACGCCGTACTTGGCAACGTTGTCTTTGTACATCACCGTGTCTTTCATGTGGGCGTGAAAGATCGCGCCCTGCTTGCCCAGGAAGTGAATCACCTCCACGGCGTCGCAGCCCTGCCAGAAAAGATGGCTCAGGTCGCAATTGGCGCCGATTTCCTCGCCCACCGCCTCGCGCAGCTGCAGCAGCGTGCGCGGGTTGTACACCACAAAATTGGGATGCATTTCAAACGCCAGGCGGTGAATCCCGTGCTCGCGGGCAAACTTCGCCGCCTGCTTCCAGTACGGAATCACTTTCTCCTTCCACTGCCAGTCCAGCGCCTTGCCGTGCTCAGGAGGCCAGCGATAAGTAATCCAGTTGGGTACGGTGTCGGCCGGGCTGCCGCCGGGGCAGCCGGAAAACCCCACGATAACCCTCACCTCCAGCTTTTCGGCGAGGAGCACCGTATTGCGGAAGCTCTTGTCGTAGCCCGCGGCGATCTCCGCATCCGGATACACGGGATTGCCATGACAGCTGAGCGTAGCCACCTGAATGTTGCGGTCTTCGAACTTCTTTTTCCAGGCGCGCAGTTTGGCAGGATCATCCAGCAACTCCTGCACGGGGCAATGGTGCGCGCCAGGATAACCGCCGGTGCCAATCTCCACCGCCTCCAGGCCCAGCGCGGCGACCTTATCTATGAATTGATCGAGCGTCAGATCGGGGAAGGCCGCATCGAACACACCGATGGGAATCTTGCGCTTCTTCTCCGGCGCCAGTGGCTCCTCGTTCGGCGAAAACCCGGGCGCGGCAGATGCTGCCAGCGGCGCTGAGACCGAAGCCGCCAGCAGCCCTCCCGAGGCCGCTAGAAAATTGCGCCGGCTGAATGGATGTGAGAGCGACGAATGGTGGGCGGAAGAACGTCCGTAGAAATCAGCAGAAGAATATTCCATGACAAGTCACCCGGGCAGGATTATACGCAGAAGCGCCCCCATACGGGCAGGAGTGGATGCCGGCTCTTGTCATTCCGAACGGCTTCAGCCCTGAGCAATCTGCTCTGGAACTGAAAAGCACATTCCTTCGTGATACTTCGTGCCCTTTGTGGTTTATGACTTTGGCCGATGAGGCGCAATCACGCGAAAACTCCCGAGGCAGATTCAGCCCTCGATGTCAATCCCCCTCGCGATTTTTCCCAGAACGGGAAAATCCGCGCAACTCATGGCAGACTCTAAACTTCTGGTTTTCCCAAAACGAGAAATCCACAGCTGTTCCCTGCGGAACATTAGCCCGCCTCACTGCTTGTACACCTTGCCATCCTTCATCACGAACTCCACGTGCTCCAGCACCCGGATGTCTTCGAGCGGGTCGCCGCTCACCGCGATCACGTCGGCAAACTTGCCCGGCTTGATGGAGCCAACTTCATCCGCATGCCCCAGCAGATCGGCAGCGTTGTGCGTCGCCGCCTGGATGGCCTGCATGGCAGTCATGCCATACTTCACCATGAAGGCGAACTGCTTGGCGCTGGTGCCGTAGGGGCAGACGCCGGCGTCGGTGCCGAACGTCATCTTCTCGCCTTCCTTCACTGCCTTGCGGAAATTCTCGCGCTGAATCTCGCCCAGTTGGGCGTCGTGCTCGAGAAAATCTTTTGGAATGGCGCCTTCGCGCCCCTGCTGCTGGATGCACTCCTCGTCATAGATATCCATATCGAGGTAAGTGCCGTGCTGCTTGGCCAGCGCCAGGCCTTCGTCGTCAATCATGGTGGCGTGCTCGACTGACGCCACGCCGGCGCGAATGGCATTCTTGATGCCCGCGGGCGAGTGCGCGTGCGCCGCCACGCGCAGGCCGAAGTGGCTGGCCTCATCCACCGCGGCCTGCAGCTCTTCTTCGGTGAATTCCTGCGAGTTGGGATTGCTGCCGTGGGTCAGCACCGCGCCGCTGGAAAGAATCTTGATCAGGTCCACGCCGTCGCCGGCCAGTTTGCGGATGACCGCGCGCACCTGCCAGGGGCTGTTGGCCTCGCCGTAGTGCAGGTTCCAGGGCAGGATGATATCGGGGGCGAAGCCGGTCATGGCGCCCGCCCCGTCGGTAATGGTGACGTATGCGCCGGCCACGAACATGCGCGGTCCTTCGACGTAGCCGTGGGCGATGGCGTCGCGCAAGGCAATGTCGTTCAGCGCGCGATAGACGCCGACGTCGCGCACCGTAGTGAAGCCCGAGAGCAGCATGGCGCGGGCGTTGGGGACCGATTCGAGCGCCACCTGCGCGGAGGTTTTCTTGAGCTGAGAGAGCGGATCGTTATCGGGCGCGCCGTCGGAGAGATGCGTGTGGCAATCAATCAACCCGGGCAGCACAGTTTTCGTGGACAGATCAAGAACGCTAGCATCGGCGGGGATGCTTACATCCTTGCCCACTGCCTGAATTTTGTTCCCCTGGATAAGGATGACCTGATCTTTGAGAACTGTTCCGGCATCCGGATCCACCAGCCGGCCGGCCTTGATGGCGATGACTTGCGCAGACGATGAAACGGCCAGAAATAACGTCCACAGAAGAGCAGCTTTTTTCATAGGACCCCTTTGCAACTGCAATTGGCGCTTGGCATTTAGCATCTGGCGATCCAGTGTAGTCAAAATGGGCAGACGTCCAGACCGCGAACGCCAACTGCTAAGCGCCAGGCGCAGGTTTTCCCTGCAGAAAAACGCCGTCGGAATCGGTGACGGCGAGGCGCAGAGCCTTCATCTCGCGATAGTCTTCGGAGTCGTACCAGCGGCGGGCCTGCTCCATGCTGGGGAACTCAACGAGCACAGGGCAGACAGGCTTCCAATTGCCTTCGACCACCTCGAAGGGTCCGCCGGCGAGCAGATAGCGTCCGCCAAATTTTTCGACGACTGGGCCGACGCGCGCACGATAATCTTGCCATTTGGCTGCGTCTTTGATTTCACGAATATCCACGAAGAAGTAGGCAGGCATGCGCGGATTATATCGTGAGCCGAGGAACTGAAGGGGAATAGCAAGGGACACAGAGAGGCCCGGTGTGGCCAAGAACAACCGCAGAGGACGCGGAGGGGGTCAGAGTCAGTCGGCAGCCAGGGCTGAGCTGGGAAGGCCGGCCTTCAAATCGGCCGCCAGCAGGCGATGGAACAACTGTTCGCCCGCCTCGCGCCGTACCGAGAGCCGCCCCGCGCCATAGGCGCGCGATTTCAGGCCGCGTTGCACGCCCTCGCAGATGCCCAGGTCTTCTCCCTGTACGCGGTCGCCCACGGCCACGCTCTGCTGGTTGTATTCACGCGCCGCGTCGCTCACATCGGCGAAGTAGAAATCGAAGATCACGCGGCAGTGGTCCACGTCGAGCGGCAGCACGAGGTTGCTATCCATGTAGCCGGCGTAGCAGTTGATCATCAGGTTGGGATACTGCCAGAAGTACCAGGCGCGGTCGCCGGTACGGGTGGCGCCGGTGGCAGCGTCTTCCGACGACGAGACCATCGGGCTTGACTGAAGGCAGTAACGATCTTCGTTCTCGATGGTGTACTGCTTGTAATCGAGCACGCTGTTCAGGCCCTTGTGCAGATGGGGAACATGGTAGCCGCCATCGAGGTAGTTATCCACGAAAACTTTCCAGTTGCAGTGGATGTCATATACCCGCGTGTCGAAGTAATGCAGCTTGCCGATGCCGAGCGGGGACATCCGCGGCGCCAGCCCGCCGAGGAAATTGGCAAGGGGCGCGGCTTCGGGATCGAGGTTGATGAAAACGAAATTCTCCCAGGTCTCAACCTTCACGGGAACGAGGCCATTCTGGCTGCGTTCGAAATTCCTGACGCCTTCAAATTCCGGCATGCCCTTGAGCGAACCATCGAGGCCATAATTCCAGCCGTGGTAAGGGCAATGCAGAATGGAGGCCTGGCCGCAGGATTCCGTGACCACGGCCGCGGCATGATGGCGGCAGACGTTGTAAAAAGCGCGCAAGACGCCATCCTGGCCGCGCACCACGAGCAACGGCTCGCCGGCCACGGTGAAGGTGAGAAACTGCCCCGGCCCGGCCACCTTCCCGGCCCGGCCCACCATCTGCCAGGTCTTGCTGAAAACAGTCTCAGCCTCGAGTCGAGCGATGCGGTCATCCACGTACCACGGCCCGGGAATGGTCGAGGCCTCGGGGAGCGAGGCGCGGTCGTCGTAGCTGGCAAGAATTTCCTGCAAGGAAGAGTGTGTCCGCATGATCTGTGTCCGTGAAATTTAACTTCGCCGTTCGGCGCCGATGGCGCGGCGCAGGATATCGAGAAACTGACCGATGCGCGCTTCTTTTTTCTCCGAGGCGGCCCCCTGGCGGCGAAACAGGCCCGGATCGAGCTCCTCGGTGAGCAAGGCGTCCTGAAAGCGCTCCATGGTCCAATCGAGAATGGAAACGACCATCTCCTGGTCCAGATCGCGGCGCAGTTCGGCGCGCTGCAGGCCGTAGCGCACGAATGGAACCGTGCCGTAAGGATCTTCCGCCATAAGGAAGCGATTGATCTCGCGCTTGAGGGTGAGATCGGTGCCATAGTTGCCGAGCAGGGAGACGCGATAAGGAATCCAGTCTTCGTGAATGAGATGCTCGGTGCGGGCCAGCCAGTAACGCAGCACCTCGAAGAAGCCGCGCTCTTTCACCTCGGCGGGGGCGTCGAGATAGCGGGGGAAGGAGCGCACTGCTTTCTTGTAAACCTCGAAAAAAAGACCGTCTTTACTGCCGAAGTGCTGGAAGACGGATCCCTTGGCGATGCCGAGCTCGGCGGCGATATCGCCCACGCGGGCGGCATGGTACCCCTGCTCCGCAAAATGGCGCATGGCGGTATCAATAATTTTGGTGCGTTTGCTCTCGGAGCGAGGACGGGGAAGGGTTTGCCGGTAACGTGGAGGAGAGAGGAGGTTGCTGCCGATGCCTGCCATGTTTGACCCCAGGTCAGATAATTTACCGGAAAGGAGAGTTGGTTTCAACTCTATTTTTCGCGGCTATGCTAATGTATCTTGCCCTTAAGGGGAGCGGAAGTGACCAGGGGTTAAGCAGCGCTTTCGTCTGGAATTGCAGCGTGCCGGAGCCGTCAAACCAAATTTACGACGCCATTGTTGTGGGCGGCGGCCACAACGGCCTGACTGCGGCGGCCTATCTGGCGCGCGCCGGATTGCGCACGCTGGTTGTGGAGCGGCGCGAGATGGTGGGCGGTTGCTGTGTGACCGAGGAGATTGCGCCGGGCTGCCGCGCCTCCACTACTTCTTACATCGCCAGCATGTTGCGGCCGGAAGTGATTCAGGAACTGCGCCTGGGGGAGTTCGGGCTGCGGATGATTCCCTGCGATCCGGCGATCCAGGTGCCCTTTCCTGACGGGCATGTTTTGCCGTGGTGGGCGGAGCGGGAGCGCGCCCGAGCCGAGTTCAGAAGAGTCTGCCCGAGGGATGCAGACCGCTTCGTTCAGATAGATGAGCAGCTTAAGAAGCTGGCGCGCTATCTGCAGCCATTTTTTATGGAGCCGCCGCCAGAGATTAACGCGAGCGCCGCCGGCTGGGCAGACCTGTTGCGAGTGGGGCGAAGATTCCGGGGGATTTCCAGCGCGGAGGTGGCGCAACTGGTCTCTTTTCTTACGGGGAGCCTGGGGGAATTTCTCGACCACAACTACCGCTCGGAAAAAATCAAGACCATGTTCCTGGCCAACAATGTGTACGGCAAGCATGGGGGACCGTACCAGCCGGGGACGGCGATCGGGCTGCTGTTTCATTTGCTGAGCGGCGGCGAGCATGAGCTGCAAGGATTCTCGGGACACGTGATTGGGGGCATGGGGGCAATTACGCAGGCGCTGGCGGCGGCGGGGCGCAAGATGGGGGTAGAGATCAGGACTTCTTCGCCGGTGGCACAGATTGAGGCGCGGCAGGGCGAGGCACGCGGCGTGGTGCTTGAAGATGGAAGCGAGATTCGGGGGCGCATGGTGCTCTCCAATGCGGACCCCAAGCGGACTTTTCTGCAGATGCTCCCGGCGAGCGAACTGCCCGGGGATTTTCTGGAGGCGGTGCGCGGCATCAAGATGGATGGCCCCTGCGCCAAGGTGAATTTTGTGCTGGCGGAAGAGCCGCGCTTCACGGGGACACCGGCGAGCCACACGCCGCTTGAGCGCACGTTCTACACGCTGGTGCCGTCGCTGGAGTTTGCCGAACGCTGCTATGACATTGCCAAATACGGCGAGATTCCCGAGGAGCTGTGGGTGGATTGCGTGGTTTCCTCGAATGCCGATGATTCGCTGGCGCCCGCGGGCAAGCATATCCTGACCTGCTTTGTGCAGTACGTACCTTATCGTTTGCGGCGGCAGGCCGATTGCGGGGCCAGCTGGGATGAGCAGCGCGATGTGCTGGGCGAGCGGGTAGTGAGGAAGATCGGCGAGTACGCCCCCAACGTTCCGGAGTCGATTCTTGCCATGCAGGTGCTGACACCGCTTGACCTGGAGCGTACCTACGGCCTGACGGAAGGAAATATTTTTCACGGCGACCTGCGGCTGGAACAGCTTTTCTTTATGCGCCCGGTGGCGGGGTGGTCGCAGTATCGTACGCCGATCGAGGGACTTTATCTTTGCGGAGCAGGAGCACATCCCGGCGGCGGGGTAACAGGCGCTCCGGGGCGAAATGCCGCGCATCAAGCTTTGCGGGACTGGAAGAAAGGACGATTCAAGCGAGCGAAGCGATGAGCCAGGGGCTGCCGAAAACCGCGGATTTCGTCATTCTGGGCGCCGGGGTGATGGGCGCTTCGCTGGCCTTTCAGCTGGCGCGGCGCAAGGCGGGAAAGATCGTGGTGATCGAGAAAGACCACGTCGGGCGCGGCGGCAGCGGACGCTCTTCGGCGCTGATCCGCATGCACTACAGCTTTCCGCCCGAGGTGCAGCTGGCGCTGATCAGTCTGGGCATGTTCCGGAACTGGCAGCAGATTGTGGGCGAGCCGGGTGACTTCCGCAAAACCGGGTTTGTGCGGCTGGTGCACCCGAACGAAGGCGAGCGGCTGCGGCGAAACGTGGAGATGCAACGCGGGCTGGGAGTGAATGTGCGGCTGATGGGGCGCGCCGAACTGGCCGAGTTGGAGCCGGACTGGAACCTGGATGAAGTCGAGAGCGCGGCTTACGAGCCGGATTCCGGGTATGGCGACGGCGCCGGAGTGGCGAACGACTTCTTGAGCAGCGCGCGGGCGCAGGGCGTTACGTATTTGCCGAAAACTCAGGCGCTCTCATTCTGCATAACCGGCGGGCGCGTCACGGGTGTGAATACCGATCAGGGAGAGATGGCCGCGCCGGTGGTGATTGCTGCAACGGGGCCATGGACGCGGCCGCTGTTCCAGGCCGTGGGATATGAGCCGCCGATTGAAACGGAATATCACCAGGTGGCAATCCTGAAAAATCCGCCGGGCATGAAGGCCGGCGGTTGCGCGTGTATTGATTCGGTGACGGCGACTTATTTTCGCTCTGACGGGCCGGATAAATTTCTGATCGGCGATTTTTACGGCCAGCGCTGCCTTGATCCGGAAGGCGTTCGGCGGGTGGATCCGGATAATTTTCCGCAGCGGCCGGGGGATGATTCTCTGGCGGAGATGATCGAGCGGGCGAGCAAGCGGGTGCCGAAGCTGGTTAATGCCGAAGTGATGCGGGGCGTGACCGGCGTGTATGACATGACGCCGGATTCGCGGCCTCTGCTGGGAGAAGTGCCGAGCGTGAAGGGCTTGCATATCTGTGCCGGATTTTCCGGCATGGGGTTCAAGATTTCGCCGGCGATCGGGCTGGTGATGTCAGAATTGCTGCTGGATGGGCGGGCGAAGACGGTAGATATCACTGCCTTCCTGCCGAGCCGTTTTGCGGAAGGGAAAGCGATCAAGGCGGAGTTTGAGTACGCGGACGATTAACGGATGAAGGCATTCATGGGCGGGGCAGAGCCTCGCCCCCACACAAGCACAGCCAACATGCCAGGAGAGAGCATGAAGAAGAAAGGCATTCTGGAGCGGTTGCAGGAGGGTCCGGTTCTGGGCGATGGCGGATATCTGCTGGAGCTGGAAAAACGCGGCTGGGTGCGTGCGGGGCCGTTTACGCCCGAGGTGGCGCTGAACAATCCGGAGGCGCTGCGCGAGCTGCATCGCGAGTTTCGCGAGGCGGGTTCGGAGGTGCTGCAGGCACTGACTTTTTATGCCAGCCGCGACAAGCTGGCTACGGTCGGCCTGGAAGACCAGCTCGAGGAGCTGAACCGGGCCGCGGTCCGCATTGCGCGTGAAGTGGCGGGCGACAGGTGCCTGGTGGCGGGCAACCTCAGTCTCACATGGATGTACGAACCGGGCAGCCCGTCTGCGGCCGACCGTGTGCGCCGGACCTTTGATGAGCAATTGGCGGTGCAGGTGGAAGAGGGCGTGGATTTCATTATCGGCGAGACTTTTTCCTGGGTGGGCGAGGCTTTGCTGGCGGTGGAGCGCGCGCGAAAGACCGGGCTTCCGGTGATGGTCACGATTTGCCTGGAAAATAGGGAAGACACTCTGGAAGGGATGAGCATGGGTGACGCGGCCAAGGCGCTGGCGGATGCCGGAGCTGACATTGTTGGCATGAACTGCCTGCGTCCGCCGGAGCACACTCTTTCTTACATGGAGCAGATGAGGAAAGCGGTGAGTGGATATCTTGCCTGCCAGCCGGTGGCGTATCACACGCCGAAAAGCACGCCGGATTTTTCCAGCCTGCCGGAATTTCCGCTGGGGCTTGACCCGCTGCAGCTCACGCGCAAGGAAATGGCGGAGTACGCCAGGGGTGCGCGGGAGATTGGCGTGAACTACATCGGGGCGTGCTGCGGAGCGGTGGCGATCCACATTCGGGAAATGGCGCAGGTATTGGGAAAGCTGCCCGAGGAGACGCGGGTATGGAAGAAGGGCGGCGAGAAGCCCATGTCAGCCTATGAGTACTACGGGCACGACCGGTAGCGTAATTGCCGGTCCGCGCACGGTGGAAGGGTTGCCACCGAAGTCGAGCCCCGCTTGGCCTCTGATTGTTACTGTTTCTTAACATTCCCAGCAGGCGATTTGACATCGCAGCCACAAGCGGAGAACCTTATAAGCACAAACAGGAATTTCGATTGGACTCGGCGCGCAGCGGGCACCTAAACTTCTTCATCGTCTCCAGGGGAGCAGGACCCGGACCATGTCCGCACAATCGTAACTATCTTCCTGCTCATCCGGCTCTTAAACTGGGAAAAAGCCGGGTACCACTGTGGGGCCTGACAAGGAACTGAGGATTGAACCCGACTGAGCATAGCATTGAGAGTGTAGGGCATTCGTCACCAGGAGACGGTGGCAGCCACGTGTTGACCCGGCAGGAGATTTCGAACCTGGCGGCCGACGGCGGCCAGCCTGCCGAAACGCTGATGAACGTGGTGGCGCTGATTGCCAGCCGCTTTCACGCGGACGTCTGCTCGGTGTATCTGCTGGAGCCCGATCGCGCCAACCTGGTGCTGGCGGCAACGCTGGGCCTGCGGCCGCAGTGCATTGGCACACTGCGCATGAGTTTGTTTGAGGGCCTGGCCGGCCTGGTGGCCGAGCAAGTGCGGCCGGTGGCGGTGGAGCAGGCGCAAAGCCATCCCCGGTTCAAATATTTCAAGGAAGCCGGCGAGGAATCCTACCAGTCGTTTCTGGGCGTGCCCATCATTGACCGCGGCGTACTGCAAGGCGTGCTGGTGGTCCAGAGCATTGAAGCGCGCGCCTTTGGCGAAGCTGAGATCGGGCTGCTTTCGGAGGCAGCCGCGCAGGTGGCGCCGGTGGTCAGCGAGGCCCGCTCGCTCGACCGCTTTATCGCGCCGGTGCAGGAGAGGTTGTGGGCGCTGGCGCGTAACCTGTGGTGGAGCTGGGACCACGACGCCAGCGGGCTGTTTCGCGATCTCGAGCCGGTGCGCTGGCGAGCCCTTGACCACAATCCCATTGCCCTGCTGAATGAGATTCCGCTGGCCGGAATCGAACGCCGGGCGCGAGAATCGGTGCTGCACAGCCGGATCAACTATGCCTACCGCCGCATGCAGGAGTATTTAAACGCCGACCGCACCTGGGGGGCGCGTCATGCGGGAATTCTGCGTCCCCGGCCGGTGGCTTACTTTTCCGCCGAGTTCGGCCTGCACGTCTCCATTCCGGAATATTCCGGAGGCCTGGGAGTCCTGGCCGGGGATCACATCAAGAGCGCCTCCGATCTTGGGATTCCCCTGATTGGCGTTGGCCTGTTTTACGGGCAGGGATATTTCCGGCAGCTGCTCGATCAGAATGGATGGCAGCACGAAGGCTACATCGAAACCGATGTCAGCCGCCTGCCTATGGAGCCGGCCATCGGCAAGAACGGCCAGGCGGTGGCGGTGGAAATCGAAACCCGCAGCGGTCTGCTGCGCGCCAAGGTCTGGCGCATGAAGGTGGGGCGCTGCGATTTGCTGTTGCTCGATTCGAACGCCGAAGGCAACGCGCCGGAGGATCGCGAGCTCACGTCGCGGCTCTATGGCGGCGACCGGCGGGTGCGCGTCCGGCAGGAAGTGCTGCTGGGCGTGGGCGGCTTTCGCGCTCTGAAGGCCATGGGCGTTACCCCCGGCGTTCTTCACCTGAACGAGGGCCACAGCGGCTTTGCAGTGCTTGAGGCCATCCGCACACGCATGCAAGAGGAAGGAGTGGACTTCAACCACGCCGTGCCGCGCGTGGCCCGCGAGGTTGTGTTCACCACCCACACCCCTGTGCCCGCCGGCCACGACCGCTTCGACGCCGGACTGATCGAAGAGCACCTGGGACCGCTGCGCGAAAGCTTGGGCTTGAGCCATGACACGCTGATGGCGATCGGGCGGGCGAATCCCAGTGACCACAATGAGGAATTCTGCATGACCGTGCTGGGCCTGCGTCTTTCGCGGCGGGCCAATGCAGTCTCTGCTCTGCACGGTGAAGTCTCGCGCGCCATGTGGGCGTGCCTTTATCCGGGAAAGTGGGAAGACGAAGTTCCAATCGGGCACATCACCAACGGGGTGCACGTTCCCTCCTGGCTGGCGCCGCAGATGTTCCGCCTCTATGACCGCCATCTGGGCACGAACTGGCACGAGCACAGCGGCGAAGCCAAAATCTGGGAGGGCATTGAGGGCGTGGACGACGGCGAGCTCTGGGAAACTCACCTCAGCCTGAAGTTCCGGCTGGTGGAGTTCGTCCGCGAGCGGGCGGTCGAGCAGGCGGGCTACCGCGGGGAACCGCCTGAGATGCTGCAGCGGTTGAGCGGGGTGCTCAGCCCCGATGCGCTGACCATCGGCTTTGCCCGGCGCTTCGCGACCTACAAGCGCGCCAACCTGCTGCTGGCCGATATCGAAAAGCTGGCCGCGATCGTGAACGATCCCAAGCGCCCGGTGCAGTTTGTTTTCGCCGGCAAGGCGCACCCGCTGGATGAACCCGGCAAGCGCGTGCTGCAGCAGGTGGCGCAACTGATGAAGGACCCGCAGTTTGCAGAGAAATTTGTCTTCGTGGAAGATTACGACCTCAACGTGGGGCGCCATTTTGTGCAGGGCGTGGACGTCTGGCTGAACAATCCCCGCCGCCCGCTTGAAGCCTCGGGCACCAGCGGCCAGAAGGTGGTGCTGAACGGCGGCTTGAATCTTTCTGTGCTCGATGGCTGGTGGGCGGAAGCTTACGACGGACTGAACGGCTTTGCCATCGGCACGGGCAGAACTCACGCCGACATGGACGTTCACGACAGCCGGGACGGGGAGGATCTTTACCGCGTGCTGCGCGAGGAAGTGGTGCCGCTCTATTACGAGCGCGATCGCGACGGCCTGCCCCGGGGATGGATCAAGCGCATGAAGCGTACTATCCGCACCCTGGGCTGGCGTTTTAATGCCGACCGGATGGTGATGGACTACGTTTCGAAGTGTTATGTTCCCGCGGCGGGGGGCACTTCCAGCGACATGCGCGGACATTGAGACTGGCGAGGGGGAGAGAGGGGGTGCTGAGTGCACCCCCGGCGGGAATGGCCAGAACTTATATGTGGCGCCGGCGACCCAACCCCATGATCAGGGTCACCAGAAAAACAATCAGAAAAACGTAGAACAACAGCTTGGCGATTCCGGCGGCGACTATTGCCACTCCGCCAAAGCCCAGAATGCCTGCGATAATCGCTACCACCAGAAATACTAGTGCCCAGTAAAGCATTGGCGTCTCCTCTCTGGCTGCTTCATCTCATCTTCGTCGTGTCCAGAAGCTTAGCCTTGAATCAACTGTTCCCACCATCCAGAGCTCACCCTAGGCCTTCAGGAATCTTTCCCTAGAAACAGGGTTAGCGGGCCCGAGCGTGAGAGCGGCGTTCGCGCTTGCGAGTGGCCGCGGCTTTGCGCGCTGCCCGCGAGCGGCTGCCGGCAGAGCGCCGGCCGGCGGCGCGGTGCGCCTGCTGCGCCAGCGAGCGCTTGGTTCCCGCCGCGCGCCCTTCCCTGCCCAGAGCCCGCGAAATAGCGCGTGAACGTTTGCGCGAGGGCCGGTGCCGGCGTGTCTTACCCTTGCCCGTACTTTGCTTTTTTGCGGAGGCAGTGCCTTTGGGAGCGCGCGGCACTTTGATGCCGGCCCGCCGCGCCTTCGAGAGCCCGATGGCGATGGCCTGCTGCGGCGATCGCGCACCGTGTTTGCCTTCACGCACATGGTGGATCTCTTCCCGAACGAATTCTCCCGCCTGGGTGGTCGGTGCTTTGCCTTCGCGCGCATCTTCGCGGGCGCGCTCCATCGTCTCTCGCTCTTCTTGATCCGGCATCATCGCCTCCTGCTTGAAATTCTTTCGGATGATATTCAGCGTAACGCCTCGCTGGACGAGTGTTTATCCGGTAGATCGCGTAATCGGATGTAAAAAGGACGGTAAACGAAGGGAGAGAAAAGTTGCGGTCAAGCCATCGGCAAGATGAGGGAAAATGTGCGTCAGCGCGGCTGCGTCCATGGCCGCAGGCGCGGCCACCAGCGGCGGACATTGCGGCAGTACTCCTCGTAGTCGGCGCCGAATTTCTTACGCAAGGTCGGCTCCTCATAAAAGAGCACAAAGAGGTGGACGCCCAAAGCTACGCAGGCAACGACCGCAATGGCCGCGGCACTGGCGCGGCCGAAGATAATCCATAGCCCGATCCATCCGGCGGCAAAGCCCACGTACATCGGGTTGCGCACGTAGCGGTAGAAGCCAACCACCACCAGTTGCTGTGGGGGCAGGAGCGGAGCCGGCGTGCCGTGTCCAGTCCAGCCAAAATCCCACACGCAGCGCAGCGCTACGGCAAATCCCAAAACTGAAGGAATTGCCGCCAGCCATCGCCAGCGCGCCGCCCCCGCCAGTTCAACGCGAAAGCCGAGCCATGGCGGCAGCAGCCAGAACCACAAGGCAAAGAAGCCAGCGCCGACTGCCAGCGAGGCCAGCGCAGTGGGCCAGTTGTGAGCGGAGGTGAACTCTGGAGCAGTCTGCAATTTGCCGGGCATGCACCCTCCTTGCAGAAGCAGGGCCCGAACTGTGGAAGGGCTATCTTACAACGGCGAGAGGGGCTCAAACTACTGAGGGCCACGAGTTAAGGCTTGTACTATTTTCCTGCCGCCGCGGATGCGGCCTTGGTTTCGGTAGGCGCGTAAACGGAGGCATTCGAGCAGACTTCGTAGTACCAGTGCTCGGTCCAGCGGGCGAGTGAAAAATCCTTGGGATTGATCTGCGCTATCCGACTGGCGCGCAGCACAATCTTACGGAAGATGTCGTTCCCCACCGGCACCAGGCCCACCAGCAGCCGGTAGGCTTCGCTGCCCCAGAGTTCGGGCAGCTCGGCGCGGCAGGCTTCGAGGGTGATCTCCTGCTCCAGGCGTTTGAAGGCGGCTTCGCTCATGCGGATGCCGTTGAGGTTGTAGTTCATGACGAAATCGTCGGGACTCTCGTGGGTTTCGCTGTCTCCTCCAGACTGGAACACGTACACGTTGAACGGGCTTCCCGTTTGGCCCATGCTTTTGCGCACCCGCTTGCTGCAGGAAGCCAGGCGGTCGCTCTCGTTGAGCGCGTCGGAGATCATGATGCGATCCTCGCCATCCAGCAGGTACATGGGCGGCGAATCCTGATAAGAGATGCCAATACCGAGCTCCAGCGCGGGCAGACCGGAACGCTCCAGCAGGCTGTTATAACCGCGCACGATTTCGATGATCTCGCGCGCCAGCCCGCAGGCCCGGCACACTGTGAGGCCCGGTTCGCCCTGGCGCTCCAGCAAGGCCAAAATGATGGCGTCGCCCTCGAGGAAGACTTTGGTGGCGCCGTACTTGGGCAGCAGCTTGTTCACCGGATCGTAGAAATTCAGGCTGAAGTAGGAAGCCGGATTCAGGCCCTGCTCCAGCAATAAGCGGGTGAGGCGGGTGGAATCGCGCACGTCGGCTTTGATGACGACGTGGCGCAGAATTTTTTCGGCGACAGGCTTTTGCTCTTCCGGCAGCAGGAACTCGTAGAGCGTGCTGTTCATGGCCGAGAGCTGCCGCATCTTGTCATTGCCGATGAGGTTGGCGCTGTCCATGGCGCCGTTGAGGGCTTCCAGGCGCCGCAGGTCGCAGTGATAACGGAGAAAATCGTAGAGGAAGCGTGCCGCCATGCGCCCGCGGTCGGCGCTGCGGCAGCTGGAGACCCGGTTGGCAGCGGCATAAAAGCTGGTCAGAGAAAGGCGGTTGTGCTCTTCGATCAGTTTTTCCACCCGCACCCGCTCTTCCTTCGAGATGAGCGCGTTCTTCAACTGCTGGGCGTGGATGGTAGGTGAGTACTCGCCCAGCAGCGGCACTACTTCGTAGGAGGCGATCACACACTCCATCAGGCCTTCGCGCTCCAGCGCGTTGACCCAGGCCTCCAGGCGGAGCCTCTGGGAGCGCTTCTGCGAGGTGGAATCGTCCACGGTTCCATTGCCTACCAGCTCGCGAGCGTTCTCGGGGAGGTTGAGCCATTGATCCACGCGTTCGGGGTCCTGTCCCTCGGGGCCGAGTTGAAGGGATTGCAGAAAATCGCAGACGATACGGCGCACGTTGGCAAAGCGGTCGGGATCGCGATCGAAGTTGCCCAGCATCACATAATGCTCGGCATTGAGATAAGGATCGCGGCCGTCTTCGCTGAAAATGAGGGGATTCAGGAAGAGCTTGTATTCGGTTTCTCCGCGGGTGCCGAACAGAGAGCGCCGCATGCGGGCCAGGGTTTCGCGCTCGATTTCACCCAGCGTGTAAAGCAGTTCCTGCCCGGCCTTGCGCAGGATCACCCGCTTGGTCACCTGAAACGAGGCCACGCGCTCGCGGAACTGCAGCGCCTGCTGCTGGCGCACCCCTTCGTAGCTACGCTGCATCATGCGGCAGCGCTCCAGCATCTGCGCAAACTGGGCGTTGAGCTCGACGCGCAAAAACTTCAGAATAGCGACCCGCGCCAGCATATCGAGTGCGAGGGTGCCGGCGGACTTGGCCTGGTTCAGGGCGGAAATGTGCAATTCATTGAGCAGCGGCTTGAGTTCCGTGGGCTCGCTGCGAACCACGGGCTTTTTTGGCTTGGCGGGTCCAATGAAATAGTTCTCGCGCTCTTTGGGCGGCGGCGCTTCGTTGCTGAGCGCTCCCTCCACGCCGCCGTGACGTGCGATGAGGCGGGCCACGTGCTGCCGTGCCTGCTCCACGAATTTGCGGCTCAGGTGAACATCGTGCCGCAGGTTATCTACGCCGAGCTGCAGGCCTTCCAGTGGCAGGCTGGCCTGATAGCTGGCGAGCACGGGCGGCTCGATTTCCTCCCGCGTGGGGCGGAGTCTGAGAATAGGAATGCGCGGCATCTTGAGCGTGGGCGCGAAGGGGCCTGGGGAACTGGCGGATCCGGCGCCGCCACTTCCCTAAACCATTGATTCCGCGCCTTATCCGACGAGCCTAGCATGCGGCCAAAGAGCCTCCAACGTTACCCAAGTTACCCGGTGTGTTTGGCCAGCCCTTGAGTTTCAGCCTGCCATTGTAAGAACCGACCCCCCGATTACTGGGGAGTTTCTAGCGGGTGTTTTGCTTTTTCGAAGAATTCATTCTGCAATTGCAGACTGGTCTGGTCGGCTTTGACGGCACGAATGGAATTTACGATGGCCGCGATCCAGGCGTTCATTTTGTATTCTCCCAGTTCGTGCGTGGCGGCTGCGCCGTCGCCGGCATAGTGGTTGGGAAAGCTGGCGTACCACCAGATGCCGGTGTACAAGCCTTGTGGCAGCTTCAGGCGCGCCTGGTCCGCGCCTGACTCCTGCCCGGCGCGATCCAGGTGCACCAGGTCGGGGCGCGAAATCATCGTGGTCGAAGTCTCCGATTCTCCCGCATGCATATCTACCGTGGTTTTAGGAGCGGGCCCTCCGGGCGGAGGCTCGACCAGACCGAGGACGTACACCACATAATCGTGCGGCGCCTGCAGCTGCGACTGGGCGAAAAATGGCAACAGATGTTCATTGCCGCCATGCCCATTCACGATGATTACTTTCTTGCAGCCATTGCGGGCCATCTCATCGGTGGTTTCCTGCAAAAGCTCGAGCTGCAGACTGGCGCTGTAGGCGACGGTGCCCGGCTGGTGGCGGGCCTCGAAGATCTGGCCGAAATAATATTCAGGGAACACCACGGCGTACTCCTGCTCGGCGGCGTGCAGGGCGGCGTAGCGCACGTTCAGCAGGTCTGTGCCCAGAGGAAGATGCGGGCCGTGCTTTTCCAGAATGCCGAAGGGCAACAGGCAGACGCCCTGAGACTGCGAGATGGCAGTGCGGAAGTCTGCGGCGGTCAGTTCTTCCCAGTGCACCGATAGCTTGGCCTGGGCCGCCAGGGTAGTGCAGAACAGCCCTACGGTCAAAAGGCTGAGGATTTTTCTCATCGCCAGTTCTCCTTCGAGGCAGTTGTTGACCGCCAGACTTGCCTTAGCTCTCAGTCTCGCAAGCCTTCAGCAGTGCGGCGAGCCTCGTTACCATGGTCACGTTATCGGCCCGCAGGCGGGCATTATCATCGTTCATGGGGCCACTATGCGCAAACGCCGCTTCCTGATTTCTCTGACCACTAACGACAACGACTACCAGATGGAACAAGCGGCGGCGGCGGAACAAGCCGGCCACCGGCTGGGCACCGGCGTAGAAGTGATTTTTGCCGGCAACGACGCCATTGTGCAGAGTCAGCAACTGCTGCAAGCGGTTCAGGCGCGGGAGAACCGTCCTGATGGCATTGTTTTCGAGCCCGCAGGAGGAACCGCTCTGCCCCAGGTGGCGCGCGCCGCGGCGGCGGCGGGAATTGCCTGGGTGGTGCTGAACCGCGATGCAGAATACATTGCCGAGCTCCGGCAGGCGCACCGTGTTCCGATCTTCGCTGTCACCTCCGACCACGAAGAAATCGGCGGCATTCAAGGCCGCCAGATTGCAGCTCTGTTGCCCAAAGGCGGTTCGGTTCTTTGCATCACCGGCCCCTCCGAGAGCCTGGCCGCCAAACAGCGCACGGCCGGGATGCTCCGGGCCAAGCCGGCGGACGTGCAAGTCAAGATGATCAGGGCGCAATGGACCGAAACCAGCGCCGAGCGTGCGGTCAGCTCCTGGCTTCGCCTTTCCACCTCGCAACAGACTCATCTGGACCTGATTGCTGCCCAGGATGATTCCATGGCCATGGGCGCCCGCAAGGCCTTTGAGGACCTGTTGGACGAAGCGTCTCGCGAGCGCTGGCTCAACCTTCCGTTTCTGGGTTGCGATGGCCTGCCAAAAACCGGGCAAGTTTGGGTCAAGCAAAGGCTGCTGGCTGCGACGGTAGTCATTCCACCGAACACCGGCCAAGCCCTGGAAATGCTGGCCAAGGCGCTTGACGGCAGCGTGCTGCCGCCCGAGCGCGTGCTCACGGTGCCCTCATCCCTTCCGTCGGTGGAGGCGTTGTCTGCCGCGCGCGGGAGAACCCAGGCCTCGGCCAGCGGCGGGTAGTCGCTCCCTGCCGCCTGAGCGGCTTCCGCGCACCCTATTTACTGCTACAGTGTGGAGGCCATGCCTACTCTGGTCGCTCAACCCACACGCATCCAGGCCGCCGGCAACCAGCCAAAGGTCATTGACGAGTACATTGGCCGCGTCAACACGCATACCGAGTCTCTGAGCGTGGCGCATATGCGCAGCCCGGAGGGTTGGCAGGAGCCTGGCCAGGCGCCCGAGTTCGACGAATTCACCCTGGTGCTGAAAGGCAAATTGCGCGTTCTCCACCAGAGCGGCGAGCTGGAGGTTTCGGCCGGCCAGGCCGTGATCGCTCACCGGGGCGAATGGGTGCAGTACTCGACTCCATCCGAAGGCGGCGCGGAGTATATCGCCGTGTGCCTGCCCGCGTTCTCGATGCAAACAGTGCATCGGGATGAGTGAGGGAACTTCCCTCAGCGCGGCCCGCGCCAGCCTCAGAAGATGAACTTTGCTCCCAACTGCAGGATGCGCCCGTTGTGCGCCGCCGCCGGCCGCAGGAACGAATTCTCCTGAATGCAGCTGGAGTCGCCCTGGGTGTAGCAGGGAGCGCTATTGTTGGAGCTGGCGAACGGGCTGTTGGAGGCCGCCGAGCCTAAATCACCCCCCAGCCAGGCAAATTCGGTGTGGTTGAAGACGTTGAAGGCCTCGGCCCGGAACTCGAAGGCCATGTTTTCTTTAATGGCGAAGTGCTTGAACAATGCCATGTCGAAGTTGGTGCGCCGCGGGTTGTTGAGGAAGTTTCTGGCTTCGTCGCCGAAGGTTAGTCCTCGCGGAGCGGCGAACGCGGCCGGGTTGTAGAAGAGTGGACCAAAGCCATCGAAAGCGAAGTTGGGAATGCCTGCCTTCGGGTCGCCCACCACATCCGCGTAACTTGGCGCCGAGCCGGAAGTCACGCCATTATTCACACCGGCATTGTCGCCAAAGACGCCATTCGCCAGACTGAAGGGCGTTCCGCTTTGGATGGTCACGATGCCCGACCACTCCCAACCTCCCAGGACTTTGTTGCTCAAGCCCTGGCTTTTGAAAAACGGCAGATCATACACGTAACCCAGGCTGAACTGGTGGCGCTGGTCGAAGTTGGAACTGGCCCGCGCCCTTGCAAGGTCGTAGGTATCCAGGATGATGGGGTCGCGGGCGGAAGAAGAATCGTCAATGGAGTGGCTGTAGGTGTAAGAGCCGCTCAGTTGCAGGCTGCCGACGCTGCGCCGGACCGAAAGCTCCAGTGCGTTGTAGCTGGAAGAGGCTGCTTCCTCCAGCCGGGTGACTGACCCGATGCCGGGAAATTGCGTACGGAAGGCATCCGGGAAAGAAACGCTCCCGCAGGCAATGCCAAGATTCACGGCCGGGCCGGAAGGAAGCCCGCCCGGAGCAGTCGGCGGAGTATAAGGGACAGGCGCGCCGCTGGGGGTAACCGCGTCCATCGGAACGCCAAAATCGTCCAGAGTGGTACCGCAGTCCTCAATAGGCTCGCCGGGGCCGTACGGATTCTGGCTCAACGAAACCGGCTGCAGCTGGTTGAGATCAACGATGCGGGTGAGGTGCGTGCCTTTGCTGCCCACGTAGGAAACGGTGACCACGGTGTTGCTGAGGAGCTCGTGTTGCAGATCAAGATGCCACTGCTGCGTGTACGGCCACACGGCTTTGTTGGGAATGGAAATCATGGCCAGCGGGCTGGTTGCTCCGGCCGGCTGCGGAACGATATTGTCGTAGCCGGAAATATTGTTGACCGTAATGGTCTGCACAGCCGGGCTGGCAGCGGGTTCCAGCGATTCGGCATTGGCCTCGTTGCCGTTGGTGTGCTCGAAGAAAATTCCATATCCGCCGCGGATCGCCGTCTTGCCATTGCCGCGCAGATCATAGGCAAAGCCGATGCGCGGCGCCGGGTTGAACAAGTGCCCTTTCATGCAACTATCAGGCACACCTGAGGTGACGCCGCATTGCACGACGCCGTTGAACGGATTCCCGACGACTAAGCCGAAGTTGGGGTCGGCGGGATCGTTATCGACGTTGCTATCTCCCCGCACGTAGCGCGAGATGTCGAAGTTGTATTCGCTGTGGTAGCGGTCGCGATAAGTCCCGAACAGGCTGAGCCGCAGGCCGAGGTTCAAGGTCAGGCGGCTGGTGGCGTGCCAGTCGTCCTGAAAATAGGGCTCCAGAATCTTGTAGCGGTTGTAGAACTTGGGCTGGGCGCTGGTTTGGGTGAAGGACGATACCTGACCCATGAGCAGATCGGCAAAAGCGTTGCCGGTGCTGACGCCGGTGTTGGTAGCATCGAAGCTAAGCTCACCGTTGGTAGCAATGCCCGGAGCAGCCAGTTCATTTTTCTGAGCCGCCACGAAGTAGGCGCCGAACTGCAGGTTGTGCTTTCCCACTATTTTGGTGACGTTATCGCGATAGGTATAAGTGGGATTGGAGTTATAGGGGCCGTTGGGAAGATAACCGACATCTTCGCCGAAGTTGTAGATGCCGCCGCCCAGGTTAATGCCCGGCACTTTCCCCTGCTCGACGCCGGGGAAAAGCCCGAAGGTCATGCTCTGCGGCCGCTGCCATGCTCCCACCGGCACCAGGGTGATGTGGTCGGTGGTGTAGCTGGCGACAAACTCATTCAGCAGGGTCGGCGAAGCCGTGGCCGTGAGCCTGGCGACCATACTCACGCCGGGGCCGCCGAAGTCGGTCTGGATGGTGGGGAAGCTGCCCACGTTGGTCCACAGCGGGGTCGGGTAGATCTGCTCCCAGGAGTCATGAATGTAGCGGAACGTAGCTCGCACCTTGTCGTTGATGTTGTGGTCCACCCGCAACAACTCCTCGCGCCACGTGGTGGGCAGGGTGGGCGAAGCGTTCCAGATATTGGTGCCCTCGGTCGGCTCAGGAATCTGCGCGATCAGCGCGGGAGCGTTGTTCTGATCAATGGGCACCATGTTACCCGGGAAGGGTTGCCCTGCATCGGGGTTCGGGTCACCGTTGCTAAGCGTAGCGGGTTGGACCGGGCAATTGTCGAAAGAGCCGGTCGGGTCAGGGCACAAGTCGCTGAAATCGCCTCCACGCTCGGCCAGCGAGGGCACAGTCACGCTGCCCAGGTTCGCCGGCACGCGCTCACGCCGCCATTCCTGTGACCAGAAGAAGAAAGTCTTTTCCCGTTTCGTGTTGTAAACGCCGGGGATGAAAATAGGCCCGCCGACGGTGTAGCCGAAGTCATTTTTCTTGTAGGCGGGAACGGAAGTCTGCGGAAACGACTTTGCGTTAAAGATATCGTTGCGTACAAATTCGTAAGCGTCACCGTGAAAATCGCGGGTGCCGGATTTGGTTTCTACTTCAATCGTGCCCGAACCATTGCGGCCATACTGGGCGCCGTAGTCCGAGGTCATCACTTTGAACTCGGCAATCGCGTCCAGGCTGGGATAAACATTCAGCGTGGTGTTGCTGCCGTTATCCATATTGTCGCCGCCGTCGAGCTCCCAGTTGTTGTACTCGGTGCGGCCGCCGTTGATGCTGAAAGAGACATTGCCGCCCACGCCCACTCCGGCATCATCCTGGCCAGACTGGTTACTCACGCCGGGAACGAGCGTTGCCAGCTGGGTGAAGTTTCTGCCGTTCAGTTCGAGCTGGGTGATCTCTTTACCGGTGACCGTCCCGGCCAAGTCGGAGGACTGAGTTTCCACCTGGGCCACGTTCACGCCCTGTACGGTGACCTCTTCCTTGGTGGCGCCGACTTCCAAGATGACGTCGGCACGGGCCTTCTGGGCCACGCGCAGAACTACGTCTTTGGCCTGAAACCTCTTGAAGCCGGTAGCTTCGACCGTAATGGTCACAGGCACGGGAGGCAGGCCGGCCACCAGGTAGTCTCCGCTGCCGTTGGTGGTGGTGGCGCGCTCGATGCCGCGCTCGGTGTTGCTCACCGTGACCTTGGCGTTGGCGACGGCTGCGCCCGTGGGATCGGTCACCGTACCGGTGACGGAGGCAGTGTCCTGAGCGAGGAGCACGCCCGAGATGCCGAGAATGAAGAGAAGTACAAGCCAGCCCACACGAGAAAATTTCATTGCTCGCCCCCTTGCTTGACGATCAAACTTCGAAGAGGACCGCGCCCGCCCCACGCCCCATTTCCGGTCCACCTGCAAATCTAAGAAACGGATAATGAAATGTTTTATTAAAACGTATGAATATTGAGATAGTGCATCATTCGCTGTCAAGGAAAAAATGGTTGCCGGCCTGCCTCAGCCGTTCGAGGTCACAGAACGGCCCGGGTGGATTCCCGAACTGCCAGCTCGGGAGCAATCTTCCGGTGCACGGCGGAGAGTTCCCGCTTCTCCTGCACCGCGTTGATCCCTTCCACGACGACGTTTACGGCCATAGCCCCCATGGCCTCCATCGGCTGCCGGATGGTGGTCAGAGGCGGCGTATAGAGGCTGGAAGCGGCGATATCGTCGAAGCCGATCACCGAGCACTGCTCGGGCACCCGCACTCCTGCGCGAACCAGAGCACGTATGGCACCAAAGGCGGTCATGTCATCAAAGGCCATCAGGGCTGTGAAATGCAGCTTCCGCTTGAGCAATTCCTCCGTTAATTTGTAGCCCGCTTCAAAACTTGAAATCGGATCGCGGGACTCGGGAAGGTCAAGGACGAGGTCAGGGTCAAGCTCCAAGCCCTTGGACTTGGCGAAGGAGCGAATTCCTTTCCAGCGGGGCGCACTGTCGGCCAGGGTCTTGGGGCCGCGAATAAATGCGATTTGCCGGTGCCCGAGCGAGTAAAGATGCTCCAGGGCAGTGTAGGCGCCCATTTCGTTATCAACGATCACGGAGCTGACGGTATCGGTCTGCAGTTCGCGGCCAATCATGGCGGTGGGGATGCTACTCTTTTCCAGGTCGGCGAGAACGTCAATATCCACGAAGAGCCAGTTGGCCACGATGATGAGGGCTTCCACCCGGCGGTCGAGCAGCATTTCAAGATAACGCTCAAAGCGCGCGCGCTCGTTGTGCACATCGGTAAGGATGGGAAGATAGGACGATTGGTAGAGAGTGTTTTCGATGCCGCGCAGGATCAGGGTGCAGTATGGGTCGGTCATGTCGAAGACCATCACTCCGACCGTATGACTGCGCTTGCTGCGCAGGGAGCGGGCAAACAGATTGGGGCGATAGCCCAGGCGTTTGGCGGCGCGTTCAATGCGTTTCTTGGTGGCGGGAGGGATGTAGCGGGCCAAAGGCGCATTATTGAGGACAATGGAAACGGTCGTTGATGAAAAACCGCTCTCCCTGGCTACGTCGCGAATGGTAATCATCTCGTTTTTTTGGCGAGAACTGCCCACCCGAACACCTGACCGCGCGAGCGCACAAAATCGTGATCGCTGGCCGACACTACAGCAGAGAGCGCAATTTGTGTCAAGCATGGTGCGGGTTGCCGCCTTCACAATATGTGTCACATTGTTGTCGCAGGCTGCTTCTCGGCCAGTTTGGGAAACGTGGCCCCAGGCGGCTTCCGGGGCACAGGCGGCTTCTTCGTCGGCTGCAGATCTCAATGCTGAGCAGTGGTTTGACCGCGGAGAAGCCGCGCTGCGACAGAACAAATTGGAGGAAGCCGAGGCGTGCTTCCGCCGCGTGCTTGGGGCAAATCCCGAGGTCGCTGGGGCTTACGCCAACCTGGGCGTGGTTTATATGCGGCGGAAGGAGTGGAAAGCGGCGCTCGAAGCGCTGCACCAAGCCGAGAAACTGGCGCCTTCCGTCGCCGGAATTCGCCTCAACATCGGTCTCGCTTACTACCGGCAGAATGACTTTCGCGCCGCGATCGCGCCATTCGAATCAGTGGTGCGCGATATGCCGAGTTCGAGCCAGGCGCGCTATCTTCTCGGGCTTTGCGATTTCTTCACCGAGCGCTATACGGATGCCACGGCCACGCTCGAGCCGCTCTGGGAGCAGGAATCGAATGACCTGAATTATCTCTACGTGCTGGGCATTGCCGCGGGAAAAGCGCAGCGCAAGGAACTAGAACAACGCGCTCTGGCCCGCATGGTGGAGGTGGGAGCCGATACGCCGGAATTTCACCTGTTGATGGGCAAGGCTCACATCAATCGCGAAGAATACGACCTGGCCATCACGGAATTGAGGTCGGCGGAGAAAACAACCCCCAACCTGCCCTTCCTGCATTTCAATCTCGGCATGGCCTATCTGGGCAAGCAGGACCTGGCGTCTGCCGAAAAGGAGTTTCTGCGGGATGCGGCGATAGATCCCGATGTCGCCTACAACTACAGCGAACTGGGTCTGGCCTATTACCTTGAGCAGAAAGACGGCGAGGCGGAGAACAGTCTGCGCAAGGCACTGCGGCTCGACCCCGGGCTTGCCAGCGCGCATTTCAATCTGGCGCGAGTATTGCAGCGTCACGGGCAATACAAGGAAGCGCTGGCGCAGATTGACGCGGCCGCGAAGCTCGATTCCACAAGCTCGAGCGCGCATTACGTGAGGGGGCAGATTCTACAGAAGCTGGGGCGCACGGAGGAAGCGAAGGCGGAGATGAAGATCGTTACCGACACCATGGAAAGCCAGCGCGCCAAGCGGGAACACGAACTGTATGGCGGGCCGCTGCCCAGCCCCGAAGTGACACAAAATCCGCGGTAACCCGCCGGGCGGTTTTTGATAAACTGGCCGGGCCACGAAATCGCGCATTCCCGCGCGGCTTCCGAGTAACGCAAAGGAAATTCCCGTCATGAAGCGCACTCTGAAAATTATTGGAATTGTGATCGCCGTCATTCTGGTTGCCCTGATTGCTTTGCCTTTTGGACTGGACGTGAACAGCTTCCGCCCCAAGCTGGAATCGGGGCTCTCCAGCGCGCTGGGACGGCAGGTTAAGGTTGGCAATCTGAAGCTTTCGCTGCTTACCGGAAGCGTTACGGCCGAAGACCTTTCCATTGCCGATGATCCTTCATTCAGCAGGAATTCCTTTGTGCAGGCCAAATCGCTCAAGGTCGGCGTGGAGATCTGGCCGTTGATCTTTTCAAAAACATTGCACGTGACCGAACTGACGCTGCAACAGCCGGAGATCGCACTGATTCATGACGCTTCCGGCCAGTGGAACTTTTCCAGCCTGGGCGGGTCTTCGGGAGCTGCGAGTGCGCCCGCGGCAAATACTCCGAGCGGGTCTTCGACGCTTGGCCTTTCGGTCAAAAAGCTCAATGTGAAAGATGGCCGAATCTCGATTACACAGTCTGCCCGGTCAAAGACTCGCGTTTATAACAACGTGAACATTGAAGTCCGGAACTTTGCCTTCACCGCGCAGTTCCCCTTCACAGTCTCAGCCGATCTGCCGGGCGGAGGAAGTCTCAAGCTGGAAGGACAAGCCGGACCCATCCACTCGAGCGACACATCGCTCACGCCGTTGCAGGCGAAAATTCACGTGGAGCAGCTGGACGTGGCGGCTTCCGGAATCGCCGATTTTTCTCCCGGCCTTGCCGGGCTGGCGAACTTTGATGGCGAGGTAAGTTCCGATGGGCAGCAGGCGCGCGCCACGGGAACGCTGCAGGCCGAAAAGCTGAAGCTGGTGCAGAACGGCGCGCCCGCCGGCCGGCCGGTGACGCTGAAGTACGCCCTCACTCACGGGCTGCATAACCAGGCTGGCACGCTGAGCGAAGGCGACATCACCATGGGCAAGGCGCTGGCGCAGCTCACCGGCAGCTATCAGACGCAGGGCACGCAGATGCTCTTGAACATGAAACTGAATGCGCAAGCCATGCCGGTGGACGATCTGGAAGCCATGCTGCCGGCGTTGGGCGTGGTTTTGCCCTCGGGCTCACAACTGCGGGGCGGCACCCTCTCCGCCAATCTGACGATCACCGGTCCGGCGGATAATCCTATCGTTACCGGGCCCATTCGCCTCTCCAACTCCAAGCTGGCGGGCTTTGACCTGGGATCGAAACTTTCGGCTATCTCGAAGCTTGGGGGCAGCGGAAACACCGGCTCCGACACCAGCATTCAGAACTTCAGCGCCGACGCGCGCGTGGCGCCGGATGGAACCCGCGGCGAGAACATCAATTTGACCGTGCCGGCCTTTGGAGTTCTTACCGGCAGCGGGACCATCAGCCCCGGCGGCGAACTCGATTTCAAAATGACCGCCAACCTGACGGGAAGCGTTTCCACGGCAGCCACGCAGCTCGCGCATTTGGGCAATCAGGGCCTGGTGATTCCGTTTTTCATTCGCGGCACGGCGTCAAAGCCGAGTTTTGTTCCGGATGCCAAAGGCATGGTGAAGAGCACCCTGACCGGGGTGCTGAGCAACAAGTTGAATGCTTCGCCTTCCAATTCGAAATCTACCGTGATTGATAAGTTCACCGGGCTATTCCATCGGAAGAAGAAATCTCAGTAAGTCACGACTCTGGAAACGCGGCTCAGATATAGCCCAGGCCGGCCAGGCGATCGTGGATTTTCTGCTCGCCCTCGGCGTCGCCCGAACTCGGATGCTTCTTTTCCATTCCCGCAACCAGGGAGCGGCCCTGCATGGTCTCGGGAATCTCGTAGCCGGCCAGATCGAGCAGAGTGGGAGCTATATCGAGCAGGCGGGCGCCGTCGTATTCTCCGCTCAGTGGGCAATTCGGCGCGGCGAGAATGAACATGCCGTACTGGGCGTGATTGCAGGCGTCAGGGCCGGTGTCATTTTCCTGCACGTGCACGCGGCCGTGGCCAACGGTTCCGATGGAGCGCCAATAAAGGCCGCCGAAGTGAACGATGAGATCAGGCGCCACGTTGCGCACGTTGCGGTAAAGCTCCTTGGGTTTGAAAACGAGCGAATTCAGCGGCTGGCCCTTGTCATCGGGCAGCGCCTCCAGGCGCGACTTCATCTCGTTCTGGAAGGACTCATATTCCGCGGCGGGAATTACACCCTGCGGCTCCCTGCCCTGCACATTGAAGAAAATGCGTGCGTAGTAGCCGCCTTCACTCCAGACTTTGGTTTTGCTCCAGTTGACGTTCAGCTTGTCGAAAGGCGTCAGCGCTTGCGGGTACTCGTTCAGAGTGAGCAGCCCCTGCTGGATCAGCCACTCATTGATAGCGAAGCCGCCATCGAGGCGCTGCGCGCCGTGATCGGAGACTATCAGGACGACGGTTTCGCTATCGAGCAACTCGAGGGCGGCGCCGATTTGCTCGTCCAGCCAGAGATAGTACTCGGGAATGGCGCTTTCGTAAGGATTGCCGGGAACATACTGGATGTGCTTCTTGTCGAAATAATTCCAGAAGCCGTGGTGCATGCGGTCGAGGCCGATATCCACAAAGTGGAAATAGTCCCATTCCTGCTCCTTGAGCAGCCAGTGCACCACCTGCCACTGCTTGCGGCTCATGCGGAAAATTTCTTCTTTCAGCCAGTCTTTGCGGTCGGTGCGGAAGTTCTTTACGTCCACGGGGTACTCGCCGACGAGTTCCGTGAGTTTGGCCTTGATGCCCGGGGGGTGAGTGAAGTCGTTTTTTACGGTATCAGGAGTGAGAAAGCAGCCGATGCTGATGCCATTGACACGGCGCGGCGGATAGTTGGGCGGGACCCCAACGATGATGGATTTCTTGCCCTCGCGCGCAAGCTGGTCCCACATGGCCAAAGCCTTGATGGAAGCGGAATTGGCAAAGCCGAGCTTGTCGTAGGAGTGGTCCAGGCGGTTACGGAAACCGTAAACTCCGAGCGAACCCGGGTCCTGGCTTGTGCTCATGCACATCCAGGCCGGAACGGTGATGGGCGGAATCACGCTTTGTAGGCGGCCGTACACGCCCAGGTCCATGAGGCGGCGCAGGTTCACCAGGCGCTCGTCGCCGAAGACGACTTCCGGCGCGGCGCAGTCGAGTCCTAGAATGCAAATTTTCATTTCAGAGCAGTGAAGCGCCTTCCATGGAATCGGGCGCAGCCACACCAAGATAATTCAAAATAGTGGGCGCGAGATCAATTATTCGAGCCTGATTGCGGCGAGCCGCCCGGCTCATGAACAGAATTCCGGGCACGGCCTCAGGATCAATGATGTGATCGCCGCTCCAGCGGCGGGTGTTGTCGGAGATCAACTCACGCGCAAAGCCGCCAACGGCGCTCTCCCAGGAAACACGAAAGCCGGGGTGGAAGTTGACCAGCAAATCAGGCGCGTTGTGAGCGAAGGCGCCAGAATATAGCTCCTCGCGTCCCGAAACGCTGCGCACGGCGGGCTTTTGGCTGGCAGCGTCGGGAAATTCCGCCAGGCCTTGCTGAATAGCGCGGCGAACCCGGTCAGCCTCGGCGCCCTCTTCGATAATGCCGGCGCCCTCGCGGCCTTTCAGATTCAGATAGATTCCTCCGAGGCCGACGGCATAAGCGGAAGTCTTGGACCAGTCCACCGCCGGAAATCCTTCGCCCATCTCTTCGCTTGGCCGGCGGCCATCCTTCAGCGCGAGCAGGCCGTTCTGCCAAAGCCAGGTGTTGGTATCGAAGGCGCGGCGAAAGCTGTTGAAGCCGTGATCGGAAAGCACAATCACAAGAGTGTTTTCGTCCACTTTCTCCAGGGCCGGGGCGAGCAAGGCGTCGCAGCGCTGGTAATGGCTTTCGATCTGAGTTGCAAAGCGCGGCGAAGAATCGCGCTGAAAACCAGGATGCCCCCGGTCGCGAAAGCGCCACATCATGTGCTGCACGCGGTCGGGCGTATCGTAGAGCATAAAGAAGAAGCCCTGGTTGAACCGGTCCAGCTCAAACCGCGCCATGCGCTCGCGCTCGCCCAGCACCAGATTGCAATGTTCGAGATAAGCGGCTTCATCAAGGCGGCCGTTGTTCAGACCGTTGTGATCTTCCGCCATGCCGAGGGTAGAAAACAGCCCGATGCTTTCCGACAGGTCTTTGGCGTAGGCAGCAGGAGAAGAAACGGGAAACAGCGGCGCTGCGGGATCAAAATTCACCGCCGAAAGGTAAAACTCGACGTGCGGCTCAAGTTGGCGCACATAGAAGCGCGCAATTCCGCTTACCGATTGCAGAAGCGAAAGCTTGAACCTGAAGCGGACCCACTCGCTCCAGCTTTTTTCTGCGACTTCAATCCTCGCGGGTGCGCCTCCCGTTTCGATCAGCAACTTGCGCGCCGATTTCTCCACGCGCACGTGAATCTCGCAGAGCGCATCCCACGGCGGTGATTGCCGGGTGTTGCGCGGGCCAATGACGTTAGTCTTGAAGTCCAGGCCCGCGGGAAGCCGCACCAGTTGCTCATTCTCCTGGGCGCAGACGGAAGCATCCTGGGTGTAGAAGGTGCCTTTGCTCTGGCTGCCGCGCATATCGGGCACGCCTACCCCCGCCAGCATACGTCCGTTCAAAGCCTCGGGTGGAAAAGTGCAGGGGCAACGTAAAACGGTGCTGGGAACTTCTGCCCTGGTAAGCACTTCCCAGAGAGCAACGCCTCTGCGTTGATTGACCACGCGGGGCGCGGCAAAGGCGCTCTTAGGGCGCTCGAAGCGGCTCAAGCCAGCGTCGGGCTGATAGGTCTGCGGGTCGCGGCTGATGAAGTCAAAAATTCCGTGGCCGCCGGGATTGGTTCCGGTTGCGAACGAAGACCATGCCACCGGAGTTTGCGCAGGATAAGTTGTTTTGAGCCGGGTGTAACCGCCGGAAGTTTGAATTCTGGCCAGATTGGGCAGTTCTCCCCGGCGCAGCATGGCTTCTACGATGCTGGGTTCGAGGCCATCCAGACCTATAACGATGACTTTTTTACGCAAGAACCGGACCTGGAATCAGGAAGTCTCTTTCAGAGTCTCGTTCTCATCCTTAGCTGGCACCGGATCGGAAGCAGTTGGGCGGAAAATTCTCACCACTCGAAAGAATGCTGCGACGACTTTGTTCCAGAAGATCAGCAGCAACCCGACCACCCCGGCAAAGCCGGAGGTAACGGTCATGATCTGATCTGGGCCGCCATAGTAAGCCAGCAGTACCTGCATCGCTTGTCCCCTCAGGAAGCAGATTTTCACCCTGGAATAGGCTGTTTCTGATCTTACCACCCTAAGGATGGACTCTGACGACTAATTGAGCTTTTTTTGGCCCATCAGTGTCGTGCCGGCAACCGGCGCTTCAACGGCCTCATCGGCCGTGATCTGGTAACTGGTGCCAGCGGCGGCGAAGCGGCCATTCCAATCAGAAACCCGGATGTAAAGATCCGCGGGGGCTTCGCCCCTGCCCGGCACACGTACCTGCAAACGCGAAGCCGATTGCACGCCCGGGCGGATGTCATCATTCACGCAGGCATCATCGAATGCTTCCGGCGTAGCGTCCGAGGTGCCCGGCAAGGGCAGGTGGTCATCCTCGGTGTTGCGGCAGGTCAATAGAATCCGCCCCTGGGCATCCTCCACCGCCAGAACTGAGTCCAGAGCCCCCGCACCCTCAGACTTGAGGTCGTGCACCTCGAGGGTCACCGCCGCTCCCGGACTTGCATGCAGCAGGTAGTAATCGTTCACGCGGGCGGGCTCCGTGAGGCTGCGCACGTATTCGATATGGGTCCTGCCATTCGGGTTCAGGTTCACCGCCTGCTCAATACCCTCTTTCTCCATTTGCCGCCCCGCCAGCAAATCAAGCAGATCGTTGGTAAGCTTGCCCACAATCTCCTCTCCCTGGGGAGCGTTGATCAGGTTGTGCGCTTCACTGGGATCGCTTTGCCAGTCGTAGAGCTGATTCCCCAACTGCTTGTGCATGATGAGGTGCCACCGCCCGGAGATGACGGATCTCATAGCGCCTTGCAGGTCGGTGGGGACAGGGAATTGCTCTTCGTGCTTCAAGTCGAGATCCAAGGCGTTGTATGACAATTCGGCCAGCGCCGTGCCGTCACTGTCCGGCAACGGGCTGGCCCACAGGTTTGCCAGCGAATCTCCGGGAAACCGCCACTGCATTTTACCCGGCAGCCAGGAACTCAGAGTAACGGGAAGAAACGAGCTGCTGACCACCCGCGCGACCCTGACCCCCGCGGGTATGTGACCGGGATACCAGAAAATCAGCGGCACATGGATAAGGGGCCAATATAAAGATTTGCCATGCCCTGTCAGACCATGCTCGCCCAGCATCTCTCCGTGGTCGCCGACAATCACGACCAGAGTGTTTTGCCCCATACCGCGCCGTGTCAGTTCTGCCATCAGCCGGCCGATGCAATCGTCAACGTACTTTACTCCGTCGTCGTAGCGGTCCCCGCGCTGGTCTTGCCCCCATGCCGGCTTGGAGTACGAGGGCGGCCCGCCATAAGGAAAGTGAACATCAAAGTAGTTTAAGACTGCAAAAAAAGGGTGCGCTTGTGGGCTGTTCCCGATCCAATGCAGCACTTCCCGGTCAATCTCTTCTCCTCGTTTTCGGGGGGGATGGCTTTTTACCATCCACGCCTCCCCCGACCTCTCGGCATCGAAATCCAGAGCCCCGCCCACGTGCAGCCAGGCAAGCAGGCGCAAAACAATGTTGTGAGGCAGGATCCAGCGTACAAATTCGCGGCCAAAGACGGTGCGGCTCACCATATCTGCCGGTGAAAAGAAGTAATCCTCAAAATGGATGAAGCCCGGCCCAAAGCCAAGGTCACGGTCGAAATAAACCCGATTGGCTGAGAAGGCGGCGGTACGATATCCCCTTCGTTCCAGCTCTTCTCCGATCATGGGAGACTTGATAAGTCTGCCGCCGTTCCAAAGCGGCATGGGAGGGACCCGGCCCAAGCCGTCTTCAAAGGGGTAGCTGCCCGTTAGCAGCGAGACGTGCGCCGGAAAGGTCCAGGAAGTTGCGGAAACGGCATTTTCAAACAAAACGCCCTCGCGCGCCAGCCGATCTATATTGGGGGTAGTTTCGCGGGAGTAGCCGTATGCGGAGACATGATCGGCACGCAGCGTGTCAACGATAATCACCAGCACGTTGGGGGAGCCGGGTTTGGCCGCCGGCAGCGCCGCCAATGCGCGGTGTTCCTGAAACCTGCGGCTGCAGGGCACAGCTATTAACACCGCAACGAATATCGTGACCAGAACGGGCAGACTACGCCGTACTGGGCCGGCAATTGGAGCCTCATAGCGCTTCGCGCGCTGAGATAAGAATGTCCCCAGCCCTACCGCCAACAAAAAGCAGGCGCTGTGGTAAAGGCGCCGAGGAACCAGCAGCCAGTCGTAAACCGTAAGGCTGACAAAGAAAAACACCGCGGCCTGGAACACGGGGAGGCCGCGCCACAGCCGCGAACCCAACATGAGCCCGGCGGCAATGGAGAGAAAAACCGCTAGATCTACGAGCGGGGAAATCCACAAGATGGGCGTTGAGACGTGGATCGTCACGCCCCACTGGCGCCAATCGATTCGCTGAAACAGAAGCAATCCCAGGCCTTCAACCAAGCCGGCTGCAATTCCGAACCATGCCGCCAGCAGCAGCGGCACGAGTCTGCCTGAGGAGGTTTCCGAAGTGCTGGAATGGCGTGTCCCGGTCAGGTGTAGTCCCATTCTGGTCCCGCTCTCGGTACAGGACCGCCCGCGGGCGCGCACAAAAGTTTACATCAGGAGTTGCTTTGGCGGTGGCGGAATGAATTCCCGGCTCCGCTTGCATTGTCAGCAGTATCTGCTTGCAGGCCACCCCCTGGCCTAATGCGCCAAGAGAAATCCCGTGACCAGAAGAACTCCAAAGGCAATTGCATGACCCAACTCCGTCCACCCCAGGCGATGGATGGCGAGAGGCCGCGGCTCTTGCGCCAGCCAGATCATGCCGCGCACCAGAACCGGAACAAATGCTATCAAGGTGAACCAGGGCAACAGACCAAGATAGCAGGCCAACCCGAGAACAATGGCGGCGGCCAGATGTCCGGCAACAAACGGCCAGCCGCGCGCGAGCTTTTCGTGAGGCCGCAGCTTGGCGCCGTGAATTCTCAACTGAACAAAGCTTATCTGGTTGGCCGCAAACATCCAGTTAAGCAGCCAAAGAGCGGCAGCAGTGGCGTCAACCTTACCAATGGCCACGCAGTAAGCGGCAGGAGCAGTCACAGACAATCCGGCCGCCCCAATCAACTGGGCGCTGAGCCGGGCGCTCCTGCGGAATTTGTTGATCAGCCCCTGAAGGGCAAAGGCCAGCCCGGCAGCGGCTCCCAGCCACAGGACTTGGAGGCTGCCGCCCAGCCGGAAGAGCACGGCCAATGCCGTCGCGGCCAGCGATAAGAAAGCAAGCGCGACTCGGGCTGCGATGCGTCGTTCGTCGTGAGAGGAGGCGCGCATGGGGCCGGCGCCCGACAAGCTTTCCAGCGGGGTGCGAGCCCAGAACAAGGCAATGGTGGCGATGGTGAGGGGAAGCAGGGGCAAGCCGCGGCCTGCGTGCGTCCGGCCGACGGCGATGCCCGTGGCCAGCGGCACCAGCAGAATTCCCCACGCTCCGTGCTCGCGGGGCATGATCAAGGCACGGCGCCGCGTATCAGAAACAACCGCAAGGTCCGGCCGTTCTATGGTCGCAGGTGCTTCCATCTTGCAGATTCGCCGGGATCTGGAATTCGAGGGCGGCTAGCGGTGCATACGCTCGCCGTCGCCAAAGTGCACATGCTGCATGCCCTTGACGGCGCGCATGTACTGGGCGCGCTCGAAAGCGGAAGGATCAGGGCAACGCAGCTGGCTCATACTGCCACGCATCTGGCGAACCGATTCGTACTCATGCTCCTCCATCCAGTCGCGCACTCCATGTTCGACCACGCCAAGATATCCGACTCCATTGCGCAGCAGGGCCGAGCACATCATGGTAACGCTCGCGCCGACCATGAGCAGCTTGATTACGTCCTCCGATCCATGGAGTCCGCCGGTCGCGGCGAGGTCTGCTTTCAGCCGCCCGTATAGTATGCCAATCCAGGTCAGCGGCAGGCGCAGGGCCTGCGGAGTACTGAGCAGCACATTGGGCTTGATCTCGAGCTCTGCCAGATCAATATCCGGCTGGTAGAAGCGATTGAACAGAACCAATGCGTTCGCGCCCGCCTTATCCAGCTTTCGCGCCATGTACGCCATGTTGCTGAAGAATGGGCTGAGCTTCACCGCCACTGGAATGGAAACGGCTGACTTCACCGCCATCACAATGTCGCGATACTGGCGTTCGACCTCCGCGCCGGGAAGCTCGGTGTCGGTCGGCAGGAAGTAGATGTTGCACTCGAGAGCGTCGGCGCCTGCCTCTTCGATTTGCCTGGCATATTCGGTCCAACCGCCCGGGGTGGCCCCGTTGAGGCTGGCAATAATCGGGACGGACACCGCCTCCTTGGCGCGCCGGATGTGATTTAGATAGCCTTCCGGCCCCAGGCGGAATTCGCTGGCCTGAGGAAAGTAAGTCAGCGATTCCGCAAAACTCTCCGTGCCCGCGGAGAGGTGATAGTCCAGCTCCAGGCTTTCCTGGCGCAACTGCTCCTCGAAGAGCGAATAGAGCACAACTGCGGAGGCGCCCGAATCCTCAAGCCGGCGAATGCCATCGAGCTCCTGCGAAAGCGGTGACGCCGAGGCCACCAGCGGAGTGCGCAACTGCAAGCCAAGATAAGTGGTGGTCAGGTCAATCATGGTTCCTCCTCACAGTTACGACTTGCTTCCCACAAGGCTGGGTTGATCTTGGGCCGTGGAAGCAGCCGGCTGCGCCGGGCGCTCGGCTTTGGCGCCCTCTGCAACCGGCTTTCGCTGTGCCAGGTACTCGTACAGCCGGTAGCGGGTGTCGGCATCGTGCTGGGCCTCGCGCCACAGCCGCTTGGCGTCTTCCGGTCTGCTCTTGGTCAGCATCTTGAAGCGCGTTTCCATGAGCATGAAGTCCTGCACCTTGCGGGTGGGGGCGCGCGAATCCAGCATCAGCGGATTCTCGCCGGCCGCACCACGCTCGGGATGATAGCGGTAGAGCAGCCACTGGCCGGAATCTACGGCCATTTTCTGATCGCTCATGGCGGTCGTCATGTTGATGCCGTGGGCAATGCAGTGCGAATAGGCGATGATGATGCTCGGGCCGTTGTAAGCCTCCGCCTCAAGAAATGCTCTGAGCGTGTGCTCGTCCTTGGCTCCCATGGCCACGCTGGCCACATAAACATTGCCGTAGCTCATGGCCATCAGGCCAAGGTCCTTCTTGGGCGCGGGTTTGCCGCCGGCGGCAAATTTGGCGACCGCCGCGCGCGGAGTGGACTTGGAAGCCTGCCCTCCGGTGTTCGAGTACACTTCGGTATCGAGCACCAGAATGTTGACGTTGCGGCCGCTGGCCAGCACGTGGTCCAGGCCGCCGTAACCGATGTCGTAGGCCCAGCCATCACCCCCCACGATCCAGACGCTCTTTTTCACCAGCATGTCAGCCACCGCCGAAAGCTGTCTCGCCTCCGTCGAGTCCAGGCTCTTCAGCTTTTCTTTCAGCAGGTCCACGCGCTCACGTTGCTCGAAAATTTCTGCCTCGTCTTTCTGGGGAGCAGTCACCAGCGCCGTGGCGAACTCTTCCCCGATGGATCCTGCCAGACGGCGCACCAACTCCTGTGCGTACTCGGTCTGCTTGTCAATGGAAACGCGGAAGCCCAGGCCGAATTCGGCGTTATCTTCGAAAAGAGAGTTCGACCAAGCCGGGCCGCGGCCGTCTTTGTTCTTGGCCCAGGGAGTAGTCGGCAGGTTGCCGCCGTAAATAGAGGAACATCCGGTGGCATTGGCCACCACTGCGCGATCACCGAAAAGCTGCGAGACCAGCTTGAGATAGGGCGTCTCGCCGCAGCCGGAACAGGCCCCGGAGAATTCGAACAGCGGCTCCTGGATCTGCTGCTGGCGGATCGCCCCCACTTTGATCTGGCGGCGGTCGAGTTCCGGCAGCTCGAGAAAGAATTTCCAGTTCTCGCTTTCCGCGGCGCGCAGAGGCGGCTGCGGCATCATGTTGATGGCCTTCAGCCGGGTCTCGCTCTTGTTCTTCGCCGGGCAGATATCCACGCAGATGCCGCAACCGGTGCAATCTTCGGGGGCAACTTGAATGGTAAATTTCAACCCGTGAAATTCCTTGTCGCGGGCTTCGGTGGACTTGAAGGTCTTCGGCGCACCGTCGAGATTCTTGGAGTCATAAACCTTGATGCGGATTACTGCATGCGGGCACACCATGGCGCACTTGCCGCACTGGATGCAGACCTTCTCATCCCAGGCGGGAATTTCCAGCGCAATATTGCGCTTTTCCCATTTCGCCGTGCCGGTGGGAAAGGTTCCGTCGGGAGAAAAGGCGCTCACCGGCAGCGCGTCGCCGCGGCCGGCATAGATTTCTCCCAGCACGTTCCTCTCAAATGCCGGCGCTTCTGGCGCAAAGGGCGCCGGCATGGTGATCCGGCTTGTTGCCGCATCGGGAATCTTGACCTCAAACAAATGCGACAAGGTCTCATCCACCGCTAGCATGTTGCGCTTCACGATCTCCTCGCCCTTGCGGCCGTAAGTATCGCGAATGGATTGGCGAATGGCCTCGATCGCTTCTTCTCGCGGCAGGACCTTTGAGATCGCGAAGAAGCAGACTTGCATGATCGTGTTCATCCGCGAGCCCATGCCGGTATCGCGCGCCACCTGGTAGGCATCTATGACATAAAACTTCGCTCGCTTTGCAAGCAGCTGTTGTTGCACTTCACGCGGCAGGTGCTCCCAGACCTCATTGGGGCCGAACGGACTGTTAAGCAGGAAAACGCCCCCCGGCACCAGCGTGCTCAGCAGGTCGTAGCGCTCCAGGAAAATCCATTGATGGCAGGCCACGAAGTTGGCCCTGGAAACCAGGTAGGAGGAGCGGATCGGCTTCGGTCCGAAGCGCAGGTGCGAAACCGTCATCGCCCCGGACTTCTTCGAGTCATAAACAAAATACCCCTGCGCGTAGTTTTCGGTATTCTCGCCGATGATTTTGATGGAATTCTTGTTCGCCCCTACGGTGCCGTCCGCTCCCAGGCCGTAGAACATGGCTCGCACTACACTTTCCGGCTCGACCGAAAATTCCGGATCGTACTTCAGGCTGCTGTGACTGACGTCGTCTTCAATACCGATCGTGAAGTGCTCTTTCGCTTGCGCCGCCGAGAGATTATCGAATACAGCCTTGACCATCGCCGGAGTAAATTCTTTCGAGGAAAGGCCATAGCGGCCGCCGACGATCAGCGGAGCCTGCTTCAGCTGGCCGCAGCCGTGCTTGAGCCCCTCATGGATCGCATTCACCACATCGAGATAAAGCGGCTCGCCAATCGCGCCCGACTCCTTGGTGCGGTCGAGCACGGCAATCTTGCGAACGCTGGCCGGTAAGGCCTGGAAGAAAGCCTGCACGGAAAATGGCCGGTACAAGCGGACCTTCAGCAATCCGACCTTCTCGCCACCGGCATTGAGGTATTCGACGGTCTCTTCAGCGGCTTCGGCTCCCGATCCCATCATGATGATTACGCGCTCGGCATCGCCTGCGCCAACATAATCAAAGAGATGGTAGGAGCGGCCCACCCTCTCGGCAAGCTTGTCCATCACTGCCTGCACCCTGGCGGGGCAGGCCTCGTAGTAGGGATTGCAGGCCTCGCGTATCTGGAAAAAGACATCCGGGTTCTGTGCCGTGCCCCGCAGCACCGGATGGTCCGGCGACAGCGCGCGCTGACGGTGCTCGAGTACCCGATCCATGTTGATCAGCGCCCGCATGTCATCTTCGCTCAACATTTCGATCTTGTTGACTTCGTGCGAAGTCCGGAAGCCGTCGAAGAAATGAATGAAAGGAATGCGGGATTCGAGCGAAGCAGCGTGCGCGATCAGCGCGAAATCCATGGCTTCCTGCACCGAGTTCGAGCACAGCATGGCGTAACCCGTGGGCCGGCAAAGCATTACGTCAGAATGGTCGCCAAAGATAGAGAGCGCATGGGTGGCCAGGGTGCGGGCTGAAACATGAAAAGCCGTCGGCGTGAGCTCGCCGGCAATCTTGTTCATGTTGGGAATCATCAGCAGCAGCCCCTGGGACGCCGTGAAAGTGGTCGCCAGCGACCCGGTTTGCAGCGCCCCGTGCACCGCTCCCGCCGCCCCGCCCTCGCTTTGCATCTCGACCACGTGCGGCACGGTGCCCCAGATGTTGGGGACGCCCTCCGAAGACCATTGATCGGCCCACTCGCCCATGGTCGAGGACGGAGTAATGGGATAAATGGCAATCACTTCATTGACGCGGTAGGCGACATTGGCCACGGCTTCGTTAGCGTCCATGGTCTTGAACTTGCGCTTCATGAAACCCCCCTGTACTCGGCGGCCATCCTGGCTCTTTCACCCCATCGGCAGCGTACAGCTCCATAATGCCTACAGCCGCAGGGAATGTCGGGAATTCAATTCACAGGGGTATGTGACGGGCGTCACAAGGCGTTTTCCGAAGTGGGAAAGCAGAATCCCGGCGGGATCAGAGCTCGAGCACGGCCCGGACCGATTCCGAGAGGTCGCGCGGCTGGAAGACGAAGCCTAGTTTGCGGAGAATGGCCTGCATGGCGACGTTATCTTGCAGCATTTCACCGCGCACCCTTTGCAGTTTTTCTTCCCGCGCAACTTGCACCAGCCGGCGCAGCAGTTCCAACCCCAGGCCCTTGCCTTGGCAGCGGTCGCACACCAGGATCGCAACCTCAGCCTCGTTTTTTTCGTGCTGGCGGCTCAAGCGGCCGACGCCCAGAATTTCATGTTCCCCGGTTTGCGGATTTTCGCGGTCGGCCACCAACGCCATCTCCCGGTCATAGTCGCCAAAGCAGGTGCGGGCCAGGCGCTCATGCGCGGTGCGCGCGCCCAGGCTCAGGGAATAGAAATAACGCAAGTAAACCGTCCGGTCGGAAAGCTTGTGATGAAAATCCACCATCAGCGGTTCGTCTTCCGGGCGAATGGGGCGAATCATGATCTGGCTGCTGTCGCGCAGGGTGAACGGCCATACATATTGCGTGGGGTATGGCCGGATGGCGGGCTTGGGCAGCTGCTCCGGCTTGAGTGAAGGGTCGAGCAAGACCACTCGCGCATCCAGGGCCAGGAGGCGATCGGGTGAGGCCAGCAAAGGGTTGATGTCAATTTCGGAAATCCACGGCTGCTCCACCACCAACTGGCTGAAGCGCACCAGCAGGCTTTCCAGCGCGGCCAGATTTACCGGCTTTCTTCCGCGAACTCCCTTCAGCGCTTTGAAGATCTGGGTCTGCTCCATGAGGCGCTGCGCCAGGGTGGTATTCAGTGGCGGCAGGGCCAGCGCCCGGTCGCGATAGACCTCGACCAGCTGGCCACCGGAGCCGAACAAGACAACCGGGCCAAATTGCGGGTCCACGCTGGCGCCCAGAATCAATTCGTAGCCATCCATTTTGACCATGGGCTGCACGGTGACTCCGGAGAAGTGCTCGGGCCCGGCTTTTTCGGTGACCGATTTCTTGATCGCCTGGTAAGCGGAGCGCACCGCCGCTTCCTCGGCCAGATTCAGCTTCACGCCGCCAACATCGGTCTTGTGGGTGATGGTTTCGGAAAAGATCTTCAGCACCACGGGATAGCCGATGCGCGCGGCCCGTTTCACCGCGTCGTCTTCACTGCGCGCAATCTGCGTTTCAACCGTGGGCACGCCATACACCGAGAGCAACTGCTTCGATTCGAACTCGTTCAGCAAAACCCGGCCCCGGTTACGGGCGTCCTGAATGATGGCTGTGGCCTGGCCGCGGGCCGCAAGGTTGAATTCCGGAGTGCTGGTCAGCACCGGGGTTTCGTACAGGGCGCGCAGGTTGTACTGGTAGCGCCACATATAGGTGAAGGCGCGGGCGGCGGTGTCGGGATAGGGAAAGGTGGGAATGCCGGCGGCATTCAAAGCTGCTTCGCCGGCGGCGATGCTCGTGCCTCCCATCCAGCTGGCCAGCAGCGGCTTGCCCAAACCTTTGGCATACGGCTTCAGGCCTTCTGCGACCGCGGTCGGATCGGTCATGCCCTGCGGTGTCAGCACCACCAGCAGCCCATCGCTGTTAGGATCTTTGGCGGCAATTTCAATCGCGCTTGCATAGCGTTGCGGATCCGCATCCCCCAAAATGTCAATCGGATTGTTGTGGCTCCAATGTGGCGGCAGAATGCCGTTGAGCGCTTCCACCGTCTGCTCCGAAAGGCTTGCCAGCGCTCCTCCATTGGCCACCAGCGAATCCGTAGCCAGCACGCCGGGACCGCCGGCATTGGTCAGAATGGTGAGCCGCGGCCCTTTTGGCCGCGGCTGTTTTCCCAGAACCTCCGCCGTGTAAAACAGATCGGCGATGCTGTGTACGCGCAGCACGCCCGAGCGGCGAAAGGCCGCATCCAGCACTTCATCGCTGCCCGTCAGCGCCCCGGTATGGGAGGCCGCGGCGCGCGAAGCAGCTTCCGAGCGGCCCGCTTTGATTACGATAATGGGCTTGCTCAACGCCACTTCGCGCGCGGCAGAAAGAAAAGAGCGTGCGTCGCCCACCGATTCCATGTAAAGCAGAATGCTCTTGGTGTGCGGGTCATCGCCGAAGTAATAGATCAAATCGCCCCAGCCAACATCCAGCATCGAGCCGGTAGAAACAACTGCGCTGAAGCCGACCTGCTCACGCGCGCTCCAGTCGAGCACGGCGGTGATGAGGGCGCCGCTTTGCCCCAAAAAAGCGACATTACCCGGCCGCGCCAAATCTTTCGCGAAGGTGGCGTTCAAGCCGACCACGGGATTCATCACGCCCAGGCAGTTGGGGCCGATCAGGCGCATGGAGCCGCGGCGCAATTGCTCCTGCACCTGTTTTTCCAGTGCCGCGCCCTGCTCGCCATGCTCCTTGAATCCAGCAGAAATCACCACCGCCGATCTCACCCCGGCCTCCATGCACTCACCAATCAAGCCGGGCACGGTCGCCGCCGGCGTGCACACCACCGCCAGATCCACCTTCTTTGGAATCGCGCTGATGCTCTTGTACGCCTTGACCCCCAGAATCTCGGAGTGCTTGGGGTTGACGGCATACACCGTGGCCTGGAGTGGGCTATGCGCCAGGTTCAGCAGTACCGTACGGCCGACGGTACCTTCGCGGTCGGTGGCCCCGATCACAGCCACCGAGCGGGGGCTGAATAGCGAGTCCAGGCTGCTGCGAGAGCCGGCGCCGGGCAGCGCCGAATCTTGTGGCGGCAGGGGTACGGCCTCCGGCTTAGCTAAAGACATTCCTCTTCCCCTCGGGCCTCGCCGATTCTTATGCTACCGGCTGACCCTTACCCACTTCGACCCGCAATTGAAAGATCGGCGGGCTC
This sequence comes from Terriglobales bacterium, assembly GCA_035517775.1. Taxonomy (GTDB): domain Bacteria; phylum Acidobacteriota; class Terriglobia; order Terriglobales; family Acidobacteriaceae; genus DATIYF01. The sequence continues at coordinate 42,913 of DATIYF010000102.1, forward strand.
GCCAGCGCGCGTGAGACCAGGCACAGCGACTCGGCTTTTTCCAGCACGGTCGTGGCCTGCTCCCGCGCGTCTTCGTTCGGAACCCTCACGCGCGCGCAGAGGCTGATGCCCCCGAACTTATATCCTGAATCGGCTTTTTCCGTCGTACCTTCAGCCTCCACTTCCAGATCCAGGTACTCCAGCTTGGCATACGCGGCCAGCCGATGGAAGGTGGTAGTAAAGCAACTGGCCAGGGCGCTGAGCAGCAGGTCCTCGGGCGTCCATCTCCCCTCCAGGCCGCCGAACTCGGCTGGGGCGGTAAAGTGAATTGCGGTAGGCGCGGAACTGGATTGCGTCAGCCCGGTCTGGCCTGACGTCCACCATGCCAGGGCGCGGTGATGGTATTGTTCGCCCATCATAGTCAAAAGCTCCTCGTTTATTTTGAAATTTGAAACAACTATCCCCGGACTAATCCTCACGACAAGGTAAAGGTCACAATGATTTCCGTTTCCACTTCCACCGGCTGCCCGTTGAGCAGATATGGCCGATAACGCCATTGCTTGACCGCCTCAATGGCCGCCGGCACCAGCATGGGATGGCCCCGCACCACCTGCAAATTCTCGATCGCTCCTTCTTTGGAAATGATGGCCGAGAGCAGCACCTGGCCCTGAATGCGCGCCTGGCGGGCCAGTGTCGGGTAAATGGGCTCAATCTTGTGGACCAGGAGCCCGGCGGTCACGCCCTGCGAGATGCGGATACGCTGCGGCGTGGGCTTAACCAGCTTGGGCACGTTCAGATGGGAGGTCGAGCTGATGATTCCGCCAATCACTCCCCCCAACTGTCCACCCGGCACTCCGCCCGGAACTCCTCCGACCACGCCCTCACCTGTGGTCAACGGGGGCGGCGCCGCTTCTTCCTTGATCATCTGCACCTTCGAAGGGATTCGCGCCGGCGTTCTCAATTCCCCATTCATGATGTCGCTCTGCATCTGGCGCACGATCTTCACCGGGGCCGCGGCTGGCGGCGGAGGCGGCGGCGGTGGTGGCGGCGCCACCAGAAAAGTCAGCAATTGCTGCCGCGGCAGTTCCGAGGTAAACATCAGAGGAACGATCAGGGCAACTGCCACCAGCACTGCCTGAAAAGAGAACGAAACTGCAGTCGAGAAGCTCCGGCGGCGGCGCTGCATGCCGCCCCCTTCCAGCAAACAGTCTGAAAACAATGGCTTCCATTCCATTGCCGGCTTGTGCACCAGGGCCGGCTGCCTGGCAGTCTCCGCCTGCCCCACTTCGGATTCTGGTGATTGAATTGCCGCGCCCATAAGAGCCTCCTTGTCATCCCCTGGCTGCCTGCTCCCTCATCCGGCAGCTCCGTGCTTCTCCTTAGCTTGCATTTTCTGCGTCGCCGGGCCGGGCTACGGTGCCGCGCGTCACGGCTTTTCGTGATACTGATCACACCGCAGAAAGTGCTACAATTCCGCAGGTGGAATAGCAAAGGGGGGCCGTGATGCGCGCTCCTTACGGTCTCAATATCATTGATAACTGCCTGACCTGCCCGGTGCGGGAAGAACATCTTTTTTGCAATCTGCACCTGCCGGCGCTGCAGAAATTAAACGAAATCAAATCCACGGCGGTCTATCCCAAGTCCGCCATGCTGTTCATTGAGGGACAGTTGCCGCGCGGGGTTTTTGTGCTGTGCGCGGGCAAAGTCAAGCTCTCCACGTCTTCCCGCGAAGGTAAGACCATCATTACCAAGATTTCCGAGCCCGGAGATGTGCTGGGGCTGAACGCCACCATCTCTAACCGGCCTTATGAAGTCACTGCTGAAATGATCGAGCCGGGGCAGGCCAACTTCATCGCCCGTGACGCTCTTTTGCACTTCCTGCGCGAGCATGGCGACGTCGCCGTGCGAGTGGCGGAACTGCTCAGCCGCAACTACTACACCGCTTACGAGGAAATTCGCACCCTGGGCCTGGCGACCTCACCCTCCGAAAAATTCGCCAAGCTGCTGCTCAGCTGGTCGTCGGAGACTAAAACAGGCGACGGGTCGCACGTGAAATTGACTCTTACCCACGAAGAGATCGCGGAAATGATTGGCACGTCGCGCGAAACTGTCAGCCGGCTTTTTTCCGAATTCAAGAAGAAGCAGTTCCTGCAGTTGAAGGGTTCCACCCTGGTCATCCGCAACAAGGCCGCGCTGGAAAGAATGCTGAACTCCTGAGCCTGCCGGCTTCGTGTGCGGCGCGCCCAGAACCCTCTTGAGCTCCTGCCTGAATTTGCCGCGGCCTATGGGCTCGCCCCACCGCTGTGGCAGTCGCTGCAATTCACCTGCGTCAGGTCGCCGATATCCACCGGATGCTGGAAGGTGCGCGGCTCGGTGGTCATTAAGGCCACTTTGCCTTCTTCCTGGTTCAGCACCGTGTGGCAGGTGTCGCAGCCTTTGGGAACGACCTTGCCTTCGGCGCTTACGTGCTGGCCGTCATGGCAGCGGAAACATCCCACGAAGTAGTAGTGCCCCAGATTGTTGGGATGCGTCTGCCAGTTGACCTTCATCTCGGGAAAGGTTGTGCGTTGAAAGATGGCTTGCACTTCCTTGATGGAATCGTCGATTTCCAGTTGCTTGCTCTTGGCCAGCGCGGGGTACTTGCTCTCGTAGAAGTCTTCCAGCGATTTCGCGATCCCCTGTAAGGCCTCCGGGGTCGTTGCGTACTTCCCAGTCAGGGCAGCGACCGCCTGCTGCTTCAGGTAAGGCAGCGAGGCGTCCAGGCGGTGGGCCGCCAGGGAATCGTCCACCGCACGGTCCGGGGCGGTGTAGATGTGAGTAGGCCGGTTGTGGCAGTCCACGCAATCCATGCGCCGCTTGGGCGCCGCCGCAATCTGCTCCTTTGTCATTTTAGCGTCTTTGGAGTAGTACTCGGTCACCCGGCCCTGCCGGTCCTCCACCCGCACGTAGGGGATGACCTGGCGCTCCTCGTCCGCGGCCACGTAGGTGATCTTATTGGCGATGTTCATGTGCCAGTGAATGCCTTCGGGCGCGCCGGTGGCGGGATTGCCACCCCCGGTCTTGATCAGCAGCGTTATCTCCCGAGGCGTGTTGTTCTCGTCGCTGGCGTAGTGGGTAAATACTTTGAGTTGCGCCCCGTAGAATTTTTCCGGCCAGTGGCAGGCCTCGCAGGTTTCCTGCGCGGGGCGCAGATCGTGCACCGGGGTGGGAATCGGACGGGGGTAGGTGTCGAAAATCGTGTTCACCACCTGCCGCGCGCCCGAGAGTTTCGATTTCACGTACCAGGTGGCCCCCGCCCCCACATGGCACTCCACGCAGGCCACGCGCGCGTGCGGCGAGTAGCTGTAGGCGGTGAATTCCGGATGCATTACCGTGTGGCAGGTCTGGCCGCAGAAGCGCACCGAATCGGTGAATTCGTAGGCCTTGTAGCTGCCGGCGGCGCTCAGCATGAAGAACGCCAGCAGGAAGCTGCCGAAAAAAATCACGCCGCTGCGCTGCCCGGGATCGTTGAGGTCAATCCGTGGGTAGCGTGGAGCTTCCTCGGCCCCAGACGCCAGTTTGCGGCGGCGGTCCCAGACCACCCCCACGGCGATCAGCAGAAGACTGAAGATCAGAAAGCCGGGCGCCACCATGTAGGCCAGAATGCCGATGTAGGGGCTGGCTTTGGTGGAGATGAAATCCACCAGAGAGAAGAAAAATATGTTCGCCAGGCTCACCAGCGCCAGCGCGACGCCCGCCAGGCTGATGGGGTTTTGCAGGAGGCGCCGCAGGCGCCGCCCCGCGGGAGCAGAGGGTGATTCAGTACTCATGGTTCCGGCTTCTCCTTCTCCGGTTTTTGCAGGTGTTCCTCGGCTTGCGTCTTCGCCTCAGTGCCGGTTTGCACCGCGCCTTCCGGTCCTGCAGCGGTGTTTGCTGGATCTTCTCCCGGCTCAGCCCTCATAGCCGCTTCCAGCGTCGCCGCATCCAGGCCATGTTCCTCGTGGTAGAGCTCGACCGGCATGCGGCCGTTCCACCAGGCCCAGTTCATGGGATAGACATCCGGATCGAAAAAGACCTGGTAGAAATGCCAGACCACGATGGCCAGCGTCGCCAGCACTGCCTCGTAGTAATGCACGGCCGTGGCCGCATCCAGCCACCAGCGCGGCAGATGGTTGCCCACTGCCACCTTCGCCCACAGCATCAGGCCGGTGGTGGCCATCACGATCACGCCCCACACCAGGGCCCAGTACTCGGCCTTCTCCGCGTAGTTGAAGCGGCCGAACTCTGGCTTCTGCGCGCGCAGGCCGAGATAGTAGAGCAGGTTGTGCCAGCAACCGGTCACGTCCTGCAGGGTTGGCAGAATGTCGCGGAAGGAGCGCCGCCCTTCGCGGCTGTAGCCGAGGTAAACAATGTGGTACAAGCTGCTGCCGATCAGCACCACCGCCGCTGCCCGGTGGGTAAGGCGGCGCACATGCTCGCCCATGCCCAGCAGGTTGGCGAACCAGGAATCCGGAAACTTCAGGGCGAAGCCGGTGAGCACCAGCACGATGAAGCTGCTCAGCAGCAGCAGGTGCTGCGTCCTCTGATTCAGGCTCAGGCGGACCACTGTGCGCGGGTGCTCGCGCGCCCGCATTACCGTCTTGTAGCGCCAGATGATGGCGTTATGCAGCAGCATGCCGCCGATCACCAGCCCGATCAGGCTGAGGTAAAAACGCCGGATCCAGCGCACCGCGATGCTGCCCATATCGGCGGAGAGCGGGGCATCCACATGCACCTTGGCGGAGACGAACTTTTCTGTCACCCCGGGATGGCACTGGCCGCAGGTCTTCACCAGATTGCCAGGATAGATAGTCGAGCGCGGATCGCTCGAAGGCAGAATGTTGTGCACCCCGTGGCAACTGGCGCAATTCGCCACCACCGTCGAGCCTAACTCTGAGGCCAGGCCGTGGTAGCTTTCCAGGTACGTGGCAACCCGCCCCCCAGGTACGCCGAACTCGCTCGTCAGGCGCATGCCTTCATGGCAACGCGCGCAGGTCACCCGCGCCAAATTCTGCGGCGAGACCGAAGAGCTGGGATTGAGATGAGACTTGATGGTGTGAATCCCGTGGCAGTCGGTACACACCGGCGCCTGCCAGTTGCCGCGCGCCACCGCCTGCCCGTGGATGCTTTGCATGAACTCCTGGTCAATGGCGGTGTGGCACCTTCCGCAGGTGGCCGGCACGTTGAACTTGAAGATCGAAGACTGCGAATCAGCCGCCGACAAGATCGCATGCACGCCGTGACAGTCGGTGCAGACCGCAGCCTTTTCTGAACCGGCCGCGACCGCCCGGCCATGCACGCTCTCCTGATAGGAGAAAAACGGCTGCGTGCTGTTGCCGCTCGCCTGCATCACGAATTTCTGCCCGTGGCAGGAGCCGCAGGTGGCTGGAATGTTGAGGTGGCTTACCCGTGATTGGGGATCGCTTACCGCCAGCAGTTCATGTGGGCTGCCGTGGCAATCTGTGCAAGTGGCGGCGCGCAGGTCTCCTTTGGCGCGCGCCCTGGCGTGCACGCTGCGCTCGTAGTCGGCCTGTTCCTGCGCATGGCAACTGGAGCAGTTCACCTGGGCGGGCATGTGCTCATGCGGAGCGCTCTTGATGTCGCTGTGGCAATCCACGCAGGTAAACATGCCGCCGTGGAGAGAGTTCTTGAACTTCTCTGGGTTGACATAGAGGCTGGCGGTCTTACCGTTCACTTCCGTCGTCAAACCGGGATCGCCGTGGCAGGCGAGGCAGTCTTCGTTGCTCGGCCTTGGCGCCGGCTTTTGCGCAGCCCACAACAGCGCGGGCCAGAGCATCGCGGCCAGCAGCAGGCAGACTGCTGCCACCAGCGAGCGCCACCTTTCCCGGCTCTCGCTTTCACGCGAGGCGCGGCTCGATTGTAAGCTCCCAGAACCCTGGGCTTTCCCTTCGTTCCTGCTCATGCCGACGCGATCAAAGCTCCCCTCCCCTTCCGGTCAGGCGTACTTTACGCCCTTCCCCCGTCGGAGGCGTTGACCAACGTGAGCCATCCACCACTCGGAGGCAGACTCCCCTCCGCCCCGGAATATAGCGGCTTTCCCACCCCCCTCAGTCCCCTCAAGAGCAGGGAAAGCCGCCCCAGTTAACACCCTTTTACTTCTTGGCCAGTTCGCGAATATAGGCGACCAGCCCCTTGATTTCCGTCTCCTTCAGGCTTTTCCCATAGCCCGGCATTTTGTTCTTGCCGTCCGTTGTGATCTGGATCAGCTCGGCATCGCTCTCTTTCTGCACCTCTGGCGAAGAGAAGCTGCGCACCCCCAGTCGCTTCGCCATCGGGGTATCGCCTTTGCCGTCGGCGCCGTGGCACATGGCGCACTTGGATTTGTAAGTGGCCCCCGAGTCCTGGGCCGCGAGAGAGGTTCCTCCTGCCATCCACACAAGAAGCACTCCTGCCAAAAGCCAGGTCGTCTTTGTCTTGTTTCTCATGTCTTTCTCCTCAATACCGGATCCCTCCTTCCGGCGAAACCCCGGCCGGAATTTCAGAAGGCATACACGATAGACAGCGTGGCCGAATTGCTCTGAAAATCGCGTGGCGGCAGCGGATAGGCGATTGATTTCTCGTTGTAGTCGTAATAGTTCCAGCCCGTGCGCCAGGTCAAACCCTTGGCCAGTTCGATATCCACCGAAGCCGTCGGCTTGTGGAAGTTGAAGCCCAGCGGGCCCAGCGTGTTGGGCGTGGGCCCCAGGATGAGCGTAGTTCCGCTGGTGCTGGTCAGGTTGTAGCCCAGGTTGAGCGTGGTCCGCTTCACCGGCTTGATCATGAAATTGGCGTAGCCGAAATTGATCTTGTTGGTATAGAGCGAAACCGCGGAAAGATAGGGCGTGCCCGAGGAACAAAACGCCGAGTTGGCCGGCGGTGAGCTGGTGATCACGTAACAGATGTTGGTGGTCGAGAAAATGTCGTCGTAGTTATAGCCCAGGTCCACCCCGAAGCGCGGGCGGGGAGTCATGAGGAGCGCGAAGCCGTAGTTGCGGTCGTGCTCCCGGTGCAGGGTGTCAGGCACGTTGTCGCGGCTCTCGAGCACATTCACCGTGCCCGAGACATTCATCCAGGGCGCGGGCTTGTACTGCGCCCGGCCCTTGTAGCGCTGCAGGTTGCGGGGCGAGATGCGGGTCAGCGCGTTATCGGCCGACATGATCTCGGTGTCGAAGTTCACCCGCAGGGCGTCGCTGGGATGCGCCCACACCCCGAAAATTCCCGCATGCTGGTGAATGTCCACGCTGTCCGCTTCGCTCTCGGTGACCCCGGAGAAGCTGCAGGTGCCGTCGGCATTGAGCGCCACCGTGGCGCAGTCGCCCCGGTTGGGAAGCGTGGGGTAGAAGAGTTCGTCGGCGAACGTGGTGCCGCTTTCATTGACCTCACGCGCCGTGTAGCGGTAGCCCAGATGGCCGCCGAAGCGCTTAGTCACGTCGTACTCCACCTCCACCGTATTGTATTTCGCATCCTGCTGCAGGAAGTGGCTGAACAGGTCGGTGGCCAGGTCGGCCGGCGAGCTGGAGCTGTGGGTGGGGCAGGTGGGCGGGCAGGCGGAGGTGCTCACCGTCGGGCTGAGCAGGCTGGCCGCACCGGCGCCAAACAGGCTCACCGTGGTCTGATCGGAAAAGCCGGGAATGCGGAAATTGGAAAAGCGAAAACTATCGCTCAGGCGCAGCTTCTGAGTGATGTAGAAAGTAACGCCGAAGTCCACGCTGGCCACTATCCGCCGGTCTCTCGCCAGGCCGGTGCCGTCGAAGACGCGCTGCGCGGTGCGGGTCAGCAGGCCGTTGAAGTCCTCGGCAAAATTATCCACCTTGGTGTCATCGGAGCTGTAGGAGCCGCGCGCGGAAATATCCATACGGCGGAAGTAGCTCGATTGCAGCGTCAGCTGCTCGGTCGGATAGGAAATGCGCGTGGGCGAAGACCGCGTGTAGGAAAGCTGCCCGTTGCAGGTCGCCTTCAGCGTGGGAGGGCTGGTGCTGGTATCGAAAATCGGCGTGGGTGTGTTGGAGCAGGGCTGGCCGGCGGCGGCGTTATAGATCATGCCTGCATCCACCGGCGTTCCATTGCTCAGTTGGAACAGCTGATTGTCGTCCGCCCAGGTGCTGTCGCCGCGGTAATACTGCAGAAACTGGTCATAGCTGAGGTTGGTGCGGGGCAGCAGCTTGATGTCAACCCCGGCCTGGTAACCATCGAGCAGGGTGCGCGTATTCTGAAACAGCACCGTGTCGGTCCCCTGGTGGATGCTGCTGAAGGCCGGCCCTTCCATGTTGTTCCGGGTATAGCCCAGGCGAAAGCGGATGCGCGACTGCGGAAACAGGGTGAGGCCGTAGTCGTACATGCGGCGCGTGGTCAGCATCTCGTGCGGCGAATTGTCGTTGGAAATGAAGGCGTTGGGCGGGTTCAGCGGATTCGCCAGCAGGTTGTAGTCCCAGAAGTTTTTGTCCCGGCGGAACATGGCGCTGAAGTTGTACCACTTGTTCTTGGAGATGCGCAGGCGGGTGGCGTTCTCCGGGTCGCCGCCCCAGCCAAAGCTGCTGAGAAAGAGATTGTCGAATAAAACCCCGGCGTGATTGAGAGAGCGCATGCTCAGGGTCTGATCGAGCAGCCGCGGCCCCTGGTGCTCATCCACGTAAGTGTCGTAAATGTCCCCGCTGCCGTTGGTGTTCACGAAGCGGTAGCCGAATTCGAATGAGCCTGCATAGTGATAATTGCCGTTGTCCACGCCCTCGGGAGGGGAACTCTGGGCCGCGGCGCCAGCGCTCAGGGCCAGGCACAGAGCCACCGCCAGCAGCCCGCCGGCTACCCGCCGCGGGCTGGAGGCCGCCAGCCAACGGCCGCGAATCACGAACACCTGGAATGCGGATGATGGGTTCATGGCGCCTCCCTACTTGAAGAAGAATTCGTCGAAGTTGGAGCCGTGGATCTGCACATGACAGGTGGTGCAGGCCTGGTACTTCTGGCTCTGGTTGTGGAACGTGGGCAGTGCCGGCGCACTCGAATCCTGGGCCAGGGTGTGGCACTCCAGGCAAAGCAGGTTGACCTCGGCCCGCTTCAACAGGTGGGGGTTCGTTGAGCCGTGCGGCGAGTGGCAGGACTGGCAACCCTCGGTCTTGATAGGCAGGTGCTCGAAGGCAAAGGGCCCCGCCTTGTCGGTATGGCATTTGAAGCAGACCTGGTCCTGCGCCGCCGTGGACCGTAGCTGGGTGTTGAGAAAGCCCCCGTGCTGGTTGTGGCAGTCGGTGCACTCTACCAGGCCCTGCTCCACCCGGTGGCGGAAGGGCCGGTTGAAATCCTGCTTAATGTCGGTGTGGCAGCCGTAGCACAGCTCCGGCTGCTTGTCCACCAGCAGAAACTGGCTCTCCTTGGCGTGGTGCGGAGAGTGGCAGGCGATGCAGCTCACGTCATTGGTGTTGTGCTGAGAGCGGGCGAAGTTGGCGTGCTCTTCCCCGTATTCATGGCAATCCAGGCAGCGGCCGCTCACCTCGGCCGCGGTGGCGTTCTTGAAGGTGAAGATCTTGGTCACATCCCCGCCGCCCTCTACGTGCGCCTTGCCCGGCCCGTGGCAGGCCTCGCAGCCTTGCCATTCCGGCCCCTTCTTGCTGAAGGTGGTCTTCCAGTGCGGCGTGTTCTCGAAGCTCTTGAAGATATCTTCGTGACACGTCTTGCAGGTGTCCGCGCCCACATAGAGCGAGGGGTCGGTCGGCCGGACATAGCGCTCCCCCGGCAAGGACTTGCCCTGGTTCTTCTCGTCGCCCTTGCGCTTGGGCACGGCTCCCGCCAGCGTGCTCCACACCAGAATTGCGAGAAGAGCGATTAGACTGAGCCCCTTTGTGCGTCTCATCTGGCTCCTTTCGCGGACATTCGCCGCACACAACCAGCTCGAATATGCGATTACTGTGTCAAATCCAGTCCGGCGGACGCCCACCGGCTTGCTGCACTGGTACTTGGCCCCACAAGCATGCTAAAAGCATCGGCTGGCGCAGAACCGGCTTTACCCAGCAGCCAAAAGGTCTGTGTCGCGTAGAAATGGGAATTTTGCCAGGTTGGTAAACGGCGCTGCCCACCGTTCCGCCACTTGCTTCCCTGCCTTTCAGCCTGCTCTATCGCGCCTCATCGGGCAAACGATTACATAGGCAGGCCTATAAGATAAGGGCAAGCGTCACAAATTTTTGTGATTAGAATCACAGACTCCGCAGGCCCGTTCGGCCGAGGCAAAAGGCAGGCCCCCCGAGTCTGGGCTGCGCTCCCAGAGGATATCTCTGTGACCGTTATCACAGCTCGCCGTGCGAGCCCGCACAGCACCTGGTCTGTGCCCTTTCTAATATGGCGGCATGACCAACGAACCGGTACATCCCAGGTTGCCCGAGGATGGCGGCGACTCGATGTTTCCGCCAAACCCTGCCCATTTCGCTCAACGCGGCTCTCTTCCGCCTATCAAGCCCAGGGACTTTGACCTTCGGCCGCTTCTGGTGATTTGGGAGATGACCCAGGCCTGCGACCTGCGCTGCGTGCACTGCCGCGCCTCGGCCCAGCCCTTGCGCCACCCGATGGAGCTGACCACCGCCGCCGCCTTCCAGTTGATTGATCAGGTATCCGCCATGCGTGTGCCGCTATTCGTGCTCACTGGGGGCGACCCTTTGAAGCGGCCGGACCTGATGCGCATTGTCCGCTATGCCTGCCAGCTTGGGGTGCGCACCTCGCTCACTCCCAGCGCCACCCCGTTACTCACCCGCAAGGCGGTCCTCGAGCTGAAAGATGCCGGCCTGATGCGCATCGCCTTGAGCCTGGATGGTCCCACGCCGGAATTCCATGACGGCTTCCGGGGAGTGCCGGGGTCCTATCAGCACACCCTCGATGCCGTGCACTGGTGCCATGAGGCGCACCTGCCGGTTCAGATCAACACCACCGTGACCCGGCGCAATGTGGGCCAGCTCGATTCCATGATCGAGCTGCTCAAGTCGCTGGAGGTGGTGCTGTGGAGCGTTTTTTTTCTGGTCCCGACCGGGCGCGGCCAGATGGCCGATTTGCTCTCTCCAGAAGAGCATGAGCGGGTGTTCGCCAAGCTGTACTCCACTTCGAAGCAGGTTCGCTTCCACATCAAGACTACCGAAGGCCAGCACTATCGGCGCTACGTGCTGCAGCAGCGCGCCCAAGACGGCGCGGCGGAGGCTGATCTCACCCGCCTGATTGACCGCGCCCCCAGGGGCGTCAATGACGGCAAGGGTTTTGTGTTCATCAGCCACACCGGCGAGGCCTTCCCCAGCGGTTTTCTGCCCCACTCCGCGGGCAACGTAACCCGTACGCCTCTGGCAGAGATTTACCTGAATTCCCCGCTGTTCCGCTCGCTGCGGGACACTTCACAGCTGAAGGGAAAGTGCGGGATCTGCGAGTTTCGTGAGATTTGCGGGGGGTCGCGGGCCCGCGCTTTCGCCTTCACCGGTGATCCTCTGGGCGAGGAGCCGTGCTGCGCTTACATTCCCCCGGCCCGGGCGGGCAGGACCTTCGCCTCTACACAGGCTGCGGCTGCGGTTTCTTATTGACAGCCTCGGCGACCTGGATCAGGGCGGGCAGCACGTCTCCAAATGGCTGCTGCCCGCGCGCGCCCAGCCCAAAGTACAGTTTGCGGTAGAGCGGGTAAAGCTGGTTGTAAGTCTCTTCCTCTGGTTTTTCCGGCTGGTAGATCTTGTTTGGCGGGCAGATCTTGTCCTGCGCTTCCTCGATGGTAGCGAACGTTCCCGCGGCAAGAAAAGCAAAAATCGCCGAGCCCAGGCTGACCACGCTCTTGGCCGGCACCAGCACCGGCCGCCCGAGCACGTTGGCATAGACCTGGTTCAGCACGTCGTTCTTTTGCGGAATGCCGCCCGCGTTTATTACACGCTTCACCTCCACCCCGCGCTCCGCCATGCGGTCGAAAATCACCCGGGTATGGAACGCAGTTCCTTCAATCGCGGCGAAGAGTTCGTCCTGGGCTGTGCTTTGCAGGTTCCAGCCCAGAGTGACGCCGCGAAGATTGGGATTTACCAGCACCGTGCGGTCGCCGTTGTCCCAGGTCATGCGCAGCAGGCCGGTCTGGCCGGCGCGATAGCTTTCCAGTCCCTGGCTCAGCCTCTTGACGTCGCTGCCCGCGCGGGTGGCGATGGCGTTAAAAATATCTCCCACCGCGGAAAGCCCGGCTTCGATTCCCGTGCGCTTCGGATGCACGCTGCCCTGCACCACGCCGCAAACCCCCGGCACAAGATTGACGGATGGCGTGATGCCGATGATGCAGGTCGAAGTGCCGATGACGTTGACCATATCATCGGTGCGGCAGCCGGCGCCTATGGCGTCCCAGTGGGCATCGAAGGCGCCGACAGGAATCGGAATGCCCGGCTTCAGGCCCAGCTTTTCAGCCCAGAACGGTGAAAGCCTTCCCGCGATCTGGTCAGAAGTGGCGTACTCGCCCTGAAGTTTCTCGCGGACGCCGCCCAGAAGCGGATCCACTTTGATGAGAAATTCCTCCGGCGGCAGCCCGCCCAGAGACGCATTCCACATCCACTTGTGGCCCATGGCGCAGATGCTGCGCTTGACCTTTTTGGCGTCGGTGATGCCGCACAGCGTGCCCGCCACCATATCGCAGTGCTCGAAGGCCGAGACAAACTGCGCCCGCTTCGCCGGATTGTGCCGCAGCCAGTGCAGCAGCTTGGAAAATCCCCACTCCGAGGAGTACACCCCGCCGCACCATTTGATGGCTTCCAGATTCTCGCGGTGGGCGGCCTCGGTGATCTCCGCCGCTTCGCCTTTCGCCCGGTGGTCGCACCACAGGTAGTAATCGTCCAGCGGTTGCATCTCCTTGCCCACAGGAATGACCGAAGAGCCAGTCGTATCGAGCGCGATGGCTTCGACTCTTTCCCCGGAGACGCCGGCCTTAGCCACCGCTTCACGGGTGGCCGCCGCCAGCGCGCGCATGTGGTCTTCGTGCGATTGAGTAGCGTACTCGGGATCGTCGCGCTTGCGGTGCAGCGGATATTCCGCGAGGGCCGAGGCCAGCAGGCCGCGCTCGCTATCCACAATCGAGACCCGCACGCTGAGGGTTCCGAAATCAACGCCGGCGACGGTCGCCATCAGCACGCTCCGTTCGGCCGCTCGTGCCAGTAAACGTCCCAGCCGAAGTAACGGGTGGTGGCTTCATGCACCGCCGCCGCCACCGTCGAAAGATTGGCGGCCACGTGGTGCTCAAAGCCGTTTTCGCAGATGTAATGCAGCAGTTTTTGCATGTGGGGAATCTCCACCACGCCCGCCCCGCCGAAAGTATTCAGTGGATCGTCCGTAAACCGGCCTTCGCCTACATAGCCGCGCATGCGCCCGGAGGTGTCGTCGGTCGAAAAGCGGGCGAAGCTCATCTTCTCGGGCTTGATCAACCCGACCACCGTGCCAAACGTGTTCTCTTTGCCCACCGTGCCGGCAATGATCTGTTGAAAATCCATCTTCACCTGGCGGAAGAAGTGCTTGGGCAGGTTGGCGCAGTGAAAGCAGACGGCCTTGTCAGGATCGGGGCCGTAATTGTTGTTCCAGTCGAGCAGAGCGGAAGGCGTCTCCGAAGCCAGGCGAAGCGCATGCATGCCCAGCACGCCGCAGATATCCACCTCGCAGGCGCTCGAGAGCAGCTCGTTGCTCATCATGCTCATGATGGTGCAAGGCACAATGCCGAGGTTCTCCTCGAGTGAGGTCCAGCACTGCACCGCGCTGATGGTGACCTCGGTCGCCGCCATCCATTCATCCACCACGGCGCCGAGTTTGGCCATTTTCATCAGCGCCGGCGCGGGCACGCCGCTCGCATCCACATATTTCTGGATCGAGGCCAGCTTGGCCTGGGCCCGCTCGTCGCTGTCTTTCATGCGCTCGATGCGGCCCAGCACCTCGGAGAGATCCAGAGTCTCAATCGAGATGCCTTGCGACTCCAGAATCTTTTCGCTGTAACGCACGGTGTTGAAGGCCGCGGGCCGGGCGCCCAGCGCGCCTACCCGCAGATTGCGAAAGCCGTTCACCACCCGGCATACGGCCGCGAACCACTGCAGGTCGCGGGCGAACTCCGGCGAATCGGGGGCTTCGGTGTGCAGCGTAGTGATCGAATAGGGAATGCCATACTGCCGCAGATTGTTGCAGGCTGACATCTTGCCGCAGAAGCTGTCGCGGCGGAAGGCAATGGTCATCTTCTTGGGATCATCGGGCGTGGCCTGAAGCAGCACCGGCACATGCAGATCCGCCAGGCGCAGCGTGTCGGCGATGGCGCGTTCTTCGCCGAAGTTGGGCAGGGTGACGATCACGCCGTCTATCCGCTCGCGATTGGCCTTGAACAGATCAGCGCAGCGCCGCGACTCCACCCGGGTCTCCACCGCTCCGTACTTGCTCTCTTCTGGAGAAAGCGCCACCACGTCAATCTCGGCCGCCTTCAGCACCGCCAGCATCTCTTCCCGGCCGCTCTTCGCCAGGTGATCGGGGAAGAAACCACGGTTGCCCACGATCAGGCCCATGGTCATTTTTTTCTTCGGCATAATACTCCTAGGGTAAGGTAGTCAACTCCTGCTGCCCCGCGCCGGCCGGAAGTGAATGCAATAAAACAGTCCCACGGCAAACAGCACGGCGCCCCACCATACATTGGCATGTAGATTAAACAGAACCACCTCGGGATGCACCGGCGGGTTTGTCAACTGGTAGATCCCCGCAGCCAGAATGAGGCCGCCATCGACCAGCAGCGAGAAACCGATAAAAAACCAGATCGAGATCATCCCATTCTCTCCTGCTACCAGAAGATGATATTGAGCACGATAAACACCGCCGTCACCACCCCCGCCCAGAACAGCGGCTTGTGATAGAAGGCCACCTCGCCCACTCTCGGGACCTCGGTCATCCCATAGACCAGGCCGTTCAGTTCCGCGGCTGGCCTGGGCCGGGTTAAATAACTGACTGCCACGGTCACGGTCACGCAGACAAGAAACGACCACAGCGCCTGATACATGTCCTGCGCCAGGCCTTTGGCGTCGGGCGAGAGCGCCACGTAGCGCAGCGCCCTGGGATCAATCTTCACCCAGGTCCACATGCCAACCGATGCCCCCGTCCCGCAGAGCAACCCCCAAAACCCGCCCGCCCCGCTGGCCCGCTTCCACAGCATCCCCAACAGCACGGTGCCAAACAGGGGAGCAATGAAGAAGCTGAACAGCGCCTGCACATAATCCATGATGCTGGCAAACTGCATCACCAGATAAGCCGTGCCCACGCTGATCAGTACGCCGATCACGGTGGTCCAGCGGCCCATGCTTACGTAATGGGCATCGCTGGCGCGCTTGTTGATAAACGGGCGGTAAATGTCGTAGGTCCAGACGGTGGTGAAAGCGCTCACGTTGCCTGCCATGCCAGACATGAAGCCGGCAATCAGCGCGGTGACGCCAAGGCCCAGCAGGCCGGGCCCGCAATAGCGGGCCAACATGAGCGGAAGCACGTCGTTATAGCTGTAGCCACCGGTAGCCGCCGCTTGCACTTCCCCGGTAAGGTGCATGGGAAGAACCGCCAGACCAAGAAGACCGGGCAGAATCACGATGATAGGCACCAGCATCTTGAAACCGGCGCCGATAATGGGCGCCATCTCGGCGCTGCGCAGGTCTTTGGCAGCCAGGATGCGCTGCACCACCAGGAAGTCGGTGGTCCAGTAGCCCATCGAAATTACCGCTCCCAGGCCGAACACAATTCCCACCCAGTTGATGCCCATGGGGTTAGCGCTGAAATGCCCCAGGCCGGCCCAGAGATGGACGTACTGCGCCGAAAATCGAGTGGCAATCAGGACCTTCAGGTGCTCCCAACCGCCGGCCTCATAGAGGCCCAGGACCGGAATCATCAGCGCGCCCGCCCAGATCAGGAAGAACTGCAGCACTTCATTGAAGATGGCCGAGCGTAAGCCGCCTAATGCCACATAGATAGCCACGGTTAGAGACGAGACCCAGATGCTGAAGTTCAGGTCCCAGCCCAGCACGATTTGCATGACCTTGGCCATAGCGAACATGTTGACACCGCTCATGAGCACGGTCATAAAGGCGAAGCAAACAGCCGAGAGGGCGCGGCTGGATTCTCCAAAGCGCAGCTTCAGATATCCCGGCACCGAGTGCGTTTTAGAGATGTAATAGAACGGCATCATCACCAGCGCCAGGAACAACATAGCGGGAATGGCGCCGATCCAATACCAGTGCGTCGCCAGGATGCCGTACTGATAGGCTGAGCCCGCCCAGCCCATCAGTTCCAGAGCGCCCAGGTTGGCGGAGAGAAAGCTCAGTCCGGCGACCCAGGCGGTCATCTCGCGGCCGGCCATAAAAAAGTCTTCGCCGGTATGGGCGCGGCCCTTTAGGTACCAGCCGATGGCCAGCACCAGCACGAAGTAAAAGACGACGATGACGACATCAATCGGAGACAGGCGAACCAACGTGTTCGCCGCAAAGAATGCCATCGTGGGCATCATTTGTGCTTTCCTTTATTTCTCAGGCTGACCGTAGTAGGCCCCACTTCCATGTTTGCGCAGGAAATGCTTGTCGTGCAGTTCCGGCGCAATCGCATTGGCGGATTCGTTAACGTTAACGGTAAAGTAGGCCATCCTGGCTACCGCCTCTAATATTACCGCGTTGTGTACGGCAGCCGCGGCATCCGGCCCCCACGCAAACGGACCATGATTGGCCACCAGGACCGCCGGAATCGAGTCATAGTCTATATCCTGAAAGGCCCGCAGGATCTGAACTCCAGTATTCTTCTCATATTCTGAGGCGATTTCCGGGCCTTTCATGGGGGCTGTCACCGGCACCGGCCCGTGGAAATAATCGGCGTGAGTGGTCCCAAAGCAGGGAATCGGCTTGCGCGCCTGCGCCCAGGCGGTGGCGTACTCGGAGTGGGTGTGGGCGACCCCGCCAATTTGAGGGAAAGCGCGATATAAGACCAGATGGGTTGGCAGGTCGGAGGAAGGCCGCATCTCTCCCTCCACGGCCCGGCCTTCAAGGTCTGTAACCACCAGGTGCTCCGGCCTCATCTCCTCGTAGGGCACCCCGCTGGGCTTGATGACAACCAAGCCCTTTTCGCGCGCGATTCCGCTGGCATTGCCGAAGGTATAAAGAACCAGACCCTTCCGGACCAGCTCCAGATTGGCATCCAGCACTTGCTCACGCAGGGCTTGCAGTAACATGGTCGTTCAACGGGTGAAAATCCACTGCTCGCGGTTCCGAGAAATCGTTTACCTACCGATGCACAAGGTAGAGTACGGGCCTCGCCCTTGTCAACGCGAATCGGGCCACATAAGAGAGATATATCCTTCTCATTTATCGCACCTTACCGCCGCCCGCGCCCCTGTGCAGCCCGCTCCGGCGCCAGGGCTGTCGATTTTCTCAAAATCAGGCTGGTATGGAGCAAATATTCATGCTTTTTCTGCGCCGCGGAGGGGTCTTCCACCTCATTCAGCAGCGCCCGGAAGGCCAGCCTCGCGAGCTCGGTCTGTGACATCTGAATGCTGGTCAGGGGCGGCGTCATGAACTGCGCCAGCCGTATATCGTCGAAGCCGACCAGGGAAAGTTCGCGCGGAATGGCGACCCCGCGCTCAAAGGCCTGGCGCATCACCCCGATGGCCGTCATGTCATTGGAGCAGAGTATCGCTGTGGGGCGCTCGCGCAGTTCAGCCAGTTGGCTGAAGGCCTGCATTCCGCCTTCCATGGTGTGATCGCCTTCGATCACCATGCCGGGCTCGATCTCCATGCCTATTTCTCGCATGGAAGACTCGAAGGCCAGTTTGCGGGCCTGCGCGGACTTGAGGTAGAGAGGCCCGGTAATGAAGGCGACGCGCGTATGCCGCAGGGCGGCGACGTGCTGCACCGCCTGGCGGATTCCCTGCTGGTAATTGATGCGTATATTGCTTACGCCCGGCAAGTCCGGCCCCACGTCCACAAACACCAGCGGTACTTTGCGGAAGCGGAGGCCTTCGAGCAACGACTCTTCCATGCCAAAAGTCAGCACCGCCACGCCCTCGACCCGCCGCTCGATCATCCGGCGCACCGAGCTCTCCATGCGCCTGGGATCGTGCACGGTCGAAGTGAGCAGAATTTCGTAATTGTTCTGCACCGCGATGTCTTCGAACGAGTGAACAATTTCCGGGAAAAAGGGGTTGGTAATTTCGGAGACGATCAGGCCAAAGATGCGGGTCCGGCCTGAGACCAGGGCGCGGGCCTGCCGGTTGGGATAGTACCCTAGCTCTTCCACCGCCCGCCACACCCGCCGCGCCAACTGCGGATCCACCGTCGGTATGTGATTGATGGCGCGGGAGACGGTCGCGGTTGAGACTCGGGCGCGTCTGGCAATATCACGGATATCCATAACAAGCGAAGCTTCTTGCCAGCGCAAATCAGCCGGCAGATCACCTCTGGCGCTGTCTGCGGGTGCGCCAGGAAGCGTCAAATTCTTCTGGCGCGGAAGGTTAGCATAAATCAGGGATTTGTGGGGTGCGGGGTTCGCTGCCTCAGTTTGGGGAATCGTTTTCTGGAAATGGGGTTTTCCACCAGGTGGGCGAGAAAACGGCGCCCAGGCTTCGCCTACTTACCGCGCGTGCTGAACCTGTACTCCGTGATCGAGTGAAAGTGCTGGCCCGGCTTCAATTCCGTAGTAGGGAAGCTGGGATGGTTCGGAGAATCGGGAAAATGCTGGGTCTCCAGGCAAAACGCCGAGCGCTGACCGTAGGCCACTCCTGCCTTGCCCTTGATCGAGCCATCCAGAAAGTTGCTGGAATAAAACTGCACGCCTGGCTCAGTGGTGAACACCTGCAGCACCCGGCCGCTAGCCGGGTCATAGGCCTCGGCGGCTTCCCCCAATTTGCCCTCGGGTGTGTCTAAAACCCAGTTCAGGTCGTATCCCTTGCCATACTGAAGCTGCTGGTTGTCCTGATGGATGCGCGCCCCGATGGGCGTCAGCTTGCGGAAATCGAACGGGGTGCCCTCCACAGGCCTCAACTCGCCAGTGGGAATCAGGGTCGCATCCACGGGAGTGAAGCGCGAACCATCTATTCTCAGTTCATGCTGCAGAATGTCGCCGTTGCCCTGGCCGGCGAGGTTGAAATAGGAGTGGTTGGTGAGATTCACCACCGTGTCTTTATCGGTGGTGGCGGAATACTCGATCCGCAGCGTGTTTCCCGCCAAAGTGTAGCGGACGGTCACACTTAACTTGCCGGGAAAGCCTTGATCGCCGTCGGGGCTGACATGGGTAAGCTCGACTCCGTTGGCGATCTCTTTCGCTTTCCAGACCGCCTGGTTGAAGCCCACCGTGCCGCCATGCAAAGTATTCTCGCCGTTATTCTTCGGCAGGTTATAGGTCTTGCCGTCGAGCTTGAACTCGCCATGGGCAATGCGGTTGGCATAGCGGCCCACGATGGCGCCGAAGTAAGGCGGGTTCGGCTCGTAACCCTGGACAGAATCGTGGCCCAAGACCACGTCGGCGACTTTGCCCTCGCGGTCGGGCGTCCTTAGCGAGACGACGATGCCGCCATAGGTCATGATGCGCGCTTCGATGGAGCCATCCTTCAGCGTGTAAATCTCCACCGGAGTACCGTCCGTGGTTTTGCCGAACGGCGCTTTGCTCACTTCGGTCTTTGCTTCCACGTTTGCAGTAACCATGACAAGGCTCGAGAAAAGTAATGCGCGGCGCATCGCTCTCCAAAGCATAACTCTTCGCTTTCCCTCGCCGGCGGAGCGATTGCAGCCAGAGCCGCCAGCCGGGACATCGTGGAACCCGAGGCGAAAAGCGGGCGGCCAGAAGTTGGTTAGGTCTCGGTCGGGTCGCCCTCAGGCTTGCTCGAACCGGGAGATGCCATCGTAAATTTTGACCTCACAGCCGTTTCTTACTCTAACATGCCCGCCGGTCAGCGCTGCGCCTTTGGGCGCATGGCGCCCTTCGCGAACCTTGGTGTCTTTGTGGTTATTGCTTTTTGGAGAATCGAACTGCGGCGTCTGCCTAAGCCGCCGTCGCGCCGCGCGCCGCATTGGCCCGCCGCACGTCCGCAACGGGCTTCTCGTGCAGCAGCAGCTCGGTGGCCTGCACCCGCCGTTCGCTGTGGAACCAGCGCTGCACCACATTGTCATTGAGGAAGTTGGCGATGGCCAACAGGCTCATGCCCTGGTGGTGCGCCATCCAGCAGCGCACCAGGTGATGGCGGGGGCGCCAGAACCAGCGCCGCGAGGCGGCATAATCCGCGGCCTCATAGAATCCGTGGGCGCCAAACCATCCCATATCGGCCATCCAGCGCAGGTTTTGCAGCGCCGCCACCGGGTCCACGTTCAACGCCAGAAAAGTGGAATAAGGAGAGATCACCGGCGCCTTCATTTCGCGCTTGCCCAGCGCCAGATGAGGCAGCCCGAAGGCGTAGTACTGATAATTTCCGGCTTCGTCGAATTTGTAATAAGCCGACTCGGAAATCCCCCAGGGTACATGCCGCTTGGCGGCATAGGCCTGTTGCGAGCGCACTACCGCCGCGCGCGAGCGCTCGAGCAGGGTGTTGGAATAGGAGCGCAGCCACAAGCCCGGCATAAGGTACTCGAACATGGTCCCCGACCATGAGAGCAGTACCGGGCGGCCTTCATCCAGAGTATGCGCCCGGCCCAGCAGGAACCAGCTTTCCTGGGGAATGTCGTCTTTGGCGATGGCGGCGAAGATCGCCGTGCGCGATTCTGTGGCCAGCAGATCGTAGCAGGCCGATTGCAGCTTTCCGCTATCCACGTCAAAGCCCACCGACATCATTTTCCGCCTGCGGTTGAAGAGGAAGCCGAATTCCATGTGCTCGGCGAGCTTTCCGGTTTCGAGGGCCACCAGGCGCAAGTCGCGAATCAGGTTCACGACATTCGCCCGCGCCGCCGGAAGCACCTGGAGCAGGCGGGAATAGAGCGGCGCATGCTCGTCCGCATCGGTCGAGCGCAAGGCCCGCTCCAGGCCCTCTTCCAGCCTGGACATGAAGTTGGGCAATTGTTCCAGAGAAAGGGTCTCGCTTGCGGTCAGGCCCAGGCCCGAGTTCAGCCGCAAGGGCGAGAATTCAGGCAGAAGCCAGGGCAGGCAGCCGTTGACCAGCTGGCGAACTGCACGCACGCGCCGCTGCGCTTCCTCCAGGAACCAGCCTGTATCTTCCTCGCGCACCCCCGCGCGCGCGCCCCTTGGTTTAGCGGTGACGCGCGAAACGGAGAGGGCCGCATCATCCAGGCTGAGAATGGCCTGCAGCCAGTTTGCCGACCTGAGCTTCTTTTGCAGCGAGGCAAGCTGCCGCCGCGGCAGGGTGCGGAGCTGCAGCAGTTCGCGCAGATAATCGAGCAGGCCCTCGCGCAGCCGGGCGTGCACCAGCGGCCGGCGCAGGGTTTCCAGGCAGCCCTGCTGCAAGGTCCAGAGCGAGGCCAGCAGATTGCCGCTATCCACCGAAGAGACGAACTGGGGAGCCAGCGGCTGCAGGGTGCGCGTGTCATACCAGTTCAGCAGATGCCCGCGGTACTTCTTCAACTGCTCGATGGTGGCCAGCGTGCGCAGCGTCTGCTCGGCGAACTCGGGCAGGCAGAGATAGCCGAATTCGCACGCCACCTGGCGGGCGTTCAACAGCAATCCCAGGTTGGTGGGCGAGACCCGCGCGGCCACCGCCGGCGGTTCTTCCTGCACGTTATCCGGAAGCAGCCAGTGATGCTCCTCGCTGCTGAACTCGGCAAAATATCTCCAGGTACGCAAGGCCGCGCTGCGCAGAAAGCGCACATCTTTCTGGGAAGCTTCGGCGCGAGGCGCCACCGAAGGCTGGTTCAGCCATGAGGCCACAGGCTTGCTGCAAAACCACAGCAGCAGCACCGGAATCGCCGCCGGCAGCGCTGCCGGGCGAGCCAGGGCCACCAGCGCGCCCAGGGCGATGGCCAGCAGGGGGATCAGGTTGAGGTAAGTATCCACCGGCGCCTGGCGCTCGCTTCCCATCTCCGCCTGGGCGGCGGTCTCCCACTCGAGAAGCCGCTCGCGAGTTACCAGGCGGCGCACCGAGGCGCGCACCACGGCGTCGAGCGCCAGCAGCATCTGGTGGGCCAGAAACACGAAATTGAGAAACACGCTGATGTTGGCGACATAGAATGCGCTCAGCGATTCGCGCGCCGTCCGCATCTTGCGGGTGAAGGCGGCCCGCAACAGGCCAAAAACAAGCTGGAACCACACCGGCACAAACAGGATGGCGAGAGCCGCCAGCGTCCAGTGCCCCGGGGTTCCCACCGCGGCCAGCCAGCCGAAGACCAGCAAGACGAACGTGGCGGGCTCGACCAGGCTGCGGCGCAGATTGTCGAAGATCTTCCACCAGGAAATCAGGGAAAGCGGGTTGGGGACGCGGGCGCCCGATTCATTGCGCACCCGCGGGAACAGCCAGCCCGCAATTTGCCAGTCCCCGCGCAGCCAGCGGTGTTTGCGGCGGTTGAAGGCGCTGTAGTGCGAGGGATAGTCCTCGATTACTTCAATATCGCTGGCCAGCCCGGCGCGGGCATAGGCGCCCTCGATCAGATCGTGGCTGAGCAGAGCATTGCGCGGGAAGCGGCGGCTCAGCACCTTGAACACCGCATCCACTTCGTAAATTCCCTTGCCGGTGAAACTGCCCTCGCCGTAAAGATCCTGGTAGGCGTCGGAGATGGCGCGGGTGTAAATGTCCAGGCCGGTTTCACCCGCGTAAATCGCGGCCAGGCGGGAGCGGGCGGTGCTCTGCACGCTGACCCCCACCCGCGGCTGCAGGATTCCGTAGCCCTCAACCACGATATTTTTCTCGGGATCAATGATGGCCTGGTTCAGAGGATGCGCCATGGCTCCGATCATGCGCCGCGCCGAGCCCCGCGGCAGTTCGGTATCAGAATCGAGCGTGATCACGAAACGCACCTCGGGGAGAACCGAGGCGTCGCCGATCTTCACCGGGAAGCTGTCAAATTGGCCGCGCAGCAGGTTGTTCAAATCGAGCAGTTTGCCGCGTTTGCGCTCCCAGCCCATCCACACTCGCTCGCGCGGGTTATAGACGCGATGGCGATGCAGTAAGAAGAATGAGCCCATGTTGCGGCCGGCATATTTCGCGTTCAGTTCTTTGATCAGGGCGGAGCAGAGATCAATCAGCGGGCTCTCTTCCGAGGCTGGCTCCCGCGCATCCGGCAGGTCGCTCAGCAGGGCGAAGTGCAGGTTGGGATCGTGGTTTCCAAGGAAGCGCACTTCCAGGTCTTCCACCAGTCCATGCACCTGCTCTTCATTCAACAGCAGGCAGGGCACGGCCACCAGGCTGGTGCAATCCTCGGGAATACCCTCGGAAAAATCCATCTTGGGGAGAATTTCCGCCGGCATCAGCGCCGTGGTCAGGTAGTTCATCAACTGGGCCGCGCTTTGCGAACTGGGCAGCAGCAGGACCAGCATGGCCAGCAGGATCAGCAGGGGAGCGCTGTACGCATCGGTCAGAAACCACACCGCGGCCGACATGATCACCAGGGTGAGGATTTCAATGCCCGGCAGGAAGAACTCATCCGGATGGCCGCGCAGCCATGCCTGTAACTTCTGGAAGAATGGAGCGCGATAGCCTACCCGCTCATAAAGGCTGGCCTTGCCCGCGCCCAGAAGGTAGTAGCCGACGTGGGACTCGCGCAGCGCGACGCGGGCGTCTTTATAGTCGCGGCGTTGCGCTTCCCGCGCCAGCTTTACCGCCTCACGCGCCACGTCGGTCTCGCTGAAATCGGAGTGCCGCGCGATCTGCGAGAGCTTTTTACGGTAAAGGTCACGGCTGTCGAAATCCATCTCGCCGTAGCTGCCGGCGGGGTCTTCGCGCAGAACATGATCCAGCTGAATTAGGGGCTCGAGAATCTCCCGCCAGGAAATCTGGCTGATATCGCGCAGGCTGCGGATGCACACGCCCACGCCGTGCTCGCCGGCGGGGTCGGTGACGGCGCGCCCGCCTCGCGCCGCAATCCTTTCCAGCAGCACCAGGCGCAGCGCCGGCACCAGTCCCCAGAGCTCGCGAATTTCCAGAATCACCGTGCTCTGAAAGGCTTGAATGAAGGAAGAAAATTCCTCCTCACCGAAGCGATACTCCGTGGCTACGAGATAGCCTTCGGCAACCGCCAGCACCCGGGGAACGACTTCGCCCCCGGCGTTGCGCACGTGGGGGATCTTTCTCAGCCGTTTGAAGGCCTCGCCCAGGCTTTGCTGCTCGGTATCGAGCAAACGCACGTTGTCGTAAAGCCAGCGAAAGTCATCGGAAACGCCGGATTCGGGCAGAGGCGAAGCGGTAGCGCGGAAAATCGGCTTCAGGGCCTCGCGCACCGCGTACAAGCGCTCATAAAAAAGGTTGGAAGAGCGCACGCTGGGCAGCCAGGGCAGGTTCTGCGCCAGGTCCTCGGCTTTGACCCGCAGGGTGGGAGAATCCCAGAAGGCCGCGTCGGGCGCCGCCAGGTGCTCTGCCTCCGCCATCATGATCTCAAGACGACTGTTCTGTGGCATTTTTCTCCACTTAAGTCCTAGCGATAACTGGCCGCCTGCATCTCGAACATTTCCGCATAGCGCCCGCCCAGGCTAGCCAGCTCCAGGTGGCTTCCCTCTTCCGCAATGCTGCCGTTTTCCAGCACTACGATGCGGTCAGCCATGCGCACGGTCGAAAAGCGATGGGAGATAAACAGGGCCATCTTGCCGGCTGTAAGTTCGGCGAAGCGCTCAAACACGGCAAATTCGCTGCGGGCGTCAAGAGCCGCCGTGGGCTCATCCAGAATCAGCACCTGGGCGTCACGCAGGTAAGCCCGGGCGAGCGCGACCTTTTGCCATTCCCCGCCGGAAAGGTCCACTCCGCCCTCGAAGCGCCGCCCCAGCATCTGCTCGTATCCCCCCGGCAGCCGGCTGATCACGGCGTCGGCCATGCTCTTTTGCGCCGCCGTCTCCACCAGGCGCCGATTCTCCACCAGGTCAATCTGCCCGACCCCGATATTTTCCCGCGCCAGCATCTCGTAGCGCATGAAATCCTGGAATATGACGCCGATTTCGCGGTAAAGGTCTTCCAGCTTATACTCCCGCAGATCGACGCCATCGAGCAGGATCTGGCCCTCGACCGGATCGTACAGCCGGGTCATGAGTTTCACTACCGTAGTTTTGCCCTCGCCGTTTTCGCCCACCATGGCCACCCGCTCTCCCGGCCGCAGCGAGAAATTGAAATCACGCAGCACCAGGCGCGAGCTGCCGGGATAGCGGAAGCCTACCTTGCGAAACTCAAAGCCCTGGCTGATCGGCCGGGGCATGGGCAAGGCATTGGGCTGGGAGCGGATGGTCGGCTGCATCTCGAAGAAAGCCAGCAAGTCGGTGAGAAATAAGGCCTGGTCGGCAATGCCGGAGAGGGTGGAAAATATCTGCTGAATATTGGAACTGGCCTGCTGAATCGCGCTTACCAGCAGGTAGAACGCGCCAATGGTGATTCCACCCGAAAGCGTGCGCAGGATGACCAGCACATACGCGCCGTAATAGCCTGAGGTGCTGATCACTGACAGCAGAGAGCCCACCCGCAGCTTGCGGCGCGCCAGATCAACGTCTTCCTTATAGATCTGGTCGGAGAGGCCGGTGAAGCGGCCGACCAGGAAGTCCTTCAACCCGAACAATTTCAATTCCTTGGCTGCCTCTTTGCTGCCGCCCAGAACGCGCAGGTAATCGAGCTGCCGCCGCACCGGAGTCTGGCGGAAATTCTTGGCATACCCGAGGAAGGCAAAGTGGCTTTCTCCCAGAAAGGCCGGGACCACGCCTGCGATGAGCAGCAGCATCAGCCAGGGAGAATAAGCGACGATCGCCACCGACATCGAAAGGGCGGTCACGACCTGCTGCTCCAGCCGCCCGATGGACTGGATCATGCCCAGCCGGTCGGTGGCTTGCACTCGGGCGCGCTCCAGCCGGTCGTAGAAGACGGGGTCTTCGTATGCGATCAGATCCAGTTCAGTGGCATGTTTCATCACCAGGATGCTGACGTGCCGGGTGTATTTATCCGCCAGAAGAGCGTCGAAATAGTCAATGGCGCGGGCCAGCACGCTGCCGCTGACCGCCAGGGTGAATTCGGTGGCGACCAGCCACCAGAAATGAGGTTGCAGCGGCTGATGGCCGGAGACGACCCGCACGATGCCGTCAATGATCAGCTTGCCGACCCAGAGAATGGCGATCGGCAGGAGCGAGGCCAGCAGGCGGAACACAAAGCCGAAGGTCACCACGGCCGGACCGGAGTCCCAGAGAATTTTGAGCACGGGCGGGATATTGCGCATGGCAGATAGACGTTCTGCCCACCCGCCTCCGGCGTTTCTCGAACTCGCCATTCCTGGATACCTGGGTTGACCGCGCCCGGCTTGTTGACTGACCACTAAAGATGCTTAACGACCGGCTTAGGGTTTTTGATCACCATGGAGGGTACCGCCTCGAGTGCGATCGTCCCCGAAGCAGACCGACTCGTTAAAAGCTGATTCACGTTGAATGCCGACTTGCAGTTTGGCCCCTTTGTGAAAGAACTTTTCACAGCTTACCGCGATCTTTAAGGTTTGTCTTGGGTATTCCCTTTAGGGTCTAGGCCTTAGCCGCGGACAAGCCGTCCCCATTTGGCGCCTTTCAAACCAGGCAACGGAGATAACTTCCGCTGCTGCTTATAGTTTCCGCTCTTCTCCCGCGAAAAAATTTCACTGTTTCAGGCAAGAAATCTACGGAAGAAACTTGCGGCGCGCTCGATGAGGCTCACGCCGCTCTAATACTCGGCGAAGGAATACTCTTTGAAACCGGCGCGCGCCATGCCGCGCCTGGCCTCAGGGTTCTTCATGAAAGTCTCCCAGACAAAGCCGGTGCGGGCGTTTTCCGCCATCACCATGGTGATGCCGGTATCAATGCCGATCACGTCGGTGTCGTACCACTTTTTGAGAGGATTGAAAGCGTTCACGAAGCCGTACTGGCACCAGGCATTGCCGTAGCGGGCCCTGATGTTGCGCAGCACACGCATCACCGGCTGAGAGAGAAAGGGAATCGAACCCCCGGGAGCGCTGGGCACCACGGTGCCGTCAATCGGGCCCATGGCGGGCGGGCCGCCCCAGATCACGTAGCCATCCTCGGAGTCGGAAGCGGTGATTCCCCAGAGATCGTCGCTGTAGTCGGGAAACTCGCGCGACAGTTCCAGGCAGAACAGGCGATGCGCGTCGGTGGCGATCACCGAGTTCTGGAAGTAATCCGCATAGGCATCCTGCTTGTAGCGAAAATCGAACCACGCCTGTGAATACTGATGGACGAACAGAGGGGCGAAGGCGCCGATGTAGCGCAGGCCGTCATACTCAAAGGTCAGCCGCTTCCAGGCCGTCCAGGTGCTGGCCCGCAAGGGATGAGAGTAAGACCCCATGCCCAGCAGGTACATCATCATCAGCTCGCTGTAATAATCCCAGCGGGAAGGCAAAAAACCGACCTCTGGGGTCCAGCCATGGGGCAGAAGCGGGGTATCCTCGGAAAGCCAGGTCCAGTCCACGCGATCGAAGATCTGCCGCGCCAGGCGCTCGATTTCCGGGTCGCGAAAGTACTGGCGGCAGGTAAGAATTCCGCACAGCAGGATGGCCGTATCCACCGAGGATACTTCCGAATCCCACACCCGCTCGCCGGTATTGATGTTGGCCCAGTGATAAAAAAATCCGCGATGGTTGGGCAGCGTCCGCCAAAGAAACTTCAGGGTGGTCAGCACCCGCTCCTGGGCGTCAGGATGTGCGACAAAACCGCGCCGGTCGCCGATGCACAGCGCGGTCAGCCCAAAGCCGGTGGCGGCAATGCTGCCCACGATGCGGTTGTCGCTGGCGCGCACGTTGCAGCGGTCTTTCACCAGGCCGGTGAGGGGATTCGCCTGCTCCCAGAAGAAACGGAAGTTTGCGCTTTCCAGGTCCTGCAGAAAATTGTCATCGTCTGCACTCAGCTTGGTGGCGTAGGGCGGCTTGGCGGGAATATTTTGCGGCGGGGCCAGGGCCCAGGCCAGCTTCGCCGCCGGCCAGCACGCGCCCGCACCCAGGATTTGCTGCAAAATCCTGCGGCGCGTCAGTCTGGTAGAAGTGGAACCTTGCATCCTGTCTTTACTTTGATCTTAAACGATCTTCCCCCGGCCCAGACAAGCATTCCATGGCGAATGCGGGTGCGGTTGACGCCTTGTATTCCTGGTTGCTGCGGCGCGCAGGGCGGGCGCGCAAGATGCCGTCGTAAGATAGAGCAGAGGGGTGAGAACGATTGAAGCGCAGATCGAGGATCGTCGGCTGGAGCACGGTGGCCGCGGTCTTTGTCGCAGCAGTTCTTCTGGTTCTGCTTTACTCGCGCATCCGCCAGCCGGTCACGCTGCGCGGCGCGGTGGTGCTGCAGGATACCGACCCCCGGCGCGAGGCCCCCATCTCGGGCGTGAAGGTGCACGCCAGCAGCGACGGCGCCAAGTTGACCGCGACTTCTGACGCTTCGGGCTTCTTCATGCTCACCCTGCCGGTCTGGGTGCGCCGGGGCCAGCCGGTGAACTTTCAATTCGAGCATGCCGGCTACTGGCCGCTGACCGTGCACGAATTCGTGAGCGACCAGCTTTACGTCATCCACCTGCTGCCGGTAACGCCCTCCGTGCATCCCGCGCCCAACGAGCCCCATGCCGTCGTGGGCAACGTGCGCATCCGCTATTCCATCAAGACCATGACCACGGTGAATATCGGCAGCGTGGTCAAGACCTTCCAGGTCCGCAATGCCGGCAACGTTCCCTGCAAAGGCCGGCACCCCTGCTCCCCCAATGGCAAATGGAAGGCCGCCCTCGGCACCGAAACCCTCGATGCCGGTTCGGGCAACGAATTTGAGAACGCTCGCGCCTCATGCATCGCCGGCCCCTGCCCCTTCACCAAGATCGAGAAAGAACAGCTCGCGGATAACGGCCAGAAGCTGGTCGTGACCGCGCGTACGTGGTCTGATACTGCGACTTTTCTGCTCGAAGCCGAAGTCTTTCAGCCCATGATCAGCCAGATTGTGCACCAGTCTTACCCGGTAATTTTCGGCCGCACGCTGAGCTTCACGCTGCCGGGCTCCGCGGAAGGGGTGAGTATTCTCGCCGATGTCAACGGGCAGAGTATCGTCTTCCCACTCGGGCCGGCCATTTACCTGAGTTGGGCGAACTGCAGCGCGACCCTCAATCCTGACCAGGCGAAGGTTTATCGCTGCGAGCTGAAGCCCGGGTACCAGTTCCGCTGAGCCAACGCATGATCATCGCAGGAGACATTGGCGGCACCAAGTGCACCATAACGGTGTTCGCCGAGAGCGGCACGGCCTTGCGCCCGGTCTTCCGCTTCAGCGCCGCCACCCGCGAGTGCGCCAGCGTGAGCGATCTGCTGGAGAGATTCAAAGCGCAGGCGGAGAAGAAGGGATGCGCGCTGGCCGGAGACCTGACCGCAGCCTTCGGCGTGGCCGGCGCGCTGGATCATGACCGCATGGCTTCCATCAACCTGCCCTGGCCGGTCGAGCGCAGCGCGCTCGCCCATGGGCTGAACCTCGACCCCGCGCGCACTCTGCTGATGAACGATCTGGTGGCTTCGGCCACCAGCCTGGCATTTCTTGCCGAGAGCGACCTGGTGGTGCTCAACCCGGGCACGGCCGAGCCGCATGCGCCCAAGGCTTTGATCGCGGTGGGCACCGGGCTGGGCGAGGCCATTCTTTTCTGGGACGGCCACGGTTACCGCGTCTTTCCCGCGGAAGGTTCCTTAACCGAATTTGCGCCCCGCAACGATCGCGAGATTCTACTGTTGCAAGGCATGCGGCGGCGCTTGCCCCGGGTCTGCTGCGAGGACGTGGTCTCCGGGCGGGGATTTCGCGCTATTCACCAAGTGCTGTTTCCCGAAGCTCATCACGAGTGGCTGGAAGAAAGCGATGCGGCGGCCCGAATTACGCAGCAGGCGATGGAGGGTTCTTGCCCGGCCTGCGTCGAGACCTTGCAGATCTGGATGGAGGCTTACGGCAGCGAGGCCGGCAACATGGCTTTGCGCTCTCTGTCATACGGCGGAGTCTACATAGCCGGAGGGATCGCGCTGAAGATTTTGCCGAAATTGCAGGAGGGCGCTTTCCTGCGCGCTTTTACCGATAAAGGAACGCTCAGCGGGCAGCTGGCCCGCATACCGATCTACATCGTAAGGAACGAAGACGCGGTGGTGCTCGGAGCCGCGCATGCCGCGCTCCAGCATCAGCGCCGCTGAAGGCTCAACAGGAGCGTGGCGGAGGCGCCGCCGGCGCGAAAGGCACCACCTGAATGATGTTGTTCCGTACCGCGTAAACCACCAACTGGCTGACGGAGTGAAAATTCAGCTTGCGCATAATGTTGGCGCGGTGCGTCTCCGCCGTCTTCACGCTCATGCCCAGCGAGACCGCAACCTCTTTGGTGGTCTTGCCTTCGGCCAGAAGCTGCACCACTTCCCGCTCGCGGCGCGTAAGCCGGCTCTGAACTTCGGGCACCACCGTGGGTTCGTGCCCTTTCAAATAGCCGTCGAGCACTATCTGCGCAACTTTGGAGGTAAAGAAA
Organism: Terriglobales bacterium; assembly: GCA_035517775.1. Lineage (GTDB taxonomy): Bacteria > Acidobacteriota > Terriglobia > Terriglobales > Acidobacteriaceae > DATIYF01. The sequence goes on from DATIYF010000102.1 coordinate 73,481, forward strand.
GTGCGGTGACTCTGCAGGGCGGCAATGGCCGAAACCAGGTCGCGCGCAGCGTCGGATTTGAGCAAAAATCCCCGCGCCCCGGCATTGAGCACTTCACGGATCACCTGTTCCGATTCGTCAATGGTAAGGATCAGAATCATGGTGCGCGGCTCGTCGCGAAGAATATCGCGGGCGGCATCCAGCCCGTTCAGGTTGGGCATTCCGATATCGAGAATGACAACGTCCGGTTTCAGGCTGGTGGCTTTCTCAACCGCTTCCCGTCCATCGGTGGCTTCGCCGCAAATCTCCCAACCCTCGTGGGCTTGCAGCAGGGAGCGCACACCGTGTCTCACCACTTCGTGGTCATCGGCGATAAGGATTCGCAGCGGCCTCATGCGTCACCCCCATTCAGAATCACGCTGGAAATTGTCAGTCCCTGCCCAGTATCGTCGCGCTTAAATTCCAAAGACGATTCCGGCCTGCACTCGGTTGAGTTCTGCGGCAGCGCCGTCCTGGGGTGGCGCTCGCAGTCATGCGTTATGGCGAGAAACTCAAGCGAGCATTGTCGTTGTGCAGCCTTGCCGTTTAGCGGCACGCATGCCTACGCTCGCTTCTCGTCCCGTTTCCGGTTTTCCTTCTCCACCCCTGTAGAGCATCACGGTTGCCAAACACTTAAGTTGCGTCTTGGGAGCACCTTAAGGACACGCTAAAGACCCCTCCGGATTGCTTCCCATGTAATTCTTTCCTCCGAGACTGTCCCAAAGCGCATACAGAAAATCCGTTATCGCGGAGCTTGCTGCACATCTGAATTGGATGCTCCTGCGCGCAGCGAAGTGACCTTTCATCATTCGCTCTGCGCGTAACACCTTTCCTCTACAGCAATGCTCCGTAGTGATTACAGCCACGACCGGATGGCGGTCTCAGACACTCATCTTTACTCTCAAAAACTACGGACGCTTCGCTAAAGCAGACCGACGCAGCGAGCGGTATCCAAACGGCAAGTAAAAATCACAGGAGGACCAAGTGGCTGCTTGCGGGTTGCCTTCCACCCATATTCTTTCCGAGATGGATCCCTTCGGCCCTGAATCTGAGGGCGTTCTCGTGGCACGCGCCAAAGAGGGCGATGATGCTGCCTTCGCGATTCTGTTCGACCGTCACAAGAAGCGGGTGTACTCGCTCTGCTTGCGCATGACCGGCAATATTTCCGAGGCGGAAGATTTGACCCAGGATGCCTTCATCCAGGTATTCCGCAAGCTGGAGACGTTTCGCGGCGACTCGGCCTTTTCCACTTGGCTGTACCGGGTGGTGGTGAACACGGTGCTGATGAAGCTGCGCAAGCGCAATCCCCGGCAGATTTCCCTGGATGAGCCGGTGCGGCTGGAATCTTCTTCCGTGCCGCGCGATGTGAGCTGCGGAGACGCGAGGCTGGAAGGGGCGGTGGACCGCATCGCGCTGATCCGCGCCATTCAGAAGCTGCCTGAAGGCTGC
>DATIYF010000103.1:0-77738 GCA_035517775.1 Terriglobales bacterium
GCAATCTCGAAAGCTACGACTGGCTCATTCTGACCAGCGTGAATGGCGTGGAGGCGTGCTGGCAGCGGCTCAGCCGCCTGAAGCTCGGCCGGCAAGATCTGAAGCACTTGCGCATCGCCGCCATCGGCCCAGCCACAAAGAAAGCGATTGAAGACCGCGGCCTGAAGGTGCACCTGCTTCCGGAAAAGTACGTCGCTGAATCCGTGGTGGCCGGCCTGCGCGGCAAAGTGAGGGGCAAGCGCGTCTTGCTGGCCCGCGCCAAAGTCGCCCGCGATGTGATTCCCCGCGAGCTGCGCAAGGTGGCCGCCCGGGTGGATGTAGTCGAAGCCTATGAAACCGTTGTGCCCAGGACTTCACGACGCCGCCTGCAGGCCTTGCTTAACAATCCCGGAAGACGCCCGCAGGTCGTCACTTTTACCAGCTCCTCGAGCGTGCGCAACTTTGTTGCGCTTGCGGGAAAAACAACCCGACCCGGAAATCCCCGCCCGCGAGAACTGGAAGATGTGAAGTTAGCCTCGATAGGCGCCGTCACCTCCGCCACTCTGCGGGAACTCGGTCTCCATGCCGATATCGAAGCACGCGAATACACCATCCCCGGTCTGATCGAAGCGATTGCCCGCTGGGCGCGCTCCCGCTCAACCACCTATTGAGTGAGAGAGCACCCGCAATTGGCCGGCGGCACTTTTGCTTTTAGAAAATCCGCCACCCGCCGGTAGGCGTCAATCTGGTTCTCCACGCGTGCGAAGCCGTGGCCTTCGTTGGCATAGACGTGATACTCCGCCACGCCGCCCTCTTTCTTCACCGCCTCCACCACCTGCATGGTTTCTTCCTTGGGGCAGCGCGGATCGTTGCCCCCGGCGAGCAGAATCAGCGGCGCCCTGATCTTATCCACGAAGAAAATCGGCGAGCGGTCGTGCAGGCGCTCCTTATCAGCCTCGTTGTTGGGATTGCCCATGGTGGCCAGATCCCACTGCTGCAAGACAGGATCTTCATTCTTGATTTCGGTAAACCAATTGACGAAAGGCACAATCGCCGCTCCTGCCGCCCACATCTCCGGAGCTTTGGTCACTCCCATCATGGTCATGTAGCCGCCATAGCTCCCGCCCATGAGAATCAGTTTCTTCGGGTCCGGGAATCCCGTCTGCTTGATCCAGTCGGCCGCTGCCAGCACATCCTGCAAATCGCCGCCGCCCATATCGAAGCGGTTCGCCTGCTCGAACTGTTTGCCGTAACCGGTCGAGCCGCGGTAATTCGGTGCGATCACCATATATCCCTGATTCACCATGTACTGCACGAAGCGGTTGAACGAATTGACCGTCTGCGAAGTCGGCCCGCCATGCACATACACAATCGCCGCGTTCTGCCCGCTGCGCTGCATGTTGTAGGGCACATAGACGAAAGCAGAAATGGTCCACTTGCCGTCGCGGCTGGGGTAGTGCACCAGAAAAGGCTCGACCATATGACTGGGCAAAACGCCCGCCATCAGCGAATGCGTAATCTGTTGCGCGCGGCCGGAAGCCAGCGAATACACCCAGAGATCGTTGGGCGCCGTGGGGCCGTTGTGGTAGCACAGCAGACGGGAGCCGTCGTGCGAAAATGCCGATGCAGCCAGCTCATTGACCCCTTCCGGCAAAGGCAGCGAACTGGTCTTGCCGGTGCCGAGATCGTGCAGATAGATGTTGGTATCGCCATCCAGGTTCGCCATCCAGGTGAGGTGTTTGCCGTCGGGCGAAAAGCCGCCGCCCTCGACCTCCCATTTTTCCTGCGTGAGCCAGGTTATTTTCTTGCTGGCAATATCCAGCAGGCCGGCATTCTGATATCCATTCTCGGCGTTCGAGGTAATCAGAACTGTCTTGCCGTCGGGCGAGACATCGTTGGCCTCATAAAGTTGCTCGCCGGTGTGTGGTGTCAACTGTGTGATTCGGCCGCGTGCAATATCGGCCAGAAAAATATTCGCGTCAGTGCCTTTGGCCTGCCCCTGCGTATAGACGATGAACTTGCTGTCTTTCGACCAGATGGGATCGGCGTTCGATTTGTCGGGCGGTGTGCCCGTCGTCACATGCCTGGTTTGACGCAGAAGCGTATCCAGCACGTCAATCTCGTAGGTGGAAGAGGTTTTCGGCTTCACCATGTAGGCGAGATAGCGTCCATCCGGCGACCAGCGCGGATGCTCCTCGGCGATCTCGCGCGTGTTGGTCACGTTTACCACCGTCCCATCTTTCGGCGAGACCAGAAAAATATCCCACTGCTCGTCGCCGTCGTAATCGGAGATAAAGGCGATCCACTTTCCATCTGGAGACCACGCCGGCTGCGCCTGGCGCTGGTCGCTGACCGTGAGCTGCGCCGGCCAGCCACCCTCCGCCGGCGCCAGCCACAGATTGTTGCGTCCGCTGATGTTCGAAACGAAAACAATGCTCTGGCCGTCTGGCGACCAGGACGAGCCGCCCACCGCCCGCGTCATGTACAGCCGCTCGAGCGAGAGGCTGGGTTCGTTCTGCTCCACCTGGGCGTTCGGTTTTGACGTGATCTGCTTCGGGTCGGTAATGGTTTTCGCTGCAGGCAGGGTCTGGGCCGGAGTGAGCGTGCTCATCACCATGACGATAGCAAAGAGTGCGGCTGAGCGCATAAAACTGAGAGTCCCGTTGAGTCAGGAAGAAAAAGTCTAGCAAACAGGCCGACTCTGCGTCCTCTGCGGTTCGAGAATTTTGGCGGAGGCGCTGGAGTTCCTGCCCAGGGGGCAGTTAACCTTTCGCGTCCTTGTGCTTCTCTACCGTGCTCCAGGTCTTGTCGGCGGCGTGGCAGAGATTTTCCAGCGGGCATTCGGCGCATTTGGGCGAGCGCGCCATGCACAACTTGCGCCCGTGCCATATGACCTGGTGAGAAAACAGAATCCACTTCTGGTGGGGAATTACTCTCATCAGATCCTGTTCGATCTTGGGCGCGTCGGTGTTTTTCGTCAGCTCCAGGCGCCGGGCGATGCGGGTAACGTGGGTATCCACCACCACGCCTTCCGCCTTCCCGAACCATGTGCCCAGCACCACGTTGGCAGTTTTCCGCGCCACGCCGGGTAGCGTGAGAATTTTCTCCATGTCATCGGGCACCTGCCCGCCGAATTCGCTGACAATTTTCTTCGCCGCCCCTACCACCGACTTGGCTTTGTTGCGGAAAAATCCGGTCGAGTAAATATCAGGCTGCAACTGCTCCGGGGTTATCGCCGCAAAATCCTCGACTGTCGGATATTTGCGAAACAGCTCCGGCGTCACCCGGTTCACGTTCACGTCGGTGGACTGCGCCGAAAGAATCGTCGCCACCAGCAGTTCCCAGGCGTTCTTGTGATGGAGCGCGCAGGTTGCGCCGGGATAGGTCTGGTCCAGCCGCTTCAGGATTTCGGCGATGCGATCCGGTGCCAGTGGATTGTAGCCTTTGGCCCCGGACTCCTTCGTGGACGCTACTCCCGCCCGCCTGCCTGAAACTTCTCCGGCCCGCGTCTTTCCCTGCCTCGAACTGCCTCGGCTCTGCTGGCCGCGAGGTGTTGCGCGCGCGCCTTCCTGGCGTCCGGTCTTGGCAGGTTGCCGCGGAATCACGCCACGCACCATGAGAAACTCCTCCTCGTTGAGGGAAATTATGGTACCAGACGGGCGGGCCTGCCGCCGCCGGGGAACCCATTGCGGAATTGACGCCCATCGAAGCCCTAGGTACTCTGGATTCGCACGGGCGCAAGCCGGCGATGGCAGTGAAGACCCTCCAACTCGGGCAGGTCTGGCGGCACGACGCCACCGGGCGCGACTTCTTAGTCACCAAGGTCTATACCGAAGTTTTTTCCCAGTACGCCATGCTGCGTCCGGCCGCGGGCGACGCACCAGAGGCGCCGGCGATTCGCGTGAAGGTAGCCAAGAGTTCCGAAGGAGTCTCCCTGCCCGGATACACATTTACGCAAGACAGCTCATTCTAGCCGCCGTGGGCCGGCCTGCTTACGCGAAGCGGTTCTGCGCCGGTGAAGGCTGGCTTCCTATTTCTTCATGACGGAAAAAATTCTCGCCGTCCTGTTCGTATTCATCAAGTCGCTGATCGGCGCCACCGGCTACACCGGCGTGGCTCTGCTGATGGCGATCGAATCGGCCTGCATACCCCTGCCCTCAGAACTCATCATGCCCTTCGCCGGCTACCTGGTTTTTGAGGGCAGCCTGAGGCTGTTCTGGGTGGCAACCGCCGGGGCCATCGGCTGCAACCTCGGCTCGCTTGTTGCTTATGAGATCGGCTGCTACGGCGGCCGCCCCCTGGTGGAAAAATATGGCCGCTGGGTGCTGCTCACTCACCGCGAGCTGGATTGGGCCGACCGCTTTTTTCTGCGCTGGGGATATCTGGCCGTATTCATCGCCCGGCTGCTGCCCGTCATTCGTACTTTTATCGCTTTGCCCGCGGGTATTGCACGAATGCCGCGCGGCCGCTTCCACATCTACACTTTTCTTGGCTCGTGGCCCTGGTGCTTTGCCCTGGCCTGGTCTGGCATGAAGCTGGGGCAAAACTGGCGCGAGCTGGGCAAGTACTTTCACCGCTTCGATGCCGTAATTGGTATTGCACTGGCAGGCGGAATTCTCTGGTTCCTGTGGTCGCACTGGCAGAACCGGTTCCGCGCCGCCGAATAAACAGGAGGTCTCAGATGAGAGCAATCTTGCTTGTGCTGGCTGTATTGCTGTGCGCTGTCGCCGCTTTGGCACAAGGCTCGCCGGCGAAATCTTCCGGGCCATACACCGTCGAGTACTACTACAAGGTCAAGTGGGGACACTCCCAGGAGTTTCTCGATCTCTTCAAGAAGAACCACTACCCGCTGCTGAAGAAAGAACTGGAATCGGGCCGTATGCTCAAGGTCTCCATGCAGCAGCCGCAACTGCACATGACCGAAGACGCGCGCTGGGACTATCGCGTGACCATCGTCTTCAAGAACGCGACCGTGGCCAACGAACCCGACCCGCAGGAAGAAGCCTTGATCAAAGAGCTATTCCCCGATCAGGAGACTTTCAAGCGGGAAGAGCAGCGCCGCTTTGAGATCCTCGATGCCCACTGGGATCTGCCGGTGACTACGATTGAGCTGGAGGGGAAGTAGGACGGAATCCTCGTTGCGGCAGGACTGTGGTCAGGCGTTGGCACCTGAAGTCAACATCTCGCGAACTTTGTTTAGCCAGAGACTCCATTTGTCCCGATCTTTGCCCTGAGGGTGCTCTGTCCACACCAGTGGCGGCAAACTTGCGTAGCTCGGCCTGCGCCAAATGCCTTTGGAGTTTCCTGTCTTATCCCAAGATCTCTCGCCGCCGTCGTCCACGAGCGCGTCAATAACCGCGGTATCACAATCGTCCCAGCTGGCGAAATGAACGAGGGCCGGCTGATATGTCTCAATCTCCGCCTTCAGCGTCCGAACAGCAAGTTCTTTCTGCTTTTCAAAGTAGATCCCGCGCGGGTTTCCGTCGATCCTGCCGATTTTAGCGACGTTGGACCATACGATGTGGGAGAGAGAGCTGCACGTCTCAGGTGTCATCGCGGCAATGTTGTTGAGCTTCGTCGCGAAAATCCAGAAACCTGATTTGTGCTGCTCGCCCGACGAGAGGGCATCAACCCATTCTTTGGTACGTTTATGCCTTTCGGCGACACGATCCTCCCGCGACAACCCCATGCATTCTGCAAACTGATCCTTGTACCAGCCGCGCGCGGTTGCCTTGCCAACATACATGATCACAGGTGATCTGCCTTGTTCGGGAGCGTTGCTGAAAAACGGCGCCGCAAGTTTCTTGGCGTCGATTTCCGCACAGTCGCACATCTCGGAATACTTCACCAGCCAAAGGAACCAGAGTTCCTGCAACGGAGTCGTCATTGAAAATTGCTTTTTCGCTTTCCGAGGTTTCAACAGTCTGGCAGGGCAACCGATGCTAGCGCCCGGCTGCGATCCTAGCACGCGTTGTGGCTGTTCCGGTAAGGGCTTCCTTAGGCTTCAAGTCTCTTGGCTTTCTCGTAAGGGCGGCCGCACTCTTCTTAATCCGGTGGTGAGCAGATCCTTTATCTGCATCTAGCGCGCCGCCGCAGCCAACATTTCTCCTGCGAGGCTCAAACTTGCCTTTTAATGCGTCGGGCTGGCCATTAAGACGAATTCCTTGCCCTTTCTAGGTCCTGCGGTTGCAAATTTATCCCTCAATACGAGAACATATCCGTTTGCTTTCATCCTGCGATGGACATAAGGAAGCGGCAGAGGCATGGCCACACGAGAAAAACCAAGCAGCAGCAAGCGCAGCGGCAGCGAAATTCAGGCCCCCACCGGCAAGCTGGGGGTGATGATCCCGGGCATGGGCGCGGTGGCGACAACCTTCGTCGCCGGCGTAGAGGCGGTCCGCAAAGGTCTGGCCAAGCCTATCGGCTCGCTCACGCAAATGGGCACCATCCGCCTGGGCAAACGCACCGATGCACGCTCTCCCAAGATCAAGGAATTTGTGCCGCTCGCGGCGCTGAACGATCTGGTGTTCACCGGCTGGGACCTGTTCGAAGACGATATGTACACGGCGGCCTCCAAGGCCGGCGTGCTCGACCGCAGCCTGCTCGATCCCATCAAGCCCTTTCTCAGCTCCATTAAGCCGCGCAAGGCTGTATTCGACCGCAATTACGTCAAGCGCCTGGATGGCCCCAACGTCAAGAAGGGCAAGAACAAGATGGAGCTGGCCGAGCAGGTGCGCGACGACATCCGCGAATTCCGCAAGACCTCCGGCGCGGCCCGCCTTATTACGATTTGGTGCGGCTCAACTGAAACCTTCCTCGAGCCATCCGCCGCGCATCAGTCGTTGAAAGCATTTGAGAAAGCTTTGGCCCAGAACGACGAAGCCGTTGCCCCCTCCATGATCTATGCCTACGCCTCGCTCATGGAAGGCGTGCCCTTCGCCAATGGCGCCCCCAACCTTACGGTTGACCTGCCGGTGATGCACGAACTCTCGCGCAAGAACGAAGCGCCGATCTGCGGCAAAGACTTCAAAACCGGCCAGACGCTGATGAAGACCATTCTGGCGCCGGGCTTCAAGGCCCGACTGCTGGGGCTGAGCGGCTGGTATTCGACCAACATCCTGGGCAACCGCGACGGCGAAGTGCTCGACGACCCCGGGTCGTTCAAGACCAAGGAGGAATCGAAGCTGGGGGTACTGGAGCATATCTTGCAGCCGCGGCTTTATCCTGAGCTGTACGGCAATATTTTTCACAAGGTGCGCATCAACTATTACCCGCCGCGTGGTGATAACAAAGAGGGTTGGGACAACATTGACATCTTCGGCTGGCTCGGTTATCCCATGCAGATCAAGGTGGATTTCCTGTGCCGCGATTCGATTCTGGCTGCGCCCATCGTGCTGGACCTGGTCTTGTTTCTCGACCTGGCGCGGCGCAGCGCCGAGCTGAAAGGCCTGGGTATTCAGGAGTGGCTGAGCTTCTACTTCAAGTCGCCCATGACTGCGCCCGGGCTGTATCCCGAGCACGACCTGTTTATCCAGCTTATGAAGCTCAAGAACACCCTGCGCCATTTGCGGGGCGAGCAGCTGATTACCCACCTGGGGCTGGAGTACTACGACTAGGGCCTTGAGGCCGAGCTTTTGACTAAGCCTTAACAGCCCCGGAATCGCCGAGCTTCGCCGGGAAGGCAGCGCAGGCCCGCTAAGGGCTGAAGACCTGAAAAAGCTGCCCGCCAAGAACTTACGGGAAACCTTTTCCGCATCCCGGCGCTTCCAACCACATGAGGTGTGTTTCCCGGATAGGGCCTTCCGGCCGAGCGTATAATCCATGTTGGTGCCCGGGTGGGGCAGGATTGGGAGTGAGCTATGAAGTTCCGTCTATTGGCATTGACGGCCACGTTGTTGCTGCTAGGGTGGGTTGCTCCGGGAAGTTTCGCGCAAGATCAAAGCGCCAGCCAGAAAAATTCCAAAGCGAGTGCGAGCAGCGACCAGGGTGCTGCCATTCCTGGCGCGGTTCAGGAGGCCGACCCGGATAAGGTCAAGCACGACGGCGGCATTGACGACGTGAATGCCATTGGCAACCGCAACGTGGGTTGCAACCGGGGCATGGGCAACTGGTACAGCATTGAGAAGCAGATTGCCATGGGCAAGCAGTACGCGATGCAGGTGGAAGCGCAGTCCAAGATGGTGACCGACCCGGTAGTGACCGAGTACGTAAACCGGATCGGACAGAACCTGGTGCGCAACTCCGATGCCGAAGTGCCCTTCACCATCAAAGTGATTGATTCCGATGACATCAATGCCATGGCCCTGCCGGGCGGATTTTTCTACGTAAACTCCGGGCTGATTCTGGCGGCGGATGAAGAAGCCGAGCTTGCCGGCGTAATGGCGCATGAAATCGCGCACGTGGCGGCCTGCCACGCGGCGCGCGAGAACACGCGCGGCAACATCATGAACCTGGCCTCGATTCCGCTGATCTTCGTGGGCGGTGCGGTGGGTTATGCAGGTTACGAGGCCGCCGGACTGGCGCTGCCCCTCACCTTCCTGAAATTCTCCCGCGGTTTTGAAGCGCAGGCCGACTATCTGGGCCTGCAATACATGTACAAGGCGGGCTACGATCCGCAGGCCTTCATCTCATTCTTCGAGAAGGTGCAGGCGCTGGAGAAGAAGAAGCCGGGCACACTGGCCAAAGCCTTCGCCACCCACCCGCAGACGCCCGATCGAATCGAGAAGTCACAGGAGGAGATCGCGACGATTCTTCCGGCCAAGGCGGAGTACATCGTTTCCACTTCGGAGTTCGACGAGGTCAAGGCCCGGCTGGCGGCGCTTGAGAACCGGCGCAAGCTGGTGGACCAGAAGGACAAGAACAAGCCCAGCCTGCGGCGTACCTCTTCGACTGACAAGAACGGCAAGGACACGTCTGACGACGATACTCGCCCCACTCTGAAGCGCCGGGACAATTAGAGCCGGCCATCCCGCCGGGGACGGTCCTGGCGGCTGTAATGGCAACCCAGGCGTTCGCATGATCCTTCGGGGCTGAAGCCCCGAGGGATGACACTCTTGAACGCTTCCTCCCGTGGCATTACTTCCGACTGCGCGACCATCAGGAACCTGCCTAGCCAATATGGATCATGGTGATATAAACGCTTTGATTCGCATTGGGTTCTGCTGAGCGAGGCAGGGAGCGATGAAAACATCCTTAAGAACAGCAGCGCTGCTGGCGTGCGGTTGCGTTCTTTTGTGTCTCGCTGGCTGCAGCCGCGTGGCCCACTATTTGTACCTGAGAGGCTATGACCACGAGATCAGCAGCGCCACGCGGGAGATTGCGGCCTCCCGCGACAATCCGCAGCGCGCGGCGGCATATGCAAAGCGGGGGCACGCTTATTCTGAAAAGGCCCGCTATAGCCGGGCTTTCCACCTGATCGCGGCTGACGAATACGAGCGCTGGTTCAGCCTTGCCATCCAAGACCACGACCAGGCCATCGCGCTCGACCCCGGCAGCGCTGAGGCCTATTACAGCCGCGGCCAAACCTATTACGACCGGGCCTTTCTGGAGACGGTGGTGGACGGCAAGTCAGTAGGCAGCGCTGCCACGCGGAAGGCTTGGTTTGAGCCGGCAGCCTCTGATTTCAAGAAGGCTGTGGAGATAGACAGCGCGCTCTTTATGGGGTGGGACATGCTCGGCCTAAGCCACGAGGGGGCCGGCGAGCTCGATGAAGCGATCAACGACTACACGCGTGAAATGGCGCTGAATCCTTTAGGCAGAGCGCGCCTGGCCGACGCCTACTGCGCGCGCGGGGGCTCCGGTCCAAAAGAGCAAGACGCAAAGGAGCAGGGCAAAGAGAAGAACTACCAAGCCGCCATCGCCGACTACGAAAAATCAATCGAAATGGGCGCCACCGCCGACGGCTGCTCTTGCGATCCCTATAATCCCCTGCTCTGGATCTACACCGAGGAGCAGCGCTATGACCAAGGCTGGGAGGTCGTCCACAAAGCGCAGAAATCCAGAAAATGGATCGAGCCGGAATTTCTGGAGAAACTGAAGAAGGAATCCGGACGCAGCAGCTAGCCCCGCCTGACAATACAGGATGTATGGTATTGATTTTCCAAAGGCATTTCTTCTAGGGTCGGAGTAAGTCCAACAAAATTAGTTTGGCAATGGCTGCGAACACTCGAGCGCAGCTTCGCACACGCTGAGAACAACCACTCCAAGCCACTGATTCGGGGCGTGCCCCGAGCCACAGATCAATTCATAAACCAGAGGCAGTTTTCTCGTGAGCGTGTTGCAAGCGATCTATGGTTCGAAATGCCCCGGAGAAGAATGAAGGAGACATCATGAAAATCGTGGTAATCGGCGGCACTGGACGCATCGGATCAAAAGTTGTCAACAAGCTGCGGGAACAAGGGCAGGAAGCAGTAGCGGCAGCGCCTGACACCGGGGTCAACACCATCACGGGCGAGGGGCTGGGGCAAGTGCTGAAAGGGGCCTCGGTCGTAGTTGACGTATCAGACTCTCCCTCCTGGGAGGACGCGGCGGTGCTGAAGTTCTTTCAAACCTCTACCCGCAACCTTCTTACCAACGAAGCGGCGGCGGGGGTAAAACATCACGTTGCGCTGTCGGTCGTGGGAACCGACCGGCTGGCCGAAAGGGGTTACTTCCGCGGAAAGATTGCCCAGGAAAAACTGATTCGAGAGTCCTCCATCCCTTACTCGATTGTGCACGCCACGCAGTTCTTCGAGTTTCTGAAGGGATTGGCCGACTTTGTGTTTGACGGCAAAAAGGTGCCACTGCCGCCTGTGCTTTTCCAGCCCATGGCTGCCGATGACGTTGCCAGCGGTGTGGCCCGGGTTGGGGTGGGTCAGCCGGCAAATGGCATCGTCGAGATTGCAGGCCCGGAGCAGTTTCGCCTGGATGAGCTGGTGCGGCGGCGCCTGGAGTCGCTCAATGATCGCCGGGAAGTGGTTGCTGACGCGAACGCGCGCTACGCGGGAGCCAGAGTCGAAGAGAGAACGCTGTTGCCGGGCAATAACGCGCGGCTGGGCGAGATCCGCTTCGAAAGCTGGCTGACTCAGCCGGCGGCACAGATTCCGGCTGCGCACGCTCAGTCTGCGGGCGTTTCTGCTGGGGCCGGGGAGAAAGAGCGGCGCAAAATCGCGAGCTGAGATCCCAGGCCTACGTTATGAGCGGCAGGCAGTAAAAAGCCGCGGCCGGACCGCGGCTTTTTCACTCCAGAAATGGCCTGAGCCCCTCACTCAAGCGGCATGTTTGGTGGCTAGCGACGCAACGCGGTTGTGCCTTTCAGCAGAGGAATGAACGATCTTCATTTCACTCCAGTCGTAAGGCATCTCTTTTCCGCAATCCAGGCAAACCACGTAAGTCCCCGTGAGCGCCGCAGCCGGGCTGGCATGGGAACGCGCACGGACGGTGATGGGGAAGCTGTAGCGGCTGTGCCAGCAGCCGAAAAGACCATCCAACAACTTGGCAATCATGGGGTTGACCTCGCCACAGCGGGTCTCTACGGTCCTGCAAATTCCTGGGACAATTCGTGAGTACCCTGGGCTACCAAATTAGATTCAACCTTGCCCGAAAGGGTTCGACAAAGCAAGAGGCCAAATGGACGTTCCCAAATTGGGAAAGCGAGCTGACTAGAGAAGAAAGACTGGAGTAAGCCGAGGGAGATCAGGCGTTCTGTGGCCCGGTTTTCTTGCGCGCCTGGCACTTACTAACGATGGCAGAGCGAAGGCGGTTGCGCAGATCGTCGGGCAGTTCGTAGAGCTTGGAGTCGCGGTAAATCTCGATGGTCTTCTTGGTGGTATCGCAGACTACGTAGCAGTTGTGGCACCAGGCCAGATGGTCTTCCAGTTCCGCTTTGGTGCGCTCGTCCAGCACGCCGTCCAGATAATTTGTCAGCTCCTGCAAGAACTCAGCGCATTTCACAGTTTTCCATCTCCGCCATTCCGTTTCTGGAAGTACCGGTTAAGCCGCTCGCGCAACTGCAGGCGCGCCCGCAGCAACCGCGACTTTACCGCCGGAACGCTGAGCTCGAGGGCTTCAGCGGTCTCTTCGGTGGAAAGGCCTTCCACATCTCTCAGCACAAACACCGTCCGAAAACTGGGCGGCAAGCCCTGAATAGTACGGGTCAGGATATCCCGCAACTCGGCCTGGCTGTATTGCTGCTCCGGGTTCGGACTCCAGTCGGCGACTTCGCGGGGCAGAGTATCGTCTTCGGTCTTGACGTCTTCATCCAGCGAAACCGTGCGCCCGGGGCGCATGCGCCGCAACTTCATCAGCGCTTCGTTGACCGCGATGCGCACCAGCCAGGTATAAAACTTCGACTGCCCCTGAAACTGATTCAGGTTTTCGTACGCCTTGAGGAAGGCATCCTGCACCACATCTTCGGCGTCTTCCCGATTGTGCGTGATGTGCTGCGCGATACGAAAAACGTTGCGATCGTATCGCCGGACCAGCTCCTCAAAGGCCTGCAGGTCGCCGTTCTTGGCCGCCTGCACCAGCACCTGCTCTTCCGTGGCCGGCCCGCTCAGTTTGGTTTGGATGGTGCTCATCTTCGGTCCGATGCAACAATTTTCGTGCCTTACGGTCGCGCCGCGCAAGGTTTCGCAATCATTCTACTTGGTCTCGTGGCGCTTTGTCTCATGGGCGCCGGCCAACAATAGGCCAGTCCGGCAAAAACCATTTCACCACGAAAGACACCAAGGTTCACGAAGGTTCGCGAAGGCCACGGCGCCCGCTGGCCTGACGGACGCTTGGCGTGCCCTTCGAAATCGGCCGGCCGGCAAGGCCATTCGCGGCGGCGGGCCGGCGCAGAAGTGCCTTGCTTGGTTCTGCCTGATGACCAATGGCTAACGACCAACGATAGACTGGCGGCTCGGCAAGTGCCATATAATCAAGGCCTAGCGAAAATCAAGGGCGAACCTTTCTTCCCCGCGCCCTGACCTGGTCAAAGGGCAATGACCGAGAAAACCTGGTTTGAACAAGCTGTCGAAAGGGTAGTGTCGGAGGTGGTCGCAGGGCACGTCCCGGCTCTGAAAGACGAGCTGGTGCGGCGCGTCTCGAGCGAAGTGGAACCGCAGGCCGCCGGCGCCAGCGAGGGCGATGCTTCCAGCCTGCTGAAGGCAGTTTCGGCGGTGCAGAGCGGCAGCACGCAGCGGGAAATTCTGCGCTCTTTGCTGGATAACACTGTCCGCTACTGTGGCCGCGCGGCGCTGTTTGTGGTCAAGGCGGGAGCGGCCACCGGCTGGCAGGGCCGGGGCTTTGCCAATCACGAAGAGCTGAAGGATTTTCCCCTGGATGTGACCAGCGGTCTCGCCGCCCGGGCCATGCAGTCGCGAATGGCTTTCAGCGGCGCAGCCGGAGAGATGGATTCGCAGTTTTCCTCGCGCTTCAGCGCGCCCGCCGATGGCCGCGTGATGCTGTTGCCCCTTCTGCTCAAGGAAAAGGTCGCCGCCCTGGTGTATGCCGATGCCGGGGCTGACGCGAGCGGCCACATGGATGCTTCCGCGCTGGAATTGCTGGTGCTGGTAACCAGCGCCTGGCTGGAAGTGGCCGCGTCGCGCAAGCAAACCCAGAAGGATCCTGCGACTGCGGAGAAGGCGGTGGCCGCAGCGGCCGCAGCCGCGCCCCAGTCTGCTCCTGCCGTGCCTGACCCGTTCGCGGCCCACGCCCCGCTTCACAGCATGGCAGCGGCCGCCCCGGCGGCGAGCGCTCCGGCCGCGTTCTCAGCGCCGCCGATTGAGACCGTCATGGCCGAGGCGCCTGCCGCGGAACCGATAGCGCAGCCAGCGGAGCCCGAACCTTCCGCTCCAGATGCCTTCGCCGGCATGTCTGCGGAGGATGCCGAGGTCCACCGTAAGGCCCAGCGCTTCGCCCGCCTGCTGGTGGATGAGATCAAGCTCTACAACCAGGCCAAGGTTGCCGAAGGGCGCAAGAACCGCGATCTCTACGACCGCCTGAAAGATGACATAGACAAGAGCCGGGCCACGTACCAGAAGCGTTACGGCAGCACGGTCGCCGCCGGCGCGGATTATTTCCACGCCGAACTGATTCGCAGCCTTTCCGAAGACGACAGTTCGCTCATGGGCGCCAACTATCAGCGATAATGGGACTACAGTGGCAGTGTCCCGACCGAAACTGGTTCTCATCTCAGGCGCGATCCTCGTTGGCTTGGCAATAGTCTGCGGCGGTGGCTCGGCGGTCTTCTGTCCGCCGGCGCAGGCCCAGGCTGCTTCTTCAAAGCCGCAATCCCGCCACAGGAAACCAGGCAAGACCACCCGCCGCCGGCGCAGCTCGCCTCGCTTGCGGCGCATGCACCAGGCCTTCGTGGCCTCCACCACGCTCAAGCCCATGGCGCGGCAGCTGCTCCAGGATCGCACCCCGGCCGCCTACGCCGGCGTGGAAGCTTATGCCCGCCGCCATGCCAGCTCGGATGCCGGCGCGCTGGCCTGGCTGGTTGTCGGCTACGCCCACACGCTGGACAGCGACTTTGCCAAAGCTATTGATCCGCTGAACCGGGCCAAGCCCCACGCCGGCGACCTGGGCGACTATGTGAACTACTATCTGGCCAACGCGTATTTCCAGACGGGGCGCGCCGCCGAATCGCTGGCGAGCCTGAATGATTTCGAGAAGAACTATCCGGACTCGCTTCTGCTGCGGGATGCGCGCGTGCTCTACGCTAACGCCCTGCTGGCTGATAACCAGGCGCGGCAAGCGGCCAGCCTGCTGGAGAAGAATCGCGAGCCAACCCGGGCCGACGTAGAACTGGCGCTGGGCAAAGCGTACGAACGCCTGGGCGAGGCCGACAAAGCGATCACCACATTGCGCAATCTTTACTACACCATGCCGCTGAGCGGCGAAGCGGACCAGGCAAAAATCGAATTGCAAAAGCTGCCGGCCGCGCCGCCGGGGATCAGCGAGCGCCGCACCCGCGCCGATTTGCTGCTGAAAGGCCGGCGTTACAGCGACGCGGCCAACGAGTATCGCGACCTGGTGGGCGAAGTTTCCGCCGACGAAAAGCCGATCGTGCAATTGGCATTGGGTGTGGCGCTGCACCGCTCGGGGCAGGACCGGGAAGCCAAGCGGGTGCTGGAATCCATGGACAACCCGCCCGGGGGAATCAATGCCGAGCGGCTGTTCAACCTGGCGGAAATTGCGCGCGATGGGGATGACGAAGACACCTTCTTCAAACTGGCGGGGCAGCTGCGGCAGATGGCGCCCACCAGCCCCTGGCTGGAGCAGGCCCTGCTGCTGGGGGGAAATATTTATCTGCTCAAGCGCGATTACGACCACGCGATTGACTATTACCGGGAGCTGGCAGAGCGCTTCCCCAACAGCGGCCGCGCGGCCTACGCCCATTGGAAGGTGGCCTGGCTGAGCCTGCGGCAGGGCAGAAAGGCGGAGGCGGAGAAGGCGTTCGAGGACCAGATTGCGTTATATCCGTCTTCGGCAGAGGTTCCCGCCGCGCTCTACTGGCGCGCCCGCCTGGCGGAAGAAGATGGCGAGGCGGCGAAGGCGCGAGCCTTTTATCAGAAAATCTCCGACCGCTTTCGCAACTACTACTACGGCGACCTGGCGCGCCGGCGGCTGGCGAAGCTGGAGGTTGCAGGCGAGGCCGAACATTACGCTCTGCTCGACCGCATTCCGCCGATTGGGGAGGATGCCCATGTGGTGGCCGACCCCGCGCCCAGCGACAACCTGCGGGTGCAGAAGGCCGAGCTGCTCGAGAACGGCGCCCTGGTGGATTTCGCCATTCAGGAGCTCGAGGCCGCCGCAGATGAAGACAAAGGCAACTGGATCACGGATGAAACCGCCAAGCTCTACCAGGACGCGGGCCGTTACGACATGGCCCTGCGGACGCTGAAGCGCGCCGCACCCAACTATTTCGCGGTGGATTTCTCCAGCCTGCCGCGGTCGTACTGGGAGTTTCTATTTCCCCGCCCTTACTGGGAGGACCTGAGGCGCTTTTCTTCGGCCAACGCACTCGACCCCTATCTGGTGGCGTCGCTTATCCGGCAGGAGTCGGAGTTTAATCCCAATGCCGTTTCCCGCAAGAACGCCGTGGGCCTGATGCAGTTACTGCCGAAAGTAGGCCGCGGCATGGCCCACCAGGTCAAACTGCGGCATTTTGCCTCCTCCCAGCTTTTTACCCCGGCGGTGAATCTGCAGCTGGGCACGCGCTATTTCCGCATGCTGGTGGATAAATTTGGCTCGTTTGAATACGCGCTCGCGGCTTACAACGCCGGTTCGGACCGGGTGCAGGACTGGCTGAACCAGGGGCCGTATCGCGATCCGCAGGAGTTTGTGGAGTCCATCCCCTTCACTGAGACCCGGGAGTACGTACAGGCAATTCTGCGCAATGCCCAGGTGTACCGGCAGTTGTACGGAGCGCCGTAGGGCTGAGTATGGACCTCTCGAGAGGCGCTGAATAGCTCCGCAGGCGTCATAGGCACGTGGAGGGCAGACCTCAGCCAGGCAAGCCCCCGAAGACGGCGCCGTTGGCGGCGCAAGTTTGAGCCTCAGGCGCTGAAGCGCGTCTTGAAGATGAGGTGACGATTCGTGGCGCTGAAGCGCGACGCTTCCACCGGACAGTGGGTTTCCAGGCAGATACTAGGCAGAGGTTTCTTTCGGGGCAGGCTTCACAAACAGGATTTCGAAGACCAGCAGGCCGGCGCCCACCACAATCGCGCTATCGGCCACGTTGAAAGCCGGCCACTGATATTGGCCGATGTAGAAAAGCAGGAAGTCCACCACTTTTCCGTTAACCAGACGGTCCCACAGGTTGCCGATGGCGCCGCCGAGAATCAGCGAGAGGCCCACGCCGGTCGTGGTCAAAGAATGGCTATTCTTCCACAGCAGGGCGACCACGATCACCAGCGCCACCAGGGAAAATAGCACCAGCATGGCGATCTTCCACTCGGAGGGCGAGTCGGCGAAGAGGCCGAATGCCGCCCCGCTGTTCTCCACGTGGGTGATGCGAAAAAAACCGGGGATGACGGTAATGCTGTCGTGCATGGAGATGCGGCTGGCCACCAGCCGCTTGGAAAAGCGGTCGAGCAGAACCACGAGAAAAGCAATCAGCAGATGATACTTGCGCATGGTGTAATGTGAATTCTCATGCCCTGCCTCAAACCCGGGAACTTACCCACAGAGGGCGCTGAGGACACAGAGAACACCCAACGAGCTTAAGGCTCGCTTTCAATCTCCCGCAGCACGGCGCTGCAGCGCTCGCAAACCCTGGGATACCTCTTATCCTCGCCGACGTGCGTCGAGTAATTCCAGCAGCGCTCGCATTTCTCGCCCTCAGCCTTGAGGACTTCGACGGTCACGCCGCCAGTGCCATTGCCCGAAGCCGCTGGCTCCAGCGTCACCGCAGAAACGATAAACAGGTATCGAAGCTGGTCCTGAAAGCGAGTCAGCACGGAATAGACCGGCTCAACCGCGGTCAGCTTCACCCGGGCCTCCAGGCTGCCGCCGATCAGCTTGGCATTGCGCACGTCTTCCAGGGCTTTAAGCACCTGATCACGAACGCTGCGCAGCGTGTTCCAGTCTTCATTCTGTTTTGCATCATCGGCCGGCGCGCCGCCAAGAATGTCTTCCGTGGTTGGAAATTTCGCCAGGTGACAGCTCGCCGCCCGGCCGGGCAGGGAAGGCAGGTATTGCCAGACCTCTTCGCAGGTGAAACTCATGATAGGCGCCAGCAGGCGGGTGAGCGCTTCGCCGATGCGCCAGATGGCAGTTTGCGCCGCGCGCCGCCCCTGCGATCCGGGAGCGAAGGTGTAGAGCCGGTCCTTGAGAACGTCGAAGTAAAACGCGCTCAGCTCCACCACGCAGAAGTGGTTCATCCCCTGGTAGATCTTGTGGAAGGCAAACTCGTCATACCAGCGCATCACTTCCACCGAGAGCGCCCGCATCTGCCGCAGCATGTACTGATCAATCGCCTCCATCTGCTCGAAGGGCAGCGCGTCCTTCTGCGGGTCGAAGTCGTAAAGATTGCCGAGAACGTAGCGGAAAGTGTTGCGAATCTTGCGGTAGTTCTCGGCCATGCGCTGCATCAGGCGCTCGGAGCCGACTACATCTTCGCGGAAATCCACTGAGGCAACCCAGAGGCGAACGATCTCGCCGCCCAGCCGGTCGGCGATATCTACCGGGTCCACATCATTGCCGCGGGATTTGGACATGGCGCGGCCCTCTTCGTCGAGCGTCCAGCCCGGGGTGAGCACCAGGCGATAGGGCGCCCCGCCCTTGAAACCCATGCCGCAGAGCAGGGAAGACTGAAACCAGCCGCGGAACTGGTCGCCGCCTTCCAGGTACACGTCTGCCGGCCAGGGCAGGTTGGGCTCGTGTCCGAGCACGGCGGCGTGACTGGATCCCGACTCAAACCAGACATCAAGGATGTCAGTTTCCTTCTTGAATTTCGCTCCCCCGCATTGCGGACATGTCAGGCCGCTGGGCAGCAGGGCATCGGCTTCCGGCGTGTACCAGGAATCTGCTCCCGAGCGGGCGAACAGATCCGCCACTTTGAGATTGACCTCGCGGTTGTTCAGCACCTGGCCGCAGCCTTCGCACAGAAAGACGGCGATGGGCACGCCCCACACGCGTTGCCGTGAGATGCACCAGTCGGGGCGCGTGGCGATCATGTTCGACATGCGCTCCTCGCCCCAGTCCGGGTCCCAGCGCACTTTCTTGATCTCTTCCAGGGTGCGGGTGCGCAGTGTGCCGCCGTGCATCGGCGTCTCCATGGAGATGAACCACTGCTCGGTAGCGCGAAAGATCACCGGGTTGTGGCAGCGCCAGCAATGGGGATAGGAGTGATCGAGCTTTTCGGTATGCAGCAAGACGCCGCGATCTTTCAGCAGGTCAATGATGGGGGCATTGGCGGCCCACACCTTCAGGCCGTCGTATTCAGGAAGCCCGTTGCGCAGGATGCCTTTGGCATCCACGTTGCTGGTAGCGTCCAGGCCATACTTCTGGCCGGTAGCAAAGTCCTCGGCGCCGTGCGAAGGCGCGGTGTGGACCACGCCGGTGCCCTGGTCCATGGTGACGTAGTCCGCAAGCACACCAATCACAATGCGTTCGAGAAAGGGATGCTGGAACTTCAGCCGTTCGAGCTGGCTGCCGGGAAAACGAGCCAGTTCCACGGCGTCCGCCAGCCGGCACTTCTCTATGACTACGTCCTTCAGTTTGGCCCCCACGATGAAAACTTCTCCACCGGCTTCCAGGGCGACGTATTCTTCTTGTGGATGAAAGGCCACGGCCATGGAAGCGGGCAGGGTCCAGGGCGTGGTCGTCCAGATGAGGGTCGAGACTTTCTTGCCTTTGAGTGCCGGATCGAGCTTGGCCGGGTCATCGCGCAGCGCGTATTTCACCCAGACGGTGGTGCTGGTGTGGTTCTCATACTCGACTTCCGCCTCGGCCAGGGCGGTCTCATCATGCATGCACCAATAGACCGCGCGCAGGCCTTTATAGACGAACTTCGCTTCCAGAAAGGAATACAGCGTGCGAATGACGTAAGACTCATACTGCGGCGTCATGGTGGAGTAAGGCCGGTCGAAGCGGCCAAAGACGCCGATGCGCTTGAACTGGCTGCGCTGCAGGTCGAGATATTTCTCGGCGTACTTGCGGCATTCCAGGCGAACGTCGGTGGGCCGCATCTTCAGCTTCTTGCCGCCCAGCATCTGGTCCACTTTGATTTCGATGGGCAGCCCGTGGCAGTCCCATCCTGGAACGTAGGGCGAGTCAAATCCGGCCATGGTCTTGGACTTGACGATAAAGTCTTTCAAGCACTTGTTGAAGGCGGTCCCAAGATGGATCGGCCCGTTGGCATAAGGAGGGCCGTCGTGCAACACATAAATGGGCGCGCTGCGCCGTGCCTTGCGGAGCAGATCGTAAATCTTCATCTCCTCCCAGCGGGCCAGCAACTTTGGTTCGTTCTGCGGCAGGTTGGCCTTCATGGGGAAGGCGGTCTTAGGCAGATTAATGGTAGATTTCAGCTCTAGCGGCACGCGCTCGGTTTTCTCCTAAATGTCTGATTTTTTTCATTATAGGGAGCGCGGCAGCGAACGTCCATGGCAGGGCGGCGCGCTCACCGGGCATATGGGGAGTGGAAGAACCGGCCTATGAGATTTTGCAAAAGCGCTGTTGGCAAAGGAGAAAAACCGTGTACAATTTTGCGTAGCCACGTGACCTTTCTTCCGCGTGCGCCATCTAAAGAGTGTGGGCGGTTTTCCGCGGCAGCTTGGAATGAAGCGGGGTTGCGAACAGTTGGCGGAGTGCAAGCAACTTGGCAGTGTGCGTGCACATCCACTGGAGGAAGCGAGATTAGCTTTCGTCCGGAACGTCGGTGGACGGAATTTGGCTAGTTCAAGCTTCGTTATATGGTGAGCACACCGGTTAAACCTCCCGGCAACGCCGGACCCGAATTGAACCTGCTTCTTCCCAAGGAGACCTTTGAGCGGTCTCTGTGGAAGTCGCTGGCGCAGAATTTCGACGACTTTTTCTTTCCCAAAAAGCAGCCGCCTCTGGTGCTGGAATCGAAGCCGATTCCGGTCAAAGACATCTGGGGTTTTTACAACTACAAAAAGAACGGCGTGCTGGGTTCGACCGCGGCTCACGTGCTGCTGCTGGCGGTGATTATCGGCGGCACCATTCTGGCGCGGCGGCTGGTGGTGCAGATCACCAAAACGCAGCAGGTCACCACGTTGATTGCACCGGATGATGTTCCACCCCTGCCACCCGCAAAGACGGCAGCGGGCGGCGGCGGCGGCGGCGGCGACCATGACAAGCTGCAGGCCAGCAAGGGCCGCTTGCCCAAGCTCGCCATGGAGCAGATCACCCCGCCGATGGTGGTGGTGCGCAACCCGAACCCCAAGCTGACGGCGGAACCCACCGTAGTGGTGCCGCCGCAGATCAAGCTGGCCATGAACAATATGCCCAATCTGGGCGATCCCATGTCGCGCATCCCCTCCGGTCCGCCTTCGAACGGCACCGGGGTGGGCGGCGGCATCGGGTCTGGCTCGGGCGGCGGCGTTGGCTCGGGCGAAGGACCGGGATATGGTCCTGGACGCGGCGGCGGCACGGGCGGCGGCGTGTTCCGCGTGGGCGGCGGAGTCTCGGCGCCCCGGGCGATTTACGCCCCGGATCCCGAGTACTCGGAAGAAGCCCGCAAGGCCAAGTATCAGGGAACTTGCGTGCTGTGGCTGATCGTTGGTCCGGATGGGCATCCGCGCGATATTCGCATCGCCCGCAGCCTGGGTTTGGGCCTTGACGAAAAGGCGATTGAAGCCGTCAAGCAGTGGAAGTTTGACCCTGCCATGAAAGACGGCAAGCCGGTGGCCGTGCAGATCAACGTGGAAGTGGATTTCCGCTTGTACTGAAGCTCGACTTCTTTAGCCAGGCGGCCACGCGGCCGCCTTTTGCTTTTGCGGCCTCACTCTTTCAGGTCCACATGCTCCACACGCGCGATGGGCCGACCGAGAAAGCGCGCGCCGAGCCGGCTGAATTTTTCCACCGAATCGGTCGCAAAGAACTGCAGGGCCGGCGAGCCGGAACAGGTTTTAGGACCGCCGAGCTGATCTTGCACCGTGCGCGCCGTGGACTCAGCCGAATCAACGATGCTTACGTGCTCCGGCGCCACGCGCCGCAGCAACGGCTTGAGCAGTGGATAGTGGGTGCAGCCGAGCAGCAGCACATCCGCATTCTCAAATCCGTTGACAAACGCCTGTTGCAGGTAAATGCGCGCCACCTGCTCGGTTACGGGATGCTCGACCCATCCTTCCTCGACCAGAGGGACCAATAGCGGGCAAGCCTTCTCGTTGGCCTCGACGCCGCGGGCGGCGAGCGCCTTATGGTAAGCATGGCTGCTGACCGTAGCTTCGGTGCCAATCACGACGGCCTTGCGCGTTCTGCTCGCGGCCGAAGCGCTCTCGGCACCGGGTTCGATCACTCCAATTACCGGGACTCCGGTAGCTTGCCGGATTTGGCCCAGCGCCAGCGCCGTGGCGGTATTGCAGGCGATCACCAGAAGCTGCGCGCCCTGCCGCTCGAGAAAATGGGCCGCTTCAACGGCATACTTGGCCACGGTTTCCACCGACTTCGAGCCATAAGGCAGGCGTGCGGTATCGCCAAAGTAGTAGTAATTCGCGTCAGGCACGGCTTCAAGTAAGGCTTTAAGCACGGTCAGCCCGCCAAAGCCGGAGTCGAACACGCCGATGGTGGTAGTCGGAGGCACTCTAGGCTGGTCTCAAGCGCTTCAGATCCCGCTCCCGCAGCCGCACCTTAGGAATTGTTGTTCTCCTTTTCCCGGACAGCTGGTTCAAGGCTGAATCAATAGGCTCTCGACCGATGCGAAGCGTCTGCAGCAGCTTTCTGAGAGGATCTGACCCGTAATCCTGCAGGTCGTCCCCCCGGGCCCGGATGGAGAGCATAAGTGACGTGGTAAGTGCTGGGAGTCCCGCGGGGAACACCCTCGGATTCCTGAATGTCAACGAATCCATGATGGACGTAGGCATCTTCCACAAATCTTCCCGCTATGTCTTCGTTGATGACGCTAAGAACCTCTTTTGGTGTAGACCTGCTCCATTTTTCTAAGAGCCGGGCCCGTCCCGGCAGCTACCAATAGCTTGTCCAATTCGTGCACATATATGCCGATCACAGCTTTGGGCTTGGGGGGAAACCCATGGCGTTGCGTTTTTCGCGCTATGGCCGCCTTGAGCGCGCACTCCACTGCCAGCCCAGTACGGTAGTAGGCCCCCTCTCCGTGGCCGCCTGCCAAAAGAGTTCGGGCATCGTCAAGACGCATGCGAGCCAGCCGTTGAAAATCTCTGCGCGTCATTACCGCTCGTGTCATTACCGCTCGTTCATTTCATCTCGACTGTATGGCCCGGCTGACTGAATTCCCTTGAGCTTGTTCGTGAGTTGTTCATACTCGCTATTCTTTCCGCAGCATTCTCCCGGCGGAATGGGGGCGCCGTGCGGGCAGGTGCGGGGATGGCCGAGGAAGGCGCAGATTTTGTCGGTCGCGCCCGGCGAAAGAATGTGCTCGAACTTGCAGGCCTGCTCTTCGATTTCGGTTTCGCTGTCCATGGCCAGGCTGTCGGTGAACAGGCGCTCGGCCAGGCGGTGGCGGCGAATCACGTCGGCGGCGCGCTTGCGGCCGCGCTCGGTCATTTCGATGATCATGCTGCCATCGCCGGTAGAAGCCCCCAAAGGCTTCAGGTTGTCGTGGCAGGGATTCACGAAGGGCCTGTGGACATGCCTCTCCGGGGGATGCGGCCCCGCCGCCACCAATCCCAATTCCGTCATTTTCTCCACGGCAATGCTCACGGGCAGGGCGCCATGGACTTCCATATGCTCCAGCTCGGCGATCTCGCCGTGCTCGGCCATCACCCACAGTTCTTCCAGCACCTCGTCAAACTGCTCTTCATCGGCCATGGCGAAGACTTCCTGGGCGGCAATCCTGCCATGGTGCAGTTCGATTCGCCGGTCGGCCAGGCGGGCCACCACGGGATCGTGGGTGACCATCACGATGGTCCGCCCCTGCTGATGCAGCTCGCGCAAAAGGCGCAGCACGATTTCCTCGTTCACGGCGTCGAGGTTGCCGGTCGGTTCATCGGCCAGCACGATTCTGGGATCGTTGATCAGCGCCCGCGCAATGCACACCCGCTGCTGCTCGCCGCCGGAAAGCTGCGAGGGAAGATGGCGGGCGCGCTCTCTCAGGCCCACGCGGGCCAGGGCGTCGAGCGCCTCCTGTTCGTCGGTCATGCTATGGAAATACTGCGCCAGCATGACATTTTCGAGCGCGGTGAGGTAAGGAATCAGATGAAATTGCTGGAAGACAAAACCGATCTTTTCGGCGCGTACCCGGTTCAGGTCTGAGTTGCTGAGCCCGGCCACATTCTCGCCATCGAGCCAGATTTCGCCGGAGCTGGGGCGGTCGAGGCAGCCGACCAGATTCACCAGAGTGGATTTGCCCGAGCCTGAAGGCCCCATGATCGCGACCCACTCGCCGGACTCTACGTGGAGAGAAAAATCATCGAGCGCGCGAATCACTCCGCCGCCGCCGTGGGCTTCAGCCTGGGCGGGATACAGCCGGCTGACATGCTTCAACCGGATCACTTCAATCTCCCCTCAATATCATAGCGGGCTGCACGCGCCGTAGCAGGGTAATCGGCAGGGCCGCGGAAAGCAAGGCTACCGTTATACATCCAGCTAATACCACGGGAAAGACTTCAAAACGGGGGCTTACCGGGGCGTGAAAATTAATGCGGCCGATCCAGGCTGCCGCCCCAATGCCGATGGCAAAGCCAAGAACAGCGCCTACCGCGCCCAGCACGGCAGCCTCGGCCGCGAAGAAAGCGCTCATCAGCCGCTGCGAGGCGCCCAGGGCTTTCATGATGGCGAAATCGCGGCGGCGATCAAACACCCAGCCCATCAGGGTGGCCAGCACGCACAGGGCCGCCGTAAGAATGATCAGCGCCGCCGCCGCCAGCAGCGTGGAGCGGGTTTTTCCCAGGACCCGGGCCTCGCCTTCGACCACCTGGCGAACCGGACGAACCTGCACCGAAGGCAGGGCCTGGGAAAGCTTCCGCAAGGTCTCATTCACCTCGGCGGGCGGGCCGGAGGCGGCAATCTCAATGGTAGAGGGTTGCACGCCAGTCCAGGCCTCGAAGTCGGCCAAGGAAAGATAGATTCGGCTGTCCTCGGCCGCCCCGGTGCGCAGCGATCCCGAAGGAAGCAGATGGATGGTGCGCGAGTGGAAGGTCAAGTCGAAAGGCTTGCCGCTGGGGCTGACCAGCGAAGCCGCCCGCACTCCCACCAGGGCTTGCAATGGGGCCTGCGGCCAGGCACCGACCGCCCACCAATCGTCCAGGCGGCGCACCTGAGCAAAATCTGTGCCCGAAACTACGACGGGCCGCCCGCCGGCCACGGTGGCAACCACGTAGGCAAAGGGGACCGCCAGCCCGCGGCCGGCTAGAGTCGCGTTTACGGTCTGCAGCGCATCGGGGGGGAGCGCCTGTCCCTCTTCCGCCACCACCACGATATTGGCTCCGTAGTTGCGAAATTCGCGGCGCAGCTTGGCCTGCACATCCACGTAAAGGTTGAGCATAGCGGTGGCCGCGGCCGCCGCTACCACCATCGCCAGCAGGGCGGCGGCAGCCCGGCCCCGGCGAAGCACGGCAGCGCGCCATAACATGCGCAGGAACATGGAAGTGTGATGCCCCGCGGAGCGCCGCACGGCCACGCCGGAGCTGGCGCCGGTTTTCATGCTTCACCTCGCAGGGCATACACGGGATCGAATTTGACCGCGCGGCGGATGGCGGCGGCGCTGCCGGCGAAGCTCACCATGACGGCAATCGCCAGGATGATCGGCAACAGCACCGGCTGGATGGTGATCTCTGAGCCGAAAATGGCGCGGCCAATTTCTCGCGCCAGCACCGCGCCCGCGGCAAATCCTACCGCCCCGCCCAAAAGCGCCAGAAGCGCCGCCTCGGCAAGAAACAACGCGACCACGGCCGCACTGCCGGCGCCCAGCGCCCGCATCAGCCCTACCTCGGCACGGCGCTCGAAGATGGCGGTGGCCATGGCAGCCGAAACCGCCAGCGCCGAAGCCAGCAGTGCCGCCAGCGTGACCAGCAGCATTAATCCCGTGATCCGCGAAAGGATTGTGCCTTCGCTCTGCGCCACGCGGCGAATCTGCTCGGCGTGGGAATGGGGAATCGTCTCTTCGAGGTTATAGGCGATAGACTGCGGGTAGGGCGAGCAGTACCAGCGGTCATACAGCTCGGGGCCCATGGACTTGGGGTCGCGCCGGGCCAGGGCATCTTCCGGCTTGGTAAGCGCGCTCACGTAAATGCGCCGCACCGCGCCGGGCTTGCCCAGGATTTGCTGCGCCAGGGCCAGCGGGGCGACGATCTGGTCGTCTTCTTCGCCGCCGGTGGAAACAATCCCGGCTACACGGTGGGATTGTCCCGCAATCTCAATCTCATCTCCCGCTTTGCGCCCCAGCCGTGAGGCCAGATTCGCGCCCAGCAGCACGTCCTGCGAGTCGTCTTCCGGCCAGGCGCCTTCCACCTTCCACCATGAGTTCGTGCTGCGCACGCCGGTGGTGAAGGTTTCTTTCTCAAAGGTGAGATGTTTTGCAAAATAGGTCCCTAGCAGGGTGACCGGCCGTAGATCCGCACCCACATGGACATTTACCGGCAACATGGGCGCAAAGCCGAGAATGTTGTTGCGCCAGAACATGCTCTTGATTTTGGGCAGGTCGGCTTCATTGAGGTAGGCGCCGTCGCTCGGCGGCTTGAGGTCCACGCCGCCAATTTCCACATCCAGAGTGTCATCCTGGGGAATAACGATCAGGTTCGCGCCATAGCTGCGCAGCTCGCGGCTAATCTTGTCGCCCACGTCGGTGGCAACGGCGATCATGGCTGTGGCCACGCCTACGCCCAGCACGATGGCAGTGCCCGCCAGCAGCTTGCTGCGTTTCTGCCGCCGGAAAGATTCGTAAACCAGCCGCAGGAACATGGGGCTATTTCTCGAAAAGGCGGCTGTAGGCCGCTAGCTCCGCCTCTTGAATGATGACGGCGGTCCGCGTGACCTCTGCCTTCAGGGGAATCGGATTGCATCCGCCCTTGGTGCCGATGGATGCGGCATTGATGGGCGCGGCACAGTTCTTACAGATCACTCCATTCGGACCTTTGTAAAAGCCGGCAGCGCCGCAGATCTCGCAGGCGTCGAGCACCGTGGCGATATGGCCATCCGGCTTCTGATAGAGCCAGAATCGAACTTCGACGCCGTTCTCTTTGGCCTCAAAACGGTGCAGGTCGCCATCGGAGACGCTGGAGACGGGGATGCTCACCAGCCCATTCACGAAGGTGACCGGAGTGGCCGGCGAAAGCGCGCTCACGCTCTTGGTGTAGATGAACTCGGCGGTCACCAGCACGATGAAAACGAACGAACTGGCGTACACCGAGGCCATCCACAAGCGCTCGCGGCGGGCGCTCCACACCGCTTTGCGCCGGGCGGCGGGCGATTCGGGAAGCGGGCCGGGCTGCCGCCGCTTGACTTCAAACAGCACCATGAGTGCGGCCAGGGCCACAATGGTGACAAAGAAGAAGAAATCGTTGCGCACGATGGGCCCGACAATCGCCATCTCCTCCCGCGAAGAGGGAAGGATGCCGTTCTCGGAAAGCTCATGCAGGCCGGAGACGATGAGCTGCGCCGCCACGAAGTACAGAATGACGGTCGTGACCCGGAAGAACTTCTGCAGATTGATGCGTACGCTGCCCTTGACGAACATCACGCCGAAGGCGATGGCCGCGATCACCCCCAGCAGCGTGCCCAGAAAGCTGAGCAGTTCGGTGGAGTTCAGCGAGACCGCGCCCAGAATCAGCACGGTCTCGGCGCCCTCGCGCAGCACCATGAGAAATACGAAGAGGAACAGCCCGATGCGCGAGCCTTCGCCCGCCAGGGTGCCGATTTTGCCTTCAATCTGCCCCTTCAGCTTGCGGCCCGTCTTCATCATGAACACGATCATCGTGATCACGAAGAAAGCGGCGGCCAGCATGACCCAGCCCTCGAAGATATCCTCATTCCAGGCGGTATGAGAGAGCAGGATGGCGACGCCAATACTGGCGACAAAGGCCGACACCAAGGCCGCATACACGGATTTGCGCAGGTCGGGGCGGCCGATTTTGGCCAGATAGGCGAGGGTGATGCCCACAATCAGGGCGGCTTCCACCCCTTCGCGCAACGTGACAATGAAAGCTTGAAGCATCTAGGTATGTCGCAGGGCCGTGTGGAAAACAAGCTCCAATCCACCTAGGATATTCTTCCCGTCAGTTGCCGGTCAACGCAGGTACGCGCTTTTGTGAGGACAATTACCGGGCTCGCGTAGAAATTGGGTTCCGCCCGGTCCTGGCGGAAGTGCAGGTGCGTTTATAGGCGCCTTAGAAATGCCTTAGCTTTTTCCGAGTGGGGGAACAGCCGCTCTTCTGTCATGAACTCTGCCGAGTGCACGCAGCGCCGGCTGCCCCGCAACTTGACCGGATGCTTGAGATGCAGCATCTCGTGATAGACCAGGTATTCAACGACATAGCGGGGAACTCGCGGGCTGTCGAGGGCCGAACTGACGATGATGGCGTTGTGTGCCGGATCGTAGTGGCCGAGCATGCGGCGCGCCTCGTTCTGGCTCCAGCTCATTTGCGGGCGTCCCAGCAAGCCATGAAAGAAGCGCGCATTCAGCTCGTCGAAGATCGTTTCCAGGTGATAGCAGTGGCCCTGGGCAGAGCGCAGCCGCTTGCGCCCGCGGATTTGCCGCACCAGGTGGGCTTGCCGGCGAACGTCATGACTGGAGACGTAGCGCCGAAAGCGGACGGCATGGGCAGGTTCCACGGGACGGCGGTACATTTTGGCCAGCAGAATGTGGGCAATAGCGCGGAGCACCCCTTCGGGCGCGCCTTGCAGCAGGTCGGAAAGCCGCACCAGGAGCTTGCCCTGGCGCAGCCGGATGGTGTTATTGATGTCGGCGAAGGCGTAAAACTCGACCGAAAGCTCGGGAAGAGGGGCCCGCGGCCGCAGCTCGCGGTATGTTTCCTCAAAGATGTAAAGAAGACCCTGGTTCACGCTATCTCACTTTAGCACGCAAACATGCCAGGGCATGAAAGACGAAGCGGTCAATCAGTAACCACCAAAGACCTCGTGATCTTTCGCGCCTTCGCGGTCCTTTTTCTGGGCGGCAGCGAGGTCAGTTCAATCAAGGCTTGATCAGTTTCTTATGCTTGGCCGCCTCTTCCTGGTCAGAGAGCAATTGCCGGTGGTCTTTCACGCCGTCATCCACATCCTCAATCGAAC
Source organism: Terriglobales bacterium (assembly GCA_035517775.1). Classification (GTDB taxonomy): domain Bacteria; phylum Acidobacteriota; class Terriglobia; order Terriglobales; family Acidobacteriaceae; genus DATIYF01. The sequence goes on from DATIYF010000103.1 coordinate 28,834, forward strand.
TCTGCAGCACAAAGGCATACTTCTCTACCTCGGCCCGGCTGGCGGTAGCGGAATCTTTGAGCGCCCGCAGCTTGGCCTGAAACTCGGTATCCGCCTCGATCACCTTGGTGAGCACCTTGCGAATATCGTCCTTGCGGTCGGCAAAGGTCTCAACGTTATCATCAAGCTCGTCGTAAACGCTCAGAAAGTCGTCCAGCCGGTCGTGAATCTCCTGGCCGCGCTCGGCCACCTTGGGATCGGTGCGCGCGGTTTCGACCGCATCCAGGCGCAAGCGGGCAAACTTGATGTACAGTTCCAGCCTCTGGAGCGGCTCCTGGGCGGTATCGCGCAGTTGATCAATTTCGAGCTGATTCAGCGGATCCTGCCGGGACTGCGCCCGGGCACTAACCGCGATAAGCAGCGCGGCGCCGCAGATCAGCCAGTGATACTTGGCCATCATTTCTTCTTCTTGTTCTTGCCGAACATGCGGTCAAGCAGCCGGGTGCGCAGACCCTGCAGATGGTCAATGGCCGCCTGCACCGGGGCCTGGTCCTCGAAGTCCAGAGTGCGCTTCATATTGGCTAGCTTGTCGGCCATTTCACGAATGGCGATTTCCGTGTTCTTGAGCTTGCTGCCGGAAGTGTCGGCGGCGTCGGTCGCTTTATCGCAATAGCTGACGGCATCATTCACCGCGGCGCGGGCCTGCTCGGGTTTGCCGCTGCGGTAAAGTTCGTCGGCATCGGCGACGCGGCGCTTGGCGATCTTCGCGTAGAGCGGGGGACGGTCCTTCAGGGGCGCTGCCTCCGCCCGCGCAATTAGATCCGGCAGTGGCTCTTCCTTGCCGGCGAATGCAGCGCCGCCAAGCAGTACCAGGCTGAAGAGCACCAAACAGAAACGCATACCAGCCTTTCGCGGGGTGGGAGCCATGCAGTTACTTCTTGGGCTCGATGGCAATCAGGCGGTGGCGCGCCTGCCACTCCTGATCGGGAAACTTGCCCTCTGCGGCCTCCAGAAACTTATGATAATTGACCGAGGCATCTTTGTAATCGCGCAGGTGGTCGTAGGCGGTGGCGCGAAGAAAGTAAGTGATCGGGGTTTCGGGCAGCAACGAAGCCCGCTTTTCCAGTGCTCCCAGCGTGAGTTGATAGTTCTGATTCTCGCTGGCGGCAAAGGCCAGATCGCCGTAGGCGGCGCCGAAGTCAGGCTTCAGGCTTACGGCAATGCCAAATTCACTCTGCGCTTCAGCGTATCTCTTTTGCTCCAGGATGCATCGGCCCAGAAGATCGTGCAGCTCCGCGTCCCTGGGAGCGGCCGCCAGCAGCGCCCGGTATTGTGCCTCCGCCCGATCGAACTTTCTCTGCGAAAGATACAGGTCAGCGAGATCGCGCCGCAGCGCGGGATCATTCGGCGCCAGCTTCTGCGCGGCCTCGAGCTGCGAGATGGCCTGGTCATTCTTTCCTTGCGCCGCCAGGAGCCGCCCCAACTGCATCATGACTGCGGGATCGCTAGGGCGCAGGGCCTGCAGCTTGGTCAGAACGTCTCTGGCATCGGAGAACCGGCGGCTGCGCATATACAGATTGGCCAGGGCCGTGAGCGCATCTTTGGAGGAGGGATCAATGGCCAGTGCCGCCTTGTACTCCTGCTCGGCCTCGGTTGGCCGGTTCTGCTTTTCCAGCAATACCCCGGCGGAAAGAAGTGGGTCCGGGTCTTTAGGGCGCAACGCCGCCGCCTGCTGGTAGGCCTGAATCGCCTGGTCAGGCTGCGTGGCCTCAAGCGCGTCTGCCAATGCCATCCAGGCGCGGGCGTGCCCTTCGTCTATCTCGGCTGTGGGCTTCAGCTTGGTGGCGGCGCGGAGAAATTGCTCGGCATCGGGCTGGTGGGCCTCGGCCAGCAAAATGCCGAGGTTCAGGTTGGATTCAAACACATCCCCCTTGGCCGCCACCGACTTCCGATAGGCTGCAATAGCCTCACCGTTCTTCCCCAGCGCATGATCGGTGAAACCGAGGTCAAACCAGGCCACGTAATTGTTGGGATCAGCCTGCAGCGCCTTTTTCAGCAAAGGCTCGGCCGCGGCATAATCCTGCTTTCCGATGGCGGCCTCGGCCTGGGCCAGTTCCGGAGGCGGGCCACCCTGGACTTCGACCTTATGATGGCGCACCGTGCGGCCGGTGTTTTGCCCCAAGGCAAGCGATGCCGCCAGGCATATCGCCAACAGCGAAGACCTAGTTGTGGCCATTGGAACGCGAGCCATTGCCGTTGCTATTTAGGATGCGGGCGAGGAACTTTCCGGTATAGGAGCCGGCGAGCCGGGCGATAGCCTCCGGCGGGCCGGCGCCAACCACGTAGCCGCCGCGCTCGCCGCCTTCCGGACCGAGATCAATCACCCAATCGGCGGTCTTGATGACCTCCAGATTGTGCTCGATCACCAGAATCGAGCCCCCGGCATCAATCAGGCGGCGAAAGGCGGCCAGCAGCTTGCTGACGTCATCGAAATGCAGCCCGGTGGTCGGCTCATCGAAAATATAGAGAATGCGGCGGCCGCGCCGCGGGCCCTCCGAACCTCCCCGGCCCGACTCGCGGGCTGTGGGCTGCAGGTGGGCGGCCAGCTTCATGCGCTGCGCCTCGCCGCCGGAAAGCGTGGTCGCCGACTGCCCCAGCCGCAGATAACCCAGCCCCACTTCCTCGAGCACTCGCAGCTTGTCCACGATTTTCGGCACGCCGGAAAAGAACTGCAGCGCCTCTTTCACGGTGAGGTTCAGCACTTCATGAATGTTCCTGCCGTGATAGCGAATCTCGAGCACCTGCGGCTTGTAGCGTGTTCCTTTGCACTCCTCGCAGATTAATTCCACGTCGGCCAGAAACTGCATTTCCACCGTGACCGTGCCATCGCCCTGGCAGGTTTCGCAGCGTCCGCCGGGCACATTGAAGGAAAAGTGGCCCGCCGTCAGCCCCCGTTTCTGTGACTCGGGCAGGGAAGCGAACAGCTCGCGAATACCATCGAATGCCTTGATATAGGTCACCGGGTTCGAGCGCGGTGTGCGGCCAATGGGCGATTGGTCCACCAGCACGGCCTCATCCACGAATTCCGCGCCCTCAATGCCTTGCCAGGTGCGGGGAGCGCCGTTGGGCTGGCCCAGAGCGCTGGTCACCGCCGGGTAGAGCACGTCGTGCAGCAAAGTGGATTTTCCCGATCCGGAAACTCCCGTGATGGCCACAATCATCCGCAGCGGAATGGTCAGGTCAAGATTTTTGAGATTGTGCGCCTGCACTCCTGAGATTTCGATCTTCTCGCGCCCCGGCTTGCGCCGCGCCGTGGGCAGCTGGATTCGCAACTCATCGGCGAGGTAGCGTCCGGTCAGCGAAGCCGGCATTTTCTTGATCTGCTCGTAGGTTCCGGCGGCAATGACTTTCCCGCCGCTTTCGCCCGCGCCGGGGCCGAGATCGAGAATGCTATCGCTGGCGCGCATGACATCGGGGTCGTGCTCTACGACCAGAATCGTATTCCCCAGGTCGCGCAGATCGTGCAGAATCTTGATCAGCCGGTGTGTATCGCGGCTGTGCAGCCCGATGGAAGGCTCATCGAGCACGTAGAGCGTCCCCACCAGGCGCGAACCGAGCGAGGTTGCCAGCTGAATGCGCTGCGCCTCGCCGCCCGAAAGTGTAGAAGAGAGCCGGTCCAGCGTCAGGTACTCCAGCCCGACCTCGTTGAGAAATCTCAGCCTTTCCTGAATTTCCTGCAAGAGTTTCTCGGCGATGGCGGCCTGCGGTTGGCTGAGTTGCAGGCCGCGAAAGAACTCCGAGGCCTCTTCGACCGTCATGCTGCAAACCTGGCAGATGTTTTTGCCCTCGATCTTCACCTGGCGCGCTTCTACCCGCAGGCGCGCGCCGCCACATTCCGAGCAGGTGGAATATCCGCGATAGCGGCTCAGAAACACGCGTACGTGCAGCTTGTACTTTTTGCGCTCCAGGTAATTAAAGAATCCGCGTATCCCGGGAAAACGGCCCTCCCCTTGGAGAACGATTTGCTGCTGCTCCGGCTCCAGTTCATTCCAGGGCACGTCCAGCGGAATTCCCGCCTGGCGCGCGTAGCGCTTCAACTCGGTAAGCAACTGCCGGTACTTGGGCTTGGTCCAGGGCTCAATGGCGCCCTCGCTCAGCGTCTTCGACTTGTCAGGAATCACCAGGTCGAGATCGAAATCAATCGTGTTGCCGAAACCCTGGCAGCGCGGGCAGGCTCCATAGGGATTGTTGAACGAAAACAGCCGCGGCTCGGGCTCCTCATACTTCAATTGGCACTGCTTGCATTCGAAGCGCTGCGAGAAGCGGAGCTGCCGCGGCGTTTTATCCTCGCGCGAAGCGGTTTCGAAAATCACCTCGCCGGACTCGCGATAGCTGATCTCCACTGCATCCACGATGCGGGCGCGGACCTCGGGTGTGACCGCAATTCGGTCCACCAGAATAAATACCGGCTGGGAAAAGTTGATGTCGAGCAGAGATTCGGGCGTCGAAAACTCGAAGATCTGGCCGTTCTGAAACAGCCGGTTGAAGCCGCGCTGGCGCAAATCGGCAAGGCGCGCCTTCAACGCCTCATCCGCTGGCGCTTCGGCGGCTTTCTTCTTGCGGCCTTTGGTTTTTTCCTGCGCCTTGGCCGGCGCCTCCGCGTTCAGCGGGAACAGCACATTCAGTCGCGCGCCCTCGCCCAGAGCCAGCACGGCCTGAGCCACTTCATCTACCGTGTCTTTCTTCACTTCGCCGCCGCAGCGCACGCAGTAGGTCTTGCCGATACGGGCAAAGAGCAGGCGCAGGTAATCGTAGATTTCTGTGGCGGTCGCCACCGTTGAGCGCGGGTTCCGGGTCGTGTTTTTCTGCCGGATGGCCACGGCAGGCGCAATGCCGTCAATCACATCGGCATCGGGCTTCTCAATGCGCTCCAGAAATTGCCGCGCATAGGCTGACAGCGACTCCACATACCGGCGCTGTCCCTCGGCGTAAATGGTGTCGAAAGCAAGCGAAGACTTGCCTGATCCCGAGACGCCGGTGACCACCGTCAGGGTGTTATGGGGAATCTCAAAATCAATGTTCTTCAGATTATGGACACGCGCGCCGCGAACAATAATGCTTTCGGTGACTTTGGACGAAGACATCGGAAAGGGACCGCCGCAGCCCAACCGTCACCGCCACAGACGGCTCCGCGAGGGCCACAGAATCTTTCTATTATAAAGCACGCGCGAGCCTGCAAGTTTGTCAGCGGGACGCCTGAGGCAGAGAGATCCTTCGAACCTCCACTGCGCCTCAGTGTCCTCTGTGGTCAGATGTTCTTCGCTCTCTCAACCCGGCGATAAGGACAGTGACAGAAGGCAATCGGGGAAATCCCTTATAGAGATCGCAGAGAAGAAAAGAAAAGCCGGGGCTTCCTCTCAGGTGCGAAGAATCCACCCGGCCCGAAGGAAAAATTACCTGCTTTCACCCTTTAAGCTCCTGTGGAATCATACAGTTACGAGTTTGGCAGCCGCGCTGCACTACAAAGCACCTATCTGTAAATCAGGAACCAGGCTGTGAAGAGGGCAGCGCTATGGCTGGCACCATCAAGACGGCGTTTGGCACCTATTCCTCCGGAGTGGACCTCCACGCGCTTGTCGGCGAACTGAACGAGGCAGGGCTCTCGGCCCGCGAGGTTTGCGTGCTGCTGCCTTTGATTCATCCTGCGGCGCAGACCCTGCGCGCCCTCAGGGCCGGGGAATTGACCCTTGACGACGCCCCGGAAGTGGAAACCGTGCTTCGCTGGGTGGGCAAATTTGGCGCGGTGGTGATTCCCGGCGTCGGACTCTTTGTCTCAGGCCGCGACTTCGCCGGCATTCTTCATGGAGCGGCCGAGGAGGATGATAATTGCCGCTCCGTTCTCTCGAGCCTGGGCCTTAGCGCGAGAGAGGTCTGGCGCTACGAAGACTGGGTCCATTCTGGTGGAGTCGTGGTTTATGTCTGCTGCGATGATGCGGGGCAAGTGCGGCAGGCCGGCGAGATTCTGGAAGCTGCGGGCAGCGCAGGCGCGCGTCCGTTGGATGTGCCGCAGACCGTCTTTCATTGGCAACCGCAGGCTGTGGCCGTGGTCCCTCAGCAGCCCTACTGAATCAGGGCCGCACCCGGCTCAGACGCCTGAGCGGCCGCGAACGTGCAGCAACCGCAAAGCGCCTTAAAGTGTTACTGCTCTTCGTCCCGCTTCTTCCCGTACCTGATCGCCATGCCCACGCCGGCGCTCATGATCCCCACCGGCGGGACCAGCAACACGATCACTCCCCGATTGATCGCCTGCTGGCCATCCTTGTTCAGCGCCTGGGCTGACATGTAGCACATGGCGCATTGACCAAAGGCAGGCGCCGCCCACAGAAGTCCCAAAAATCCCAAGGTGGCCAGCCGCAATCTCATTTGTTCACTCCCAGGTGCAGAATGCGGAACGCATCCGGCAGAAAGATGCACATCAGGGCCAGGCAAATCACCAGCGAGCTCATGGTCATCCATTTCATGCGCGAAACCTCGAACTTCATGTGCATGAAGTAAGCGATGATCAACCCCGCCTTGATGATGGAAAGCCCCATCAGGTAGCTCAGCATGCGCACCGGCTCCATGTTCTGGTAAGCGAGATAGACCTCAATGCCGGTCATCAGCAGCAGCGCGCCCCACACCCAGAAAAACTGCGCCTTGCCGTGGTGGCGGTGCTGCTCGGCCACCTGTCCTGCAATCGCCACTTGCAACGCGTCCATCGTGCTCGCCTCCAGTGCCGGCTAAACGATTCTCGTTGACATCAGGTACACCAGCGGGAAGATGAACATCCAGACCAAATCCACGAAGTGCCAGTAGAGACCGGCGACCTCGACATCAGAATTGTCGTAAACCTTGGGCTTCAACCACAGGATGATCGAGATCACAATCGCGCCCAGCAGCAGCAGGTGCGCTCCATAGTGGAAGGGGCTGTAGTCGGGCGTTCCCAGCCAGGCGAGGAGCCAGAAGCCGAGCAGAACGGGAATAAACCAGCGCCGCAGTGCGATCACGCCCAGATAAATCACGCCGATGGTCACGTGCAGCATGTGCATGCCGGTGAGGCCGAAAAAGGTAGCGGGGAACTGGGGCACGCTTTTCGCCACCTCGCTGAACTCAGCGCTGGTGTGGCCGGGCGCCGCCGGAAACATGGGCAGGGTCAGCCCTTGCGCGATCAGGTTCGTCCATTCATGCCCGTGGAGAATCACAAACGCGATGCCGCACGCCATGGTGGCCAGCAGCCATCCGCGTTGCGCCTTGGCTCTCTTCTCCACCGAAGCCCGCACCGCCAGCACCATGGTCAGCGAACTGGTAAGCAGGAAAGCCGTCATCAGGGTGGCGTTGCGGATGCTCTCCGAATGAAACGGCGTAGGCCAGTCCGGCGTGGAGATGCGGCCGTAGGTGTAGGCGAACAACAAGGCTCCGAAGGTGAGCGAATCGGAGAGCAGGAACAGCCACATCCCCACTTTTTTGGAGTAGGTGCCAAACAGCGACGGCTCGTAGGGCCCCGCCAGTCCCTGCGTCACGGCTGCGTCAGACATGGTTCGGTCTCCTGGTCATTCCTGTGGCGCGGCCGCCCTGGCTGCGAGCCGTTACCGCGCGAAGTAGAGCAGAGCAAAAATGTAAATCCACAGCACCGCCATAAAGTGCCAATACCAGGCGGTTATATCCACCACAATGCAACGCGTTTCTACCGGCCGCCGCAGCAGGCTGATGATGACCGCATAGAGCATCACCAGAATGCCGCCTGCCAGGTGAATGCCGTGCGCCGCCGTCAGCAGGTAAAAGAACGAACTGCTGGGGCTGGTGGCCATATAGAAGCCGCGTGCCCCCAGTTCTTGCCAGACCAGCCACTGGCCCATCAGGAACCCGATGCCCAGCACCACCGTGGCTGCCAGCCAGGGAAAATTCCGCTGCCGGCCCAGGCTGACGCCGGGAATGCTTCCCGCTGGGGCCAGCACCACGTCGCGCATCAACTGCCGCCGCGCCAGCTCTACCGTCAGGCTGCTCATCAGCAACAACAGCGTATTCAGCAGCAGCCCGGCCACCGGCAGGTTCACCTGCAACCAGTCGGTTACGTATTTGCCGGTACGCTCGTCAAAGGTCGGCAGACCCTGGCGCACGATGTAGGCGCTGGTGAATGCCACAAACAGCATGGTGATGGGCACCACCAGCACGGCCAGCCCAAGGCGCGCGCGCCGCAACCGGCCTTCGTAGTCAGGAGAACCGCCGCCTCCGCCACTTTCTCCGCCGCCATCCCGAACCGGAGGCTGAACATCGCCGCCGCCCCGGCCGATCTGCGGCTCCTTTATCGTAATTGGGGGAACTAAACTCGCCATGACCCCATCTTAATGCGCCGGCACGCTCGCTGGATCAGTTTGCATGATGTAATCCCGCGCGCTGCCGGGAACGCTGTATTCATATGGGCCATGGTTCACCACGGGCGTATGTCCGCCAAAATTGTCATGTGGCGGGGGCGTGGCCGTCGTCCATTCCAGGGTCGTCGCCTCCCAGGGGTTATCGCTCGCCTTGGGTCCCTTGGCCATGCTCCAGAAAAGGTTGAACAGGAAGATGAGCTGGGCCGTGACTGTCACAATCGCCGCATACGTCAGGAACCTGTTCAGAGGAATCAGGTGATGCAGGTACGCAACTTCCGTGAACTGTGAGTAGCGCCGCGGCTGGCCGGCCATCCCGAGGTAGTGCATGGGCATAAAGATGCAATAAGCGCCGACCAGCGTGAGGAAGAAATGCACCTTGCCCAGGGTCTCATTCATCATGCGGCCGAACATCTTGGGGAACCAGTAATACGTAGCCGCGAAGATGCCAAAGATCGCCGCCACCCCCATGATCAGGTGGAAGTGGGCGACCACGAAGGCCGTATCATGCAGCGGAATGTCCAGCACCGGCTGCGCCAGGAAGGGACCGCTCAGCCCGCCGGAGACAAACAGCGAAACGAAGCCGATGGCGAACAGCATTGGCGTTTGCAGCCGTATTCGGCCGTGGAGCAGGGTTCCCAGCCAGTTGAAAGTTTTGATGGCGGAAGGAACGCCAATGGCCATGGTCATGATCGAAAAGGCGAAGGCCGAATACGGGCTCATGCCGCTCATGAACATGTGATGGCCCCAGACCATGAAGCCCAGAACGCCGATGGCCATGATGGCGTACACCATGGCCCGGTACCCGAAGATCGGCTTGCGAGAGAAGGTCGAGAGCAGCTGCGAGGCCACGCCCATGCCCGGCAGAATGGCGATGTAAACCTCAGGGTGCCCGAAGAACCAGAACAGGTGCTGCCAAAGTAATGGCGAACCGCCCTTGTGGCCCAGCACCTGGCCGTTCACCACCACCAAGGGCACGTAGAAGCTGGTTCCGATATTGCGGTCGAGCAGCAGCAGAATTCCGGCCGAGAGCAGAACGCCGAAGGCCAACAGTCCGAGAACCGCAGTAATGAACCAAGCCCATACGGTCAGGGGCATGCGGAACAAAGTCATGCCCTTGGCGCGCATGTCGAGCGTGGTGGTGATGAAGTTCAGCGCGCCCATCAGCGAGGCGATGCAGAAGATCGCAATGCTGGTGATCCAGAGATCTGCCCCCAGGCCCTCGCCTGGCCCGGCCGAAGGTATGGCGCTGAGAGGTGCGTAACCCGTCCAGCCGTGCAGCGGCGCGCCGCCGGTCACAAAAAACGCCGCCAGCAGCACCACGAAGGCCACGAACGTTGTCCAGAAGGAAAGCATGTTCAGGACGGGAAACGCCATATCCGGCGCGCCGATCTGAATGGGCAGGAAGTAATTGCCGAACCCGCCCTGCGGCGCCGTGGTCAGCACGAAAAACACCATGATGGTGCCATGCATGGTGAGCAGGCTGAGGTAAGTTTCCGGCTTGATCTCACCCACCAGCGGCAGGACCGCCGTGGGCCAGACCATGTGAATGCGCATCAGCAGCGAGAGAAACATCCCGACAAAGACCGCCGTCAGCGCCAGAAAGTAATACTGCAGGCCGATGACCTTGTGATCGAGGCTGAAAATATATTTGCGGATAAAGCCTTGCGGGGCCGCATGGGAATGAACCGTAGCCGAGGTCGCCATTATTGTTTCTCCGCCTCTCGCGCCGCCAGCCACTTGTCGAAATCCGCCTGGCTGACGACGTGCAACATGCCGTGCATTTTGTAGTGGCCGAGGCCGCAGAGCTCGGCGCAGGCAATTTCGTAGTCGCCGATCTCCGTGGGGGTGAAGTGCATGTGAATTTCCAGCCCGGGAACCGCGTCCTGCTTGAAGCGCATGGCCGGAACAAAGAAGCTGTGAATCACGTCCATGGCCCGCAGCCGCAGGTCCACCTCGCGGCCGACGGGCAGGTACATGGTGCCCGTCACCACGTCGTCTTTCGAGGCCGGGTCAGAGGTTTTCAGCCCCACCGCCGCCTCATTGCCGGAAGAGGGATCTACCAGGTTGGGGCTGGTCGCCCCGAATTTTCCGTCTGGCCCGGGATAGCGGAAGTACCAGGCGAACTGCATGCCGGTGACCTCGACCGGAACCGAACCCGACTGAGCCGGGTCAAATCGCTCACTGGCCCATACGTGGCTGCCCATCAGGTTGAGGCCGACGAACAAAATCAGCGTCGCCATGGTCCAGATGACCTCGAGGCGGGTATTTCCGTGGACATATTTCGCGGCGGAAGCCTTGGCATGGTCGCGGTACTTCCACACCAGGTAGCCCAGCGAGAGCTGCGCCGCCACGAAGATGGCGCCCATGATGACGTAGGTGAGGGCAAACTGGTGGTCAATCCAGGGCGCGGCGGTCGAGACGCCGTGCGGCAGCCACCAGGTTTTTGCGGCAAAGAAGTAGGTGCTGATGAGCGTGATCAGCCAGATAATCACCAGAAGTGCCAGGCCCATTTACCAAGACCTCCGGGAAAGGTCGCATTTTGGCCCCACGCACCCACATCCCAACGCAAAACTCGGGAGCGTGATAGTCAACGTCTGGCCCGGAAGTCTATCACAGCCGCGTGCGAGCGCAAGCACCGAGTTGGGACACATCCAAAACCCCGGGCGAACCTTGGCGCGCAATACCTCGCCAGTGCACCCGGCGTACAATCAGCGGCAGGTCATGCCCGCGAATGCAGAAGAGCGCGGTCCCTCGGAACTTGCTCAGATACACACACCTTCCCCAAGGCCCAATCCAAGGCTGAGAGTCGCAATTATTTTTTGCCTGTTGGGAGCGATTGCCCTGCACATTACGGTTTTCTGGGTGGTCCGCGAGCAGGCAATCCGGGGCATTCCTGACTTCGGCATCTTCTACACCGCCAGCCTGATTTTGCGGCGGGGGGAAGCCCACCGCATGTATGACGGCGAGCTGCAAAAAGAGATTCAGATGGAATTTGCGCCCTTGAGCGGGCGTGACAGGGCCTTGCCCTACAACCATGCGCCCTTCGAAGCCCTTCCCTTCATTCCGCTGGGTTACCTTCCTTATTTTCCCGCTTACCTGGTGTGGGACGGATTAAACATCCTCCTGCTGGTGGAGATCGGGCGCTTCCTGCGCCCTCATGTGCCGGAGCTTACCCGCTTCCTGCCGCAGTGGCCGTGGCTGGTAGGGCTCGCGTTCTTTCCCGCCGCGTACGCCCTCATGCAGGGGCAGGACTCGATCGTGTCGCTCCTGCTGTACTCCCTGGCATATCTCTCTCTCAAGTCAGGCAAAGACTTTAAAGCAGGAGTTCTGTTGGGCCTGGGGTTGTACAAGTTCCACTTCGTGCTGCCCTTCATTTTCATTCTCTTTTTGCGAAAAATGTGGCGCGCGGTGGCTGGCTTCGCTCTGTGCGGAGCGGCCCTGCTTCTGCTTTCCGTGTGGCTGGTCGGAATCAAGGAGATCCTCTACTATCCGCATTTCGTCTGGCAGATCAATCTGGCCCGCGTGGAGTGGATTCTGGTTCCGCGCAACATGCCCAATCTGCGGGGCCTGATTGTGGGCTGGCCGGGGGTGCCAGTGAAGCCCTGGGTGGACGCAATCGTAATGGTGGTTTCCTTGGCCTTCCTGGTATGGGCAGCCTCGAAGTGGAACGCCTCTTCTCCCAAACATGATCACGCCTGGGACGCGGGATTCTGCGTCGCCGTGGTCGCGACCTGCCTGTGCAGCTACCACGGCTATAACCAGGACATGACGATTATCCTGTTGCCGGCGTTGCTGCTCTTCGATCAATGGCTGGGCAGACGCGAGGACTCGCGTCTGTATAAGGCTCTGGCCGGGTGTCTGGCGCTGCTGTTCTGCACTCCCGTGTATCTGCTTCTGGCACTGAATTTCCATCACCAGAATCTTTTTTCGCTGGTTCTGGTAACCCTGGCGGTGGTCGCCGCAAAAATCTCTACCGGGCAACAACACTCCGCTGCCCCAGCCGAGGCAGCCTGGGCGTAATGAGTTTATGCTGGCGCCGGCCCGTAGGCTTCCTGGCCGCGCTTTCGGGCGCGCAATAGGATCACACAGAGCATCGGGAGATACATGAATACCACCATCCAGCGGCCGACCTCGGTATAGCTGTGAGGAATGTGATACCAGCGCCAGATGCCGGGGATCCAGCTCAGGGCGGCAGTCCAGAGGATTTCGCGGCGCCTTTTGGGGATGAGCCAGAGGATAAACCCATCGAAGAACCAGCGCTGCGGCATGAGGGCAGCCAGAAATAAAAGCCAGGCATCGCGGTCGCGGTAGCGCAGCAGGGCCAGCGCCAGCAGCGGACCAGGCAGCACCAGCAGGGGAAAGAAATGCTCGTAGTAGCCCATTTGGTGAAACCAGAGCAGCGGCCAACGGGGCATCACCGCCAGCGTGAGCAGCAGGAGAATGGCGCAGGCGATGAGGCCTTTTCGGGTGAGGTGCGTGAGAGCGACGGGCAAACCGATTTGCGGCTTGGCCATGGTCACTGGCAACAAGAGAGGAAAGAAGGCGCAGGCCATGGTAAGTGGCGGCCATTGCGCAAAGATGATTCCCGCCCAATAGGGAAAAGCCAGAAAAATCAGCAGCCGCTGGTAGCCGTCGCGGGTCAGGCCAAAGGCGAGGGCCGCGGAGCCAATGCCATAGAAAATGCCGGCCGCGACCTCCGGAGGCATCCGGACGAAGGGCAGTCCGAAGAACGCTGCCGTGAGCGGATAGACTGCGTCTGGCTGGTCGAACGGGTTCTGGTGCGCCAGCACGCGCTGCGCCGCCAGGATGGGCCGGGTGAAATCGGAGGCGCCGAGGTGAAGACGCACCATCAGGACCCAGCAGAGCAGTCCGCTGGCCGCGCCGATCGCCGCCGAGATCAGAATGCGCAATCGCACCAGGCCCTCCTCGCATAAGTTGTAACATGGGCAGTTCCGGGCTGGTCGCACGCATGGTGAAGCCGTGAAATATTCCGCACTTTCCTTGCTGCTGGCGGGGGTGATGGCGGCCAGCATGTGGTTTTACTTCCAGCGTGTGCTGATTCCGCATCAGATCGCGGACGCCGCAGCCAACGACCACCCGCGCGGCAACCTGTCAGACCTCTACCCCCGCTGGTGGGGCGCTCACGAGTTGCTGCTGCATGGGCGAGACCCGTACAGCGAGGAAGTGACACGGGAGATCCAGCAGGGCTACTACGGCAGGGTGCTTAATCCTGAGCGAGCCGGAGATCCCAAGGACCAACAGGGGTTTGTCTATCCCGCTTATGTGGTTTTTCTGCTTGCGCCAACCTTGCACTGGCGCTTTCCCACGGTGCAGAGAGCGTTCCTGGCCTTGCTTTGGGTGCTTACCGCCGCCACGGTTCCCTTATGGTTGCGTGCTTTGCGCTGGCGTGTCAGTTTGGCTATGGTGGCAACGCTTGTCGTGCTGACCTTGGGCAGCCTGCCGGCAGTGCAAGGGCTCAAGCTGCAACAACTCTCTTTGCTGGTGGCGGGATTGCTGGCTATGTGCGCGGCAGCAGTGGCTGCCGGGTACTTTGCACTGGCAGGAATTCTGCTGGCCCTCGCGACCATTAAGCCTCAGCTGGTTTGGCTCCTGGCGCTGTGGCTGCTCGCCTGGGCCTTCCGCGACTGGCGCCGGCGCCAGCGCCTGGTCTGGGCATTTGGGGCAACTATGTTGCTGCTGGCAGGCGGCGCGGAGCTGGTTCTTCCCGGCTGGATTTCGCAATTTCGCGCGGCGGTGGGAAACTACCAGGCCTACACTCACCTCTCCATTCTCGGTCTGCTGTTTACCCGCCTCGGCGGGGAGGTCGCGGCCTTCGTTTTGATACTCTTCGCGGCCTGGTTCGGCTGGCCGCTCCTGGCTGAAAACGAAGATTCGCCTCAATTTAGGTTGATGTTGGCCCTGGTCCTCGCCCTGACCACGGTAGTTATTCCCATGTTCGCTCCCTACAACCAACTGCTGTTACTGCCGGCAATTCTGCTGGCGCTGCGGCGGCGAAAAGAACTGTGGCAAGGAAATCGCAGCCTGCGCCTCATCCTCGTGGTCAGTGCCTTATTACTCTTCTGGCCCTGGATTGCAACCGTTGGCCTCACCGTTTGTGCTCTCGCGGCCCCGCACACCAACCTGCCGGGGTGGCGCCTGCCTTATCTCGGCAGCCTGCTTCTCCCGATTCTGCTGTTTGCCTTGATTGCGCTTTGGGGAATGGACTTGCGGTCCAAACCGCGTACTACCCAGTCGTTTTCAACTTCGGCCTGAGCCCGGACAGCCGTTCGGCACGCGGAGACGGCCCCTCCTTGCATCGAACGCAAGCTCGCGGTAGGCTTTTCCGACGCCCAGCTTCAGGACGGTGCGGAGGGCGAAATGAACCTCAAGATCGAGAGTCACACCGCTGATGGGGTCGCTGTGGTCTCCTGCCAGGGGCGCATTGTGGTGGGGGAGGAAGCCAGTGCCTTGCGCCAGGAGGTGAAGCACATTCTGCCGGCCAACGGCAAGATCGTGCTCAATCTCGCCGGAGTCACCTACATTGACAGCACCGGCCTGGGCACCCTGGTAGGGATTTATTCTTCGGCGCGCTCGGCGGGCGGTGACATCAAGCTGTGCGGCCTGGGCCACCGCTTTCGTGACGTGCTGCAGATCACAAAGCTGGCCACCGTCTTCGAGGTCTATGAGAGCGAGCAGCAGGCGGTGGAAGCCTTCAGCGGCGGAAAAGGATAGCCGGCAGCGCCTGGCGAAAGCGCAGTTACGGCTTTCCGGTGGGGCAAAATCCTGTCATCATTCGCTGGGCCGAATCGTTTAGAGGAGTGAATCATCAAGCTGCGAGAAGGTTGGGCCTATGTCTTTCCAGAGCATTACCGGATCGAGCACTGACACCGGGTCGGGCGTCTTCCCCATGCTCATCTTCGTGCAGGGCAACGATCAGCGCACCATCACGCTCGACCACAGCCCCTTCAGCGTCGGGCGCAAGGTGGATAAAGACCTGGTAATCGCCGACCCGCGGGTCTCCCGCGATCATGCCCTGATCGTCTCCGAGGGCGGGCTGTTCTTCGTGGTGGATGAGAACAGCAAGCACGGCACCTTCGTCAACGGCGAACGCATACAGCGCAAGCCCCTGGAGCGCAACGACCGCCTGGAGTTCGGCGTGCGCGACGGCTCCTACGTCATCTTCAATCCCGAGCACGGAACTTCCAACTCGGCGCGCGAATTTCTCAGCCAGATTTCCGGAATCCACATCTCGGCCGCCACCACCGACCTGGAAAAGCTCACGCTCTTCCTTGAGGCCGCGCGCAAGCTGAACACCACCGGCGTGCTCGATGAAATTCTGGTGACCTTGCTCGACGCCACCTTGAAGCTGACCCGCGCCGAGCGGGCCTATATCTTTTTGCGCAATCAGGAGGGTGCGCTGCGCCTGGCCGCGGGGCGCAATTCCAAAGGCGAGCCGCTGCTGGATGACAAGACCATCTCCCACTCCATTCTGGAGGAGGCGCTCAAGTCCAACTCCGAATTCATGCTGACCGATACCAGCCAGTCTCTCGACCTGGCCGGGCGCCAGAGCATCGTGGCCTTTGACCTGCGCACAGTAATCTGCATCCCGCTGCGCAAGCCCCAGGTGCAGGCCGCCGCCGTGCCCCACTCAAGCACCGCGCCTGCGCTCGAAGCGATGGGCGTGCTATACGTGGATTCCCGCTTCGCCTCGCGCGATATCTCAGAAGTCAGCAACGATATTCTGCGCGCCATCGCGACCGAGGCCGCTTCGCTCATCGAAAACGCCCGCCTGGTGCAGGCCGAAGAAGCTGCCCGCCGCTACCAGCAGGAGCTGGCTATTGCCGCTTCTATTCAGCAGCGGCTGATGGCGGTGACCATCCCCGAGGTTCCCTTCGCGCAATTAAAGGGCAAAAATCTTTCCTGCAAAGAGATCGGCGGGGACTTCTACGATGCGGTGAATACCAAGGAGGGACTGGCCGTCGTCTTAGCGGACGTCAGCGGCAAGGGGGTCTCGGCGGCTCTGTTGGCCTCCACCCTGCAGGGCATGATTTTCTCCCAGCTCAGCGCCGGCATGGAACTCACCGAGATTGTGGCCGGCGTGAACCGCTTTTTCACCCACAAGCACATTGGAGAGAAGTACGCCACGTTGATTGTGGCCCGCGTGCGCCGGGATGGCGAACTGGAATATGTCAATTGCGGCCATGTGCCGCCGCTGCTGGTCTGCAGTCACGAAGTCATCCGCCCCGCTCACGGCAATTTGCCCGTGGGCCTGATCGCCGACGCCACCTACGAAAGCGACCGCTGCCAGTTGCGGCCCGGGGACCGCCTTGTTCTGGTCACCGATGGCGTGACCGAAGCCGAAAACGCCCGCGGCGACTTCTTCGATAACGAGCGCCTGGAAACCGTGGCAGCCAAGAGCGGCACTATGGAAGACATCTTTGCGGCCCTCGCCAGATTCTGCGGCGGCACGCCCCTCAGCGATGACTGCACGGTGGTGGAGCTGCAATACACCGGCTGATCCGCGCCGGTTTGTCCTCACCTTGGGCGTCGTATAGAGATTCAAACTTCCCCCGGCATTCCTTTCTAGTACTATCTCGTGGGAAATAAACTATGGCGCCCGCGACCTCTGGCGAGAACCTGGCCTCGGAAATTCCTCGAGAAAAAATCCGGTACAACCGCTTTCTCTTGCTGGTCGCGGGTCTGGGCGGCCTGCTCTATGGCGTGGATGTTGGCATCATCGCCGGCGCCCTGCCCTATCTCGAAGCCACCTCTGGCCTGAATAGCGGCCAGCTCTCCATTGTGGTCGCGGCCGTGCTTCTGGGCAGCGTCATCTCAACCCTGTTTGCCGGCTTGCTGGCCGACTGGATGGGCCGCCGCCTCCTGATGACGCTGAGCGGCCTGCTGTTTGTGATCAGCATTCCCGCCATCGCGCTTTCTCACGGTTATGGGCCTCTGGTGCTGGGCCGCCTATTGCAGGGCGTGAGCGCCGGGCTGATTGGCGTGGTCGTGCCTTTGTACCTGGCGGAATGCCTTTCGGCTGCGACCCGAGGCAAGGGCACCGGCATCTTCCAGTGGCTGCTCACCCTGGGCATCGTGGCCGCGGCAATCATCGGCATGTACTTCAGCTTTCGCGTCGAGGAAGTGGCCAAGCTGGGCGACGCGGCCAAGCTTTTCGCCTTCAAGGACAAAGCCTGGCGCAGCATCTTTTGGGTTTCGCTGCCGCCCGGCCTGTTGTTTGTGATCGGCAGCCTGGTGGTCGCCGAATCGCCGCGCTGGCTTTTTCGCAGGGGGAAACGAGAAGCGGCCTTGTCTGCTCTTCTGCGCTCGCGTTCTGAGCAGCAGGCCAGCCTGGAGCTGCGCGAGATGGAACAGACGGCCGCCGCCGAGAAATCTAAAAGTGCCGCCGGCCAGATAAGAGAGTCGCTCCTCCGCCGGAAATATGTAATTCCCTTCGTGCTGGCCTGCGTCATTCTGGCCTGCAATCAGGCCACCGGCGTGAACTCCATCATCGGCTACAACACCAACATCCTGCTGCAGAGCGGGCTTTCTGACCTGCAGGCCCACTGGGGCTATGTTCTTTTCACCGTGGTCAACTTTGTTATGACCATCGGCGGAGTTCTGCTGGTGGACCGCAAAGGCCGCAAGTTTCTGCTCTCGCTGGGCAGCGCCGGCATTATCGTGGCGCTGGTCTGCACCGCCTTTCTGTTTCACCGCACCGAAAAACTGCGGGTGGATGTTGCCGGCCCGCTGCAAGCCATGGTGAGCGCCGGGCAGAACCTGCATTTGCATTATGACCAGGCGGCGGCCAGCTCGCTTTTGCAGTCGAAGGGCGGGACAGCTAATTCGATCGGCGCCGGGCCGACCTCTCTGATCGTCATTTATTCCTACGGCGACTTTCAGGCTGCAACCCCGGTCGCCCGCTCCGATGATGCCTCGGCCAAGCCGCTCCAGATCACACGCGATAGCATCCCAGCCAATCGGGTGGTGGCATTCTTTTCCGATCCCTTCGGCAATCTCCAGGCCGCACGCCACGCCCCCCTGAACATAGACAACGCCCTCATCACACCCGTTCCCAGGGCGCAAACCGGCTGGCTGGTGGCCATCAGCCTGTTCGTATTCATGGCATTCTTTGCCATCGGGCCGGGCGTGTGCGTATGGCTGGCGCTTTCAGAATTGATGCCCACGCGCATTCGCTCCAACGGCATGAGCATCGCGCTGCTGATCAACCAGGCGGTTTCGACCGGCATTGCCGCCGTGTTTCTGCCCACGGTAGGGAAGTATGGCTACTCCACCATGTTCCTGGGCTTCGCCGCCTGCACGGTCATTTACTTTGTCACCGCGTTCTTCTTCTTGCCGGAAACCAAAGGCAAGACCCTGGAAGAAATCGAAGCCTATTTCGAGGCTTGAGAGGGCCGCTGGCGGTCACTGCAGGGCGAAATAAAATTGCATGTCGAGATCGGAATCGCCGATTCCGTTGGTCTCGTAGTTTCCGTCGTGAAATTCCGAGGGCGTATCCAGGCCGCTGGTGAATCCCTTCATCATGGGCCAGGTCTGGTAGTAGTTGTTCGAATCGGCCGCGCTGGTCAGGAACAGGTGGTAGCTGGTCCCGTTGCTCAGCGTAATCGGCGAGGAAAACGTAAACGTCGCCCAGCCTATGCTGCTGGAAACAGCCGACGCGGCAATCGTTCCATTTGCCACGGTGCTGCTTCCCGAGTTGAGCGTAACCGTGAGCGGTCCCGGGCTGCCTGTTTTCTGCACGTGGAAGCTCACCGCGGTCACAACCTTATCTCCGCCGCTCACCGTGAACGTCTCGCCTGCCTCGTTCGAACCCTGGATCGTAAATAGCTGCGAGTGCGCCGGCGCATCCACGTAGCCCATGCCTTGCGTGGTTCCATTGGTCCATTTGATGGAAGCAATCGGGCAGCTATCGGCCTTCGCCTGCCAGCCCGAGCTGCGCTGCACATTCAACGTCCAATCGGTCAGGCTGTAGTAGGGCTGGCGCGTTCCCCCGTTGTTGCCCATATTGTTCAGGGAAACGTAGTTCGAAGAGGGGGCCGGATCAGGGTCGGTCAGCACGAAATGGTAGAGCGTGCCGCTGGTGAGTGCGGCGTGAGTGGTGAAGACGAATTCGCGAAAGGTCGGGCTGGCGGGATTGCCCGGCGCCGCCTGCGAAGAGTCAAGCTCCGTGCCGCTGGGAAAATGGCTCGCGCTGCCGTCATCGCTCTGCAGTGAAATATTCACCAGCCCGCCAGTGCCGCCCGAGTAGCCGTTGCCCGTCTTCATGAACAGCACCACGCTTTGAATGTTGGAACTCTGCTCCGCCCGCCAGCGGATATCCATCTTGGTTTCATCCAGCTCGAAGCGCAGGTTCTCCAGGCCTCCAGAAAACGACTGCATGCCATTGCCGTAAATGTGCGCGGGAGTAGAAGACGGGCCAGGCGGCGGTACAGTGCCACCGCCGTCATTGCTTCCGGCGGAAGCTCCCCCTCCGCACGAGATGATCGAAATGAGAACACACAAAAGCCACACTACCGGCAGAACTCGCAGGAAGAACTTCATAGGAACTCGCTGGGGCCGCAGGGGAGGGGGGATTTCTTTTCCGGCCGAGGAGGAAATTGTACATCGTGGGGAGCACATTTCGCGGCGCTTTGCGGCGGGGAATTTCCACAAAAACAACACAGAAGGGCAAGGTATAGGGCGTTCCCCTTAGGGTCCATGTGGCGCGGGCGCCTCGCCCGCGAGGCTGCGCAGGCAGCCCTCGCCCATCGCTCTACGCTCTCCGCGGCCTCAGCGGTTAGCCGCTTTAAGATTTCGGCAGCGAAGCTCTGCTTTGCTATCCAGCTATAATTGCTTCACGCCGGGATGGCGGAATTGGCAGACGCGCACGGCTTAGGACCGTGTGCCGAAAGGCGTGCAGGTTCAAGTCCTGTTCCCGGCACCACGCCAGGCATCCCCTTCGCGAGATTGAGAGTGGCTCCGCTACTGCGCTGCCTGCGCCTGTTCCGCGGGCGAGTCCGCGCCCACTCCTGGGCCGCTCGAAGGCAGGTGCAGCGCATTGGCCAGGCCTTCGGCCAGCATCGCCGGCAGGGTCCGGTAAAGGCGGCGGCGAAGGTTGCTGTAGCCTTGCGTGCCGGCAAACATATCGCACATCAAGGTGCGGAAGCTGGGACTGCTGGCGGTGAATTGCACCATCCGTTCGATCACCGCCTGGCCCATCCAGCTCCCCGAGTAGAAGCGGTCGGCCACGCTGGCGGCTGTCTCCAGGTCAGGCAGGAAATCTTTACGCACCCTGGCGGCGTAAGAATCAGGGCGCTCCGCCAGCAACGCCTGCGCCGCCAGCTCGCCCGAGCGCATGGCGTAGTACAGTCCTTCTCCGGTAATGGGATCCACAAATCCTGCCGCATCCCCGATCAGCGCCCAGCCCTCTCCGCAGATTTTGCGGCTCCGCAGGGTCTCGGCGCGCAGTGAGGGCAGCACGTGGGCGTAGAACGGCGCGCCTTTGAACTCCATGCCGAAGCCGGTCAGCGATTGCTCCAGCGTGGCCCGCAGCCGCGCGCTGCTCTGCGATGTGAGCTTGCCGCAAATCCCGGCGGAGTAATGATCGGCGCGGGGAAACAGCCAGACATAACCCTCCAGTCCCGCCAGAAACTGAATCCGGACCACGCCGCTCTGCCCCGGAATGTAATACCCGGCCGTGATCATCAAGTCTTCGGGAGCAAAAGGCTGAGCAAACGGTGTGCGGAAGGCGGTCCGCGCTCCTGTGGCCAGAATTACGTAGCTGGCTTTATAAGATCCCGCGCTCGCGTGCAGCCGCCAGTCTCCTGCCCATCCTTCCACGCCCAGCACCCGCCTGGCCACAATCTCCGCCCCCGCCGCCCGCGCCCGCTCCAGCAAAAGCCCGTTCAACACCTGGCGCGAAAAAATCGCCAGCGGCTGTTCCAGCCCGAACGAAGCCTTGCGGCCCGAGGGCGCAATTAATTCGCAATGGCCGGCCCAATTTCTCTCCTGGCATCTCTGGTTCAGAAACGGCCACTCCATCAGCGCGCGATGGGTCAGGCCGCCGCCGCAGGGCTTCTCCCAGCCGGGCTTTTCCTCGAACAGAATTACGCGCCGCCCGCCGCGCGCCAGGCTCTCCGCCGCCACCGAACCGGCAGGTCCGCCGCCCACAATCGCAATCGTGTCTTCCGCCAAGCCGGCCGCTCCCAATAGAGATAGGTGTCGTATTGCGGTAAAGCCAAGCTACAAAAGAGAAACGGATGAAGATAGGAAAGCTGGCAGTTTACCCGACAAACTGCCCGTCTGCACAGCCCCGAGGGTCAACAAGGCGACTCCGGGGCCACCCTCCCCGGCCTCGCGAAGAAAGGCTATCGCCCGCCGCGAATCACTGCACTGCAGTCAAGCCCTGATAGACGAACAATCCCGCGATTACCAGCAGCATGATCCCGGAAACCACTCCCAGGGTTCTCAGCAGCGGGGTCAGCTTGTTCATCTTGCTGATGATCTCCACTTGCTCTTTCGCCATGTGAGCTTCTGATTCGTCGAGGAACAACTGGTCATCCTCGTGCATGGTGAGGGTGCTGCGGTAGATCAGGAGAATAATCAGAACAGTGGTGAGAGCGCCCCAGGTAATCAGCAGCCACATCAGACCAGGAGACATACGTCACCTCGGCATTGATCTCGGTCCGGCCCGCCAAGATCGGCTAGGATGGGGTTCTTGGGCCCCAGGCCACGTTCCAGGAAGGCCCCAGGCAGATTATAGCCCTGGAATGCAAGCGGCAGCGGTCGCCGGGCCGCTTTATTGCGACTTTGGAACTGGGGTGCCATCTAACCCCTTGGGCAGGGCGGCCAAAGGAAGGGCAGGCCTTCCCGCCTCTGCTATAATGCATCTATTATTTGTTTCAAGGAGATAAGGATGGCCACAACCACTACCACCCCGGAAGTGAAGCCCAAGGCGGCTCCCATCAGTCTGACTTCGACCGCCATCGCCAAGGTCAAGGAGATCATGGCGCAACAGAATCCCGTTCCCGCCGGCTTGCGCGTGGGCGTGGTCGGCGGAGGCTGCTCCGGCTTCTCTTACTCCATGCAATTTGAGAACGGCGCCGGCATGATGGACAAGATCTTCGACATGGATGGCCTGAAAGTCTATGTGGATGCGACCTCCATCATGTACCTGAATGGCTGCACGGTTGACTATGTGGAGACTCTCGAGGGCGCGGGCTTCAAGTTTGATAACCCCAACGTGAAGAGCACCTGCGGCTGCGGGTCGTCATTCAGCGTGTAGGAACGCCGAGTTAAATCTTCGGAAATTTCCAAGCCCTGCCCGGTGCGGCAGGGCTTTTGATTTGTGCAGCCTTAGTTCTGCGGCTCTTCTGGCTGGGCCGGCGGAGGCTGAGACGGCTGTGAGGGCTGGGGTTGCGCCGGTTGCTGCGGTTGCATGAAGCTGTTTCCCGAATTGCCAAACCCGCTGTTGTTTGAGCCGAATCCACCGGCCGGAGCTGCGCCGCTACCGGTCTGCGTCGCTGGAATCGCCATCTGCAGCCCCGGCTGCCAGGGCGTGGTAATCAGGCCGCCGCGGTCGAGCGTGGGGTCGTAAACGAAAAACCAGTCGTTGTAATGATCTTTTCCGTTGAACTCGCGAATGCTTTGCGCCTTGCTGGTGCTGACCACGCCGATGATTGGGCCTCCGCCGAACACCTGGCCGGTCAGCGAGCCGCCGCTTGAGCCGCCGCCAAGCGAGCTGGTGACGCCCGAAGGCGCAGCCGGGCCTGAGGTTTCCGGCGTCGTGCTGGAGGAACTCGCGGTCGCCGTCAGGCCCGCGGCGCCCCCTTGCAGGTTCAAAGTCTGCGACCCGGACTGCAGTCCGCCCGCCAGCGCGCTCACCGAAGTCGCACCCGCGATGCCCGCCCCCCCACTCATCTGAAATTCGCCGTAGTGCACCAGCTTGAAGTCCTGGCCGGTGATAGGGTCTTTGTATTTCTTGCGCAGAAAGCGCAGGTTGTTGGTGTTCTGCAGGTCCTCGATGCGCGTGGGGTAGCGTCCGAATTTCTTGTAGTAGCGGCGAATCGCGCGCGTGTACTGCACGCCGCGATGAATCAGCTCTTCTTCGCGGTCGCGCTTGATCTGGAAGGTGATGCTGGGGGCCACCGCCGCGCCAGCGATGACCAGCAGGGCGACGAAGAGCAGCAGAGTAATCAGAATGTAGCCCTGCTGCTTTTTTCCGTGTCTTCTGCGGTCTGCCAGGGCTTTCGTCCTGGAGAACTGCGCGACTCCGCTTGAGGCCGGACGGCAAGCTTGATCTCTACTGCTCATGTTCCTTATCCCTGGCTCAGCGGAATCTCCTGCCGGTTGTTGTTCAGCACATCTTCAATCTCCACCGATCCCGGTGAGATGCGCAAGACCTTGTAGCGGCGGTCCACGATGTCGCCTTCAGAGGCGATGAAAATATCGTCCCCCTTGGCCAGAAAGACCTTCTTGATCTCCCCCGGCTTGCTGGCAAAACCATAAAACTTCAGGTCAATGGGAGGCGGCAGGGGCGGCCCCGGGGGCTGCGGCGGCGGCTGCTTCTTCGCATGATCGGTGGCGCCTGGAGCAATCGGCTTGGGAATATCCACCTGGGCGCGGAAAATGTTGCGCCCGCTGCCCTCGTACTTGGTATCTTCGCTCCTGCTCAGCCAGTCAAAGCGCAGTGTGGGGTCCAGGGAGCTGACCATCGGCAGGTTCTTTTTCTGCCTGTCAGCGCCCCGGACGCGGGCGGTTGGATGAGGCGGGGGTGCAACCGGCTCCTCTGTCACCGCCGGCGCCGCCGTGGTCGCCGCCGCCGAAGGCGAGCCGCTGGAGAAGAACAGCCAGCGGGCAAGCAATACCACTGCCAGCACCGCCAGCACAATGGCGGTGATCAGTTTTGGCCGGCTTTCCGCCCCTGTTTGCATCTAGCCTTCTGTCTTCAGATATGTCTGCAGCTGCAGCTGCAGCCGCACCGTGCCCGCCTGCTCCCCGCCCAGCTGCACGCTGTTCACAATAAAGAATAGCTGGTCGCGCTCCAGCGAGTTGATAAACTTCACCAGCTGCAAATAATCCCCGGTCAGGCTGGCGTCAATGATGACCGGCCGCAACCCCACCGGCTCCGGGTCTTTGAAGGTGTAGCGCACCTGGCCCAGCGCAACCCCGCTCTGTTGTGCTACCCGGCCAAGCGCGTCAGAGACTGCCGAATCGCGGCCGGGCAGCCGCTGCTTGTAGAACTCGGCGATTTCCTTGCGCGAGGTGGCAACCTTCTTATCCAGCCCACGCAGCGGCTCGACCTCGTGGGTCTTTTGCCGCAACTCCGTCCATAGCTGGTCCTGCTGCTCACGCCGCCCCTGGGCCGAACCCACCAGCGGAGAAAACAGCACCGCCGCGGCCGCCACGTCCAGCACGCCCAGCGTCACGAAAGCGATCGTCAGCTTTTTGCGGGTTGGCTGCAGATCAGGCATTAGGGCGCGCCTCCCTTGCTGGCCGCGGCCTCGGCCCCGGGAATATAGAAAGTGCTCAACTCGAACTGCACATTATCGCCGTTGGTTTGACCAGCCATCCCCGCCTCTTGCTCAATCTGGGTGCGCTGAAAGCGCTGCGAATCCTCCATGTTGCGCACCAGCTCGATGGCCCGGTCACGGGATTGCCCCGCCACCACCAGCTTAAGCTCCAGTTCACCCTCCGGCGTCATTTCCGGATGAATCGAGACCACGTGCAGATGCGGCGGCATCACCCGCTCCAGGTCCTCGAAAACCCGCGTCCAGGAGAGCGACTTGCGCTCGAACAGTGCGTTGAGAAACTCGGCCCGGTCGCGCACCTCGCGATTGTGCGGCAGGTTCATCTGGGCCACGGCCTGCTGCTTTTGCTGATCGCGCGCCGCAATTTGCTGCTCGAGCCGGGTGATGGACTCGCGGTCTTTATTGGCCCCGGACCACGCGCTGATCACTCCCAGCACCAGCAGCAAAGAAAACAGTCCCAGCCCGGCCAGGGCGGTGCCCCAGCGCAGCCAGAAGCGCCGTACATCCTCGTAAGGATGAGTTGCGAGATTGATATCCAGCCGCATCTCAGGAGCTCAGTGCCCCCACCACCCCCGCAATCTGCCACTTGGGGATCTGTCCCCGCCCGCCGCCCAGTTGCGAGGCGCTGACCAGGTCTTGCACCTCGATTCCGGTCTGGGCGCGCAGCGCCGGGGCCGCGCCCGTAAGATTGGGCAGCCCGGCAATATACAGGCGATCAAGGTTCAGATGATAGGTATCCTGAAAGAACACCACCGAGGGATAAACTTCTTCCGCCAGCCGCTCGCCTGTGATCGCCGTGCCATCGGGATTCTCCAGGGTGCGAAACAGCAGCAGCTGGTTCTGGTCGAGAATGGCGATGCTGGTCGTGCGCGTATCCACCTTGGCAATCAGCACCGGCCGGTCAGCCCTTGCCGCGCCTAAAGCGGCAAGCATGGAAGGAACCACGATCCCCGGATTGTAGCCCGCCTCCACGAACGCCGCCTCGTATTCCTCGACCACGCTGGCCAGCGCCACCGCCGCCACCACCCTCACGCCGGAACCCGAGGATTGCACGTGATAGGAAACCTTGGCTTTCTCCACATCGAACGGAAGGGATTTCTTCAGCCGGAAGCGCACCACTCCCTCCGCCTCCACGCGCTTGCCGGGCAGCATCTCGAAATCGAGCAGCACCACCCGCACCGCGGCATCGGGCAACACCGCAATCACGTCGCGGTTGCGCCCGCCCACGCTGTTCAGGGTGTCGCGCACCGTCTGGCTCACCGCGCTTCGATTGCGCAGGTTGCTTTCGGTAAGGTCCGGCACTACGCTCCCCGGCTTAAGGTCGTAGGCGGCGAACTCAACCGAACCCAGGCCCGAGACTCGTCCTGCCAGCACCCGGTCGCTGGCGATCTCGCAGGCCACGTGAGGCCGGGATCCAGAACTGGAATTTGCGCTCATGGTTTGAATTTTCCGCCCGGCCCGCTCCGCTTGTCCAGGTTCCGCCCGTTCCGGCCTGAGGTTAGCGCATGCTCTCGATGAAGGTGACCTTATTGATCTCCTTCAGGGTGGTCAGGCCAAGCCGGACCTTGTCCAGGGCTGACTCGCGCAGGAAGCGCATCCCTTCTTCCCGGGCAGCGCGGCGAATCTCCGAGGTCGGCTTCTTGGCCAGAATCATCTCACGGATGCGGTCGCTCAGATCGAGCAGTTCATGAATGGCGGTACGCCCGCGGAAGCCGGTGCCGGCGCATTCAATGCATCCCTGGCCTTCGTAGAACGGCACCCGCGACCACTGCGCCGGATCCAGGCCGCTGGCCTCCAGCACATCCGCCGGATAATGCGTCATCTTGCGGCAGGTGTTGCAGATCAGGCGCACCAGCCGCTGCGCCAGAATGCAGTTCAGCGCGGAAACGAAGTTGTAAGGCTCTACCCCCATGTTGAGGAAGCGCCCCAGCACGTCCACCACGTTGTTGGCGTGCACCGTAGTAAACACCAGGTGCCCTGTGAGCGCCGACTGGATGGCAATCTGCGCCGTCTCCGAATCGCGAATCTCGCCCACCATGATTTTATCGGGATCATGCCGCAGGATGGAGCGGAGGCCGCGGGCGAAGGTCAGCCCCTTCTTTTCGTTGACCGGAATCTGGGTGATGCCGCGAATCTGGTACTCGACCGGGTCTTCGATGGTGATGATCTTGTCTTCATCGGTCTTGATTTCATTGATGGCGGCGTAAAGCGTGGTGGTCTTGCCGCTGCCCGTCGGCCCCGTGACCAGCACCATGCCGTAAGGCTCATAAATGTAGCGCCGGAAGCGCCGCAGGTCTTCTTCGTCGAAGCCCACCACGTCGAGCACCAACTGGTGGAACTTCTCGCTCATGGACTCTTTATCCAGCACGCGCAGCACCGCGTCTTCGCCGTGAATCGAGGGCATGATGGAGACGCGGAAATCGATGGGGCGCTCCGGGCTGCCGTACTTCACCCGGAAGCGGCCGTCCTGGGGCACGCGCCGCTCGGAGATATCGAGCTCGCTCATCACCTTGATGCGCGAAATGATGGTCGAATGGTGCTCGCGGCCGATGGGCGGCATCGCCTGGGTGAGCACGCCGTCAATGCGGAACTTGATGACCACGGAGTCATCGCGCGTCTCGATGTGAATGTCGCTCGCCCGCCGCTGCAGCGCGGTGAAGATAGTGGTATCCACCAGCCGGATGATGGGGCTGTCGCCCTCCGAGGTCAGCCGGTCAATCGAGATGGTCTCGTCCCCGGTCTCCTCCTCGTGCACCACATCCAGGGCGAAGCCTTCGCTGGCTTCCTCCAGCACCCGGTTCGACTGCTCCGTCTTTTTCAGGATCTCCGTGATCTGGGTGAGGGTGGAAACCTTCGCGACCACCTGCTTGCGCAGCAGCAGGCTGATCTCGTCAATCATCATCAGCTGGCTGGGATCGGCGATGGCGATCACCAGCCGGCCGTCGCGCGTCTCTTCCAGCGGAACGAAGTTGTAGCGGAACATCAGGTCCACGCGGATCTTCTTGAACAGGTCATGGTGCAGCTGGAAGTTGTGCAGGTCCACGAACTCGCAGCGGTAGCGGCGGGCGATATCCTGCGCCCGCTCCAGGTCGGCGGCTTGCGCCGTCGGAGCCAACCGGCCGCCATTGCCGCCGTTCACCAGCACTGGTTTCTGCTCTGCCATGCTTCCCATCCGAATGTACCTACGCCATCACGGCCGGCGCCAACTTTATTACCGCGCCCCGCCTAATGAATTGCCCCGCTCGATCCCAAAGTGAAAAGCGGCAGGTACAGGGAGATCAGAATTCCGCCCACAAACACCGCCATCACGATCAGAATCGCCGGCTCGATCAGCGCCATGGCCGCCCCCAGGGCGGTCTGCACATCTTCCTCGTAAAACTCCGCCACCGAATTCAGCATAGTGGAGAGCGCGCCGGTGGATTCGCCCACCTCGATCATTTCGACTGAAAGATCAGGAAACATCTTCTGCTCTTCCAGGCTCTTGGCCAGCGACTGGCCCTCGCGCACCCGCTCCGTCGCTTCCTGAATGCCCAGCAGCACGCGCCGGCTGCTCATGGAAGCGCCCGCGGTCTCCAGCGATGGCACCAGCGGCAAGCCCCCGGCCAGCAAAGTCGAAAGCATGCGGGAAAAATTCGCCACCTGGTACTTCAGCCGGATCCCGCCCAGCAAAGGCGTGGCCAGCAGCACGCGGTCAATGCGCTCCGCCCCGCGGTCGGTGGACTTCCACCGCCACAAAGCGGCCACAATCACCAGCAGTACGATAAACCCGATGGGGGCGTACTTCTGCGCATGGGTTCCCACCGCCAGCATAAACAGCGTGATCGCGGGCAGCTTGGCATCCAGGTTCTGGAACAGCGTGGCGAACTCCGGCACCACGTACGTCACCAGAAACACCATCATGCACAGCACCACCGTGATCAGCAGCGCCGGGTACACCAGCGAAACTGCCAGCTTCTTCTTGAAGCTTAGTCCCAGCCGCTGAAAAGCGATATATCGGCTGAGGACCTCTTCCATATTGCCGCTTTTTTCCCCCGCCATCAGCGTGGTGGTGTAAATCTTGGGAAACACCGCCTGGGCACTGAAGGCGTCAGAAAGCGACTCGCCGCCTTTGACCCGGTCGCGGACATTTTCCAGAATGGAACGCAGATGAACGTCCTTTTGCCGCTTGATCAGCAGGTCCAATGAACTGAGAATCGGCAGTCCCGCCTTGATCAAAGTTAGAAACTGCTGATTAAAGATCAGGAATTGGCTGGGCCGCACCCGCCGGCCAAGGTGGATTTGCCCGCCGGCGAACATCCCTCGCGGCTTGACCGAGTACACCAGGTAACCCTGCTGCACGAAGCGGTCGCGCACGTCGGACTCGGAATACCCCCGCTCGATTTGCTGCAGCAGGTGGCCGCGCTCGTCAGCAGCCTTGATTACGAATTCCGCCATAGCTTGCTCTCAGGGCCTTCGCTGGCCCAAGTCTAGCATTCCCACGGTGACAACTGTGTAAATATGCCCTTCCGGCGGCCGCCTTGTCTCGCCCTTCGAAAATCCACGAACCACCAATGCCATCTGCAACTTAGGTGTTCCTTCGAGCCCCTTTGTGTCCTTCGTGGTGATCAGGGTTTCCGCTCTCCTTCGTGGCCCTTCGCGTCCTTCGTGGTGATCGGGTTTTGGGTGGTGATCAGCTTTCATTGGCCAGCCTCCCCCGAGATCACCTCGACCCCCGGCGGGGGCGTGAAGTGAAACCGCTGTTCAGAGACTTCCAGGTTCTCCTTCATCTGGCTGAAGCGAAACTCGGTCTCCGACCCGTCCACTTCCTCTACTATGATGCGCGAAATCAGGCTCTCCGGCGTAGTCTCCAGAATGACCTGATTCACCCTCCCTGCCAACGCCTTCGGCACACCCCGAAGGACTACGTCGCCAGGGTCCAGTGGGGTTAGATCCGGCGCCAACGAAAGCCCGGTCAATTCTTTCTCCAGCTTCGTCTTACCGAGAAGGAAGGCCAGCGGCGACTGCAAATCGGCCAGGTCGCGCAGCGGGGTTTTGCGCACCTGCCTATCGGCCGGCACGTAAAACCAGGCATTCTTGCCATCGCTCACATATAACTTGTCGGCCGGCACCCGGTATTGCCAGCACATCTTTCCCGGCTTCTTCAGCCACAGCGTTCCCGACTCAGTTCGCTCCGTGCCCAATCCGCGATAGATCTCTGTGAACTCCGCCTGCATGGTCCGCATGTGGTTGTAGCGGGCATCCACCGCCTGCGCCAGCGCCTGAACGTCAGGCGCGGCGGCAACCGTGGGCGCCGCTGAGGCAAGCATTACCCCAAGAGCGACTGCGATGGCGGGAGTTCGCATACGTAGCTGGAGAGGAGTGTCCCTTCGCGCGGGAAATTGCGGGGAAGTACCCAGAACCGCGTTGACTCTATTGTAAACCCTGCCGCCCGAAGCGCAACCCGCTCCTTCCTGTAGCTTCGTGCCCCTGGTGGTAGAAGGGCGTACCTCTGCGAAATCTCAGGGAGTCAGCGGTAACAAGCTTTGGGCGTCCGGCCGCCTAATGTAGCAGCCCGAACACCCCCACGCCGTTGGTCGTTCCCACATAGACTTTGCCATTGACGATCATCGGCGTGATGAACTTATTGCCGGTGCCAAACTGATCGCGCCCGCCCGCGGCCTGGCTGCTGTTGTATAGCTCATTCGCCAGGTTGGTCGCATCGTAGGCGTGAAGCACTGCCGGATTATTGTTCTCCGCCGCCCACAGAATTCCATTGCCCGTTCCATTCGCCGAGACGCTCGGGGTCGCCCCGGGATAGGGAAAAGAATTCGCCGTCTGCGACGACGGGCTGCTCGAAAGCTGCGCGTTGCTGATGGAAAACGCCCGAATATGATTTCCCACCGCCCCGTAGTAAATCGTTTGGTTGAAGTACGCCGGCATGGACCAGACGCCCCCCGCCAGCGCCCCCGGCAGCTCCTGATGAATATTGTTCCCGCTGGAGCTGAACTTGCCCAGGTTGTCGCGGTCCACCAGGTAGATATTCGAGTCTTTTCCCGCGCCTACCGCCAGATGCCAGGTCTTGCTGCTGTTATCGCTCACGTCGGGCAACAGCAGCGCCCCGCCCGAGCCCAGGTCCTGGTCGGTGCCGTTTTCCTGCGCCTGATTCGACATCTCGAAATAATCCGCCACGGCAAGCTGCTTATTGGTGGTCGAAATCTTCAGGAAGGCGTTGCCATAATCGCCCTGATTGGGGAAGCCATTGGTGTTCATGGTCGTGTCGAAGGTTCCGTTGGCGTCAAGAAAATAAATGTTGCCGCTGGAGTCGGCCGCCAGCCCGGCCCCGCTCATCCAGATGGCGCCTTCGTTTCCGTTGGGCGTGAGGTCGAGCACGCTGGTCTGGGCCAGAGTGTTCTGGTCGTAGCCCATGAGCCAGCCGGTGTATGGACGGATGTCGCAATGCGAGGTCCATCCCAGGTAAACCACGCCATTCAGCAGCAGCAGCCCGGCGCGCTCTTCGTATTGGCCGGGTGCAAAGACCACGTTCCCGGCTGAACTGCCATCCCCGCTGCCAGGAAACGTGGCTTGCACTTCTTTCGGGCCCCCGAACTCCTCCGCCAGCGTGGTCGCATCCAGCGCGTGCAGCCGTTGATGGTAGCCGCCAGATCCGTCTTTCGACATGGCCACGACATAGATGGTCCCGTGGCTTCCGGCCTTTCGGTCAATCACCGGCGTCGCCGTGATGCCGATCTCCGGCGTCACCTGCGAGCAGCCACGATTGTCGCTGGTGGTCTCGCCCGCCCCCAGAAGGGAAACCTGCTCCAGCTGCGTGCCCGTATCGGCGTCGAAGGCATAAACGCTATCGTGCTCGGTCACCACGTAAAGCACATTGTGGCTCTGTCCGCTGACGGTCAGGTTAGAGAGATACAGCGGCTCGGCATCCACCTTGCCATCCACCGGGATCGTGAACAGCTTGCCGAAGTTCGTGGAATTTACGTTGCCCGTGGTGAGCGTGGTTTCGCTCAGGTTCTGGCCGGTGCGGCCGTTGTCATTATGGTAAGTAGTCACGTCCACGCTCGAAGCCGGGGGCGGCGGTGGGTTAGGCGGCGGAGTGCTGGAACTGGAGGAGGAATTGCTGCCGCAGCGAGCCAGCGTAAGCGCCAGCAGCACTCCCAGAACGGCAAAGGCCGAAATAAGAATCGGCCCGCTCTTTTCCAGCCGCTTCCGCATGAGGAACTCCATCCCCTGGCACGCGGCGGCCAGTCGGCTGCGCCAGAGGTAACTGCCCAACTGTGCTGATTCTAGGTTCGGCAGGGCCAGAGTTCAACCTGCTGGCTATTTCTCGCTGGCAAGCTCCACCGGCTCGGCCTCCGGCATGGAGCGCAGCCGGCTGAGCGCGGCAATGGGCCGGGCAAACGGCACCGGTTCGTCTTTGCTGTAGGCCCGCAGCAAATGATAGGTAATCAGCAGTTGGGTGAGCGCCAGGGGATCGCTGTGCCGCACGTCGCTGCCATCGTTGTAGTCGCCGAACTGGTCGGCGGGCAGGGGCCGCAGATCGGGCAGGTGCTTCCAGATCGTATCTTCCAGTTCGGCCGCATGTTCGCGGCTCACGGTCCCGTCAATCTCTAAAAAATCGGCCGGACGGCCGTGGTCGCGGCCCAGCGAGAGCCGCACCCCGCACTCGCGGTGATCGCGGTCCACCAGATAGCTGAGATCGGGATGCGGAATCGTGGGCCGCAGCACCAGCCGCACATTCAGGTGGCTGTCGCCCTGCTCGGAGTCCAGCGCGCCGCTGGGCGAAAAGCGCACCACCACATCCGCAAACTCGCGCTGCGGGCGAATGAATTCCTGCGAGTCGCACTCCCGCCGCTCCAGTTCGGCAATCACCTGCTCCGCCGTGTAGCCGCGCTTGGCGGTGTCGCGCTTCACCTTCCACTGGTGCCGCAGATCCTCCGGCGGATCGAGAAACACCTTGACGTCATAGAACTGGCGCATGGCCGGGGTGTGAAAACCCAGCAGCCCTTCCACGATCACGAACTCACGGGGCGTGACGTATTCCGGCCGCACCAGCGAGCCGGTGCGGTGGTCATAAACCGGCTTGAGCATCGCCTGCCCATAATGCGCGCGCTCCAGGTGCAGCTCGAGAATATCCAGAAAGTTGCACTCCGGGTGTAGCGGGGTGATGTTCAGCCGCGCCCGCTCCACCCGGTCATACTTGTGATAGTCGTCCGAGCACACATGCGTCACCCGCTCCACGCCCAGCAGCCGGGTCAGCCCGCGGGTGATCGTCGTCTTGCCGGCGGCGCTATCTCCCACAATGCCCAGCACAATGGGTCTGCGCTTCATTGGGGCGCCTCCTGAGGACGGCTCTCCCGCGGCCGCTCCTCCTCCGCCTCACCCTCCAGGCCGCCGCGAAAAACCCGGCTCTGGCGGATATCCCCGGCCGTAATGCGCAGCAACTGCTCTTGCCCAATGCAGCCGCCCTGCTCCACCAGGCGGCTGGCCTGCCGCAGCTTGATGCGGTCAATGGCGTTGCGCACGCTGCGCGCATTAGCAAATTGCGGCTGCTTCATACGCAGCCCGAGATACTCCACGAACGCCCGCCGCGCCTCGGCATCAAAGCTGTAATTCTGCTGTTGCAGCATCAGCTCGGCAATCGCCGCCAGCTCTTCCGCGCTGTAATCGGGAAAGCTGATGTGGTGGGCCACGCGCGACCGGAAGCCGGGGTTGTACTGAAAGAATCTATCCATCCGGTCCTTGTACCCAGCCAGGATCACGACCAGATCTTCGCGCTGATTTTCCATGGCCATGAGCAGCATCTCGATGGCCTCCTGGCCGTAATCGCGCTCATTCTCCGGCCGGTAGAGATAGTAGGCCTCATCAATGAACAACACACCGCCCAGCGCCTTTTTCAGAATTTCTTTTGTCTTGGGCGCGGTGTGGCCCACATATTGGCCCACCAGGTCGTCGCGCGTGGCCACCACCAGATGTCCGCGCCGCAAGTAACCCAGATGGTGAAGAATTTGCGCCATGCGCATGGCCACCGTGGTCTTGCCCGTGCCCGGGTGCCCGGTAAACGACATGTGCAGAGTCGGCCGCTCCGTCGCCAGCCCCGCCTTCTCCCGCAGCCGCGTCACCAGCAGCAGGGAGGCCATCTGCCGCAGATAAGCCTTCACCGGCCTCAGTCCGATCAATTCGCGGTCGAGTTCGTTGAGAATCCCCTCGAGATTGGAATCGCGGTGCGCGGCGCCGATATCCACCAGGGCCATTCCGCCCTCGGCAACCGGAGCCGCCTCGGCCATCGGATTGTTTTCCAGCTTCTGCATGAAATGCCGCCGGTCTATTGCCCCGCCCCCGCCGCCGGGCGAATCGTGTAGTGAATGCGCCGGTCCTGGCCTTCGCCGCGCTCCAGATAAAATTCCGGCTCCGGCTGCGGCCGCTGCACGATAAAGCTCAGCATGGTGCTCTGCCGGCCCTTGGTGCGGTCATAGCCGTTCAGCTTGATGTAGTGCTTGGGGAAGGCCCGCCGGCATTCGCTGACCTGGTCGAGCACATCCTCCAGATCGTGAACTTCAAACATGGGCAGGCCCCACATGTCCCAGTAAGAATTGCGGGGATGGGCGTCGCCGGTGTGCTCCAGCGAAACGGCCCAGCCATTCTCCAGGCAGTACCGCACCTGCGCCTTGACCTGCTCCTCGGTGAAGTCAGGCAGATAAGAAAAAGTGCCTTGCGTGATTCTCATGATGGCTCCGTTCCTCGAGCTGCGCCGGAAACTCAGACCGTAACTGTCGCCACCGCATCCGGCACGTCGGTGGATTCGAACTCATAGGTCACGTCTTTCCAGACCTCGAGCGCCTTACGCAGCTCCGGCGACCAGCGGGCGGCTTTGTCGAGAATCTCCGTCCCTTCGTTCAGGAAGTCGCGGCCTTCATTACGCGCCTGGATGATGGCCTCCACCGCCACGCGGTTCGCCGTGGCCCCTTGGGCAATGCCATCGGGATGGCCGATGGTGCCGCCGCCGAACTGCAGCACCACGTCTTCGCCCAGAAGGTGCAGCAGTTGGTGCATCTGGCCGGCGTGAATTCCTCCTGAGGCTACCGGCATGGTGGCCGGCAGCGAGGCCCAGTCCTGCTCGAAGTACAAGCCCAGAGACGGATCAGCCTCCAGGGTGTTGGATCGCAAGGTAGCGTAGTAGCCGCGAATGGCGTTAGGGTCGCCTTCCAATTTGCCCACCACCGTGCCGGCATGAATATGGTCCACTCCGGCCAGCCGCATCCATTTGGCGATCACCCGGAAATTCACCCCATGCGTTTTTTGCCGGGTATAGGTGCCGTGCCCGGCGCGATGCAGATGCAGAATCACTCCATTGCGCCGCGCCCACTTCGACATGGATTGAATCGCGGTGTAGCCGATGGTCAGGTCCATCATCACGATCACGCTGCCCAGTTCTTTGGCGAACTCGGCGCGCTCGTACATGTCTTCCATGGTGCCGGCGGTCACGTTCATGTAGTGGCCCTTGATCTCGCCGGTCGCAGCCATGGCCCGGTTCACCGCTTCCATGCAGAACAGAAAACGGTCGCGCCAGCGCATGAAGGGCTGGCTGTTGATGTTTTCGTCATCCTTGGTGAAGTCCAGGCCGCCGCGCAGCGCCTCATACACCACGCGGCCATAATTCTTCGCCGAGAGCCCCAGCTTGGGCTTTACGGTCGCCCCCAGCAGCGGCCGCCCGAACTTGTTCAGGTACTCGCGCTCCATCACGATGCCATGGGGAGGGCCCTGGAAAGTCTTCACGTAATGCGGCGGGATGCGCATATCTTCCAGCCGCAGCGACTTCAGCGCCTTGAAACCGAACACATTGCCGATGATCGAAGAAGTCAGGTTGGCGATGGAGCCTTCCTCGAACAGGTCCAGATCGTAGGCGATGTATGCGATATATTGCTCGCTGCCCGGGACCGGTTCCACGCGATAGCACTTGGCCTGGTAGTTCTCGTAAGGAGTCAGCCGGTCGGTCCAGACCACGGTCCAGGTCGCCGTGGAAGACTCGCCCGCTACCGCAGCCGCCGCTTCAATGGGCTCGACCCCCGGCTGCGGCACCAGGCGGAAGGCGCACAGAATGTCGGTGGCCTTGGGCTCGTAGTCCGCGTCGTAATAACCCATCTCGGCATAGGGCGTAACTCCCGCCGCCCAGCGGCTCTTCTTGTGTGCGGTGTTGACAATGGTCATTCCTGGCTCCTTGGTGAAAGACGGCCGGTGGGAACCGCGCACGGAAGTGCGGCGGCTGTAGCTCATAAAACACAGCCGGGCTGGTTTGCCCGGCGCTCGCGTCCAGATTTTCCTGCGGGGACCCCGGTTCGAGGGTCCCCGCAGACTACATTCCCGGATTCACAGCTTGTTTTCTATAGTGGCAATTGCCCTGCCAAGTTCGGCGAATAGCGGCATCTCTCTCTGGAAATACCGGCCAAACCTCTGTGATTCCGTGAGTTAGAGGCCGCGCAGGGCGGATGGAATAGTGAATGCCCTGGAAGCAAAATCCAAGGCGAATAGAGACATTAGTGTCACAAGTGTGGCACGGCTTAATCTAAAATACTGTCATTATTTTAAATGACTTACATCATAAAATATAGACGAGACACAATTATCTCTATACATGTGACGTTCCAGACACATCGTCATCCCATGGTCGCTATCCTGTACTTCGCCAGCAGGCGATGAAATGTCCGTCGCGGTATCTTGGCCAGTCTGGCCGCCTTGGTGACATTGCCGCCCGCCTCGTTCAGATACTTGCTTAGCGCCTGCCGCTCGAAGCGCGCAATCGCCTGCGCCTTGCTCGGCATGAAGCCCAGTTGCGGCTCGAAGGCGACCACGTCCTGCACGTGCAGCGGCAGATTCTCTGCCTCGATCAGCTCCGAGGAGGCCAGCACCACCGCCCGCTCGATGATGTTTTCCAGCTCGCGCAGATTTCCCGGCCAGGCATAGTTGCGCAGCAGCGCCAGCGCCTGCGGAGAAACCGAATCTACCCGCTTGTTGACCTTGGCCCGGGCCCGCTGCAGAAAATACTCCGCCAGAAAACCGATGTCCTCAATGCGCTCGCGCAGCGGCGGCAGCGTGATGGTGAAAGTGTTGATGCGATAGAACAGGTCTTCGCGAAAAGCCGCCTCGCGAATGGCACGCTCCAGATCGCGATTGGTCGCCGTGATGATTCTCACCGATACGGTTTTGGTGTGCAGGTCGCCGACCGCGCGAATCTCCCCGGTTTGCAGGGTTCGCAGCAGCTTGCCCTGGGTCTCGAGCGACATGTCGCCGATTTCATCCAGAAACATGGTCCCGCCGTGGGCCTTCTCGAACAGTCCCTTGCGGTCGGAGTAAGCGCCGGTAAAGGCGCCGCGCTTATAGCCGAACAGCTCGCTTTCGAGCAGCGTAGGCGGCAGGGCGGTGCAGTTCAAAGTCACCAGGGGCTGCTGGCTGAGGGTGCTGTGGCGATGAATGGCCCGCGCCACCAGTTCTTTGCCGGTTCCGCTTTCGCCGCGAATCAGCACCGTGGTCGGCGTAGGCGCGACCTTGGCAATCAGCTCGGAAATCTCCTTCATCTTCGGATTGCTGCCGATGATGAACTCGTTGCCCTCCCGCGCTTCCAGCTCGCGCAGGGCGAGCTGGTAGCGGTCTTCCAGCGCCTCGTGCTCGTCCTTGCCCGCGATGCACTGCGAGATAAAGCGCGCCGCGTTGCCGCCCACCACCTCCGTGCCTTGCGCCTTGAGCCCGTAAATGTCGCGCCCCACCTGCGAGTCGCCGGTCACATCAATAATGAGATCGGCGCTCTTGCTGGTAAGCAATTCGCGGTAGCTGGTGGTGGCGAGCAGCCCCAACTCCCGCGCCAGCACCATGCCGGGCGCGCCTTCGTCGCGGTCGGCTACGCCCACCACTTCGACGTTGGGGTCGCGGTGAAACAGCTCCAGCAAACTTCTGCCGCCGCGCCCCGCCCCGATGAGGATGACTCGCATCATTGCTAAACTGAACCGTCCCCGCGCGCAGAGACAAACCTCGCCTCTCCGATTCGCGGTATTTTACTTTACATGTCTTCGAGGGTTCGTGTAGGGCGCACACTCCGCCCACCCGGCGGCAGCGCAAACTGAGTGAAAATTGACCGCGGAATTACCGCGCCCGGCTGCGTATCGCCTGCTCGGTCAAGGCGGCCTGTTGCCGCACGCGATCGGAGCTATCGGGCGAGTCGCGTTCGTAAGGGATTACTGCCGTCAAGTCTTCCGCCTGGCCGACCAAATAGAGGGCGCGCAGGGCCTCCCATACCTGGTTCTCTTCGGGCGCAACCGTAGCGATATTCGCACCGTTCGCCACCGTCTGGCCGGTTTCGACCGAGAGCGTGCGGATTCGTCCTCCAATGGGCGATCGAATCTCGATGGTCTGGCCGCCGGCCTCCAGCTTGGCCAACAGGCCGTGCTGATGAATGGGCGTGCCCACACTGCTGGTATCCACGACTTTTCCCGCCTGCGGCGCCGTCACCGTTGCCGGCTGCAGCAGCGCCACGATCTGCGGCTTGCCGCTAGCATCGCCGAATCGCACCAGGGATAAGGCCGCATTGCCGCGCACCAGCAGGGAAGGGTCGTTCAGCATTTTCAGCAACGCCGCGTGAAATCCGGCCGACTTCGCCGCCGCGCTGCTTGCATCCTGCCCCATCACCCAGGCGTCGGTGTTGCGAACCTCCTCCACCGGGTAGGACGACAGCCGAACCACCTCCGGATACCAGCGCGCTACGCCCGCATCATGCCGCGTCATGCGGTCGCCAATCTGCACCAGCGCATGCTGAATATGGCGCGGCTTGTTGTTGTCTTGCAGGTATTCGCCAAGTTGCTTGTCAGAGAGCTGCCGCCCGAACCAGGTGTTCCACCAGAAAAGAAACGGCATCAGCAGGATCAGCCAGGCAACCACCAAAAACAGAACACGCTGCCGTGTGGACATGCTGCGCCGGGTCTTCCCGGCAGCGGCAATCGGCATTGGCTCAGCGTTCATCATGGAGATCACTTAAAACCGAGGACGCAGAAAAGCCTTACTCCACCACATCCGCGTCCAACACTCGCGGCTGTTCCAGGTAATGTGAGACGGCATACTGCGCCAGAAGCGGCGTCTGCAGGCGGATTTCGGCCCCGATCCATTCCCCCTTGTTGTGCGGCGCATCAGGCGCGTGGTTGCATCGCCCGCCGCTGCCGAACTGCGGGCCGAAGTCGGCGCTCTGGATCTCCTCGTAGGGCTGGATCTCGCGCCAGGCCGCATCGCCCACGGTGCCAGAGACGTCAATTTTCAGTCGGACCTTAGCCATACGAGGGCGTTTTCAGCCAACTACCCCGCGAACCAGCGGTACAGCATGAAGTACACGATCACCCCGGTCACCGAAACATACAGCCACAGGGGAAAAGTCCAGCGGGCGATCCGGCGATGCCGGTCAAAGCGCCCGCGCAGCGCCCGGCTCAGCGTAATGATCACCATGGGAACGATCACGATCGCCAGCAGAGTGTGGGAAATCAGAATCGTGAAATACACCGGCCGCGACCATCCCTGGCCCTGAAAGCGCACCGACCCGACATGATAGTGGTAATAAAGATAGGAGGTAAGAAACAGTGTCGAGCACACCACCGCCGCGATCATAAATGCGCGATGCACCGCGATCTGGCCCCGCTTGATGAATCCCCAGCCGGTCACCAGCAGCACCGCGCTGCTGCCGTTCAGCGTGGCGTCAATCACAGGGTAAATCGCGTATTGTTCGGGAACCTGAATCATGCTGCCGGCTTGGTCGTCCGCCGGCTGACCATGATAAGGGCGAGGGCAAACATAAATCCAGAAAACAGCACCAGCGTTGCCAGCGAGGCCGGAACCGATGCAATGGCCCGCGTCCCCGGATACAGCAGCGCCCGCAGGGCCTCTACCCCGTAAGTCAGCGGGTTTGCCCACATGAGCGCGCGCAGCCAGCCCGAAGCGCCGGAGAGCGGAAATAGCGCCCCCGAAAGCAGCCACAGTGGAATCAGAAAAAGATTGATGATGGCGTGGAAAGCCTGGGTGGAATCCATGGGCCAGGCGATGGCAAACCCCAGAGCGGTGAGAGCGAAAGAGACGAGAAAAACTGTCAGGACAAGAAGAAAAAACGACGCCACCGTGAAATGCACGCCCACAAACGGCGCGAAGATCAGAAAGATCAACCCCTGGATCGTCGAAAGCGTCGTCCCGCCCAGCACTTTGCCCAGCACGATGGCCGAGCGCGGCACCGGCGCCACCAGCACCGAAAGCAGAAATCCCTCCTTGCGGTCTTCGATCACCGACATCATGGTGAAAATGGAAGTGAACAGCACGATCATGATCAGCGCGCCGGGATAGAAGTAATCCAGATAATGCTGCTGCCCGGCGCCATTGCCCGAGCGGAACGAGGTGCCGAAGCCCGAGCCGATCACCAGCCAGAACAACACCGGCGAAGCGATCACGCCCACCACGCGCGAGCGCTGGCGGTAAAACCTCACCACCTCGCGCAGCCACAGCGTGAAAGCCGGCAGGGCGCGCCCGCTCGAAACCGGCGTGATGGTGACGGGTAGCGTGCCTGCCTGCGTAGCCATATCAGGCGCCCTTCTTGGCCGGCGCGGGAACTGCCTGTGCTTTGCGCATGCGGCGCAACTCCAGGCCGGCATTCAGAAACAGAATTCCCGAGAGCGCCAGCAAAATCAAAGCCGTAAACAAACCATCTACCGTGGTAAGGCTGGCATTGAGCCCAATCCAGACAATGCCCGCCAGCGGAGCCAGCCCCAGAATCACCGAGAGCAGGAGCATCATGCCCGCGTCCCCTCCCTGAGTTTTCTATTCGTCATCGTGCTCGCCGCTTTCCGTCCAGAACTTGTGTCCGGTGCGATGGATGAATACATCTTCCAGCGTCGGCTTGCTCACCGAAATCGCTTCTATCTCGCCGGGAAAAGCCTCCACCACGTCGGTCACGAAGCGGTGGCCGTTCGTTCTTTCAAAACGCACCTGTCCGTCGAGCACCTGCGCGTTCACCCGAAAGCGCTCGCGCAGTCCCTGCGCCACGGCCTCGGGATGCGGCGTATCCAGCAGAATCACATCCCCGCCGATTTCGCTCTTCAGCTCGAACGGGGTGCCCAACGCGACCAGTTGCCCTTCATTCAGAATCGCCAGCCGGTCGCAGCGCTCGGCCTCTTCCATCAGGTGGGTGGTGACGATCACCGTCACCTGCTCTTCCTCGCGCAGGCTCTGCAGGTACTGCCACAGATCGCGGCGGGCGCCCGGGTCCAGCCCCGTGGTCGGCTCATCCAGCAGCAAAACCGAAGGATGATGCAGCAATCCCTTGGCCACATCCAGCCGGCGCTGCATCCCTCCGGAAAACGTTTCGGCCAGGTCACGCGCGCGGTCCGCCAGCCCGACCCGCCCCAAAATTTCCGCAACCCGCTGCTTTAACACCGCCCCATGCAGCCCGTAGAGATGCCCTTGATGCGTGAGGTTCTCGGCCGCGGTCAGTTTTACATCAATGCTCTGCGCCTGAAACACCACCCCGATGTAGCGCCGCAGCAAGTTGGGCTCGCGGGCCACGTCATGCCCCAGAATCAGGGCATGCCCCGAGACCGGAACCATCAGAGTCGAGAGAATTCGGAACAGGGTAGTCTTGCCACTGCCGTTCGGGCCCAGCAGCCCGAACAGCTCGGCCGGCCGCACCTCAAACGAGACCCCGGCCAGCGCTGTGCGCTGGTCATAACGGTGCACCAGATTCTGAACGGAGATGACAGCACTCACGGTCACCGAAGAAGCAGGTTCGGAACTCGCGACGGCGACAGATTCGTTGAAAGCCACGGGACCGTTAAGAGAATATCTGGTTCGTTGTCACTAGCGCAAACCGTACCGGCAAGATGCGGCCTTTGGCGGCGCGGCCACGGCCTGGTTATTTCGCGCGCTCGAGAACAATATGCTCTTGCGTCACCAGGTACGCGACCTTCCCGCCCTCGATGAAGTTGGCTTCATCGTCGCTGGCCGCTTTCCACTCCGGAGATTGCCGCGCCCGCAGCAAGGCCGCGATGTCGTCGAACCAGAGCTCGGCAACCCCATCATAATCGGCCGCGCGCCGATCGCCGGAGACGGAAACGCGCTGGCTCTGCACCAGGCGGCGCAAGCCCGGAATCCTGGCGCCCAGCGGGCCATGGATGGTCCGCCAGTAATGAACAAATTGGTCGTCGCTGAGGCCGGCTTTCTTGGTGATGCAATACACCAGCTTGATCACCAGACCCATCCTGGCCGGGAAAGGTAGGTACGGCGAGAGATCATGCTGCGACGACCTTCTGTTCGGTGGAAACATGAGCGCTGGCGCCGGCCGCCCGCTGCCGCCATGCCTGGATCGTCAGCACCACCGTCGCCCCCAGCAGCAGCGCCCCCACGGCGACATGCGCCACCGTCGAGAGCACCATGGGAGTCTCCGGCTGTACCGCATTATGCCCCCAGACCACGCGCAGTTCGAAGGCAAGAAAGCCGAGGAAGATCTGGGCCAGCAGCAGTCCCAGCATCCAGCTGGCGGCGCGGCGAATCGAGTCGTTCGCGGAGTGCCGCACCAGCGCGCGCACCGCCGTCCAGCCCACAATCGCGGCCACCAGAGGCGCATCCAGCACATGCGGCCACCAGCTCATGCCGTGGTGGCGGAACATCGCACCCAGAAAAAGCTGGACGTACAGAATCCCCACCGAAAGCAGGCATAGCGTAAACAGCGTAGGCCGCCGGGGGTCAACCTGCTTCTCAGGCGGCTCCTCAATCCATTCGCGGCCGGTAAAGATCGCAATCGCAATCAGCGTGCAGAAAAAAGTCTGCGCCACCGCGGCGTGCGCCGAAGAAACCAGCGGCGGCAGGAAGTAAAGCACGGTAATGCCGCCCAGCACGCCCTGGATAATCACCATCAGCAGCGCCGCCGCGCCCAGGTATTTCATCCAGCGGCGGCGGTCGGCCCGCCACAGCCAGAGGCACAAAATAATGGTCAGCAGCCCGACCGATT
Source organism: Terriglobales bacterium (assembly GCA_035517775.1). Lineage (GTDB taxonomy): Bacteria > Acidobacteriota > Terriglobia > Terriglobales > Acidobacteriaceae > DATIYF01. The sequence continues at coordinate 71,760 of DATIYF010000103.1, forward strand.
CCGCCACCATGCGGTGCGTGTGCTCATACTTCACCCCGCCCACCATGTGCGGAATTTTGTAGATGGAGCCGAACGAAGTGGGCCAGTCGGGAACGGAGAGGCCGGCGTCGTTGCTCGTGACCAGGGCTCCGGCCACGATGAGCAGAACGGTATAGGCTGCGGCGAATACGGCAAAACGATGAAGCGTGCGATGGTAGGACGTGCAAGACGCTGTCAGGGCTGGACTCCTTGGGCCTGGGGGACTGCGAGTCGCGGCGGCTTTCTCACCTGGGCCGTGGTGCGGATGGGCCGCTTCGCGGCCCATCCGCGACCGAACATTCTACTGCTCTTTGAAGCTCGCATCCACCGTCTTGCTGTCTTTGGCGGCCAGCGTTACCTGCTGGTCCTGCTCGCCCAGTTTTTCCTGCACGAAGGCGATGGTGTAAGTTCCCGGCGGCAGGCCCTTGAGCGTGTACTTTCCGTCCTTATCTGTGACCGCGTAGAACGGGCTCTTCACCACGTTGATGAACATCTTCATCCACGGATGCTGGTTGCAGCGCACCGGCAGCATGATCTCTTCCCGGGCGAAATTCTTTTCCAGCGCCGGCGACTTCGGCGGCTGCGATTCGTTCCACTCCCGGTTGTCCTTGGGCGTGGGGTGGATGTTGTGCGTGGTCATGTCATCGTTCTTGATCTCGATGTTCTGCCCCGCCATCACCCCCAGCACGTGCGGGTGATACTTGCAGCCTTCCTGGTCAATCGTCACCGAATCCTTGGGCACGTCGAAGGTGCGGTTGCCTAGGCCGTCTTTCACATACACGAAAACGTTGGCCAGATCGCCGTTATCCACCACCTCGTTCTCCGAAGTGTTGGTGCCCTTGCAGGCCGGGTCCTGGCTCATGTCAATTTTGGAGGGTTTCGGCGCCGTACCGTCGAACTTCACCGTGCCGCTCACCGTGGCCACGGTATTGGGATCAATCGGCGTGGCCGCCGGCTGCTGCGCCATCTCCGAAGAAGCCGGTTGCTGTTCCTCGCTGGTGCTCTCTTTCTTGCTGCAGCCTGCCAGTATCCAAAGCCCCAGCAGACACAGCGCACCAAAGATTGCGAATGCCTTGCGTTTCATAGAGTCCCTTTCGCGTAAATTTACGAGCTTAAGTATTGCCACTTCCTTGCCGGCTGATTTCAGAATCTCTTTTGCCCCTTTTGCGAACCGTTCGCGTTCTCTGCGGTTGAGCTCTTTGTTTGAGGCGGCGAGAAAACCCACACCCTGCCTTCGCAGGATGAATGCCACCACGCATTCTACCGCGCTCCTCCTGCGCCGGAAGTGCTCTGCCGCTTCGCCGCCTGCCTGCCTTTCTCTGGAACGCGGACCGCCGCCCGCGTGTGCATGGCCGCCGCCACCCGCCGCTGCTCTTCCGGCGTGAGCTGAAAGATATAGTCCACCAGCAGTTTGGTCTGGTCCTTGTCGTAGCCCTGGAACGAAGGCGGCGTCGGCCCGGCAAACACCCAGTGCCCGTTCTGCTGCCGGAAAAGTCCGGAAGGCATGGAAGTGCCCGGGCTGACTGCCTGCGGATCAATAATCCAGCGCTCCACCCAGTCCGGCTTGAGCCGTTCTTTGGCCAGCAGGAAGTTCGGTGCGGTGGCGATCTTGTCGTGCTGGGGATCGCCAGTGGCGTGGCATTTCAGGCACGGCGCGGCCGTGCTCGAGAACAGGCTGCGCGCCATATCGGTTTCCTTTGCCGTGAGCGTCGGCACCTGTTCTGGAATGTAAGGCATTGGTTGTTGCGACAGCGCCTGGAAAAACCGCACCAGCGTGCGCACTTCATGGTCCGAAAGATAGAAGGTCGGCATGTGGACCTTCAAATACGGCCGCACGCCGTTGCGGTTCGTGTCCGTATCGCTGAGCGCCGGGTTCTTCAGGAAGTGCCACAGCCACTCCGGCGACACGCGCGCGCCTTCCGTCAATAGTTTCGGCGGAAGCTGTTCCGGGTTGTCCTGATATTGCTTCAACCCCATCAGCACCGTCGTCTGCCCGGGGTAGAACTGGTGGCAGCCCATGCAGTTGTACTTCTTGACGATCCACCAGCCTTCCTGGATGTCGTGCTGCGCGTCCCCCGGCTTGTACTGATAACTGTCGGGCAGGGAAGTCTCCTGGCTCCCCATCAGGAATGTGGTCAGCGCCTTCACCTGCTCTTTGGTCAGGTGCAGGTTAGGCATGCGCAGCACTTCCGTTTCTGACTTGATCATGCCCTTGTCATAAACGTTCGGCTCCGCCAGTTTGTGCTCGAAAAATCCCTTGTGGTCGTACCATGGCGCCTTGGCCGGCCCGTCGGGCAGCCGCGCCAGGTCTTCCGGATCGGTTATCGGCTCCGTGCCCGGCCCGCCGCGCTGCGCCGGAACCGTGTAGCGGGCGAAATCAAGCCGCTCGATCGGCTTGCTGCCCTCTACCGTCAGGTCGGTCCCGATGCGGCCCTCGTCTTCCAGCCCTGCAATTTCATGGCAACCCGCGCAGCCGAAGTTGCGAATCCACTTCTTGCCCTCCTCCTTCAGGTTGGGATCATCCATGAACGCCGCCTGCGGATATGACGCCGGGTCCTTCTCTTTCTGCGTCATCAGGAAGCTGGCAATATCCTGCGCGTCTTCCCAGCTCAGCCGCAGGCTGGGCATCACCGTCATGTTCTGCACTTGCAGCTCGTGGCCGTCGTTGGGGCAGCGGCTGTGCTGCAGATCGAAAACATACGGCAGGCCCTTCTTGGCATAGTCCTCGGGTCCAATGTCCTTTTTCTCGTACGGGCAATAGGGCCGCGTGCGTTCCCGCGCGTTGTGAATCCAGCGCACCAGGTAATCGTAGTTGGCTTTCTCGCCTTCTCGGGTAAGGTTGGCGGCGAAGGTTCCGCCTATCATCTGGCTGCCTTCGCCAATCGAATGGCACGCCAGACAACCGCGGGTCTCGAACAATTCCTTTCCGTGCCCCGGATCTCCCGGCTTCTGCTTGGGCAGTGGATCGCTCAGCGCCGACTGCCACAGGTACGCCGTGATCGCCTCGATCTGGTGCTCGCTCAGCCGGAAGTTCGGCATCTTCGTGGTCGGCCGGAAGTCGGTCGGCTTCCTCAGCCATACCGGAATCCAATCCTTGTTCAGCTTCAGCCGGATGTCCTTCAAATTCGGCCCCACCTTCTTCTCGTCCTCCATCAGGTCGTGGGTCTGGAAGTCCAGCTGCTGCAAATGCCCGTCAATCTTGCTGTTCGCCACCTTCAGGTCAACTGCCTCCTGGTTCAGCCGGTTGGCCTCGTCATTCGATTGCGCCGCGTCCGCCTGCTTCATCAGGTTGGCGGAGTTTTTCAGATTGTCAATCTTCTGCTGGTCCAGCAGCTTGATCTGCTGCGTGATTGCGTTCAGCTCCTCCGGCTCCTTGTCGTAGCCTTCGTAGCGATGGCAGCCCATGCAGCCGCGCTGGCGGAAAAGGTCCTTGCCTTCATCAATGACCTTCCACTCCATATCTCCGCTCACCAGCACCATGTCGGCGGCGTGGCAGGTCTGGCAGCCCGCTTCGGTGTTTTCCTTGGGAAACAGCGGCCACAGCCAGTGCTCATAATTGCCGTGGGCTTTTTCAATGCTCGTGGTCGCGCGTCCATTGCCCTGGTGGCACGGCGAGCACCCAAATTTCTGCGGATCGTGAATGCTCAGCAGCTCCGGCTCGGGATGGCTCACAAACGCCCGCGCATATTCGTCCGGCCGGCTCTCGCCCTTGGCGATCATCTCCGCGGGCGTGATCTTGATCGGCTCCAGTATCCCCATATGGCAGGACTGGCAGCGGTCCACGATGTTGGCCTCGGGCACGTTGATCTGCACGATCACCGGGTCCCAGTCTTCCGTCTTCTTCTTTATGCCGTCAATCTGCGTGGGCGTCAGGTCCACCATGTGGTCATTGATATAGGCCAGCATGGCGGTATTGGCGGCCGTCACCGGCTTCAGCACCTCGCCCAGCTCCAGGCTCAGCCGCGTTTTCTCCGCGTTGGCCACATTGAAGGCCGCCTCCAGCTCGTCAAAGGTGTATTGCTTCTTCGAGCCGTCGGGATACTCCACCGTCGCCGCTTCCGCCTTGTACTCGTCAATTTCCCGCTGAATGTGCTTTTTCGAAGAGGGGCTGGTTTCCGTTTCCAGGTCATAGACCAGCGCGTTCACATAGGCGCGCCGGTCGGTGAAGACCGAGCGCACCGCCAGCAGCCGCCCGTTGGCATCGGCCAGCTGCGCCTTGATCTGCGCCGCCTGTGCCACGGTGGCGCTGTTCGCGTCGTCATACACCTTTGCCAGGGCAAGATAATCCGGGCTGCTCTCGACACCCTTCAGCGAAGAGGCCGATTTGGCATCGTCGCGGTTGAGCAGCGCCAGGTAACGCGTCTTCCACTGCTCCTGGTAGGCCTTCCACGGACGCTGCCCGTAAGCCTCGTCCCACAGCGCCCAGAACAGTGTCGCCATCAAGATGATCATGGCGATCACGTAATGCAGCGCATACGACTTGGTAACGATCGGGTCCTGCTCGGGGATGGGTTTTTCGGGCACGAAGTTCGCTCCCTGATCTGCTCGCTACTCAGCAATTAGCACTTGGCCACTGGCATTTGGGCGTCGGGCCCTCCGGAAAACTCGACCGCCAAATGCTGACTGCCATTTGCCAACTGCTAGACGTTGAACCACGGCGTAATCCACACGTACTTGATGTGCCACAACAGCCGGATCGCCATCTTCAGCGGCAGCGCCACCATGGTCAGCAGAAAAAACGTCATGATGGAATATTGCAGCAGGCTCATGCGCTGATAGTCCTTCGCCTTGTAGCGCCGAAACAGCGCATACAGCCCGAAGCCGCCCAGCAGGTAATACCCGCCGACGATGATCGCTCCGAACACGCCCTTGGCCCAGTTCGAAGTGATCGGCCCGCCCAGCCAGCGCGGAATCACGTCCGGCAAGTCGCGGTTCACCTCGTAAATCAACCGATTGTGGTCCCAGGTCTGCCCCAGCCAGAACCACTGCCAGCCAGGCCCGCGGATGAACGTTCCGATCATGATCATCGAGACCCACAGAATGATGAAGCCGAATAAAAACGCGCCAATGGCAAATTTGCGCTGCCTCCAGGTGTAATAACCGTTGCCCAGGGGATTGGGATCAATGTAGGGAATCACCATCAGCCCCACGATGATCAGCGTGGGCATCACCACGCCCGCAATCCAGGGGTCGAAATAGACCAGCATCTCCTGCAGGCCGAGGAAGTACCAGGGCGCTTTCGCCGGATTCATCGTCAGGTTGGGGTTCGACGGCTCTTCCAGCGGCGCATACAGCGTGATGGACCACACCATCAGAATCGCGGTCACAATGATCGCCGCCAGAAATTCCATGCGCAGCAGAAACGGCCACACATGCACTTCCTTCTGCCAGCCCGGGCGGAAGGGCCAGGTCTTGCGGTGATGGCTCTTGGCCAGGGCAGGATCGGCTTCCAGCTCGGCAATCAATTCGTCGTTGCCGTGCGCCTGCTTCCAGCCCAGGTAAATGAAGAAAATCAGCAGCGGAATCAGCGCCACGATGGGCACATTATCCGGCGCCGAAGCGATCTCCCAGATTTGCCGCCAGTCCATAAAATCTCCCACTGCCTGTGTGGGGACGGGTCTCCGACCCGTCCAGCGGAGCCCAGCTCCGCAGCCCTGCTACAACCCATGTCGGACAGCCGCCCGCCACAACCCGTGTGGGGACGGGGCTGTGCCCCGTCCGGTCGAGCGCAGCTCGACAGCCCTGCGACCCTACTCTCCCGCCGCCTTCGGCCATCCAGCACAACCCGTGTGGGGACGGGGCTGTGCCCCGTCCGGTCGAGCGCAGCTCGACAGCCCTGCGACCCCTACTCCCCCGCCGCCTTCGGCCATCCGCCACAACCTGTGTGGGGACGGGGCTGTGCCCCGTCCGGTCGAGCGCAGCTCGACAGCCCTGCGACCCCTACTCCCCCGCCGCCTTCGG
>DATIYF010000104.1:0-17755 GCA_035517775.1 Terriglobales bacterium
TACCGCCGAGAGAGCACTCGAATTGATTGACGTGGAATATGAGGTCCTGCCCGCCTACTTCGATCCTGAAGAATCCATGAAGGCGGAAACCGACCTCATCCATGATCACAAACTGCGCAACACCGAAAAGGACTACCACCACGTTTTCGGCGATCCTGAAAAGGGATTTGCCGAAGCCGATGTGATTGCCGAAGCGCGCTTCATCTCCAATGAAGTCACGCATGCCGCCATGGAACCGCACTCCACGCTGGCCGCGTTCGATCTCGACCAGCAGACGGGGCAACTCGGGCGATTGACCGTCTGGTCTTCCACGCAGGTCCCCTACTACCTGCAGCACAAGCTTTCCCTTGTTCTCGAAATGCCGATGGCGCAGATTCGCGTCATCAAGCCGCTGGTGGGGGGCGGCTTTGGCGGCAAAAGCGAAGTGATTCCGCTCGAAATCATCGCAGCCGTGGCTGCGCGCAAGGCCCGCGCTCCGGTAAAGATTACCTACACGCGCGAGGAAGTCTTCTGGGCGCACCGGGGCCGGCCGCGGACCATCATTGACCTGAAGACCGGCGTAAAAAACGACGGCAGCATTACCGCCGTCAAAGCTCGCGTGGTGCAGGATGGCGGCGCTTACTGCTCTTATGGCGTAGTTACAATTCTGTATTCGGGCGCCCTGCTGGGAGCGCTTTACGATATTCCCAACATTCAGTACGACGGCTACCGCGTGCTTACCAACAAGCCTGCTTGCGGCGCCATGCGCGGCCATGGCACGGTGAATGTGCGCTTTGCCTTTGAGTCGCAACTGGATGAACTGGCGGAAAAGGTCGGCCTCGATCCGGCGGAAATTCGCCGGCGCAATCTGCTCAAGCCCCCCTGCATTACGGTGAATAATCTGCGCGTGCAGAGTTATGGGCTGCCGGAATGCATCGAGCAGGTGGTTTCGCGTTCGAAATGGGAGTCCCGCAAGGGCAAGCTTCCGAAAGGCCGCGGCCTGGGGATCGCCTGCAGCCATTACGTAAGCGGCGCGGCCAATTCCATTATCCGTTCTGATATGCCGCATTCGACCGTGAACATCAAGATTGACCGCGACGGCGGGGTGGTTGTCTATACCGGCGCGTCCGAGATTGGCCAGGGCTCTGACACCATGACTGCGCAGATCGCGGCGGAAACTCTGGGCTGTTCGCTCGCGCGAGTGAAGGTCGTGGCCGCCGACACGGACCTCACTCCCATTGACATCGGCTCCTATTCGAGCCGCGTCACGTTCATGGCGGGCAATGCCACGCTGCGGGCGGCACAGGCCGTGAAAGGCCAGATTGCAGCGGCGGCAGCGCGCAAGATGAATTGCGCCCCGGAGGAACTGATTTTCCGGAGCGACGAAGTGACTATAAACCGTGTGGCGGCGGGCCTTGCCCTGACCAGTCGGGGCGAAGCCCCGCCGCCACACAACCAAGCTTCCGTCTCCGGCCGTGTTGAGGGCCAGATTCTACGCGGTTCGCTGCAGCAGAAGCGCAAAGACGAAGGGCCGAAAGACCGCATGAGTTTCGAAGAGGCCGTGGTTGCGGCCATTGACTTTCATGGCGCCCTGACCGGCACTGGCTCTTACGCTCCGCCGCCCGATGCCCGCGGCGGCAAGCATAAAGGCGGAGGCGTCGGCCCCTCGCCCGCCTATTCCTACTCCGCCCAGGTCGCCGAGGTCAGCGTGGATGAAGAGACCGGCGAAGTCACGGTCCACAAGGTCTGGGCGGCGCACGACTGCGGCCGCGCCCTTAATCCGGTTTCGGTCGAAGGCCAGATCATCGGCTCGGTGTGGATGGGCATGGGCCAGGCGCTTACCGAAGAAATGGTCTGGAAAGACGGCATGCTGATGAATCCCGGCCTGCTCGAATACCGCAGCCCCTCGGCGGTGGAATCGCCCGAGGTCGAGCCGGTCATCGTCGAGAGCATTGATCCCGAAGGGCCCTTCGGCGCGAAAGAGTGCAGCGAAGGCTCGCTGGCGGCGACCATCCCCGCGATTGGCAACGCGATCTACGATGCGGTGGGGGTTCGCCTGCACGAGTCGCCGTTTACTCCCGAGCGCGTGCTGGCGGCGTTGCGCGCGAAAAACAACGCCAAGCAGATTAACCTCACCGAAGGTGTAGATCCCACTCAGCCGGCGAAACTCCGCGAGCATGGCGGCGCGCTGTGGTTCAAAGGCAAGGGGCCGGTGCGCCATCCCCTCGACCCTTCGCGGCGCGAGGCGCCGGCTTCCGCGGGAGGTGATGATTGAGTCTTCCCCAGTTCAAACTGCTGCGGCCGAAGACGCTGGAAGAAGCCTTGTCTTTGCTGGCCAAACACGCGGGCAAGGGCGCCCGCGCCACCCAGATTGTGGCTGGCGGCACTGACCTCATCCCCTCCATGCGCCAGAAACTCTTCCAGCCAGAGTTCGTACTTGATATCCGGCATATGGCAGAACTCAAGGGCATTCGCCAGACGGGGCAGGGAACTGAAATCGGCGCGCTGACCACCCTCTCAGCCATCGAACATTCGCGCTTTCTTCGCGAGAACTATCCGCTGCTGGCCGAAGCTGCAGGCGCCGTGGCTTCCCCCGTGCTTCGCAACATGGGGACGGTCGGCGGCAACATCTGTCTCGACACGCGTTGCCTCTGGTATAACCAGTCGCTCACCTGGCGCAAGGGATGTGGCTTCTGCATCAAGAAAGACGGCGATCTCTGCCACGTGGCGCCCGGCGGCACTAAATGCTGGGCGGTGTTTTCCGGCGATACTCCGCCGGCCCTCCTGTGCCTGAACGCCGAGATCGAAATTGCCAGCGCCTCTGGCCTGCGCCGCATGCTGCTGCATGACTTCTATACCGGCGATGGCCTCAATTACCGCAATCTGCAGCCAGGCGAGCTTCTGACTCGAGTGATCTTGCCTGCCAGCTCGGCCGGGTATCGCGGCGTGTATCGCAAGCTGAGAATTCGCGGTTCGATTGATTACCCGCTCGCTGGGGTCGCCGTGGCCCTCAAGCGCTCCAACGGCCACATTGCCGACGCGCGGCTCGCGCTCACGGCGGTCAATCCGGCGCCAGTGCTGGTGAAAGGCGCATCCGAGCGAATGAAAGAAAAGAAAATGGATGAAGGCCTAGCCGAAGAGATCGGAGACCTGGCCGCACGCACGGCCAAACCCCTCACCACCTCTGCTCTCACCCCGGAGTACCGCCGCGAAATGATTCGCGTATTTACCAAACGCGCCCTGCTGGCGGCATTCGAAGGCTGACCGCTTGAGCGTTGCTGCCCATCTTACTCGTTCCGAGCGCAGTTGCTTGCCTGCGGAATTCTGCTCTTTCCGGCAGGCCCGAAGCAGATTCCACGTCGCTTTCACGGAATGACAAGAAGGCGTCGGGAAGAATACCCGCACTGCTCATCGCTCTGACAGAAGGTGCCCCAGTTTCTCTTTCTTCGTCTTCAGATACTCTTCCGCGTGCTCGCTGGGAGTAACTTCGCAGGGCACGCGCTCCACTACCTGCACTCCCCCGCGCTCCAGGGCGGCCACTTTGTCAGGATTATTCGACAGCAGCCGCACCCGCGAAATGCCCAGCTTTTTCAGGATTTCCGCCGGCAGGGCAAACTCCCGCTGATCGGCCTTGAATCCCAGCCGCTCGTTGGCCTCGACTGTATCCAGGCCTGAGTCCTGCAGTTCGTACGCTTTGAGCTTAGCCATCAGGCCAATGCCGCGGCCCTCCTGCTGCTCATAGATCAGCACCCCTGCGCCCTCATCGGCGATCATGGAAAGCGCCATCTCCAGCTGTTGGCGGCAGTCGCAGCGCAACGAGCCGAAAACATCACCCGTCAGGCACTGCGAGTGGATGCGCACCAGCGGCGGCCGCGCATGCACGTCGCCCATGACCAGTGCTACGGCTTCTTCGACCTGCTCCTTGCCCTCGCCGCCGAAGCTTCCCTGAAATCCGAGAATGCGAAACCTGCCCCAGCGCGTGGGAAAATCCGCCGAAGCCAGTTGCTGCACTGAAGCGAAGCTCACCTAAGCATTATAGCGAGCCTGGTCTCAACGCCCGCTGAGGCCGTTATCCCCGCGGCGGAAAGTGGTAATACACGTCCTGCTTGGAAGGTATAGGAACTCCGTTGCGGGTGGCTGGCCGGAAGCGCCAATTTTCGAGCGCGGCCAGCACCTTGGCGTCCACCGCCGGCCCCAGGCTCTGCACTACGACCTTCTTCACGATGTTCCCCATCGCGTCAATCGTGATCTCGACCACTTCGTTGCCCTGCAGGCCACCGCGCAGATCGTCGGAGGTGACCGCTGGGTCCGAGGTCGCCACCGGCAAGGCGGGCCGAATTTCCTGCCCGGTCAAAGATCCGTCTTCTGACATTCCAAACGGGCTTCCCGGCGGCGGAAGACTGTTGGCCGCGGGCTCAGCGTTGGCCTCAGCCTCCTCGTTCTGCACCGGCGCTTCGCTGGGAACTGGCAGCGTGATCTTCGGCGGACGGCGCAGGGCAATGCGAGAGCGGTCTTTACTCGGCCGGGGATGGTAATCGGCGCGCTGGGCGGCGGCGCTTACCCAATAGAGCCGCGTGACCGAGCCGCCCCGGTACTCGCCCGCCATGAGTGAAGACGGGGAAAGTATTTGAGCGCCAGGGCGATAAAGCAAGGCAGCCAGCAGAAGGAGATGCAGCGCTGCCGATGCGGCGAAGGGCGAAAGCCGCTTTCGCGAAACCGTGTGATCCTTAAGCCCCAACATTCGAACCTCTGAGCTTAGACGCCGAAACCACCCCTTGGTTAACCGTTGTACACCCGCAGGTTTGGTCTTGCACCAACAACACTGCTAAAATTTGCATGCCAGCCATCTCAAAGTGGGGCTATAGCTCAGCTGGGAGAGCGCATCGTTCGCAACGATGAGGTCGTCGGTTCGATCCCGACTAGCTCCACCAATCCATCGGCGTCCGTCAGCCCCTAAAATTCCGCCTGCAGACGAAGCGCATAGCTCCGCGGAGGGGCAATTCCCGTACCCGAAAACAGCCCGGCAAAATTAATCACGTTGATGCGGTTATTCAGGTTCTGAGCGTCGGCCTGCAGGCGCAACTTGAGTCGCTCGCGATTAATAAGGTCTGCTCCCACGGAGGCGTCGAGTGCAAGCGAGGGCCGCACGCGTCCGCGCTCAAAATTCACACGGCTCACAATGGCGGCTCCGAACTGCTGCACTGCCTCATCCAGCGTTCCGTCGAACTCGGTCGGCAGCCCGCTGCCATAAGAACCGCCAAAGGCGGCCCAGATGCGAGCCGAAACCTGGCCGCGAATGCGCGCGCTTACCGTGTTGCGCTGGTCCTGGCTTACCGGGAAACGGCCGCTGTTGGCCAGGGCGTCGGTCGCGTCCGTGCCCAAAAACAGGCCTCCCGTCACCGGCGTGTATCCAAAACCGACCATGTAGGAATAGCTCGCATAGCCCGAAATGCGGCCCCAGTTGGGAATCTCCGCTTTGGCCTCTGCCCCGTAGATTTTGCCGCGGCGGAAGGCAATGGGAAAGCTGACTCCGGTGTTGAGCAGCAGATCGTCATCGGCAAAATTGTCAAACGATCGGTCGTAGTAATTGATGTCGAGCTTAAGTATTCCGGCAACTCCCTTCGTCATCCCGGCTTCGTAAAAGTTTCCATGCGAGGGCCGGACCGGAAGCCGCAACACCTGGGGATTCAGCGCCACCACCGCGGGTGAGCTGGCCAGCAGAAGATTCTCCGCCGCCGGTGTTTCAAATACCCGGTCATAGGAAGCGTGAAAGACGGTTTCGGCTCGCGGCCAGTACCAGGCAACTCCCAGGCGGGGACTGAACGCCGACTGCTCCACCAGCAATTGATAGTGGTCCCAGCGCAGGCCGGCGCTTATGGTCCAGCGGCCCAGCAGAATTTGGTCCTGGGCAAAGGCGGCCTCCTCGCGGTCCAGTCCGTGGCCGGCAAAGTTGAAGCTGGCTGGCGTGCCCGGGTCAAATTGCGCCGGGTTGGTGATGAAGTAATTAAAGCGCTCGTGAATCGAGCCGTAGTCGAAATCGGCGCCGGCTTTAACTTCATGCTTTGCGCGGTGAATGGAAATACTGGCCGCCGCATAGCCCTCGCGCAGGCCACGCATCTGCCCGGCGCCGAGGGGGGTGGAAAGCTGGTTCGAGGCCAGGCCGCTCTCGCTGTCTCGGCCCATGGCGCGCACTTCGCCAGCGACGTTCGAGGAAAAAATGTGTTGCAGGGAAAATATCCCCATGGTTTCGTCGCTGCTGCGGTGCTGCCGCTGGCCGGCGGTCTGCTGAACATATTCGTTCGGCACCTGAAACGCCGCTTGCCCGTGGCGGAGAATCAGTCCTGCGCGGTCGCGGGGGGTGAAGTCGCGTTCGTAGTGCACCGCGAAATCGCCATTGGTCGCGTGATTGGTGAAATTGGCTAGAACCGGAGGGTCGAGGTAGCGGCCGGTGGCGGCGGCGTCAGCGCTGACTTCCAAAGTATTCTTGCCCCAGGCTTGTTGCGCTCCCAGAGATCCCTCCGCCGTCCCGAAGCTGCCGCCGGAAAATTCTGCCTTGCCGTGAAAGCCGGGGCGCGAGTCCTGCCCGGTGTAGATCTCGACGATCCCTCCCAGCTTGCGGCCGAACTCGGCGGGAATGCCGGCGGTCAGAATGGTCATGGATTGCACATCTCCGGCTTCGAGCGGGGCGGCAAAGGCCGGCGATCGGTTGTCGGTCAAGGGAACGCCGTCGAGCACATATTGCGTCTGGTATTCGGACCCTCGCGGATGCAGGATGCCATTCGATTCCAGCAGCCAGCCCGGTTCGGAATCCACCAGGTCAATCAGGGACCGTCCCGGCGGCGCGATTGCCCTATGTTCAATCGTCTGCCTGCCAATGCGCTCAATCGCGCCGGTGCGATGCGCATCCATCAGCGTGGCCGAATCCCGCACTTCCACCTTGCTCTCTACCGGCTCAACGGAGAGCCGAATGAGAAGGTCAATCGGAACCGCCGACCGCACTTCCGCGGCCACCGAACGAGAGGCGAAGCCGCTATGCCGCACCTGCACCCGGTACAGTCCGAAAGGCAAAGCCTGCACCACCAAACCGCCGGAGTGGCTGGTCTCGTAATTCTGCCGGAACTGGTTCGCCTCGCACACCAGTTCCACGGAGCTTTGCAGGCCCAGTCCGGAGGCATCCACCACCTTCAAGCGCAGCTCCCCAGCGTCATTCTGCGCGGCCAGGGTAAGGGGCGAGCACAGCAAAACCAGGGTGAGTAGAGAAACTCGCATGGTGCGGACCGGCGGCCAGATCATCGTACACCGCAGAATGCAGCAGTCCCATTTCCCGGCCGGAATAACCGAGAACCGGAACTGAAGACTCGAGACAGAAGGCCCGCGGGGCGCGCTGCTTTAACGAAAGCAGCAGAGTCAGAAAAGAATCTGGCCCGCAGGCACGCCCTTCCGCGCTGAGCTTTGCCTCAGCCAAAGAAACTCCGCGATTCGTCCTTCGCCCATCGCCTGCGAACCTGATAACATCGCTCTCCCCAGGAGTGCACCGTGAGCGAAAGCAATCCTCGATCCGCCGAGCGTTGGCCCTGGCCCGATTCGCTCGACGCCCTGGCCGCGGCGCCCAGGCATCATGAATTGCTCCTCGAAAACGACCGGGTGCGCGTCCTGTATACGCGAATTCCCGCCGGAGACCTGGTCCCTTTGCACACTCACCGCTGGCAGGGAGTCGTGCATCTGCTGAGCTGGAGTCATTTCGTTCGCCGCGACCAGCACGGCAAGGTTCTTCTCGATAGCCGCCAGATGCCCAGCCCGCCTCAAGCGCCCAGCGTGCAATGGCTGGATCCGCTGCCCCCGCACACCGTCGAAAACGTGGGCGAATCTGAAATTCTGCTTTTTATCGTGGAGCTCAAACCGGCGGAGAGAAGCCGGTAGGCGTCAGCGCAGCTCCCGCAACTGCGGCACCGCCCCCATCTCAGAAAGGAAGCGGAAGGTATCCAGCACCTGCCAGACCTCGATGCACTTGCCGTTCTCGAACAGATGAATATGCACTCCCGGCGCGCTGATCGCCTTCGCCGTCGGCGCCACTCCGAGAAATTCGCCTTTATGGGTGCCGTGAAACGAAAAACGATGCACCACCTTTTCGCCGTCGGCGATGATATCGAGAATATCCACCCGCATATCGGGAAAGCCCTTCAGCAGATTGTTGTAGTGCTCGCGCAGGCCGGTGAGGCCGGGACGGATGCGGCTGGAAAATCCATGATGGATCACCGCGCTGCTGTAAAGTTCAAGGTGGCCGTCCAGGTCGCGCGCGCGAAAGCGGTCGGCGGCGCGCTTAACCGCCTCGACATTCTCTTGCTTTGCCATGATCGCCCCTGCTCACGCTCTTCCCGAATTATTCCGCAAATCGCAGGCCCAAAAAAGATTGCGCCTGGCCGATACACGTTACCGCGGTACCCTGGCCGGGATCACGGAAGAAATCGCGGGCCGGCTGGAGCCGGGCATCCCCTTGCCGGCATGACAATTTCGCGCGGTTTTGACAATATGCTCCATTGCCTATGCAGGAGGTGTAATGGCAGGCAGCTCGAAAATATCGTCCCAGATTGTCTGTGTTGAGGATTTTCGCCCCATCGCCCAAAGGCGCTTGCCGCGCGCCGTATTCGACTATCTGGATGGCGGCGCCGGCGGCGAGGTCACCCTGCGCGAGAACCGGCGGGTTTTCGAGGATGTCACCTTCCGCCCGCGGCATGCCGTCAGCGTTCAACAGTGCAATCTGGGCGTGCGCGTATTGGGCTTCGACCTCTCGCTGCCCATTCTTCTCGCGCCTGTGGGCTACAGCCGCCTGATGCATCCCGGCGGCGAGGTTGCGGCCGCCCGCGCCGCGGGAAAAGCCGGCACGGCCTACATACTTTCCACTATCTCCGGCTATCGCCTGGAAGACGTTCGCGCCGCTACCACCGGGCCGGCCTTCTTTCAGCTTTATCTCCTCGGCGGGCGTGAGGCCGCAGAGGGCTCCATCGAACGCGCGCGCCAGGCCGGATTCTCCGCGCTGGTGGTGACCATTGATACCGCGGTCTCAGGCCAGCGCGAGCGCGACATCCGCAACGGGGTAAAAGAGCTGGTCAGCGGCAGCCTGCTGGCCAAGGCGCCCTATCTGCCCCAGGTCCTCTCGCGGCCGCGCTGGCTGGCCAAGTTCTTGCTCGATGGCGGCCTGCCTGACCTCTATAACGTCGTCATCCCGGGCCAGGGACCCATGCCGCTGGTGGATGTCAGCGTGGCCCTCGCCAAGGCCGCAGTCACCTGGGCCGATCTCCGCTGGATTCGTGAGATCTGGCAAGGGCCGCTGGTGGTGAAAGGCGTACTCACCGGAGACGATGCCCGGCGCGCCATGGATGAGGGCGCCGCCGCCGTGGTTGTTTCCAACCACGGAGGCCGCCAGCTCGATTGCGTCCCCGCTACCCTGCGCGTGTTGCCGGAAGTTGCCGCTGCCGTGAACGGACAGATCGAAGTGCTCATGGATGGCGGTATTCGCCGCGGCACCGATGTGGTGAAGGCCCTCTGCCTGGGCGCGCGCGCAGTGCTCTGCGGCCGGGCCTACGCCTATGGCCTGGCGGCGGCCGGCGAAGCCGGCGTCTCCCATGCCATTGAGATCTTGCGCACCGACGTCGACCACACCCTCAGGCTCCTCGGCTGCTCATCGGTGGGGGAACTGGACCATTCTTACGTCAATATTCCGCACGCCTGGCTGCCTGGATAGAGGGCCGCCTGGATAGGGAAAAGCTATGTGTGGACAGCCCGCCCCCACCCGCCCGGGGCGAAGCCGAAGAGCTTGTCCGGCGCGGCGCAGCTTCGCAGCCGCTCACCCCGTCAGCTCTTCCGGCCGGATCGGCAGCTTTCGAATGCGCTTACCGGTCGCCGCAAAAATTGCATTGCACACCGCCGGCGCAATCGGGGGCACGCCCGGCTCCCCGCAGCCGGTGGGTGCTTCTTCGCTGGGCACGATGTGCACCTCGACCGCCGGCATCTCGTTGATCCTCAGCATCTGGTAATCGTCGAAATTTCCCTGCTGCACCCGGCCATGGTCCAATGTAATTTCACCCTTCAAAGCCGCGGTCAGGCCATAAACAATCCCGCCCTGCATCTGCGCTTCAATGGTCAGCGGGTTCACCACCTTCCCGCAATCGATCGCGCACACCACGCGATGCACGGTGACGGTGCCATCCTTGTGGTCGAGTGAAATTTCCGCCACCTCGGCCACGTAGGTGTCAAAGGCCTTCACCATGGCGATGCCACGATATCTGCCCTTGGGCAGCGGCTTGCCCCATCCCGCCTTTTCCGCCGCCATCTCCAGCACGGCCAGATGCCGCGGCGCCTTGGCCAGCAGCTTGCGGCGGAATTCGTAGGGATCTTTCTTGCCCGCCGCCGCCACTTCATCCACAAACGATTCGCTGAAGAATCCGTTCTGCGAAGCCCCCACCGAGCGCCAGAAGCCGACCGGAACCCCGGGGTCGGTCAACTGATAATCCACCAGAATATTGGGAACGGCATAAGCCATGTCGCTCGCGCCTTCCACGCTGGAAGAATCCAGCCCATTGGTGATCGAGCCGGGAAAGAACACCGCCATGATGGAGGGGCTGGCAATGCGCACCGTCCACGCCACCGGCCAGCCCTCGGCGTCCAGCCCGGCGGCGAAGCGCGCGTAGGAAGCCGGCCGGTAGAAATCATGCTGCGTGTCATCTTCCCGCGACCAGGTGACCTGCACCGGCGCACCCACGGCCTTGGAGGTCTCGACCGCCTCCACCACGAAATCCTGTTCGGCGCGGCGCCCGAATCCACCTCCCAGATAGGTGGTGTGAATGTGCACCTGTTCCGGCTTCAGGCCGGTGATTTTGGCGGCGGTTCCCAGGTTGATGGTCTGAAACTGCGTGGGCGCCCACACGTCGCAGCGCTCCGCCTGCACATGCGCGGTGCAGTTCATTGGCTCCATGGTTGAGTGCGCCAGGTACGGCGCCTCGTACACGGCTTCCACTTTCTTCGCCGCCCCTGCCATGGCCGTCTCGGCGTCGCCTTCCTTGCGTGCCACCACTCCCGGCTTCTCGGCCCGCTCGGCGAACATTTTGCTGATCCCGGCGCTATCCAGACCGGCCAGCGCACCCTCATCCCATTTGATCTCCAGCGCCTGCCGGCCCTGCATCGCGTTCCACGTATTGTCTGCCACCACGGCGATTCCAGTCGAAATCTGGACCACATCTTTCACGCCTGGCACCGCTTTCGCCTTGGCCGCATCGAAACTGCCAACTTTTCCGCCGAAAACCGGGCAGCGCGCCACGACCGCGTGCAGCATGTTGGGCTCGCGCACATCAATGCCGAACCCGGCGCGGCCATTGGTCTTGACCGCCGCATCCAGCCGCTTGGTGGGCTTGCCCACCAGCCAGTAGCTTTTGGAATCTTTCAGGGCAACATCGGCCGGCACCGGCAACGCCCCCGCCGCCGATGCCAGACTTCCGTAGCTGGCCCGCTTGCCCGTTTTCTTGTGGAGGACCGCGCTATCCTGCGCGCGGCAATCCGATTTTTCCACGCCCCACTTTTGCGCCGCCGCCGCGATCAGCATCTCGCGCGCCGAGGCTCCCGCCTTCAACATCGGCTCCCAGCCGCCGCGCGTGCTCATGCTGCCGCCGGTGCCCTGCATCTTGAAAATCGGATTGAAGTACGCCGGGTCGGCCGGAGCAAACTCCCATGCGATCTTCTTCCAGTCGCACTCCAGCTCCTCGGCAATCAGCATCGAGATCGAAGTGATTACTCCCTGCCCCATCTCCGACCGGTCAATCACCATCGTGATGGTGTCGTCGGGCAGAATGCGGATCCATGCATTCGGCGCAAACCCGCCCTCCGGTACCGGCGCCAGTTCCGCCAGCGCTCTGGAAGCTCCCGAAAAGTAAAAGCCCACGACCAGGCCGGCCGCGCCCGTTGCCCCCGTCTTCAAAAAATCGCGCCGGTTGAATTTCAGTGCAGTGGCGCTCATTCCGCACCTCCCGCCACGCCCGCGCCGAGACCACCGCCCTCGCCTGCCCTCAGCCCAGCCGCGGCCATCGCCACTTCATTCTCATCCTCAGTAGTCGTCGCGGGCCGCTCTCCCGCCCCGGCGCGCATCTTGGCCGCCTGATGGATGGCCTCGCGAATCCTCTGGTAGGTGCCGCAGCGGCAGATGTTGCCGCTCATGGCTTCATCAATCTGCGCGTCGCTGGGATGCGGGTTCTTCGCCAGCAGATCGGCTGCCTGCATGATCTGGCCCGACTGGCAGTAGCCGCATTGCGGCACATCCAGCGCAATCCAGGCCTGCTGCACCGGATGATTGCCCTCTGCCGAGAGCCCTTCGATGGTCGTCACTTTTTTCCCTGCCACCGAAGAAACCGGCGTCACGCACGACCGCGTGGCCTCGCCGTTAATGTGCACCGTACAGGCCCCGCACAGCGCCATGCCGCAGCCAAACTTGGTGCCGGTCAGGTTAAGGGTGTCGCGCAAAACCCAGAGCAGTGGCATCTGCGGGTTGACGTCCACAGTCTGCGGTTTGCCATTCAAAACGAAGCTGACGGCCATCTCTGCCTCCTGGCGGACCGAGCATGCCGCTCCGTCCCATGAGAACTGCTTGGTAGGGTTGACCGTCCATTTTAGGGCTGAGGTGGGAGACCGGTCTAGTAGTCAATATCTGGGAGCCCGCTTGTCCGTCACACGCCGCCGCCCCACCGGCTTTCCTTCGTGAGCCTTCGTGCCCTTTGTGGTTCGCGGTTTTGCCGTGCCGTATTCAGCGCCCTGCCGCCAATGCCGAGTCCACCGCCTCCCGCAGGAACCGGTCGCAGCGGGCGTTGGCTTCATCCGCCAGTGCCAAGGGGAACGCGTTGAAGGCATGCGCCCCGCCCGAATACACGGCCAGCTCCGCCTGATTTCCCGCCGCCACCCAGCGCGCATACATGAACAGCGAATCATCGAGCATAGGGTCAAGCGTTCCCACGCTGAACAGCGCTGGGGGAAGGTTCGCCAAATCGGCATGAAGCGGAGAAATGTCGGGATCTCGCCGATTGCTCACGCCCTGCATATACGCCCCGGAAAATTTCTCGATGTCCATCGTCCGCACCAATAGCCCTTTAGCGCCGAGCTGCTTCTGGCTGGGAGTCATGGAAGAGTCGTAAACGCCGTATAGAAGATTGGCCGCGCGAAAGCCGGCCAAGCCGTGCCGGTCGCGCAGGCGAATCAGAGTAGCGGCCGAAAGCGTGGCCCCGGCCGATTCGCCGCCGAGGGTCAGAACCTCCGTGCCGAACTCAGCCTTTGCATTCTTTGCCAGCCAGAGCGCGGCCGTTTCGCAGTCGTCCCATGCCGCGGGATACGGATGTTCCGGCGCCAGCCGGTACTCCACGCTGAGGCAGGCCATGCCGGTATGGCGCACAATCCTCTCCAGCAACGGGTCCTGCTGGTCGGCCCCGCCCAGCACCATGCCTCCGCCGTGAATATGCAGATAGACGCCTTTGGGTTGATCGGGGGCAATCATCCTCAGCCCAACCGCATGGCCGCCTCGTCCGGGGATAGTGCGGGTGAGCGCCCGGTCTGATTTCGGCGCGACCCCGAACATTCCTTCGCCCCGCGCACGCGCCGCGCGTGCCGCTGGCGCCCCTACCTCCCACCAGTTCGGCCGGCTGCCGGTTGCCTGCACCAGCTTTTCGTTGAAGGCCCGCGTCTCAGCCGAGATGGCCGAGGGCCTGAAGCGCTCGGGATTGAATGGATTGCTGTTATCCATGCTCAACTGCGCCCCGGCTCACCCGTAGTTCGGCGGGTTTACCGAAGCATCCATGCCAAATGCCGTTCCCCCGCTCGGCTGGATGCTCACACTCACCAGGCAGGGCGCATCGAGTGCCAGCGCCCGCGCCAGCGCCGCTTTCAACTCTTCCGGCTGGTCCACGTGCCAGGCTTCCATGCCGTAACCCTGCGCGATTTTTACCGCGTCAATTCCCGCAATCTCAATGCCCGGCACATTCGGCCCCACGTTGGTAAAGTCGCGAAAGCCGCGCAGCGCAGAATAATCATTGTTGCGGATCACCAGGAATACCACCGGCGCCTTCTGCTGTACCGCCGTCCACAGGGCCTGGATGGAATATTGCGCCGAGCCATCTCCCACCGGGCAGATCACCCGCCGCTTGGGATTCGCCATCTGCAGCCCCACCGCCGCCGGCAGGCCAAATCCCAGAATTCCGGAACGCACCGAATAGAACGATCCCGGCTCTTCCAGCCTGATATGCCGGTCAAGAGCGCCTTTCGAAGATGGGCACTCCTCGGCCATCACCGCGTCGGCCGGAAGCAGCGCGTTCAAGGCGCTGAACAGATAATCTGCGCTCATGGGAGATTCCGACTCCGCCTCCGGGGGCTTGGGCCGCGCCGGCCTCGAGAGCCTGGCTTTCGCGTTCACGCGGCTGCCGATGTATTCCGCGGCTGCAGCAATATTTCCGACAATGCTGGTGCCAGTCAGAGCCGAAGCTGCGTCGAACGGCGAGTTGGTGATCTGAAATAGTCTTGTTCCCGGCGCGATGGCCGCTCCCGGCACATAGGCGTAGTAAAGAAAAACCGGCGCTCCCAGCACCACCACGCAGTCGTAAGCTTTCAGTTGGTCGGCCAGCGGCTTCTGCGCCGGAAACAGCCCGCCGCAAAATTGTGGATGG
Organism: Terriglobales bacterium; assembly: GCA_035517775.1. Taxonomy (GTDB): domain Bacteria; phylum Acidobacteriota; class Terriglobia; order Terriglobales; family Acidobacteriaceae; genus DATIYF01. The sequence continues at coordinate 14,670 of DATIYF010000104.1, forward strand.
CTGCGCGGAAACGTCCAGCGCGCGGCAATCGGGTCCTGGTAAACATCGGCGTCCAGCCGCTCCGCCAGCGCGATCGCCTGTCCCCAGGCGCCGTCTTCTTCAATCTGCGGCCCGGCCACCAGGGCCGGCTTGCGGCAGGCATCGAGTGCCCGCACCACTTCCTCCAGCGCGGCGGGTTCGGGCAACACCGTTCCGTTCACTTTTCGCGGCGCAACCGGCTCGCCGGGCCGGTTCCAGTCATCCATCGGGATGGAAATGAAAACCGGCCCCTGCGGCGGCTGCACCGCGGTATAGACGCCGCGTGCGATGGCGGCCGGAACATCTTCCGCACGAAGCGGTTCGCAGGCCCACTTCACGTAAGGCTTTACCACTTCCACCGCCCGGCTGATGAGAAACGGCTCCGCCAGCACCTGCCGCCGGTCCTGCTGGCCCGTGGTGATCACAAGTGGAACATGGCAGTAATAGGCGTCAATGATCGCCGAAAGCCCATTGCCCACGCTGGCCACCGAGTGCAGGTTCACGAAGGCCGGGCTGCGGCTGCCCAGTGAATATCCCAGCGCAATGCCCGCCGCCGAGCGCTCGTGCAGGGCCAGCACATACTGAAAGTCAGGCGGCAGGTCTTTGAGAAAGGGCAGTTCGCTTGAGCCCGGGTTGCCGAAGATGATCTTCATCCCCAGGCCGCGCAGCACTTCGTAGGTTGCTTCCCGCACCGTGGTCATGGCGCCTGAATCGCCTCGCTGGGCAGGGCCTGCAAGACTCCGCCTAAATGGGGTGTCGTGGCAAAGCTCAACGCCAGAATGCCAATCGCCGCCAGCAGCATGTTCAGGTCGAAGGCCCAGTTATAGCTGCCGAATTTATCGAAGATCAGTCCGCCGGCGTATCCCGCGGGCGCGCAAGCGATCCCGGTCAGCAGCATCATCATTCCGTTGAGCTTGGGAAAGACCGCAGGGCCATAATAGTTCGCGGTGATGGTATTCAGGCAGACGAAGGTCCAGCCAAACGAAATGCCGTAGAGGGCGGCGGAACTGAAGGCAACCGGCAAAGGATCGAGCGGCACTTCCATGGCCAGCACTGAGCCGGCAAAGTAGCAGCACAGGCCGATCATGAAAGCGAAGCGCGCCGTCATTTTATCCATCAGCCAGCCGCCGATCAGCCGCCCAACGATTCCGCCCAAAGTGAGCAGGCCCAGCGCCCACGCCGCCGTGGCGGCGCCGATGTGAAAGCTGCGCAGGTGCAGGATGCAATGGGCGACAAAGAAAAAATAAGGAAACTCGCAGGCCACCCCGCCAACGAAAATCATCCAGTAGGCGCGGGTGCGGTAGGCTTCGCCCGCAGTCCAGGATTTTTCCGCTGTAGCCGCCATTTGCGCCCTGCTCGCCTCTTGGGGAGCCCCATCCACGACCTGCCCCATATCTTCCGGCCGCTCGCGCACAAAAAGAAACCCAATGATGCCTGAGAGCACGGCGATTCCGGCCACCAATTCCCACGCCTGCCGCCAGTTGCCGCCGTTGGCGGTAAGAATCTTATTCAGCAGCGGCGCGCCCACGAAACCCGCAAAACCTGAGGCGCTCAAAGGGATGGCCATGGCCCGCCCGCGGTAGCGCTTGAACCAGCGCGCCACCAGCGTAGTGGCCGGAATGATGGTGCTGAAGCAGGTGCCGGTGGCCATCACCACCCCGTAGGCAACCAGATAGTGCCACGGCCTGGAGGCCAGGAAGGCCATCCAGATGGTTCCACAAAAAACCAGGCCCGAGCCGGCCACGATGGTTGCTTTGGCGCCCCATTTCACGATTGAGGCCGCCACCGCCACCGAGGCCACCCCTACCAGCAGGTTGAACAGGGTGAAACCCAGCCCGTAGGTGCTGCGCGCCATGGGAATCTGCTTCAGCATGTAGGTATTGATCACCGTCCCGCCGAAGTAGGGAAATCCCATGTTCAGGAAGTCGAGTGCGAAAAGCGCCGCCACCAGCTTCCAGCCGTAGAATGAAGGTCTGCTCGTCATGCAAGGATGCAGCACTTGGCACTTAGCATTTAGCACTTGGCCAAGCGCTACCTGCTGAGCCCTCAACACCTATCCCAGGGGCCAACTGCCAAGTGCCAAGTGCCAAATGCAAAGGCTGACTGCTGACTGCTGAATGCTGCCTGCTGACTCGCCACTCTTATATCAAAGCGCGACCTCATTTGCCGCTACAATATCGAAGAGAGGAAGTAAACTGCCGCTGCCTGTGCCGCCTTCTTCGCGGCGGCCGCGGCAGTTCTTGAAGGGAGTGCTTCGTGAAGCGTCAAATTTTCATTCTGGCGGCTGCCGCCGTGGCTGTTGCTGTCATTCTGGTGCTGGGCGTCCGCAGAGTGCACCAGGCTCCCGCCCCCAAAGTGGTAAGCGCCTCCGGAGAGAAGATGGCGCCTGACTTTACCCTGCAATCGCTCGATGGCAAGGCCGTGCGCCTCTCCGACTTCCACGGCAAGGCGGTTCTGCTCAACTTCTGGGCTACCTGGTGCGAGCCCTGCAAGGTCGAGATGCCCTGGTTCGTGGAGCTGCAAAAACAATACGGGCCGCAGGGCTTGCAGATCGTAGGCGTCTCCATGGATACCGACGACGTGCCCGAAGGCGTAGCCAAATTCGCCAAAACCATGGGCGTGGACTATCCCATTCTGGTGGGCAAGGAACCCGCCACCGATGCCGTGGCCAGCCTTTACGGCGGCGTGCAGTTTCTGCCCGTCAGCTTCTACATTGACCGCCAGGGCAAGATCGTGGACAAGGTCTTCGGGCTGAAGGGCCGCGGCGAGATCGAAGACTTGATCAAGAAAACGCTGGGGCCGGGAACCGCAGTCGCGAAGTCGGGGGAGTAGGCCTGGGACTTAAAGACGAAGCTCACGAAGGTTCACGAAGTAACCCCCTGCAGATGCCGGTGGCCTGGAACCTGAATTCCCAGATTTCCTTCGTGGTACTTCGTGCCCTTCGTGGTTTAGGTCTTGCCTTGGGCAGGCAGCCTTCCTGCAGGCGGGTGTGCGACCTTCGCACAGGGTCTAATTTCGAAAGAAAATGCCCGGAGCATAGCTGAGGCCTCCCAAAACAAGCCAGCCCA
>DATIYF010000105.1:0-138451 GCA_035517775.1 Terriglobales bacterium
TCGAGAGTAAAGACTAGAAAGCGGGTGCCCCGCCCTTGTCGCGGTTTGTGCGACAGGGTGGGGTTTTTGATTTTTCCCAATTCTGGAAACTTCCCGGAAATATCGGCGATTCTACTTACCGCGCGCCTATGTCAGGATTACGATCCGGGACATGCCCTGGAGTCTCAAGCGCTTTCAAGAAGCCCGCTGCCTGCATTTTCTGACCTTCAGTTGCTGCGGGCGTGCTCCTTTCCTTGGCACCTCCCATGCCCGCGACATCTTCGAGCAAACTCTAGAGCAGACTCGGCACTGGTATGGATTCTACGTCGCGGGATACGTGGTTATGCCGGAGCACGTTCACTTACTCGTGAGTGAGCCGGAGCGCGCCAAGCTTTCCGTCGCCCTGCAAATGCTAAAGCAGAATGTGGCGCGCCGCCTCCGCGAGCCCGAGGGCGGTCCCTTCTGGCAGCCGCGCTACTACGATTTCAATGTCTGGAGCAAAGCCAAACGGATCGAGAAGCTACGGTATATACACCGTAATCCCGTGAAGCGAGGTCTCGTGGCGAATCCCGAAGATTGGGCGTGGAGCAGCTTTCGTCATTACGTTTCAGGGGTTGACGGAGTGGTGGAGATTGAGTCGCAGTGGACAGCGCGGAAGCGGGAGCAGATGGGAATCTTTCCCACGGTCCAACGTCAAAACTCCCGCCCTGTGTCTGCACAGAATGCAGACACCAGGACGGGGCACCCTCGAGAGTAGAGACTAGAAAGCGGGTGCCCCCTTGTCGCGGTTTGTACGACAGGGAGGGTTTTTTGATCTTGAGGAGAAAGTGCTTCCTTCAGTGCACTCCACAAGAAGTCAAAGTCCCCGCCCTGTGTCTGCACAGACCGCAGACACAAGGACGGGGCACCCTCGAGAATAAAAATTAGAAAGCGGGTGCCCCACCCTTGTTGCGGGTTGCGCGACAGGGCCTGCCCTGAGCGCGGTCGAAGGGGTGGGGTTTTTGATCTTGGGGAGAAAATGCTTCCTTCAGTTCACTCCACAAGAAGTCAAAGTCCCCGCCCTGTGTCTGCACAGACCGCGGACATAAGGACGGGGCACCCTCGAGAGTAAAGACTAGAAAGCGGGTGCCCCGCCCTTGTCGCGGTTTGTGCGACAGGGTGGGGTTTTTGATCTTGAGGAGAAAGTGCTTCCTTCAGTGCACTCCACAAGAAGTCAAAGTCCCCGCCCTGTGTCTGCACAGAACGCAGACACAAGGACGGGGCACCCTCGAGAATAGAGATTAGAAAGCGGGTGCCCCACCCCTGTCGCGGTTTGTGCGACAGGGTGGGGAGGTCGATTTCAGGGAAACGGTGGGCCGCCAGCCGCGTCTACCTCGTCCACTCCTCGTTGGCCGAGCCGTAAAACCCACCTTGGTCCGCGGGTCTGGCGCTCCTGCCTACTTCAATCGCCTGGTGCCCCAGGTTCGCGAGCGGGTTTTGCGAGCTAACCTGGGAAACTTGATTCCTGCTTGAGCTCCTTTGACGTGTATCGCTCACTGCTTTTCTCCGCTTCGTCCAGCAGCAGGTGCCAGGCTAGCGATACTGCTCGTACAATCCGCCGGGGCGTTTAACCTTTGTGGCTCCGGGATATACGCGGATATTTTTCCTCCTGCCGACTGATTCCATAGGAATCAGGTACCAGGCGTCGTATTTGGCGATGAAGGCGGCGATAAAATCAACGTCATCAACGCTGTAGTTCATTTTGCCTTGTCCCCAGTGGCAGGCGACTATTATTGGAAATCCGCTGTAGCGGCGGCGCTCCCGGCTAAAGCAGGATTTCACCTGCACGCGCAGCAGGCGCTTGCCGTGCTGGATGAAATCTCATGAGCCAAGCGGGAACGCCGCCGGGCAGCGCGGACCACTACAACCGTTGTTTCCAGTACCCCGGCTTGCGCCTTTGATGAGCAATAGCGACGACGTTGATCGCATCGGCTCGGTCCAGGTAGACGATTGAGAATGGAAAGCGAAAAAGGATATATCGGCACGTCCCGTGCAGGTAGGCCACGTACCAGGACGTCGAGCCAGTTTCTCAAGCCCGTCGTAAACCGAAGAAAGAAACCGTACGCTGGCCTCGGAGCTCCGCTGGCGATACCAATCGTCGGCAGCCTCAAGCTCCTGCCACGCCAGAGGATGAAAAAGATACGTCTTACTTCTCGGCATCGGCCAGCCGTGCGGCCAGACGCCGGCGCACTTCCTCGTAAGGGATCAGATGTACCTTGCCCGAGTCGATTTCTTCGATGCGGCGTTGGATTTCTTCGGCCCAGGCCGCTTCGACGCCTTCGTCGGCAGGCTCATCGTCGAGGCTTTCAAGAAGCGATCCGGCGAGGGCCGCACGGGCTTCGGGTGGCAGCGCCAGGGCTTTTTTCAAAAGTTCAGAAACTTCTGGGCTCATAGACCTCCTACCACCCCCTGGTCTGGAGCATCTGAGCCTCATCCAGCGCGGCGACGGCCAAGCCTTTCATCGCTCCGGTCAGGTCTTCGCTGACTTCAAGTAACACTTTAGGATCATTGAAATGGGTGGCAGCTTTCACAATCGCGCGGGCACGTTTGGCGGCTTCTTCCGGCTCGGCGAACGTCGTCGAGTCTTTCATGAAGATGCCGCTGCCCACGAACACCGCTTCCGCTCCAAGTTGCATGACCAACGAGGCGTCGGCGGGGGTGGCGATGCCTCCGGCGGAAAAATTCGGCACCGGCAGCTTCCCTGCCTTGGCCACCATCTTCACCAGCTCATAGGGCGCCTGGTGCTCTTTGGCCTTGGCGTAGAGTTCTTCTTCACTCAGCACGGTGAGAATTTTCATCTCCTGCACGATCTGGCGCATGTGCTTCACGGCGTGCACCACGTCTCCGGTGCCGGCCTCGCCCTTGGTGCGGATCATGGCCGCGCCCTCGGCAATCCGCCGCAGCGCCTCACCCAGGTTGCGCGCGCCGCAAACGAAGGGCACCCTGAAGGCGTGTTTATCCACGTGGTGGGCTTCGTCGGCCGGGGTGAGCACTTCGGATTCGTCAATGTAGTCCACGCCAAGTTCCTGCAAAATTTGCGCCTCGGCAAAATGCCCGATGCGGCACTTGGCCATCACGGGGATAGACACGGCTTCCATGATCTCCCGAATCTTTTTGGGCGAGGCCATGCGGGCCACGCCGCCTTCGGCGCGAATCTGCGCCGGCACACGCTCCAGCGCCATCACCGAGACGGCGCCGGCTTTTTCGGCGATCACGGCCTGCTCGGCATTCGTCACGTCCATAATGACGCCGCCCTTCAGCATTTCGGCCAGGCCGGTCTTGAGACGGAGCGACGTGGAAGATCCATTATTGTGCGACATAAGCGGACTCTTTTCCGGGAAAGCCGCCAGCTCTCAGCCCTCAGCTTTCCAGTAAATCTGCGGACTTTCTCGCGATTGCGAAGGATAGGCGCCGCACGCGCCGACTGTTCTCATTTTACAACGGGCTAGGAAGGCTTCGGCAAAATGCGGTCAATCGCAGAGGACTCGAAGGGCAGACAAGGCGTCGCCGAACCTATTTCTCCACGAACCTTCCAAACATCTTTTCGGGGTCAATGGCGATAAAAGTGCCTTCGCCGCGGGCCAGGACCTGGCGGTTGTGATCGAGAATTTCGGCCGAATTGACGTGCTGGCGGCCATGCACGCTGACCTCGCGCGACTCCACGATCAACGGCGTGCGCAGCGGCACTGGCTTCAGAAAGTGGACCGTCATCTCTTTGGTAACGGCCACCACTTCCCGCAGCCGGTTCACTTTGCCCATGGCCTCATCAAGAATGGTGGCGATGATCCCGCCGTGGCAGTGGCCGGGCGGGCCGGTAAAGCGCTGGTCAAGATGCAGGTGGCAGACGAAGCAGCGGCGCTCTTGGTCGTATTCGAACTTCAGGTGCATGCCCTCGGCATTGTCGTCGCCGCAGGCGAAGCAGTAGTTCTTCTGCATCTGAGCATAGCGTGTGCTGTGGCCGCGGCCGGGGCTTTCCTTCGACATGAAGCTAGGATTGTACCGTGTTGCGACCCTGCGCATCCCGCTCCCGATTTCCATAAACCCGCTCTGAAACGTTATGATTGGCGACCGGAGGAAGCAATGAAACGGATGAAGGCAGTGCGCATGCGCATTCTGCTGAGTGTGGCATCGGGGCTTCTGCTGACGGTTCCCGGTTTCGCCGCCGAGAAGGCTAAGGCCTCGCCGGGCGAAGCCATCTTCAAAGCGAAATGCGTGCTGTGCCATGGCACCGACGGCCAGGGCAAAACCACGCTGGGGCTGCAACTGAAGGCGCGCGACCTGAATTCTTCCGACGTGCAAAGCCAGAAAGACGCTGAACTCAAGCAGGTGATCCTCCACGGGCAAGGCAACATGCCGCCCTTCGAGGAGCAGCTCTCGGCGGCCCAGGTGGACCAGGTTCTGGCCTACGTGCGCAGCGCCTTCGGAAAAAAGAAGAAGTGAGGCGCGGTCCGCGGCGGGGCGAGAACCCGGGGCCGATCCCTGAAGGCAGGTGATAGTAAAGGAGTTAATGGTAATCAGGAAGTAATTAAAGCAGCAACAACTAGCTAAAAGGCTTTGGCGCTGGCTTCTCCTCTACTCGCTTGCCCCCGACCGTGGTAATATTACTTTGGTTGTGCCCTCCCCCAAGTTGTTCCTCCCCTGTTCGACGTGTCGTGAGGCCGAGTCATGGGAGTAGTGGGAAGGTTGTGGCGTGAGCAAGACGGTCAAGATGTGGCCGAGCACGCGGTAAAGCTGCCGGCAATTCTGGCCATAGCAATCGCGACGATGAGAGCCATCGGATCCCATGCACACGAGGCCTGTTCCTCCATCGCGATTACTATCCAGTAAACGGCAGCCGGCCGGGTAATTGGCCCCGGTATTGGCCCAGCGCCCCGGAGGGACGGCGATGGTGGAGGTTACCGTCGCTTGCGGTTTATTTCTCTGCCCTCTTGACCTGCCCCCGGCTCCATCTGAGAGACTCACAGTAAGGAGAAACCCGGCGTCTGGGTGTGCAAGAATTTGCCGCTTCAGAGCGTGGAACCCGGGGTATGATGGTCGAGGAAACGGCGGCAGAATTTCCTAAACCGCTGAAAGTCATTCGCTTGGCACGCGTGCAAGGGGGAAGGGTGCGTAGATGAAAACTGCGCACAGAATTGCACGCAACCAGAGGGGGCGTCCGCCCATCGCTCTGGTCAAGACTGCATGGGTCATGAGGAGGATGTAACAATGAACCAGCTTCTCCGTAAGTTGTGGCGGGAAGAGGAAGGACAAGACATCGCGGAGTATGCCGTGATGCTGGCAGTGATCCTGGTGATCGTAGTGGGCACCATCCGGCTCATCGGTTCCAATGCCAACAATGTCTTCTCTTCCGTCTCCAGTTCCATTGCGAACTAGGAGTAATGCTTAGCCAGCGCGTCGGCGAATGAAGCCAGCGTCGGGAACCAGCAGACTGGAATGCGCAGACGTAATTCGATGGGGACCCCGAATCTGCCAGCCAGGCCGAGGCGGTTGCGGGGACGTGGCTTGCCCGTCCGCGGGAAGCCTCGTTTCTTTTTCAGGACCAGGCGGGCGGAACACCGCCTGGCGCAAGTTAACCAGGTGTGTGCTGAGGTTTGAGGAGCCCCAATGAATCGTACCCGGCTGATGTTAATCGGATTGATCGCCCTGGCCCTGGGAGGATTCGTCAGTCTCCTGGTGTACAAGAACCTGCAGTCGAAGCAGCAGAGCACCGACCAGGCCGGGGTAGATGTGGTGGTAGCGGCCACCGATCTTCAGGTCGGCGCCAAGATAGAAGACGGCGAGGTCAAGCTGGTACGCATTCCGGAACTAGCCGTTCCTCCCAATTGCTTCCGCGGAAGCATGGCCAAAGTGATTGGCAGGGGCGTAATTCTTCCCATCTCGAAGGGAGAGTTTATTCTGCAAAACAAATTGGCGGGGGAGAATACCGGCTCGGGCTTGCCCTCGCTTATCCCGCCCGGCATGCGGGCGGTTTCGGTACGCGTGAATGAGGTTGTATCCGTGGCTGGGTTCGTGCAACCGGGTACGCGGGTGGATGTGCTGCTCACCGGCAGCCCGGGCAACGGTGAGGGAGCGGAGCAGACCACGACGGTACTGGAGAACGTGGCCGTCATCGCCACCGGGCAGAAGCTGGAACATAACACCAGCGGCGACGCCCAGATGACCCCGGTCATTACTTTGCTGGTTTCGCCCGATGACGCCCAGAAACTCACCCTGGCCAGCGCTCAGGGGCGCATTCAGCTGGCCTTGCGTAATCCTCTGGATACGCGGGAACAGGATTTGACCGCGGTCAACACCAACAATCTATACAAGGTCGCGCCTGCCCCGGCGCCGAGCACCGCGCCGCACCCCAAGCTAAAGCACACGACTCAAGCGCCAGCCCCTGCTCCGCCGCCTTACCAGGTGGACGTGATCAAGGGAGACAAGATTGAACACAAGGATTTCTGAGCCACACACCATGTACGCCCGAGCACGAGGTCTGAGCTAAGACATGTCCATCTGCCCTCGCAGTTGCGTGCCATCCATCCCAAGCAAGAATCTGGCCCAGGCGATCCTGCTCGCCGGTTCGCTGCTGCTGGTGACGGCAGCGGGCGCGCAAAATCAGCCGGCACAGAATTCGCAGGAGCCGCCGGCCCAGACCGCGGTTCCCGCCCCCACTTCGCCCGAGGCCCCGCAGGCCGAGGGCACCGGCTCGGCCCCGCTCCGCGTCATGGTGGGCAAGTCGCTGCTGATCAACACCACGGAACGGCTCAAGCGCGTTTCCGTCACCGACCCCACCGTGGCTGATGCGCTGGTGGTTACGCCCACCCAGATTCTGGTTCATGGCCGCTCAGCGGGCGAAGTTTCTCTGCTCATCTGGGACGAACTGGAGCGCTCGCGCAGCTTCGATTTGCGGGTAGATGTGGATGTGAGCGCCTGCGCAGAAGAAGAGCGCCGGGTGTTCCCCGATGAACAGATCAACGTCACCCCTTCACGCTCTGCCATCGTGCTCTCCGGCCACGTCACCACCGAAGACATCTCCAAGCGCGCCGGCATGATCGCCCAGGCCTATTCCAAGAACGTAGTGAACGTGCTGACCTTCGGGCCGGTAGGCACACAGGAGGTTTTGCTGCAGGTGAAGTTTGCCGAAGTGGACCGCTCGGCGGTCCAGCAGTTGGGGTTTAACGTTTTTTCCCCGAGTACCGGCAACACGGCTGGAACCTTCACCACCCAGCAGTTCGGGGGGTTTCAGGTTTCGAGCACTTCCACCACCACCACTTCCCAGGGTGGAGTCACCACCACCTCCACCGCGGCCACTCCTCCCACCATCAATCCCACCAGTGCGCTGAATCTTTTCCTGTTCCGCAGCGATATCAATTTGGGGGTTGTCATTCAGGCGCTGGAACAGAAGAACCTGCTGCAGATTCTGGCCGAGCCCAATCTCATCGCGGTGAACGGGAAAGAGGCCAGTTTTCTTGCCGGTGGACAGTTTCCCTTCCCCGTGGTCCAGCCCGGGACGGGTATTACCGCCGTCACCATTCAGTTCAAGGATTTTGGCGTTGATCTCAAATTCACCCCCACCATCATGCCCAACGGCAGCATTTACCTGAAGGTGGCGCCGGAAGTCAGCACCCTGGACTTCACCAATGGCCTGACCATTTCCGGATTCAACGTGCCGGCCCTGAGCACCCGCCGGGCGGAGACCGAATTCGAGCTGCAGGATGGCCAGAGTTTCGTGATCGCCGGTTTGATGGATAACCGGGTGACCGACATCAGCAATAAATTTCCGCTGCTGGGCGATTTGCCGATTATCGGAACATTCTTCAAGAGCAAGAGCGCACAGAAGAGCCGGACCGAGTTGATGGTGCTGTGCACCGTGCACAAGATTTCGCCGAACGTGCAGCCGCCGGAACTGCCCCATCAGCCGCGGCCGTTCTTGGATTCAGGCAGCTTTGACAAGCAGAAGGGGCGGATTAAGTAGCAAGCAGCGGCTGGGGGGAGCCAGGCAGTGAACCTGGCCCAAGGACGAGCAGGGGGCTCACGGCGTTATGCCCGAACTTTCCGTAGTGATCGTAGCTGCCGATAATGAGCAGCGCACCATGCTGCAGGTCATGGTGGAAGGCACGGGCGTGGCGCGCACGGTGCACAGCGGAGCGAGTTTTCCCGTCTCCGCCGCCGACCCCACAGTGCGCCGCATTCAGGCCGCCAACCCCGATATCATCCTGATTGATATCCCGTCGGATAACGCCATACCCGGCCTCCGTGCCATCGAATTGCTGCAGCAGGAGATGCCAGCGGTCGCGCTGTTTGCCATCGGGCTGCTTTCCCAGCCGCAAGTGATCGTGCAGGCCATGCGCAGCGGCGCGCGCGAGTTTCTGGAGCGCCCCACCAGCACTACCGCACTGCTCGACGCCATGGTGCGGCTCAGTTCGCAGCGCAAAGTGCAGCGCGAGGAGACCCGCCGGGGAAAAGTGTTCAGCGTGGTAAACGCCAAGGGAGGCAGCGGCGCCACTACCATCGCGGTGAATCTGGCGCTGGCCCTGCAATCGGCCCAGGGCAACGTGGCCCTGGTGGATATCGCTCCCCTGGGCCACACCGCCCTGCATATGAACCTCAAGCCGGTGTTCAGCGTGGCCGATGCCATTCGCAATTTGCACCGCCTGGATGCTTCCCTGCTAGAAGGCTTCATGACCCGGCATGATAGCGGGCTGCAGGTTCTGGCCGGCCCCAGCACGCCAGTCCTGGTGGAACCTTCGACTGCCGAGTTCGCCAAATTATTCGATATGTTGGTGACGCACTACCGCTATGTGGTCGTGGATGCCTCCACCCGCCTGGACAGCACTACCCGGCTGGTGAGCAACATGTCGGAGGCCGTGCTGCTGGTGGCCCATGCCGACGTAGCCTCGCTGTGGAGCGCCACCCGGGTGCAGACCTATTTGAGCGAAACCGGGGGACGGGAGCGGGTGAAGCTGGTGCTGAACCGCTTCCGCAAGATTCCCGGCTTCAGCGAGACCGACGCCGAGACGGCGGCGGGGGTCAAATTGTTGTGGAAGATTCCCAATCAGTATTTCGCGGTTTCGACCGCGGTGGACCGCGGCATTCCGCCACTGAACCAGAACCATACGGAAGTGGCGCGCGCATTTCTGGGGCTGGCGGCGCGCTTGACGGAAAACGATGTCGAGGTCAAGCGTTCCACCTGGTCGATGTTTAAGACTGTGTAAGCTGAATCATGGCCAATCTGCAGACTTTCGAACGGACCGAGTACCAGCAGGTCAAAGCCGATCTGCACCGCAAGATCCTCGACCGCCTGGACCTCGAGAAGCTGGGGCGCACCCCGGGCGATGCCGCCCGCGAGGAAGTTCTGCTCCTCATCCGGAATACCATCAACAGCGAGGCGGTCCCCCTCAGCTTCGCCGAGCGCGAGCGCCTGGCGCGCGAGATTCTGGATGAAATCTTCGGCCTTGGCCCGCTCGAGCCCCTGCTGCGCGACCCCGGCATTTCCGATATTTTGGTGAACGGCCACGACCGCGTGTACGTGGAACGCAACGGCAAGATCGAACCCACCGGCCTGAGCTTCAAAGACAACCAGCACCTGATGCAAATCATTGACCGCATCGTCTCCCGGGTGGGCAGGCGGGTGGATGAATCTTCCCCCATGGTGGATGCCCGCCTGGCCGATGGCTCGCGCGTCAACGCTATCATTCCGCCGCTGGCGATTGACGGCCCCTGCCTCTCCATCCGCCGCTTCGGACACGACCCGGTCACGGCGCGCAACATGATCGAGAACCGCACCCTGACCGAGCCCATGCTCGAACTGCTTTCCTCCATGGTCAAGGGCCGGCTCAACCTGCTGATTTCCGGCGGAACCGGCGCCGGTAAAACCACTCTGCTCAACGTGCTCTCCGGCTACATTCCCAACTCGGAGCGGATTGTCACCATCGAAGACGCGGCCGAACTACAGCTGAAGCAGGAACACGTCGTCCGGCTGGAGACCCGCCCGCCCAACATTGAAGGCAAAGGTGCGGTGCGGCAGCGGCAGCTGGTGATCAACAGCCTGCGTATGCGCCCCGACCGCATCGTGGTGGGCGAGGTGCGCGGCGAGGAAGCCTTCGACATGCTGCAGGCCATGAACACCGGTCATGAGGGCTCGCTGACCACGGTGCACGCCAACTCGCAGCGCGATGCCCTGGCCCGCGTGGAAAATATGTTTTCCATGGCCAACCTGAATATTCCCGAGCGTGCCATCCGCCAGCAGATCGCCTCTGCCATTCACGCCGTAGTGCAGGTCGCGCGCCTGACCGATGGCTCCCGCAAAGTGATTGGGATTTCCGAGGTTACGGGCGCCGAAGGCGACATGATCGCCATGCAGGATGTGTTTATTTTTGAGCGGCGCGGCATTGATGAAAACGGGCGGGTGCGCGGAGCCTTTCGGGCCACCGGCATCCGGCCGCAGTTCGCCGACCGTTTGGCTACTTCAGGCTGCCGCCTGCGGCCGGCGCTGTTCGAGTCGTTCTCGGAGGTATAGCTTAGGATTCGATAAAAGAAATGCCGATTCTATTTACCATCATCGTCTTCTTCGTTATCGCCGCCGCGGCGTTCGTGATCGGGTCTCTGCTCGACCAGCGCAGCTCGCGCGCCCGCCTGCTGCGCGACCGCCTGGAGGCAGTACAGAAGGCGGCCGAGCGCAAGCCCAGCGAAGAGCTGGCCCTGCTGCGCGACGAGATGTTGAGCGAGATTCCGGCGCTCGACAACCTGCTGCGCCGCTCGGTGCGCATTTCCAATCTGCAGCTTTTGCTTTCGCAGGCCGGCATGGACCTCCGCGCCGGCAACCTGCTGCTGATCTGCCTCGCCACCTCCGTGGTCTTCGGCGTGGTGGTCTACATGCTCTCCAATTCCCTGGTGTTCGCCTGGGTGGGTGTGCTGGCCGGCGCCTTCCTGCCGTATTCATTCGTCTCTTTCCGGCGGACCAAGCGCTTCCAGAAGTTCGAAGAGCTCTTTCCCGAGGCCATTGACACGCTTGCCCGCGCGGTGCGCGCCGGGCACGCCTTCACCACCGCGCTCGAGCTGATCGCCAACGAAGTAGCCGATCCCGTCTCTTCGGAATTCCGCAAACTTTTCGAAGAGCAGAAATTCGGCATGCCGGTGCGCGACGCCCTGCTCAACCTGACCGAGCGCGTGCCCCTGGTGGATGTGAAGTTTTTCGTCACCGCCGTCATGCTGCAGCGCGAGACCGGCGGCAACCTGGCGGAGATTCTGGACAACCTTTCTTACATGATCCGCGAGCGTTTCAAGATCATGCGGCAGGTGAAGGTGCACACCGCGCAGGGCCGGCTCACCATGCTGCTGTTGATGCTTTTGCCGCCGCTGATCGTGACCGTCATGCTCATGGTCAACCCCGGTTTCATTATGCCCTTGTTTACCGACCCCGCCGGGCATAGCTTGATTGTGCTGGGCATTATTCTGCAGACGCTGGGCTATTTTGTGATCAAGCGGGTCATCCGGATTCAGGTTTAGCTTATGGCATTTGTGCTGGCAATCGTATTGTTTCTCACCATCGCCGCGGTGGTCTTCACCTTCGGGGCGGCGGCTTACGCCCCCTCGTCGGTCATTGGCTCGCGCTTGCGGGCGTTGGGTTTCCAGAAGACGCAGAAGCCGTCCCGGCCGCCGCTGAAAGAGCGCCTGGAGCAGGCCCTTGATCCGCTGAGCAAGGCCCTGCCTCTTTCCGCGAGCGAGGTTTCCCGCACCCGCTCCTGGCTGATTCAGGCCGGCTACCGCGAGTCCCGGCACCTGAGCATGTATGTCGGCAGCCGCGTGCTGATGGCAGTGGTGGCGGTGGCCCTGGTCGTGGCCATCAGCGGGTTTAAATCCATGCCCTTGCTGGTGGGCGCGGCCGCTCTGGGCTTCTTCCTGCCGCGCTTCGCCCTGAAGCGGATGATCCGCGAGCGCCAGCATCGCATCAAGATCGCGCTCCCGGACGCCCTCGACCTTACCGTGATTTGCGTGGAAGCCGGCCTCGCCCTCGACCAGGCCCTGTTGCGCGTAGGCGAGGACCTGCAGCACGCCCACCCGGAATTGAGCAGTGAGTTTCAGTTGGTGAACTTGGAAATGCGCGCCGGTAAGCCGCGGATTGAGGCCTTGCACAATCTTGCGGAACGCACCGGCGCCGATGATATTCGCGCCCTGGTGGGCACCCTGGTGCAGACCGACCGCTTCGGCACCAGCATCGCCCAGGCGCTGCGGGTGCATTCTGACTCGCTGCGCACCGAACGCCGCCAGCGCGCCGAAGAGCAAGCGGCCAAAACCACCATCAAAATGGTCATCCCCCTGGTATTGTTCATCCTCCCCTCCATCTTGATCGTGACTTTAGGGCCCGCCATGATTCAGCTGTACAGGACCCTGACGCAACACTAATTAAGGAGTTTTTGGGGCAAGTCGAACCCGGGAGCTGTGATGCCGGCCGCAGTCACTCAAGCATACGCATTCAACCGTACTCGCCAGGCCTACCTGGCCACCCGCCTGGGCGTGGCCAGGACGCATTGGTCGCGCCTGCGCGGCCTGATGGGCACGGCGGCGGAAAATTTCCCTGCAGGACAGGGCTTGTGGATCGTTCCTTCCCATGGGGTCCACACTTTTGCCATGCGTTTTCCCATTGATGTGATCTATCTGGATCGAGGCAACGTGGTGGTGCATCTCGAGCAGAACCTGAGGCCCTGGCGGGTAGCGCCGGTGCGGCGGCGCGCGGTTTCGGTATTGGAGTTGCCGGATTCCACCCTGCGCTCCACCGGAACCAGCCTGGGCGATCAGATTGAATTCGGCCTGCCGGCGGCAGGAGAGGCTGGAGCAGTATGAGCGACGAACTCAAGCTTCTGGTGGAATGGTCGTCGCCCTGGGAAGAATTTCGCAGCGCCATCAAGCCCGCCTTCGCCCACTCCGAGCGCCCGCTGGCCGGCGAGGCCCACTTCCGCATGTTCCCCTACCAGGGCATTCTGGCGGGCTGGGGAGTGGAGCTTCTGCTCTTTTTGCTCATCTTCATCATCCCCGCCAGGATGAGCATGCATACTTTTCAGCCGCCGCCACCCGCCAAATACGACGTAATCTATTACTCCGGGGCTGAGCTGCCGCGCGTGGCCGATGCCGGCGGGGCGCAGTCGGGCCGCAGCGGGCGCTCCGGCGGACGCGAGGGCTTTCACCATACCCAGGCCATCCGCGTAGCCCGCGAAACCATTCTGCGCGATACCGTCGTGGATGCACCCAAGCTCGATCTGCCCCGCTCCAATTCCGCGGTGGCGAATTTGCTGGCCTATCGCCGCACCCCGGGACCGCCCCCCGCCGAGGGATTGAAATCTTCCCGGCCTCTGCTGCAGGCGCCGCAGCTTACCGCCGTTGCGCCGGCGCCGCAGGTGGATGCCAGCGACTTGCGCAACCAGCCCATGCTCAATGAGACTCCGGTGGCGCCGGCTCCGGCTGCGCCGCAGCAGAATCTCGCCACCTTGCGCCTGCCCGGCTCGAATGCAGTGCAGGTGGTGGCCCCGCCGGTTTCCGCGCCCGAGCAGTTCACCAACGCCAACCCCAAGCTCAGCCTGCCTCGGCAAACGGTGGTCGCCCCGCCGCCTTCGCAGCCCACGACCGACCTCGCGCGCAACGGCCCGGGCTACGGTCCCGGAGACTTGCACAGCCAGGTAATTCCGCCGCCGGTGCAGATGGGCAACACGACCGGCGAGCGCCAGAACATTTCCGGTCTGGGAGGAAACCGCGTGGTTCCTCCACCGGTACAAATGGGGAACAACCTTGGCGGGAATCGTTCCGCAGGCGGCCTGGGCGGCGGGCTTAACTCCGCCGTCGCGCCCGCGCCATCTCTCGCGGATGCCGCTTCGCTCGGCGGCCATGGCCGTGGAAATCGCGGCCAGGGTTTCGGCGCACCGGGTGAGCTGGGCGACGTGGCTGCCCCGCCCAACGGTGGCGGCAACGCCAACGGCACAGGCGTTGTGGTTTCGAACCAGCCGGGCACCAAGACCGGCGTTCCCGGCAAGGGAGGCGCAGGCGCGCTCGCGCTCTCGCCCGCCGGTGGCGATACTCCCGGCCTGGGTGGCTCAGGCGGAGGCAACGGCATTGGCCGCGGCAACGGCAGCGGCAGCGGCTTCAGCGGAACCGGATCGGGCGCCGGCCGCGATGGCTCGGGCTATGGCTCCGACCCTAACGCGCGCGGCGGCACTTCGCCCTTCCCTGGCCCAGGCGGCACCGGCAACAACGCTACCAACAATCCCGCGATTCCCGGAGTCTCGGTGAGCGGCGGTAACAGCAGCATCATCACCTTGCCCAGTTTTTCTTCCGGCGCCAATCAGCCCACCGACCCCAGCCGCTCTTCGGCCGGCCTCGGCGACCGCCGCCAGGAAATCACGGTGGAGGCTTCTCCCCGCTCGGGCGGCGCATTCAACTTCTACGGCGCGCTCAAGGGCGATAAGGTCTATACCATCTATCTCGATACCACGCTGGGAACGGCGGTGCTGGAATTCTCAGACCCGAGCTCGGCCGCCCACGCCTACTCGCAGGAGCTCACCGCTCCGCAACCCATTCGCGCCGTGCTGCCCTCGGGCCTGCGCCGCGCCCGCCTGGTGATTGCCTGCGTGCTTGATCGCTCGGGCATTCTGCGCAACCCGCAGGTGCTGGAATCAGCCGCGCCGCAACTGACTGCCAAAGTTCTTGCCGCGCTGCCGGCCTGGAAATTCCGTCCAGCCCTGCGTGGCAACCAGCCGGTGGAAGTCAACGCGCTTCTGGGATTTGCCATAGACACCAGTGACCGCTACTGAATCCGCGGCCTGCTCACCGCCTCTTCCTTGTCATTCCGAGCCGCTCGCAGGCGCACGAGAGCGCGCCGAGGAACCTGCTTTTCTTGCCTGCCACGCTTCGCTGCCCGCTGCTCCATCCGCCATTACTCTCGTAATGGCACTCCTGAGCTACTCCTAATCCTCGGCTTCGTGCCGTGCTAGCATCGGCCATCCCCGATGCGCCTTCGTATTCTCATCTACGGCCGCATGGCGCTGGCCGCCGTGGCGGTGCTGTTTTTCCCCGGCGCCATGTACACGCTCGATTTCAAACTGCTGCTGCTGCCTTCCCTGCTCATCGGCTATTACCTCGCGGTCTGGTTCCTCGCCGGGCAAGGCCCCAGGGCCGGTGCGATCGTGCCCCAATATGCGCCGCCCGATCATCTTTCCCCAGCCGAGATGCGTTACCTGCGCACCCGCGCCAGTGACGGCAAAACGGTGGCCGCGGTTCTGGCCCACCTGGCTTCACAGAAAGTCATCGCCATCGAGCCCGAAGGGAACGGCTACCGCATCACCCGCCTCGCCACGCAGCCCGCGGTGAGCCTGCCGCCGGAAGAAGCCTGCGCCTATG
The DNA here is from genome assembly GCA_035517775.1 of Terriglobales bacterium. Taxonomy (GTDB): domain Bacteria; phylum Acidobacteriota; class Terriglobia; order Terriglobales; family Acidobacteriaceae; genus DATIYF01. Next base: position 15,388 of record DATIYF010000105.1, read on the forward strand.
ACGCTCTGGCCGAACTGGAAGATCTCACCGCAGCCCCCGGCCTGCCGCCTCGAACCTTTGTCTTTCAGCCTGATCGCACCAAATACCTCAACCTCATTGGCAGCGTAATCGCGGGCTCGCTCTCCAAACGCATCGGCAACCTCTACTTCAAGCGCAACTTGAAATACTCTCTGCCGGCCACCTTGCTTTCCGTCGTATGGGCGCTGGTTATCGCCGCCAGGGTGGGCCGCCACGGAGAGGCCGTCTTCCTTACCCTGTGGTTCCTCCTCTTCAGTCTGGGACTCGGCGTGGTGTTGGCCGCCAACCTGCCGCGCGCCCTCCACGATGCTTTCAGCGGCATGCTCAGCGCCAAGAACCTGGCCACGATGTTTTTGCCTTTGCCGCTCTTTCTGGCAGTGCCGGGCTTTGTCGCCTTCCGCATTGGTGTTGCCTCTTCGCCCACCTTTGCCTGGGTTCTGGTGTCGCTGGTGCTGATCAATATTGTCGGCGGCATCGCCATCCAGACCGTTACCACACTCGGCCGCCAGCGCGCGGATCAGGTGGAAGGCTTCCGCCAGTTTCTCGCCGGCGTGGAGTTGGACCGCCTTGACCGAATGAACGATCCCCGTCTCACCCCGGCATTGCTGAACGACTACATGGCCTATGCCATCGCCCTCGATCTGAAGGAAGCCTGGGGCGATCATCTCGCCAATGCCTGGTTCGCCACCGCAACCACAGCGGGATAAGCGGTGGAAGGACTACAGAGAATGCGTGCGCGCTCACACCGCGTGAGTGCCCGCGCACTCTGGCTTGCGGATTTCCCTTTCGTGTGCACACGCTTGCGCCCTTCCGCTCTCTGTTCCTCTTCACACTCAGGAACTGTGTGATTTCATTAGGCCGCAATTTTTCCCTTTGTGGAAGGCGGTCTGCATAGTAAAGGTCTCCGCCCGTGGGCTGGCGGTACAGCAGCGAGCACATAGCCACTGGAAAGCAAGTCCCCCCGCAGTACCGGCTCTCCAAGCATTGAACAGTTTTTCCTCCTCCCAAATACGAAACGAAGGACAGGTTTACTCACGTGAGCACAAAAAGAGTTCTTACCGGCATTTGTCTATCGGCAGCGGTCGCCCTAACCATCGGCACTGGAACCATTCATCGCGCCAGCGCGCGCGGCGGCGCGGCAGATCCCGAGATGCCCATGTGGATGGAGCTGGTGCGGCGGCAAGCTTCCCTGGCGCCGCGCTTCGGCCCGCCAGTGCGCACGCTCCCGCCCGCCACCATTCCGCAAACCGTATCGAGTGCGGATGCGAACGGCGTGGTTAGCTCTTACCAACCCAAGGGCGCGACCAAGACAGCGGGCAATCCGTTTTTCTCCTCCTTGGGTACCAACGGGCGTACCTGCTTCACTTGCCACCAGCCGGAATCGGGCTGGTCCATTACTCCGCAGGCGGCAACCGCGGTCTTCATGAAATCGCGCGGTACCGACCCGCTGTTTGCTCCCGTGGATGGCGCCAACTGCCCCAACCTGGGCGCGGCAGCGCGTACGCTGGGCCAGAAAGCGGCGGCCTCCAGCCAGCTGCTCACCCGAGGCGACATTCGCGTCTTCCTGCCCATTCCCGCCAACGCGGAATTTCAGGTGCGCATCATTCACGACCCCTACGGTTGCGAGAACAACGCCACCTACGGTCTGCCTTCGGGTGGAATCTCCATGTACCGCCGGGTGATGAATTCCTCCAACCTGACCATGAATGGCCAGTTCAGCTCTGACCACACCACCGTGAACGTTCAGGGCGCCATCATGTGGGACGGCCGCGAGGCCAGCCTTGAAAGCCAGTTCCGCGACGCGACTCTGGGCCACGCGCAGGCCGCGAACGCGCCGACCAGCCAGCAGATCGATGACGGCGTGGCCTTCGAAAGCGGAGTGTTCACCGCCCAGTCTTTCGACAACCTGGCCAAGAGCCTGACCGCCAACGGAGCCACCGGCGGCCCGCAGGCTTTGTCCAACGATCCGCCGTTTCTTCCCGCCACCGGTCTCGAAGGCATGACTATGTTCGACGCCTGGGCCAACACCCGCAGTGCGGCGCAGGCCTCGATCAAACGCGGTCAGGATATTTTCAACAACCGCCAGTTCACCTTCCGCGGCGTGGCCGGAGCCAATGACGTTTTTGGCAACCCCGCCACCGGTACCTGCGCCGGTTGCCATAACAACCAGAACATCGGCAGCAGCACCAACGCCGGCGGCAAGCACCTGGGCATTGGCGATAACAGTGCCGTCGACCAGAGCGGCAACCAGAACACGGCCACCGTGCTGCCCCCAGCGCAAGACCAGCCGCTGTTCTCCTTCCTCTGCCCGCGCGACGCCAGCGGCAACAGCATCATTCCCTTCTTCAGCAACCCGGTCACGATCGGCGGCATTACCTATGATGATTTCCGCACCACCGATCCTGGCATGGCGCTGATCAGCGGAAAATGCAAGGACCTGGGCAAGTTCAAGATTCCGCGCCTCCGCGGCCTGGCTTCCCGCGCCCCGTACTTCCACGGCGGCAACGCAGCCACCATCGCCGACGTCGTGGATTTCTACAACAAGCGCTTCAGCCTCGAGCTCAACAAGCAGGAGCGCCAGGACCTGATCAACTTCCTGGGCTCGCTCTAAACCCAATCGCAGTTGCGAAGAAAAGGCCTATGCACCGGAAATGGTGCATAGGCCTTCTTACTCTGCAAAGCCGAATCAGGCGGCCTCAAACTCCGCCGCTAGTCCAGAAATCACCCGCAAAGCGCGATCGCCCGATTGCCAGACATCATTTCGCGTGGGCCGGCCCATGATGATGCAACCGCGCGATGCCGTTCCCGGCTCCACCACCGAATCGCCGTGAATCAGAAATCCGGAGCGGCCGAACATCTGGTTGGCCGGGTCGGGGGTCAGCGGAAGAACGAACGGTCCGTGCGTCAGCGTATCCTCCGGACCGCCAATGGCGTACGTGCCCACCGGAATCGGCCCTACTTCGTGCACGCTCTGCAAGTCGGGGTTGTTCTTGCCTTGCTGACCGGTAAGCGGATCGTTGTACCCTGCATAGCCAAATGCTTCATGCGCACCGTCGTGAAGCAACTCGCCGGTTTTCTGAACATAAGTCCACATACATCCTCAACCCCAGCAAAGCAGCCGCTTCTGCCGCTCATCGCTCAAGGATATCCTTGTAGGCGTTGATTGCCACTTTCTTCGGCTGGGCCGGCAGCAAGGTGTCGGCACTGTGGGAGCTGTTGCCGATGACGAGCATCTGCCCGAGACGCGCCATCCCCTTGCCAAAATCCGCATAAACCGGCACCAGCATGGCGAAGCGATCGTCCACCTCGCTTTGAGTGACAGACATGTGCAGCTTCACTTTGCCCCCATCGGCCGGGGTGAGCTGATATTCGAAGTGATAGCGCGGCACCTGGGTTCCATACACCCATTCATCGAAAAACCAGTTCAACCGCCCATTTTTCTGCAAGTCCATGGCTTGGGTCATGTGCTTCTCGGCAATGGCCTTGAACGCCTCGGTGGAGGCCGGCTTGTCACGGTAGGTGTCCACGAAGTCATGCATCATGGCGATGAAGTTCTTATCCGGCTCGGGATCGCTGCCGTCATACATGAGGGAGCGCAGCATTTGCAGAATGTACGCCCCTTTGGCGTAAGTCACCTGCTGATAGGCCTGCTCGCTGCGCGGCGAAATCAGGCGCAGGCCCATCCACAGCGGGCCGGCATCATTGGGAGATATTCCAAAGTTATTTTTCTGCAGCACCCGCTGCCGCAGCCGCTCCCAAAACTGCAGGTAATCCTTGCGCCAGTCTTTGCCGACGGCGAACTGCAGGAACATGCCCGCAGAAAATTCCGCAAAGCCTTCCGACAGCCATTGATCGTGGTAGGAGGCCCAGCCCACCGTATGCCCCCACCATTGGTGGGCCACTTCGTGCGGCGTCACCTCCTGCACGAAGCCGGTGAAAGAGCTGTCAATGGTTCCGAACAGCATCCAGCGCTGGGTGGAATCGGTGAAAGCTGAGATGGGAAGATAGACCAGGTTCGGCCACGACTGTCCGAAGTTAAAGTCGGGTTGCTCGGTGACATAAATATCCTGGTAGGGACTCTTGCCGAAGAGCCAAGTGCAAAGCTCCAGTTGAGCGCGGGTTTGTTCCATGGCATATTCCGTCATACTCTTCGGCGCCAGGGATTGCAGCGCACGGTACTGGGTGAGATTATCGGGCAGTTGCTCGAGATAGTAGCCGGAAATATGGTAGCCGGTTTTTTCATCCTCCATGTCGAGCTTCTGGTATGCGCCGTAGTTGAAGCCTGCCACGGCCACTGGCACCGGAGTGGCCCAGTGGCTGACTGCCAGGCCTTGCTCAATTCCTTCCGACTGCAGTTTACCCACGCTGATCACCCGGTAGCGCTTCGGCACCTTGAAGGTCAGGTCATAGAGCGCCCATTCGCCGAATCCATTCAGGTTCGGATACCACGAGCTTCGGGCCCGGACATAGTAGCTTCCCTCACCTGCCTGCTGTAATACCTTGTCGCCGGCATACTCCACCGTGATCGAATGTTCTTTGCCCATGGGCAGGGCCTGCGAAAGGATGGCGTAAAACGAGCCGTCTTCCTTGCGACTTTCCTGGACGAAGTAGAGATTCTGGCCCTGTTCGTCCAAGACTTGCGTGACTCGCAAATTGGGCAGCAGCCCAAACTTGAGAACCCTCTCCCCCGCAACCAGCGGCTCAAAGGTGATCTTCGCAGTGCTGAACAGGTGCCCGTTCTTGCCGATTACTGTCTCGATTTTGTAACTGTGCGTGGCGAACAGGCGGCGGTCCTGTTGCGAGCTCGCCATGCGCTCAGCAAACTCACTCTTGAGGTGCTGCAGATACCAGATGCCATCGTCCATGCCTTCCGGGTCGTAGTTGATCAATGCGACTTCTTCCGGCGAGTCCAACTGGGGAATGGCTCCCACCCGGGTGCGTACAAACAACCGCAGGTCCTTGTGCTTGACGCCGCGAAGGTAGGCATTCATGAACCAGGGGTGCGCGGGATTGTAGATGGCCGCCAGCACGTCCGCATCCACGTTGTCCATGGTCTCACCGTGCAAAATCGAGTCGGTGAAGCCGAGAGGAATCTCGGAACGGCGGCGCATCTTTTCCTTCCAGCGGTTAAAGGCAGCTGCTGCCTCCGGAGGGACATCTACTTCTGCGCCCAAGCCGGCAAGAAAGCTCAACCGGACCTGCCCGCTGAAGCGAAACACGACCTCGGTAAAGCCCTCATCGAATTCGTCATTGCCCGTGCGGCGCTTGAGTTCCCGGGCATCGAGCTCTGTCGCAGGCTTCAGATGGAGGTGCGCGTCGCCAATAAAGATGGCCCCCGTCACTATGCCGTTCGCCGGAAGCAGAAAGGTCAGTGTCCCCTTGCGAAACTGAAAGCTCGCTACGTCGGAATTCACGGTGAAGTTCTCGTAGCGAAAGGTGTTGCCAAGGCCGACGTCACGCAACTGCCGGTAAACCGGATCGGAGTTAGCAAATGCCGCGGCCGTTCCCGGTACCGCAACCTTCACCTCTTCGTGGGCAATGGCTAGGGTAAGTTCCAGTTGCAGGGTTTCCTGTAATTCCACCGTTCTGGTTAAGGGTTCAAAGCCTTCGCGCGTGAGCCGCAAGGTATAGGTGCCAGGCTTCAAGTCGGGCGAGGAAAACCTCCCGAGGTCGTTAGAAGAGAGAACCACAGGCTTGGCCAGGTCGCCGCCGGCAATCTCGACCCGTGCCCCGGCGATGACAGCGCCAGTTGGATCCTTCACGGTCCCGTTGATGACGGCGCACCGCGCAGGGGCCACAAATGAGGACATAAATAAGGCAACCACCAGCGATCGGCGCAGAGTTGCACCCCATCCCAGAGCGAAGCGATTCATAGGCGTCGAGGACACTTAGACGGACACTTACTCATGGAGGCTGGTCAGCCCCTGGGGAAGGGCTAGATGGTAACCCAGGACCCGTACGTATGCAATGGGGTATGGGTTAGTGGAGGGGGACTCCGCTTTCAGCAGCAATGGGGCAGTAACCAGCCCGGGCGCGGGGGAATGTACCTCCAGCAGGCGGTGCGCATGCCGTGGCCTGTTCGCGCCGGGAACCTCGCCTCCCGGCCCTTCAGCCAGAGCGCAGAATCAGGGCGGCGAAGAGATATCCCGCCAGCGTGGCCACCACGGCCGCTGCTCCGCAGGCCGGGGCCACATATTCGCGTGCGGCTTCCTTCCAGCGCAACAGATTGTGCATGTGCAGCTTCAGTTCGCGCAGAGACTCCTGCAACTGTTCGCGCTCGTCGCTGGCCTTGAGTTCAAGTTCGTACGTAGGCAGGCTCATGCCGCTTTGATCTCGCTTTCCAGCCAATGCTTGTCGGCCTTCAGTACTTCCAGGGTTCGGCGCGGAACCAGCGGCGGCCGGCGCAGCTTTTGGATGGCGAAATAGGCCATGACTAAACCGGGAATGCTCCACACGAAACCGACGATCGCGAAAGCCAGGGCCCAGCGGAAATCCACGGGCGGAAGCACCACATAGACGGCATCTACCAGCGCGGCAAGAAACAACAAATAAGCTGAGCCCAGCAGAAGCAGCGCGCTAGCCGCCACCGGCAGCGCGATCTTCCACGCCCGGATGTTTTGACGCAGCTCGGCGCGCAGCATTTCCAGGCGCGTGTGCAGGAAGGCTTTGGTTTCCAGAGTAATCTCGGTTACCACCTGGGCCAGAGTAGGTTCGGCGGGTGTGTTGCGTAATCTCTCCATAACATTCAACCTTCAGCCTGTAGCCGTAGCTCCGCGGGTCCGGGGCGTTCGGCATGGCTTCCGCAGCAACCGGAGCAGAATGCCGACCGAAAAACCAGCCGCGGCGGCTCCAGCAATCAGCTGGATCGGATTTTCGCGGGCCTCTCGCGCCGTGCGGCGGGCACGAACCACCAGGTCCCCAGAAAAGCGCCCGGCGGTCCGAGTAATCGCTGAAGCACCGCTCCAGAAGCCCTCGGCGGCATAGCCGCCCTCAACCACTTCGGGCGCGGCCTCTGACGGCGGGTACATGGCAGAGCCGCCTTTCGGTTTTTCAGGAACCGAACCACCGCTTTCGCTCGGCATGGGACGAGTGGCTGTCAACGTTCCTACGATGCCGGGAACTAAAAAGGGGATGGCGGAGCCGAATTTTCCCGCCAGCGTAAGGAAAGAGCCGCCACTTTCTCCCGATTGCTGCGTGGCGGCCGCAGGTTTTTTCGCCGCCAACGCGGTATTCTGGGAATCCAACATTCGTAACCGGGGAGGCGAGCATGAAAGTTGGATTTATCGGCCTGGGGAATATGGGTTCGGGCATGGCCGCGAACCTTCTGAAAGCGGGACACGAGGTGGCTGTATACAACCGCTCCGCGGAAAAAACCCGTCCGCTGGTGGAGCAGGGGGCGCGCTATGCCGCCCAGGTGGCCGACGCTTGCCGGGCAGACGCCGTCTTTACCATGCTCGCCGATGATCACGCGCTGGAATGCGTAGTGTTCGGCGACCACGGCGTGCTCGCCAGCCTGGGCAAGGGCAAGGCCCATATCTCTTCGAGCACCATCAGCATCTCGCTCAGCGAAAGGCTGACCGAAGCGCACGGCAAAGCCGGGCAGAAATTTGTGGCGGCGCCGGTGCTGGGACGGCCCGAGGCTGCGGCCGCCGCCAAACTGGCCGTTCTCGCCGCGGGCGCGCCGGATGCCGTGGAGCCTTGCCTGCCACTGTTGGAGGCCATCGGGCAAAAGACATTTCGCATGGGAGATAAGCCGCCCGTGGCCAATCTGGTCAAGCTCAGCGCCAATTTCCTGATCGCCTCGCTGGTGGAAGCGCTGAGCGAGGCCATGGCGCTGGTGGCCAAGGCGGGCCTGGACCAGAAGGAATTCCTGAAATTCCTCACCTCGTTTGATGCGCCGCTTTTCAAGGTTTACGGGACCCTGATCGCAGAAAAAAAATTCGAGCCCGCGGGATTCGCCGCCACTCTGGGCCTGAAAGACGTACGCCTGGCGCTGGCTGCAGGCGAAAGCCTGCGCGTGCCGCTGCCCATCGCCAGCCTGGTGCGCGACAAGCTTCTCACTCTGCTGGCCCAGGGCGGTGAAAAACTCGATTGGTCTGCGGTTTCGCTCATCGCCGAAGAACAGGCCGGGTTAAAGGCACGGGTGGCGTGAAGCAGAGACGTGGCTCGCAACGTCCCGGAGACGCAGCAAGCTGCGTCTCTACTAACCCAACTCCTTTGCCAGGACCTTCCACTTGGCGTCCACCAGGGCCTTGGTCTTCGCGTCCATCAGGATTTCGTCCGGCCAGGGGCGGCTGAAGCCTTCGGCGGGCCACTTTCGGGTGGCGTCAATGCCCATCTTCGATCCGAAATTCGGAAGCCGCGACGCATGATCGAGTGAATCCACCGGCCCAAGCGTGAACTGAATGTCGCGCTCAGGATCAATGTGGTTGAGCACCTTGAGCGTGACCTCGGAGAGATCCTGCACGTTGACGTCTTCATCCATCACGATCACGCACTTGGTGAACATGGCCTGGCCGAGCGACCAGATGGCGTTCATCACCTTGCGCGCCTGCCCCGGGTAAGACTTGCGGATGGAAACGATCATCAGGTTGTGAAAGACGCCTTCGATGGGCAGGTTGATATCCACCAGCTCGGGGATGGTGAGCCGCATGAGCGGTAGAAAAATACGCTCCACGGCCTTGCCCATGTAGGCGTCTTCCATGGGCGGCTTACCTACGATGGTGGTCGAATAGATTGGATCTTTGCGGTGGGTGATGCAGGTGATGTGGAAGACGGGATAGAGATCTTCAAGCGAATAATAGCCGGTGTGATCGCCGAAGGGGCCTTCGGTACGGAGTTCGTCGAGTTTGACGTAGCCTTCGAGGACGATTTCTGACGAAGCGGGGACTTCGAGGTCCACCGTCTCGCACTTGACCAGCTCCACCGGCTTTTGGCGGAGGAAGCCGGCGATCAGATACTCCTCGACCTCGGGCGGGGCGGGAACGATGGAGGAAAATGTCACGGCCGGGTCAGTGCCGATGGCGACGGCAACTTCCATTTTGCCGGAAGGCTGGCCCTCAGTGAGAGTCTGCCCGCCCGAGGTGCGAGCCATGAGGTCCACACCTGCTTGGACAGCCGAGGGCGCCTGCCCCGGCATGGTCTGTGCAGCATTCCGTAAGGCTTCGCGGTAGTGCTCGGCGGCGATCTTCTGGCGCTGGGCATGAAAGCCGGTGGTCTGGCCGTCGAAAACCTGCAAGCGGTAGCAGCCTACATTGCGCTTGCCACTCTTCCGATCACGGGTGACCACGCAGGGCAAGGTAATGAAGCGGCCAGCATCTTTGGGCCAGCATTGCAGAATGGGAAAGTAGTCGAGTGAAAAATTCTCTCTTCGAATAATTTCTTTGCATGGCCCGGTGGAAACAGTCCTGGGAAAGAACTTGCCCATCTCGGCCAGCATGGGCAGCATTTTGACTTTATCGAGGAAGCCCTGCGGCGACTTGACGTCCATGAAGGAACGAATTCGTTCGGCGACCTCGTCGAGCGAGTCCACTTCGAGGGCTAGCTTCATGCGGCGCTCGGAGCCGAATTGGTTAATCAGGACCTGGTGGCCGGGGTGGCCCTTGATGTTCTGGAAGAGAAGTGCGTGCCCACCCTGTCGCAAAGAGCGCGACAAGGGTGCGGCGCCCTCATGGGCCTGGCCCTTGCTCACACGATCGGTGATCTCCGCGATTTCGAGGATGGGATCCACCTCAGTAGTGATGCGGCGCAGCTCGCCGGAGCGGTCGAGGGCGGCGATCCAGTCGCGCAAGTCGTCGTAGGCCAAAGAGGGTCCTCTTTCGCGGTGCGGCGCGAAGCGTCATTATAATGGCAGGACTGATTCGATGATGCGGAGGATGCATGGAGAGCTTGCCGACGACGGTAGCGGAGGGTTTGGCAGCGCGACTGGAAGAACTGACAAACACTGCAAAGTCCCTGGCGCAGCCACTAAGCGAGGAGCAATTCTGGAGCAGGCCGTTTCCTTTCGGCAACAGCTTTGGACATCTGGCGCTGCACCTCACGGGCAACCTCAACTATTACATCGGGGCGGAGATGGCGGGCACGGGATACGTGCGTGACCGTCCGCGGGAATTCAGCGAAACCGCGCGGCCCGGCAAAGAGGAGACGATGCGGCGGCTGCAGGAAGCTGTGGAGCTGACGGCGCGGACCATTCGAGCGCAATCGGAGAGTGACTGGAGCAAAGACTACACCGCCAGCGGCGCACTAAAGGTGAAGAACCGGTTTCAAATGATGCTGCGATGCACCTCTCACTTCGATCACCATGTAGGGCAGATGCAGTATTTGTGTTTTGCCCTGGCGAAGGCGGGAGGAGACTTTTAGCTTTTAACTTTTGGCTTTTGGCTTTTAGCTTTTGGCTTTTGGCTGGGTTTAGTTGCGGCAGATTCCTATGGGTTCCAGCGCGGACGCCTCTTCCCTACCGAACATTTCCCGCAGCGATCAGTGGCATGCCGTTCTGGCCAGCTTTCTGGGCTGGACGCTGGATGCCTTTGATTTTTTCGTGCTGGTATTTCTGATTGACCGGTTGGCGACGCAATTTCATGTAGCGAAGAGCGCAATTGTTTTCACGCTGACGGCCACGCTGGCGATGCGCCCGGTAGGCGCGCTGGTGTTTGGGGTGCTGGCCGACCGCTATGGACGGCGCAAGCCCTTGATGGCGAATGTGGTGTTCTTTTCCGTCATGGAGTTGCTGTGCGGGTTCGCGCCCAACTACGCCGTTTTTCTGGTTCTGCGGACGGTTTATGGCATCGGCATGGGGGGCGAGTGGGGTGTGGGCGCGTCACTCGCAATGGAGAGCGCTCCCCGCAAGTGGCGCGGGATACTTTCCGGAATCGTGCAGAGCGGATACTCCATCGGCTATCTGCTGGCGGCGCTGGCCGCCCGGTTTGTGTTGCCGGCGTGGGGCTGGCGCGCCATGTTCTGGGCAGGCGGAGTTCCCGCGCTGCTGGCCTTCTACATTCGCTTCCGGGTAAAGGAATCGCAGGCATGGCAGCAGCACCGGGCGCCAACGGTGAGAGCGATTGCGCGCACCGCCAGCGGTCATGGGAAACTTTTTGCATATCTGGTGCTGCTCATGACGCTGATGATGTTTCTCTCCCATGGCACCCAGGATTTGTATCCCGATTTTCTGAAGACGATGCACGGGCTCAGCGGGGCGGCGGTTTCCTATCTTGCAATTCTCTATAACATTGGCGCGGTCATAGGGGCGATTGTCTTCGGGTATTTGTCGGAGGGGATCGGGCGCAGGAGAAGCATGATCGCCGCTTTGGCGCTTTCGCTGGCGGTCATACCGGCCTGGGCCTTTGCCGGATGGCTGCCTTTACTGGCGGCGGGCGCTTTCGTGATGCAGATCGGAGTGCAGGGAGCCTGGGGAATCATTCCGGCGCATCTGAACGAGCTCTCGCCCGATTCGCTGCGCGGCCTGATGCCGGGCTTTGCCTACCAGCTGGGAATCCTGTTTGCGGCCGGGGTCAACACCATCGAGTATGCCCTGCGCGACCGCGTCGGCTATTCCTGGGCATTGGCTGCGTTTGAAATCGCCAACATCACCCTGTTAATAATCGTGGTGGCCCTGGGCGGAGAAAAGAAAGGTAAGAGCTTTTTGCTGGCTTAGCGGCAGAGCGCCATCCCCGGCGTCTGCAAGTGCATCCTAGAAAGCCCTTAGGGAGGCCTTCTCAAATGAGGGTTTCGAGGAGGCATTCGGGGCAATCGCAGTTTCCCTTTCTGGAATTGTGTAACCAGGGCGCGGGCCAATGGTCTGCTGCCTGGGAGAAAACTGATAGAATCGGTGTCCAACGGCCCCATGGACGTGAACGAGGGCCGGGTTACCCGCTTCTAGGATTCGAGGACTTCCGCGATGCGCATCACCGTGGTGGGATCTGGGTATGTGGGATTGGTGGCGGGCGCCTGCTTTGCTGACTTGGGGCATAACGTAGTCCTGGTGGACAGCGACAAACAGAAGCTGGCGGCTCTATGCGCCGGCGAGGTGCCGATTCACGAAAAATTTCTCCCCGAGCTGCTGGAGCGGCACCGCGGGCAGCGCCTGCTGTTCAGCGGCGAATTGCCGGCGGCGGCGCGGCAGAGCCAGGTAATCTTTGTCGCCGTGGGAACTCCGGCGACGGAGCGCGGCGAAGCCGATCTTTCTTACGTGGAATCGGTGGCGCGGGAGATTGCGGGCGCGGTGGATGGCTACAAGGTCGTCGTCGAAAAAAGCACGGTTCCGGTTTATACCAGCGAGTGGGTGCGCAAGATCATTCTGCGCCAGGGCGTGAAGCCGGGGTCGTTCGATGTTGCCTCTAACCCGGAATTCTTGCGCGAAGGCAGCGCAGTCACGGATTTTTTATATCCTGACCGGATCGTGCTGGGGGCCGATACCGAACGTTGCGCTTCCGTGCTGCGCGAGATTTACGCCCCCCTGACCGACGGCAGCTATTACCGGCGGGCGGATGCAATTCCCCAGCCCGATGCGGCGCATATTCCCCCGCGGCTGATCGTCACCAGCACAAAAAGCGCCGAGCTGATCAAGCACGCCTCGAACGCATTTCTGGCAATGAAGATTTCGTTCATCAACGCCGTCTCTTCCATTTGCGAGGCGGTAGGCGCTGACGCCAAGCAGGTTTGCCAGGGCATCGGCACTGACCGCCGCATCGGACCACGATTTCTCAATCCTGGAATCGGCTATGGCGGCTCCTGCTTTCCCAAGGACCTGATGGCCTTCCGCGCGGTGGCGCGCGAGTGCGGCTATGACTTCCGTCTGCTGGATGAAGTCATCCGCATCAATGAAGAGCAGCGGCAGCGCTTCCTGAAAAAAGTGCGCGGGGCGTTGTGGACGCTGCGGGCCAAGCGTCTGGGTGTGCTGGGGCTGGCGTTTAAGGGCGGAACCGATGACATCCGTGAGTCGCCGGCGATTTTGCTGGTCCAGACGCTGCTCAAGGAGGGCTGCCAGATCGCGGCCTACGACCCTGCGGCCAAGGAAAGGGCGCGCGAGGTGCTGGATGCGAGCGTGGAACTTGTGGATGGACCTTATGAGGCGGCGCATGAGGCGGATGCGCTGCTGGTGCTCACCGACTGGGAGGAATTCGCGGGGCTGGACCTGGCGCGCCTGCAGCGCGAGCTCAAATACCCCATTATCATTGACGGCAGAAACCTGTACGATCCGCAGATCATGGCAGCCCACGGCTTTACCTATTACAGCGTAGGGCGCGCCCCGGCTGCGCCCGAAGGCCAGACCGCGGGCAGCGTCCCGGCGAGGAATCCGCAACCACTATGAACCGGCCGCGCGCCCTGGTGACCGGCGGCGCCGGTTTTCTGGGATCACACTTGTGTGACGCGCTCTTGGCGGATGGTTACACCGTGATCGCCGCCGACAATTTGCTGACCGGCCGGGAGAGCAACCTCTCTCATCTGCGCGGAAATTCTGATTTCCATTTCGAACAGATTGACATCAACCAGCCCTTCGACTGCGGGCCCGTGAACTACGTCTTTCACTTCGCCAGTCCGGCGAGCCCCGTGGATTACATGGAGCACGGAATCGAAACTCTGCAGGTGGGCTCGCTGGGAACTTTCCACGCCCTCGATCTGGCGCGAAAATATGAAGCGAAGTTTCTCATCGCTTCCACTTCGGAGTGCTATGGAGATCCTCTCGAGCACCCGCAGACCGAAACCTACTGGGGGCACGTGAATCCCATCGGCCCGCGCTCGGTCTACGATGAAGCCAAGCGCTTCAGCGAAGCGGTGACCATGGCCTACCACCGGTATTATGGCGTGGATACCCGCATCGCGCGCATCTTCAATACCTATGGGCCGCGCATGCAGCTTAATGATGGGCGCGTGATTCCCAATTTCATGAAGCAGGCTTTGCTCGGCGAAGATATTACGGTTTATGGCGACGGCAGCCAGACGCGCAGCTTCTGTTACGTGAGTGATGAGATTGAGGGCTTTCTGCAGCTCTCGCGCAGCGGCGAGCACTTGCCGGTGAACATCGGCAATCCCACCGAATTCACCATTCTCGAGTGCGCGCAGGAAGTGCTGGCGGTGACCGGGTCGAAGAGCAAAATCAAGTATACGGCGCTTCCGCAAGACGATCCCAGGCAGCGCCGCCCGGACATCACGAAAGCCAAAACTCTATTTAGCTGGGAGCCGCAGGTAGCCTTGCGGGAGGGCTTGCGCAAGTCGCTGGAGTATTTTCGCGGCGCGGTGCAGCAACAAATAAGCCGCCGCTGACGCTCACTCGCCGGAACTGACAAGCAGGCCTTGCGAAGCCAGCAGCCGCTCTACCTGCTCGCGGTCTTCGCCGGTTTTCAGGCTGAACTGCACGCCCATTCCAAAGCCGGGGTCGCAGCTCTGCACCGCGCCACGCACGCGAAGCCGCAACTCTTGTGTGCGCAACAGAATTTCGACCTTGGTCCCCGATGGAAATGGCATGGTGGTCTCGATGTAGCATCCGCCGGTGCTGAGATCGGTCAGTGTGCAGCGCTGGGGAGCGGTATCGCCGGCGCGATGAACTTCCACTCCCAGGCGGCAGTTTTGGCGGTGCTGCGTGCGCCGCTGCGTCGAAGGAGAGGCTGGACGGCCGGACTTCGAAGATTGCGCCTTCACCGGCAACTGCGTTGAGCTCTCCAGCGGCGGAGCAGTTTTCGCCGCCGCCCCGCTCTGGTAGCGCGCCAGGTTGGCGTGCAGCCATTCATCGAGCACCCGGCGTGAAGTCTGGGGCACGTGGGCAAAGCGCAGCCCCACGCGGCCGTGAGAATCCTGCCACACCACTTCTCCGGAAAGCCGCACCGAGGTGACCTGGCCGGGCAAAGCAAACTGCAGATAGACCTTGCAGGGCGGCGGCATGCGGCTGCCGGAGTGGATGGCAGCTCCTTCTTCGCTGAGATTGAGCACCGGGGCTGAGGCATCCTCGACGGCGGCAAAGCTGATGGAAGCCTGGGTAGCCGCCGGCACGCGCCGCTTGCGGCGGCGTTCGCCGCGCATAAGCCCGCGTGCGGCGCGCAGGCTGTTGCTGGCGCGCTCCGGCGTGATGGGCTTGTAGAGAACGAAGCTGGCGCCGCGCTCGAAGATTTCGCGGACGTCATTGTGCGAATCCACGATGGCCACCACCAGCGTGCGGCCCGCGCCCGCGTCTTCATGCAGGGCAGAGATCAGATCGCAGGCGGCAGCTTCTTCACCGCAATCCACCACCACGACGTCGAAGCGATTCTCGGCCAGGCGGGCGGAGGCTTCGGCAGGAGTGCCGCATGGTTCCGCTGACACATCCATTCCCGCAAGCACGCGGACGAGAGTCTGCGCCCCCTCCGGATCGGAGCAGAGTACCAAAGAAGTGAACGCCATACTGGCGCGATGGTAACCGCCGGCAAAGAGCGCCAACAAGTTACGCCTGTCACGCACAGAAGCTGGCAAAAGGCATAGGTGACCTTGGTCATCTGGAGATACATTCCCAGGAGAATTATGTTGGATGATGCCGCCGCGTTCCCTCTGGCGGAGTGCGTCACGGCGATGAGTGGTTTTCCCGGGGACAACTCTATGCAATCGAGCACCGGCAACTGGATCATTGGAGTGGGCGCGGTAGCGGCTTGCCTGGGGCTATGCTGCCTGGCGGCCTCGCTGGGCGACAACTCCGGCAGCAACCTTCTCGGTTTGGGGGCAACGTTCTTTGGCATGGGCGCCCTGATCGCCGCTTGCGGCGTCTATTTGAACGCTCGCGCACTCCGGGCCCAGGGGGGGCAGCCCGCGGCGAAGGAGCCGGCGCAGAAGTCGCGGGGCGGCTGCGATCTGTGCAAGCTGGAAACGCCGGTCATCCATTGCAAGGTGCATCAATTTCACCTCTGCGCGAATTGCTCAGCTGAGCACTACGATTTTCGCTCTTGCGTGTATGTACCGAGCACGCGGCGTATGAGCGGCAAACCGGGAAAAAGCGCGGCTGCCCACGCCCGCTGATTGCACCCGCAGTCTGAAGCTCTCAACATTACAGAAGTCTCAGCAATCCATACGACCAAAGTTACCCCCGTCATAGCCGCTGATTACGTTACGGAAGGCCGATGCTCTCTATTGGCACTCAGTGACTTTGACGCTCTCATCCGCTGTTTCTACGATTAATGGGCACTGACAGAAGGCCCGCTAGAGAGTAACGGACGGGCCCACAACCTCCCTCTGAAGACTCGCCGACAGCCAGGCCGCTCCCTACCTGAAGGCGGAGTAGTCGGGTTTATGCCTTTTTTGGAGACCCGGCAGTTACCCCGAACGGGAAAAAAATAATGAAGCAACACGATACACACGGGTTTTCCCTGGTCGAGATGGCGATGGTCATGGCGATTGCCATCATCGCGAGCAGTGTGTGCTTTGTGGCCCTGCGCCCGGCCCTGCAGCAGATCCGCGTTACCAACGCGTATAACGCGACTCTGAGCACGCTGCGCCAGGCGCATGATTCGGCCGTGGCCCAGCGCTGGAAATATCTGGTGACCTTCAGCAACGCCGCCGTGCCCAATACGATCACGGTCAACCAGACTACGGACTGCTCCACTGCCAGCACGCAACTGGTAAAGACTCAGTTGCCCAACGAAGTGACTTTCAAAGTGGTGAGCGGCGTTCCCACCTCGCCCAATGGGACCTATACCACCCCTGACGGCTTCGGCACCGCCAGTTTCGCCATTGATTTTGACCAGGGAGTGAACGGCGGTGGTTCGACTCAGGTGTGCTTTTATCCCGATGGCAGCGCGCACGACAAGAACGGGAACGTGAACAGCGGCGTGGTTTATATGGCGGGCCCGGTCGGATTGTACAGCTCGCGGGCGATTACCGTGTGGGGAGTGACGGGACGACTGCGCGGCTTCCGGCTTTACAAGACAGCCGGTACGGGCGGAAGCGTCTATTGGAGGCAACAGTGAGGACAACCGGGCGAAGAGCAGGCAGTCGGCAAAAGAGCACAGCGGGATTCACTCTGATCGAGGTCATGGTGTCCATCGTGGTGCTCACGGTCGGGCTGGTAAGCCTGCTGGGAGTTTTCGGCGTCGCTCTGGCCACCACGCAATCATCGCAGGAAGACCTGATTGCCAAGCAGCTTGCCTCTGAAGCCATGGAAAGCATCATTACAGCGCGCGGCACCACCCAGCTCACCTGGGACCAGATTCAGAATGTGTCGGCGGGCGGGAACGGCATCTTCGTCACCGGTTTTCAGCCCATTCTGCTGCCTGGACCCACCTACGGAGTGGTCGGGACCGCGGATACAGGAGCCGCCCAACAGCTGACCCTGCCGGGCGCCGATGGAATTGTGGGCACGGCGGATGACGTGAAGCTGCCCCTGACCAATTTCACCCGGCAGATCCAGATTGCCAGCGTCAACGACGCCAACGGCAACGCTGACCCCGCGTTGCGGACGGTCACGATTACGATCTCCTACACCACTCCCCGGTTGAAGACCGCCAAGACCTACGTTCTCAACAGTTACATTTCGGAATACCGGTAAAGAGGGGACCTATGCGCCAGGCTCACAAACACTCGAGCGGCTTCACCATGATCGAACTGCTGGTTTCGCTGGCTCTGGGCATGATCGTGGTGGCGGCTGCGGTGCAACTGTTCAGCAGCGGGCTGAAGGCCACCTTTACCGTCTCGCAACGGGCCGAAATGCAGCAGGACATCCGCGCGGCACAGAACATGATGACCGCCGATATCGGGCTGGCGGGCGCCGGCATGCCCAGCGGCGGTCTTGCCCTGGAATCGGGCGGCGGCAAAACCCCGCGCTACGGCTGCGACCAGAGCGGGAAATGTTATCTGGGCACGAGCAACAGTTCAGCCATTAGCTTTCCCAGCAATTATCTGTACGGCATCATCCCCGGCAACGACAAGGGCATCGCCATCAACGCCAGTCAGGGCGCGACCGACATCATCACCCTGGACTATGTGGATACGACCCTGGCCCTGAACTGCTATCAGGTCACCTTCGTCAATGCCAACGGGACACAGGTGAAGTTCAGTCTGCCCACCACTCCGCTGCCGGGCTGCAGCAATTCCACTACCCAGGCGGTAACCGATTCGGGCGTCGGCCTGACCGCCGGCGATGTGGTGATGTTCACCTATGGCAGCAACGTAGCGGTGGCGGAGGTGTCTTCGGCTTCGGGATCCTCCAGCCCTTACACGGTGAACTTCAACGACAGCGACCCGATGTACCTGCAGCAGAGCACGGCCACGCTGGGAGACATCAAGCAGGTGGCCAACAACGTGGGCAGCATTTCGACCAACACGGTGGCCCAGCGGGTGCTGGTGATCACCTATTACCTCGATCAGGTGAGCGACCCTACGGGGCTGACCGGGGCGACGCCGCGGCTGATGAAACAGGTGAGCGGGCACACGCCGATTCCGCTGGCCGAAAACGTCGCCTATCTGCAGTTCACCTATGACACTTACGACAGTAACGGCAATCTGCTGGTAGCCACCAACGACGCCGGCGCTTCGCAGGGCGTTTCCCCCTCCATGATTCGCAACGTCAACATTGCGCACATGACGCTACGCAGCCAGATTCAGGGTACCAGCGGCTACCAGGGCTTTGACGTTTCCACCTCGGTAAGCGCGCGCAATCTGACTTACTCCAACCGCTATCAGTGAGCAGCGGCGAGTGGGCCGGGCAACCAAGGTTCTGTGGGGATGAACAGGAGTCACACCATGAAGAGCGCTAAACTTCGTTCGCGGGGGTTCACTCTGATCGCATCGCTGATGCTGATGCTGCTGATGTCGGGCATCGCCATCGGCATGCTCATGATGGTCAACTCCGAAGCCAAGGTCGGGACCAACGACCTGGAGAACAATCTGGCCTACCATGACGCCGAAGGAGCGGTCGAAAAGATGACCTCCGATCTGGCGGATACCTTCCAGAACATCGAATCCCCCACGGCGGCGCAGATTGCCGCGCTGGGCAATAACACACCCACCAACGATCCCGGAGTCACTTATCCCGACTACAGCCTGACCGCTGCCACCAACACCGACGGCAGCCTGGCCTCTTCCTATGGACAGATCAGCAGCGGGCCTTACCAGGGACTGTATGCGCAAATTATCCCGGTGACCCTTCTGGCCACCGCCAAACGGCCGCTGGGCGATGAAGCTACCATGACCCGCACGGTGGAAGTGGCCTTGATTCCGGTGTTTCAGTTCGGCGTGTTCTCCGATGGCGACCTGGGCTTCTTCAGCAGTCCGGACCTGACGTTTGAAGGCCGGGTGCATACCAATGGCGACCTCTACGTGGGCGTAGCCAACGGCTACAACCTGATTTTCGATGACAAGATCACGGTCTGGGGCAACGTCATCAACCAGGTCTTCCCCAATGGCATGACGGCTAACTCCAGCAATAACGATGGCGGGCCGGTGTACGTCGCCACCGCATCCCAGGGTTGCTACAACTATGCCAATGGCGGCAAGCAGGGAAGCTACTGCACGCAATTCGTTCAAACCCCGAGCAGCAGCGACGGCAGCGTAACCGGAGACGCGACTTCGGCGCAGAATTCCAACTGGTCGAGCGTGAAGTCCACCTTCAACTCCTACGTTCTGGATGGAGACTACGGCATTACGGAAAAACCCGGTGGCAATGGCGCCAAGAACCTTTCTCTGCCATTTGTCAGCGGCACGACCTTCCCCTATCAGATTATCCGGCGGCCTCCGACGAATGAATCTACTAGCTCGCTGCTCGGCTCCTCCCGCCTGGCCAACCAGGCCCAGATTCGCGTCCTGTTGAGCGACCAGGAAAATGACCTTCACCTGCCCGGCTGGGATGGCGACAAGAGCAACGATATTCAGCTGGGGAATCCGGCAGGCAATGGAACCGGAGACCCTTCCGACGCTACGGGTTGGAAGGTCTATGACAAAGCCAATTCAACCCAGCAAACTTCGGGATATTACTTTGCCTGGGCCAATACCGACAGCAGCGCGAAGAACCCGGGGGGAACAGCCGCCGGGTACGATCCGGATTTTGTGAACTATCTGTGTGGCGACAGCAACCTGCCCGTCACCGTGACCTGCCTGGACAACAACAAGCAGTGGCCGCTGATCGGCGGCTGGCTGCGCGTGGAAGAGCGGCTGGGCAGCGCCGCTGCCTGGGTCGGGATCACCAAAGAGTGGCTGGGCTATGGGTTTGCCCGCGGTACCCAGGTGCCCAACGCCGAATCGAGCACCGCGAACTCGGTGAACCCCAACGCCATTCTGATCTTCCAGGAACAGGCGGACCGCAACGGCGACGGCGCGGTGAGCTACGTCACCAGCGGTTCGTTGTCTCTCAAAACGGTGACCGACACCAACGGCCACAATTACGTGGAAACCAACAGCAACACCGGCTCGCCCTTCAACTGGTACCCGATTAATCTGTACGACGCCCGCGAAGGCGAGGCCTGGGACGTGAGCGGTCTGGCCGCCGGAAGCTGCACCGCCAATGGAATCATGAACGCCGTGGAGCTGGATGTGGGCAATCTGCGGCAGTGGCTGCTCGGCCAGGGCGCTTACAAGAACGGCACCGGCCCATCCGTGGATTCGGGCTCGCAGAACGGCTACATCCTGTACTTCTCCGACCGGCGCGGCGAGCAGATGGCGCAAGGAGCGACCGCTCTGGCGGGCGAGTATGGGTTCGAAGACACCATCAATCTGTCGAACAAAGGCATGCCCGATAAAGGCCTGGAACCGGCCCTGCCAGTGCGTTCGGGCTCAGGCCGGACGGCATTATCTCCCGAAGATGTGAACGAAAACGGAGGGTTGGACATTTACGGCGTAAAAGGCGTGGGCGACGCCTACGGCTCTACTTATGCCAATGATACAGACACGGCCAATCCGCCCAATCCGTACAAAGACCGCATTTCGAGTTGCTACACTACCGGGCGCAAGAACCGCGTGACCGGAGCCCGCCATGTGCTCAAGCTGGTGGATGGCGGCATGACCAGCACGACGGTCTCGCCTCTGCCGACGAAACCCGACGGCACGGGCGGCTTCACGGTGGCCTCTGAAAATCCGGTTTACATCCAGGGCGACTACAACAGCAGCTCGGTTGACCCCATGTGGAAGAACCCGACCACCGGGACGGAGCCGAAGCACGCGGCCGCGGGCATTATCGCGGACGCGGTGAGCGTGCTTTCCAACAACTGGCAGGATGCCGGCTTTATTACGGGTTCGGGAAAGAGCGCTTCCACGACCCCTGGCAGCATGCTTTCCACCATTGACGATTCCGCCAAAAACGCCACCGACACCTACTACCGGGTGGCGATTGCGGCCGGCAAGGCCATGAACTTTTATAACCCGACAGGAACGCCTGACGGTTATTTCGGGACCGATGGCGGCTTGCACAACTTCCTGCGCTTTCTGGAGGACTGGTCCAACGCTACCCTCTACTACAAGGGCTCGCTGGTCAGCCTGTACTACTCAACCTACGCCACGGGCACCTTCAAGTGCTGCAACATCGTTTACCACCCCCCGACGCGTAAGTATTATTTCGATCCGCTGTTTGCGTCGCCTCAGAACCTGCCGCCCGGAACCCCCATGTTCCGCGACGTGGATAATCTGAGCTACCGCCAGATCTTCACCGCTCGCACCTACTGAGCGGCCCGCAAATCGGGCACAAGCCCTGGTCCTGCAAGCCCAGGACCAGGGCTTTTTATTGCGGCGAACTCTCTCTGCGCCGGCGCGTCACTAACCAGCCAAGCCCGCCCCCATGTCCGCTATGATTGAGCAGGAGAGGAAATGCCGGCAATCACGACGATTTTCTGGGATGTGGGCGGCGTGCTGCTCAGCAACGCCTGGGACCACAACGAGCGGGGCGAAATCCTGCAGCGCTTCGGGGTGGATGAAGCGGAGTTCCAGAGCCGCCACGAACTGGTGGTCTCTTCGTTCGAGCGCGGCAAGATCAGCCTGAAAGAATATCTCGACAGCACCGTGTTCTGCCAGCCCCGCTCCTTCAGCCGCGAGGAGTTCCAGCAGGCCATGTTTTCCGCCTCCAAACCGAAACCGGAGGCTCTGAGCCTGGCGCGGAAGCTCGCGGGAACACGCAGATATCTGATGGGGACGATCAACAACGAATCTAGGGAGCTGAATGATTACCGAATTCAGACCTTCGGCTTGCGGGAGATATTTTCTCTGTTTGTCAGTTCCTGTTTCGTTGACTTGAGAAAGCCGGAGGAGAAGATTTACCGCCTGGCGCTCGACCTGACGCAGAAGGCAGCCGCCGAATGCTGCTTTGTGGATGATCGGCCCCTGAACCTGGAATCCGCCGCGCGGCTGGGAATGAGCACCATCCGGATGCAGAGCGCGGCGCAGTTGCAAAGCGATCTGGCGAAACTCGGCGTGGCGATTTAACGGCGGGGGGCGCGGGCCGGCGCGATGCTTGGCACCGCCGCGGCAGGCTCGCCGCCGGCCGCCAGGCTCAGATCGCTGGACCAGCTATCGAGCATGATCTTCCATTCGCCAGCCGGCTGGCGGGCGAACAGAATGACGTATTTGCCACGCTCTTCGCGACGCTTGCCCATGGCGACCGGCACCAGCATCTTGCAGCGTCCGGCTTCGTAGGCAAAATCCGCAAATAGCTCCACCCGCAAAGGTTCCATCTCCACATCGCCCAGGCCGGCGTCGAGCACCGCAAACAGGAATTCACGGATGGCGGCGGCTCCGCGCACCGGAGGTATGTTGGGGCGCAGAACCAGGGCATCGGCCAGGTAAAGCTCCACCAAATCGTCGAGCTGCTTGGTGTTGCAGGCCTGGGCCCAATCCTGGGACATGCGGCGGACGGCCGCCTCGGCCCGGCTTAGACCCGTAGCTCCGGCGGGAGCGCGCAGGCGCCCAGGCTCGCGGGCTGGCGCGACCGCGGGGCGCGCTGCAGGCACCGCGGCCATTCCGGAGGGCATCGCCGCCTGCCCGGGCGCGAAATAGTGGTGATGGTAGTGATGGTGGTAATGGTGCAGACCGGCAGCGGGCGCAGCTTCCGAAGGCGGCGCCATTGGCCGGGCGGAAGGACCGCGCAAGGAAGCGCCGCAGGTGGCGCAGAAGCTGTTTTCAGCGGGATTGCTTACGCCGCATCCCGAGCAGGAAATCCCCGGGGTCTCGCTCTCCGCCACGGCCGAGGCCGCTTCTTCGGAATCCGGCTCCAGGTCCATCTGCTGGATTGCGTTGAAGGCGGCTGTAATGGCTTCCTGGCTGACATCAGGACGGCGCATATCAGACTGCAACTGGTTGAAAAACTCGTCCACCGAGGCATCCGTTTGCTCTGCCGGTGGCTTTTGTGGGGGGCGGGATTTGGTCTCGGAATCCAATGAAACTACCCGATAACCGCCATTCTAGCTGACAAAGGCCGGCTAGCGGCTCGAAAAAGCAATCTTGCCCTCTGCTTCCATTGGTACACCGTTGCAGGTCGCAGGCCGGTAACGCCACCACCTCACGGTCGCAAGCACCGCCTGGTCGTCGCGGTAGTCGGGGCCTTCAAGGATCAGCGGGCTGTGCACCAGGCCGTCAGTCCCGACAATGAAACTCACCGTGATGGTGGACTCCGGGGCGCGCAGATCGAGCAACGGGTCAGGCGTGGCGAGCGCCTGCGGAGGATCGGCAGTGGCGCAACCCTCAAGGCTCGAGATGCGGGCCATGGCGCCAAAATCGGACTCGTGCCGGGGGCCAGTCTGAAAGTGCGGCTCGCGGATGGTCCGGCGGGAACCGCGGTGCAGCGCGATGCCTCCGATGCACGCCAGCGCTGCGAGGGAAAACGCGCAGAGCAAGCTGAAGGCACAGAGAACGCGAAGCACGGAAATTGGAATTCTGGCCGGCGAGGTCATCCTCCACTCAGCTGGGGCTTCAACGGAAAGACGGCAATCAGCCTGCCACGGCGGGCCGCAATAACTCATTCAGATACGTGCTTTGGAAGGAAACAGAAGTGCCCTTCTGCCGTGAAGTGAAAAGCTTTGCATTTCAAGTGTCTGTGTCTTGCGGGCCGGCTATTGCAGGGTCACTTTGGTCAGATTGTCATCGGGCACGCGATCTATCAGCAAAAGCCGGGGATCAATGCCGGCTTTATCGGGCAACGTGTCGGTGGTGAAAGTGTAGGTGCTCTTGCCGGTCGTCATGTGAACGCGCTCGCGGTGCAGAACCTCGCCATATTTCTTGCCCTTTTGGGGGGCGGCCAGAGCCCCGATTTCGATCCAGTCATCTGCAGGGACCTCTGTTTCGTTGCCTTTCTCGTCGGCTTTGTACTTGTGGGTTTCGACCTCGACCGTCACGTCGTATTTGCCATCGCTCCGCTTGTGCGCGGTTGCCGTGCGGCAGCCATTGGAAAACAGGGTGATGTCGTAGAACAGCTCCTTCAACAGATATTGGCGGTCGGGCGGCATCTGCTCGCGCAGGGCGTCCATGAGGGCGTAGGAGGTCGGGTAGGGCGGGTCCTTGTATCCGTATTCGCCGAGTAGCTTGCGCAGCGCGCGATTCACCGCATCCTCGCCGATCATGTCGCGCAGGTAATACATGACTACGCTGCCCTTGCGGTAGTGAATGTAGCCCTGCGAGTCTTCTACCCTGAGCAGCGGACGTTCCTTGAGCAGTTCGGTGCCGCGGGAGCGCAGGTAGTTGTCCATTTCATATTGCATGAACTTGCGCATGGCGTTGGGGCCATACTCTTTCTCCATAATCATGAGAGCGGAGTACTGGGCCAGCGTCTCAGAAAGCAGCGTGGCGCCCTGCATGTTGGCGCCGATTACCTGGTGGGCCCACCACTGGTGCGCCATCTCGTGGCCGACGACGTAGAAAACGAAGTCAATGTCATCCGGGTGCTCGAGGTTGGCGATGAATCCGATGGATTCGGAGTACGGCATGGTTCCCGGAAAGGCCTGAGCGAAGCGGGCGATGCGGGGGAACTCAATGATGCGGGCTTCCCTGTGCGGATACGGCCCGAAGTTCCGCGTATAGTAATCGAAGGACTTTTTTACCGAATTCAGCATCTTGGGAACGTTCCAGGGATGCTCTTTGAGGTAATAGACTTCGATGCTGATGCCATTCCAGTTGCTGCGCGCGACCTGGTACGTGGCCGACATAAAAGAGTAAAAGTTCAACGAGTAGTGGTCCAGCTTGTAGTGGTAATAATGGCGGCCGTTGGCGCTCCACTCCCCGAGGAGCGAGCCTGGAGCAATCGCGATCTGGTCCGCCGAGGTACTGATGACGGTCTCCACATTCACCCAGTCGGAATTGTTGCTCAGATAACTGTTCATGCAGTCGGTGGTGCAATTCTCCTCCAGGGCCGGCATCAGGTCCTTTTCTTTCAGGCCCCATTTCTTGCGCTTGTTGCGATCGGTGAGCTCGTTGCCGGGCTGGTAGCCGATCGCGGGCGCCACGGTGCTGTTGAAAAAAGTTCCGTTCTGAACAATTTCGCGGTTGGTGACCGAGTTTTCAAAGCCCCGGTTGCGCGCTTTCACGGTGAAATGCATGACGCGGGATTCGCCGGGCTGCATGGGCGGATCGAGGGAAAATGTCTGGAACAGCAGCCGGGTGTCATTGTTGGTAAGTTTGGCTCCCGGCACTTCGATCTGGGTGTCGTAGTTATTGGTAAGGGTGAAATCCACTTCCCGCAGCGGCTGAGAGGTCTTGTTGACGATAGTCTGCGCGCCGCGCATCTCCATGCCTCGGGTCTGGGGAAAGATATCAATGTCATATTTGACATCGGTGATGCGCGGCTCAGGCTGCTTTTCGAACTTCTTGTAGCTCTTTTCGTAATCCGCCTGCAGCGCGTCCTGGTCATCTTCGCTCCGCAGTTTGTTCACAATTTCGGTGTTGTAGTAGATCCAGGCGCCAATCGAGAGGAAGGCGATCATTCCGAATGCGGCCAGAGCGCGCAGCGGGCGGTGGAAGCGCAAGCGCGCATTGCGCAGGCGGCTGCTCCAGCGGCGGTCGCGGCCTCGCGGCCACAGCAGCAGGGTTGCCACGATCATCATCAGGCTGAAGGCGGCCCAATAGAGGGTGAACCAGGTCCAGCCCTTCAGGAAGGGCGCGAAGCCATAGAAATCGGAATAGACCATATCGGGCGTCTGCCCGAACTTCACCAGATTGGTGGCGATATTCAGAGGCCGCCAGATGAAGGCATTGGCAATGACGAAGGCGATGAAGGCGAAATAGCCGACATACTTGTTGGGCGAGAGGACGTGAATAAAGAACGCCAGGATCGCCAGGAAAATAAAGGCGCTGAAATCTATGCCGAACAGGGTGGAGATATAGAGTCCGAACTGATAGCGGTGGAAATGGTGAAAGTACTGCACCAGCACCGCGGTCACCATGGTCACCGCCAGAATGATGGCAATGCTCGCCATCAGGGCCACGAATTTGGCGGCGAAGGCCGGCCACTCGGGCACGGGCAGAGCATCCTGCACTTCGTCGTTGTTGCTATCGCGCTCCTCCCAGATCAATACGCCTGCATGGTAAGTGAGAAGTGCGATCAGAAAGATGTAGAGCGTGCCCGCGATGATCTCCAGCATCTGATAGGTCACGGGGAAGGAGACATTGCCGTAGATTTCCGTTGAATTGAAGATCAGCGAAGTCAGGCAATTCAACAGGGCCGCAGCGGCAATCACCACGAAGGGGATAGTTTTGATCAGGCGGCGGAATTCCAGCCTGGCGCTGCCCGTAAACTGCGCCCATTGTGCGGCCGCTCCGAACTCGCGCCTGGCCGGCGGCGCCAGAACCGTGGCCTGGGCAGTCGCTTCCGCCGCCGCGAGGCCCGGTTTTGTCTTCTTGCTTCGCTCGGCAAAGCTGAAGCGGGTGCAGGCGAAGGCAAACACCAGCAGCCCCACCCCCAGCCAGATGAGGCGATTCCACAGCAAGAGGCCGCTGTAGCCAAGAGTGAGATTGTTTTTGTCAGCCACCGTCCAGTACTTGGTTGCGATCTGGAAGGTGTTGGTGGCGAAGGGGTCCACCAGCGCCGCGAGGGTCTGGTTTTGCAGGTCGGTGGTGAGCGCCTGTGCGATTCCGTAGCCCACCAGCAACACCAACCCGCCCACGAAGGAAACAACCGTGCTCCGGCTGAGCACCGCGATGGCGAATATGATCGCGGCAATGAACAGAGTGTTGGGAATTGCGAACACCAGGATGGCCTTGAGATGCGCCGACCAGATGACCGGCCCCCAGCGCTCGGGGTCAATCCAGGGCATGTACTTGCCGGCCAGAATTCCCGCGGAAACGCCCAGCAGGGGAATCACGGCCACCAGCGCTGATCCCAAAAACCGCCCGGCCAGATACTCGAACTTCTTAATGGGAGTCGCGAAGACGATCTGGCTGGTGTTATAGGCAAATTCCCGCGAAGCCGCCGCGTTCACGAAGGCGGTGGTCATCAGCAGGGTAAGAATCGAGCAAACGGCATAAAAGTTCTCGATCACCCAGGGCGCATTCTTGTTGGTATTGCCGAGCGTATTGCCTACGACCACGTGGTCGGAGCTGACCGCTCCGAAGAAGAGAAGGGTTACGACCAGGAAGAAAATCCAGACCATCCAGCCGCGGAGCCAGAAGCGCACTTCGAAGTTGAAAAAATGTCTGAACATGAGGCTCCGTTATTGAATTCCGTTGATGCGGGTGAAAAAGACGTCTTCCAGGTCCGGGCTCACCGGCTGAAAGCCATCACCGGGAATCTGGTCAGAGTGCACATGGACCAGCGGCTTGCCCGCGATCAATTTGTTGGAGATGACTTTGTAGCGCTGCTCATATTCCTTCATTTCGGCCTTGGGAATGGACTTCTGCCAGATGCGGCCTTCCAGGCTCTTGACGGCCTCCGACGGCGGGCCGGCGAAAAGCACTTTTCCGAGATGAATGATGGCCATATTGGTGCAGAGCTCCATTACATCTTCGACAATGTGGGTGGAGAGAATCACGATGACGTTCTCGCCGATATCCGCAAGCAGGCCGTAGAAGCGGTTGCGCTCGCCGGGATCAAGGCCGGCAGTCGGCTCATCCACAATCAGAAGCTGCGGATTTCCCAATAACGCCTGGGCGATGCCGAAGCGCTGCCGCATGCCCCCAGAGAATCCGGTGAGCGCCTTTTTGCGGTGCTCCCAGAGGTTGGTGCGCTGCAACAGGGCCTCGACCGTGGCCTTGCGCTCCCTGGCGTTCACCATGCCCTTGAGCAGGGCCAGGTGAGTGAGCATGTCCTGCGCCGAAGTGCGGGGATAGACGCCGAACTCCTGTGGCAGATAGCCCAACACCTTGCGCAATTCCTGCTTCTGCTTCAACACATCCAGCGCGCCCAGGTGGATGGCCCCGCCATCTGGCTCCTGCAAGGTGGCGATGGTGCGCATGAGCGTGGACTTCCCCGCCCCGTTCGGTCCCAGCAGGCCGTACATGCCGGCGGGAATGGTGAGTGAAACGTTGTCGAGCGCGCGCACCCCGCCGGGGTACGCTTTGGAGAGGCCTTCAATTCGCAGTTCCATCAGCTCTTAATCTCCGGGCCGGCTTGGCGGCTTTCCTTTATATCCGAAGCCGTCACAATCCGAAAGGTCGACTTTGCGGATGTGGATACGTAACGCGCCCCATATTTTGTTCCCTGATGTTTTGTAATGGGCGGGAGAATGACAACCGCGAAGGAACACGAAGACTGAATGGCTGGCGGCCTTGTGCGGTTTCGCGCGGCACTCTTCGTGTCTTAAGCGGAATGCATACAGCCGAGAGGCTCCGGGGGGCTCTGTTACCGCATGCTTTCGGCGCTGGCCCCGTCAGCGGCTGAACACACATAAACATCGGGCGAGATTCCCGTCTTCGAGCGGTAACGTTCCGCAATCTGCTCGGCGAATCTATCGGCCTCCGCAGCATTCACCAGATTGACGGTGCATCCCCCAAAGCCGCCGCCGGTCATGCGCCCTCCCCAATAGCCGGGAAGGCCTTCGGCGACCTCAGTCATGATATCGAGCTCGCGGCAGCTCACCTCGTATAAGTCGCGCAAGCTGCGGTGAGACTGGCGCATTAACTCACCTAGCCTTGCCAGTTCTCCCGCCTGCAGCAGGCGGCCGCTTTCGAGGACGCGTCGGTTTTCGCACACTACGTGCAGGCAACGCTGGTAAATGACCGGGGGAAGAGCCTGGCGGTGTTCTTCCAGTTGCTGCAAGGAGACGTCGCGCAAAGCTTCTATCTTGGGATACCACTGCGAGAGAATTCGCACACCCTGCTCGCACTCCTCACGGCGGCGATTGTATTCGCCACCCGCCAGCTCGTGCTTTACCTTGGTGTTGCAGATGACGATCTGTACCTGACCGGGGACCGGGACCAGGCCGAATTCCAGCGACCGGCAATCGAGCAGCAGCGCGTGGCCGGTTTTGCCGAGGCAGGCGACGAACTGATCCATGATGCCCACGCGCGCGCCCACGAAGTTGTTCTCAGCCGATTGGCAGAGGAGCGCCACTTCCCGGGCCGGAAGCTGAATACGGTGGCGCGCCAGAAAGGCCAGGGCGCTGGCGACCTCGAGCGCGGCAGAAGAGCTAAGCCCCGCCCCAATCGGCACTTCGCCGTGAATCAGCAGATTTGAACCTTGCAGCGAATGGCCCATCTTCCGCAAAACGGTGGCCACCCCCAAAACGTAATCGCACCACTTCCCGAGCGGCTTGCTGGGAAGGCCGGTCAGGTCGAATTCGAATTCACCAGGCAGTTCGGTGGATCGCAGCCGAAGCTTCTGATCGTCGCGCGGCGCAATAGCCGCCCAGGTCCGGAAACCTAAGGCACAGGGCATAACGAAACCCTGGTTGTAATCGGTGTGCTCGCCAATCAGGTTGACCCGGCCCGGTGCGCTGCAGATCGCGGGCGCCTGACCGAAGGCGCTTTCAAACTGGCGAGCCAGATCGGCTGAGTTCATTCTCGAAGGCCTTCTCCCCGGTAGAGAATCCGCAATAGTGTAGTCCACGATTACTGGCGCCGCGAATGCCGGCATGCGCCGCTTGTCGGGGCACTGCTGCGCGTCTTACACTCCATGCCGAGGCAACCGCGGCTTGAAGATTACGGAAGACTCCCACCGAAGGTTCAATCCTCTGACCAGAGAATGGGTGCTGGTCTCTCCGCATCGCGCCTTGCGGCCGTGGCAAGGCCAGACGGAGAAGCCGGCGGTCCGTGCCCAGCCCCCATACGACCCCGAATGCTATCTGTGCCCGGGAAACGCCCGCGCGGGCGGACAACGCAATCCGGCCTACACCGGCACCTTCGTTTTCGACAACGACTTTGCGGCGCTCAAACCCAACGTTGACCGGCAGCGCCTGGATATTGGCGGCAAAAGCCTGCTGGTGGCCGAGGGCGAAGCCGGAATCTGCCGTGTGATTTGCTTTCTGCCGCGCCACGACCTGACATTAGCAACCATGCAAGCCCCTGAGATCGAGGCTGTGGTGCGGGTGTGGAAAGAGCAGTTCCGCGAGCTCGGCGCCATGCCCCGGATCAGCCACGTGCAGATTTTTGAAAATCGCGGGGCCATGATGGGCGCCAGCAATCCGCATCCCCACTGCCAGATATGGGCAACAGCTTCGATTCCGGAGCAGGTGGCAAAGGAATGCGCAGCGCAAAAACAGTACTTGGCGGAGCGAAAAACGTGCCTGCTGTGCGATTACTCGGCCCTTGAACAGGAGCAGAAGGTCCGCGTGGTCAGCGCCAATGATGATTTTTTGGCTGTGGTTCCTTTCTGGGCCATATGGCCGTTTGAAGTGCTGCTTCTCAGCCGGCGGCATTGGGGAAGTTTTCTCGACTTCAACGATCAGGAAGTCTCCTCTTTGAGCCTGATTCTCAAGCAAGTCACCGGCCTCTACGATCGCGTCTTTGACGTTCCATTTCCCTACTCGATGGGTTTTCACCAGTCGCCCAGCGACGGCAAAGCGCACCCCGAGTGGCATTTCCACGTCCACTTCTATCCTCCGCTGCTGCGCTCGGCGACGGTGCGCAAATTCATGGTCGGATTTGAAATGCTGGGCACGCCCCAGCGCGACATCACGCCCGAAATGGCGGCCGAGCGATTGCAATCGCTGGCAGATTGATGGTACAGAAATGGCTTCCGGGGGCATGCCGATGAAATTTGTACTTCGCCTTTTCCTGCTTCTGTGCCTTTCCTTCGCGTTGGTAACGACCGCTGCCGCGCAGTGGAATGCTCTCAATCCGGTGACCGCGGTCAAACAATTGCCCGATGGCGTGCTTTTCACCCGGCAGACCGGCGTCATGAAGTTGCAGATTTGCAGCCCGGGCATGGTTCGTGTGCTTTATTCGCCGACGGGGTCCTTTCCCAGCCGGCCGGATTACGTAGTGATCAAGATGACCTGGCCGGCGGCGAAGTGGGAGCTGCAATCAGGCGGCGATGCAGACACGATTACAACTTCGAAATTAAAGATCACCGTCCTGCGCAAAGATGGCAGCGTCACTTTTTATGACGCGGCGGGCAAGCAGCTTTTTCAACAGAGCGAGATTTCCATGCATCCCGCCACAGTCAACGGCGAGAATACCTATCACTCGGAGCTGTATTCCAAGCTCTGGGGTTCGTATGAGGCGTTCTACGGCCTGGGCCAGCACCAGGCAGGGGTATGGAATTACCGCGGCGAGGCAGTGGACCTTTCCCAGGACAACACCAACATCAGCATTCCGTTTTTCGTTTCTACCAATGGATACGGCATTTTCTGGAACAACACTTCCCGCAGCCGGTTCAACAACCGCTTTCTGAACGCGCTTTACCTCAGCTCTGAGGTTGCCGAGGATATTGATTACTACTTCCTTTATGGCCCTGACTTCGATCAGGTGATCGCGGGGTACCGCGAGCTGACCGGCGCGCCGCCATTGTTCGGCAAGTGGGCTTACGGCTTCTGGCAGTGCAAGAACCGCTACAGCACCCAGCAGGAAATGCTTTCGGTCGCCAGCAAATACCGTGAGCTTCACATTCCCGTGGATGACATTGTGCAGGACTGGTTCTGGTGGAACATCATGGGCGAGCCGACCTTTGACAAGTCGCGCTATCCCGATCCCAAGGGCATGTTCGACACGCTGCACGAAGAACATTTTCACGTGATGATCTCGGTCTGGCCGTTTTTCCGGCCGGGATCGAAGACCTACGAAGACATGGATAGGCGCGGCTTTTTCATTGCGAAGACGAAAGTTGCGGGCTTTCATCCCGCCGGCCAGGCGCTCTATGACGCCTTCAATCCCGAGGCGCGCAAGTATTACTGGAACCTGATGGACCAGGCCTTGTTCAAGATCGGCGCTGACGCCTGGTGGCTAGATACCGACGAGCCGGAAACCGAAGACCGGCAAACCAACATTCTGGTGACCAACAAGACCGCGCTTGGCAGCGGCGCCCGCTACGCCGATATGTTTCCCCTTATGCACACCGCCGGAGTGTACGAAGGCCAGCGCAGCGCGAGCGATCAGCGGCGTGTATTCATCCTCTCGCGCTCGGCTTTTGCCGGCGAGCAGCGCAATGCCGCCGCCGTCTGGTCGGGAGACATTGACGGCGACTGGGTCTTCTTCAGGAAGCAGATTCCCGCGGGATTGAATTACTCACTCTCGGGCCTGCCATACTGGACTACCGACATTGGCGGCTTCGTCTCTGGATTTCCCAACGACCCGGCTTATCGGGAACTATTCGTCCGCTGGTTTCAGTTCGGGGTCTTCAATCCTATTCTGCGGGTGCACGGCACGCGAGACCCGAATGAGAATGAGCTTTGGTCCTACGGACCCGATGCCCAGAAAATTCTGGTCAAATTCGATAGCCTGCGCTACCGCCTGCTGCCCTACATCTATTCGCTGGCATGGATGACCACCAGCCAGGGCTACACCCCCATGCGCGGGCTGGTGATGGATTTTCGCAGCGACGCACGCGCCGCGAACGTTGGTGACCAGTTCATGTTCGGCCCGGCACTCATGGTTAACCCTGTGACGGAGCCCTCAGTTTCCACCCGCCCCGTCTATTTACCCGAGGCAAAGTGGTACGACTTCTGGAGCGGCGTGACCGTGGACGGCCCAACCACTCTGAACGCCATTGCTCCTCTGGACCGGCTGCCGTTGTACATTCGCGCCGGATCCGTTCTGCCGCTCGGCCCCGAGATGGAATGGTCCACGCAGAAACCGGAAGATCCCATCGAGCTGCGCATTTACCGCGGCGAGGATGGCGATTTCACTCTCTACGAAGACGAAAACGACAACTACGATTACGAACGAGGTGTGTACGCCACGATTCCCTTCCACTGGGATGACGCCAAGCGGATGCTTACCATCGGCGAGCGCGAAGGGCAATTCCCCGGCATGCTGGAAACGCGTACGTTTGACGTGGTGCTCGTGAACGAAGATCACGGCGTCGGGGTGACTCCTACTGGCCGGCCGGACAAAGTTCTGCAGTACTCGGGCAAACCGATCACCGCGAGATTTTAGAAAATCCAGCGCTTCCGCTAAACTGGATGGAGACACTGGGGATAAGACCATTGCGCAAATTCGCCCCGCGCCTGTACCGTTCTTCCGTCATATTTGTGCTTCTTGTGGTCGCCGCCTCAGCGGCCGCGCAATCCGTCTCGCCTGACCTCTTCAATGGCCTCAAATGGCGCCTGATTGGCCCCTTCCGCGCCGGACGCGTGGTTGCCGTGGCCGGCGTGCCGGGAGACTCGACTACCTTTTATTTCGGCGGGGTGGATGGCGGTGTCTGGAAGACCAGCGACGCAGGCACAGTGTGGCAGCCTATCTTTGACCGCCAGCCCGCCGGTTCGATTGGCGCCATTGAAGTTTCGCCCTCAGATCCGAAAATCGTCTATGTCGGGACCGGCGAATCCGACATTCGTTCCGATCTTGCTTCCGGTAACGGGGTTTACAAGTCGTCCGATGCTGGCCAGACCTGGCAACACGTGGGACTCGAAGACAGCCGGCAGATCAGCCGCATCGTAGTAGATCCGCAGAACCCCAACGTCGTTTACGTGGGCGCTTTGGGTCATGCCTATGGCCCCAATGAGCAGCGCGGCGTTTTCAAGTCGGTGGACGGAGGAGCGCAGTGGGCCAAGGCTCTCGATCTGGGGCCGGAAACCGGCATTTCTGACCTGGCCATTTGCCCCAGCAATCCGAAGCTGCTCTTCGCCGGGGCATGGCAGACGCATCGTCCACCGTGGAGCACCTATGCGCCTATTGACGGCCCAGGCAGCGGGCTTTACCGCTCCCAGGACGGCGGCAAAACCTGGCAGCGCCTCAGTGGCAGCAGCTTGCCCGCAGGTAACTGGGGCCGGGTCGGTGTGGCCGTAGCTTCAGACGGCCGCCGCGTATACGCGCTGATCGAGGCAAAGTACGCCGGCCTTTACCGTTCTGACGACGGCGGAAATACCTGGAACTTGGCCAATTCCGATCCGCGCCTTACCAGCCGGGCATGGTATTTCAACAGCCTCACGGTTGATCCGAACCATCCCGATGTAATTTATGTCCCCAATGTCGCCCTGTATCGCTCCGAAGACGGTGGCAAGACCATTTCGATTGTGCGGGGTGCACCCGGCGGCGACGATTACCACCAGATTTGGGTTGATCCGAAGAACTCCTCCAGCATGGTGCTGGGCACCGACCAGGGAACCACCATCAGCCTGGACCGCGGCCAGACCTGGAGCACCTGGTATAACCAGCCCACGGCCCAGCTATACCACGTGATTACCGACGACGAATTTCCCTACGTGGTTTATGGCGCGCAGCAAGACAGCGGCAGCGCGGCTGTGTTCAGCCGTACCGATCATGGGCAGATCACGCCGCGCGATTGGTTTCCCTCCGGCCCCAGCGAAAGCGGATATATGGCGCCCGACCCTCACGATCCCAACATCATTTACGTGAGCGGGACGTACGGAACGGTGGACCGCTTCAACCGCCGCACCGGCCTCAGCCAGAGCGTTTCGCCATGGCCGACGCAGGAATTCGGCTCGCAGATCAATCGCCGAAAATATCGCGCGACCTGGACCCCAGTTCTGCTGTTCTCCCCGGCGGATCAGAAGACCTTATACCTGGGAACGCAATACGTGATGAAAACCCTGGATGGCGGCTTGCACTGGGAAACCATCAGCCCTGACCTGACCGGTGCCGAGGAGCATTCGGAGGACAAGAAACCGCCCGCACCGCCGACGATCGAAAACACTAAACAGGCCGGTTATGGGGTGGTATTCACCATCGCGCCTTCGGCGCTGAACCGGAATCTGATCTGGGCGGGGAGCGATACCGGGCTGATTCACATTACTCGCGATGGCGGAAGGACCTGGCAGGATGTTACGCCCAAGGGCTTGGGTGTTTGGAGCAAGATTTCCCTGATCGACGCTTCGCGCTTTGACCCAGCGGTGGCTTACGCCGCCGTAGATCGTCATCGCCTTGACGATCAGCAACCTTACATTTACCGAACCCGCGATTACGGCGCGACATGGCAGTCCATCACCCAAGGCATCGCGAGCTCGTGCTTCTTGCGGGCGGTTCGGGAGGATCCTCAGGCCAGAGGATTGCTTTTTGCCGGAACGGAATGCGGAGTTTACGTATCATTCGACGACGGCAATAACTGGCAGTCTTTGCAGCTGAATCTGCCCGTCAGTTCGGTTCGCGATCTCACTATTCACGGCGATGACCTGGTGATCGCTACGCACGGCAGGTCGTTCTGGATCCTCGATGACATTGCTTCTTTGCGCCAGATGGGGGAAGCGGCAAAGGCGAAGACCGCGTGGCTCTACCATCCCGCGACTGCAATCCGCGTGGATAACGACACCTTCCCCGGCACGCCTCTACCCCCCGAGGAACCTACAGCCAAGAACCCGCCCGACGGCGCGCTGATTGATTACGTTCTCAAATCTCCGGCAAAGGAAGCGGTTCTGGAGATCTTCGACGCGCAGCACAATCTGGTGCACAGGTTCTCCTCTGAGGACCACGTCGCGACCAGGCACGTTCCGCTTCCGGTGGCGGAACGCTGGTTTCCCGAGCCGCAACGACTGGAAACCACGCCGGGAATGCATCGCTTCGTGTGGGACTTTACCTGGAAGAACTCTGGCGGACCGAACGCGGATGAAGAAGCCGAGTATCGGAATCCGCGGGGACCGGAGGCGGTGCCTGGCGTGTATGACGTGCGCCTCACGGTAGATGGCAAGACACAGAACCAGCCGCTGCGGTTGGTCATGGATCCCCGCTCGCCGGCCACCGCCGAAACCCTCGCAGAACAACAGCGATGGGGCCGCCAGATATTTGCGCAAACCATGGAAGCTCGGCGCGCCCTGGCGGAGATGAACTCGGTGCAGAAGCAACTGGCGGACGCGCAGCAGAAACTCGGCGCGAAACACAGCGATCTGAAGCCGCCGCTGATGGAAGCTCAATCTGAGATCAGCAGCATTCTGGGCGAGCAGGCAGCATCCGAGCATTCTGCAGGTTTGCAAAGCGCCTATTACGGCATTGCCTCGGCGTTGCAGGTGGTCGAGAGCGGTGACCGCGCCGTGCCTTCCCAGGCCATTGCCCTGTATCAGGAATCTGACGAACAGGTGAAAGCCAGAATCGCCGAATGGGCAACCTTCAAAAAGACGAAACTGCCTGTACTCGACCAGCGACTCCACCAGGCCAATCTGGCTCCAGTTGCCATTTCAGAGATCGAGCAGGAAGTGGAATTCCTCATGACGCGCTAGAATCCTCAACTATGCGATATCAACTCGCAGTCTTGCTGTTCTTGTCATTTCCATGTGCCGTGTTGGCTGCGGCCCAGACCGCGACCATGCGGCTCGATTATTCCCACACCGGCAATGCCACCCAGGAAATGTTCAGCGTGGATCGGGTTGTGATCGAGCCGCTGCCATGGCCGGGAAATATGGCGCAGGCGATTGACGACAGCCGTCTGGGCTCATACTTCTTCGAGGTGCGTGATTCGGCCAGCGGCAAACTTCTCTACTCGCGCGGCTTCAATTCGATTTACGGCGAATGGGTCACCACCGACGAAGCCAAGACGATGAACCGAACATTTTCCGAGTCTCTTCGCTTCCCTGCCCCCACGGCGCCGGTGAAAATCATCCTCAAAGAGCGCAAAAACGACGCCTTTCAAGATGTCTGGACGGCCGCCATTGACCCTAAAGATAAATTCATTGATACCGCAAAGCCGCCTTCACCCGGTCCGCTGATCACAATTCAGAAGATGGGGCCGTCGCCCGACAAGGTTGATTTGCTGATCCTGGGCGACGGGTACACCCGCGCCGAGCGCAAGAAGTTCGAGAAAGACGCCCGCCGCTTTGTGGAGATTTTGTTTTCGACTTCGCCCTTCCGCGAGCACCGGGCGCAGTTCAACGTCTGGGGACTTTGCCCGGCGGCAGCGGAATCCGGCATCTCGCGCCCTTCCACCGGCGTTCATCACCGTTCGCCGCTGGGCGCAAGCTACGACACCTTCGACAGCGAGCGCTACATCCTGACCACCGACAACCGCGATCTGCGCGATATCGCCTCTTATGCGCCATACGAGTTCATCGAAATTCTGAGTAATAGCAAGACTTACGGCGGCGGCGGAATTTTCAACCTTTATGCCACCGTGGCCGCCGATAGCCACTGGGCGCCATATGTATTCGTCCACGAGTTCGGCCATCACTTCGCCGGGCTGGCGGATGAGTACTATACCTCCGACGTCGCCTATCAGCCGCCGACCAAGAAAACCGAGCCCTGGGAGCCGAACGTCACGGCGCTGCTCGATCCTCACGACCTCAAGTGGCAAGACCTGGTGGTGCAAGGCACGCCCATTCCCACCCCCTGGAAAAAAGTAGAGTTTGAGGCCTTCGAGCGCCAAATACAGGCGGAGCGCAGGAAGCTGCGGGCCGAGAACCAGCCGGAATCTGAAATGGATGCCCTTTTTGAGAGAGAAAAACTTCAGGAAGACAAACTGCTCGCCACAGACAAGTACTCAGAGGATGTAGGCGCGTTCGAGGGGGCGAACTACGAGGCGCAGGGCTACTACCGGCCGCAGGAAAACTGCATCATGTTCACGCGCTACGACAAGTTCTGCGCCGTCTGCCGGCGGGCCATCGAGCGCATCATCGCCATGTACTCCAGCCACTAAGCCGGAGTTCCTACCTGGCAGCTGCCGCTTGCAGGCCGCGCTGCTCGATCGGAAGCACGTCGCGCTTGTCGTGTCCGACGTAGATTTGCCGCGGGCGCGCGATCTTTTGCTCCGGATCCTCCAGCATCTCCTGCCATTGCGCCAGCCAGCCCACCGTGCGCGGAATGGCAAACAGCACGGTGAACATTTCGGGCTGGAACCCAACCGCCTGATAGATGATGCCGGAATAGAAATCTACGTTGGGATAGAGCTTGCGCTTGATGAAGTATTCATCCTCCAGTGCGATGCGCTCCAGTTCGAGGGCGATTTCAAGCTTGGGGTTCCTGCCGGTAACCTCAAACACCCGGTCGGCAGCCCATTTGATGATCCGGGCGCGCGGGTCGTAGTTCTTGTAAATCCGGTGGCCGAATCCCATCAGCTTGCCGTGCCCGGCTTTGACTTTTTCGACGTAGGCGGGCACACGATCCTTGGAGCCGATCTCGTCCAGCATTTTCAGCACTTCTTCGTTGGCGCCGCCGTGCAAGGGGCCGGAGAGCGCCGCCGCCGCGGCTGCTGTGGCCAGGTAGGGATCTGCCTGCGAGCTGCCGACGGCTCGCATGACGTTCGCGCTGCAGTTCTGTTCGTGGTCCGCATGAAGAATGAACAGAATATCCAGCGCCCGCGCCAGCACCGGATTGGCGTGGTACTTGGGCTCGACCATCTTCCACAGCATGTTCAGGAAGTTCTCGGTGTAGTTGAGCTCATCGTCGGGATAAACGTACGGATAACCCAGGCTGTGGCGATAAGTGTAAGCAGCAATGGTGGGCACTTTGCCGATCAGGCGCTGAATCTCGAGTTTCCGTATCTCAGGATCGTGCACATGCCTGGATTCGGGGTAAACCGTGGAAAGCGCCGCCACGGTGCTGATGAACATGCCCATGGGGTGGGCGTCATAGCGGAAGCCTTCCAGAAACTTCTTGGTCGTCTCGTGCAGCATGCGGTGGTGGGTAATGTCGCTCACCCACTCACTTAATTGCGCCTCGGTGGGCAACTCACCGAATAAAATGAGATACGCGACCTCCAGAAAGGTGCACTTCTCAGCCAACTGCTCAATGGGATACCCGCGATAGCGCAGAATTCCTTTGTCGCCATCAATAAAAGTGATCGCGCTGTGGCAGGAAGCCGTGTTCAGGAAAGCAGGATCGTAGCTCATAACGCCAAAGTCGTCGGGCCCGGTCTTGATCTGCCGCAGGTCCATCGCCCGCACTGTGCCTTTGTAGAAGGGCAACTCGTAACTTGTGCCCGTTCTCTGGTCCACCACGCTTAAGATTTCCTTTTGCATCGAGTTGTCCTCCTTACGGCCCGCTCGCCGCTTTGCGGGCAAGGCCTCCTCCCTGCAACCTCAATCTCAAGAATCTGTCTCGTGCGCTTCCCGCACGATGCCAAAGGTCACGATTGCATGTGATCGTCATCACAGGGCTCTTGGCACCGAGCCCGTAGCATCCCGTACCTGTCACGGATCGGCTTAGAACTGATGAACCTAAGGCGGCGTCTGAGTCATCCAATCGAGCGTCGCAAAACTTTGGGCGGCATGGTCCGCGGAGGGAACTTCTTTGAAAATACGGGCCGTATTGGGTTCTATGGCATTGCTCGGCGCGATCGCCTGGGCGGTTTCGGCTCTGCCGGTGGCGGCGCAGGACGCGAATTTCCACAACGCCCCTCAGTCCAGCACGGAATTAAAGAACCCCCACGCGGGGCAAAGGGCCGCCGTGAAGGCCGGGAAAAGCTTGTACGGAATGTACTGCGGCGCATGCCACGGAGTGAACGGGCGCGGAACCGGCAACGTTCCTCCCTTGACGCGAGGTCCCGTGCAATCCGTCCCGGCAGGAGAGGTCTTCTGGTTTATCACCCAGGGATCGGTAAGCAATGGCATGCCCTCCTGGGCCAAGCTGCCAGAGAGTGAGCGCTGGCAGATCGTCACCTACCTGCAGACACTTAAGAACGCGCAGGCCACTCCGCCAGCCGCGCCTGCGGCGGCAGCGCCGGTTCCGACTTATGCTCCATCCCCGCAGGCGCCCTTTACAGATTTCCGCTACGAGCACCCCGGTGTCAGGCGTCAGATCACGGTAAAGGACCTGCCTGCGCCCTACGCCACCCACTCCTCCGACAATGCCCCACAGCTCGTAGCCCGGCCAAAGAATGCCTGGCCTCAGGCCCTGCCCGGGTTCCGCGTGCAGCAGTACGCCAGCGGGCTCGACAATCCCAGACTGCTGCGCACCGCCCCGAACGGAGATATCTTTCTGGCGGAGAGCGACCCCGGCAATATCAAGGTTTTTCGCGGCATGACTGCCGAGGGAAAACCTCAGCAAACCTCAACCTTCGCATCGGGGTTGAACCAGCCATACGGAATCGCCTTCTATCCTCCCGGCGACAATCCCCAATGGGTTTACGTTGGCAACACCAATGCGGTGGTGCGCTTTCCTTATCACAGTGGGGATTTGCAGGCCAGTGGGCCACCGCAGCATATTGTGGACCTTCCTTTCGGCGGAGGGCACTGGACGCGCTCCATCGTATTTTCGCCCGACGGCAAGAAGATGTTGGTTGCCGTGGGGTCGGCTTCGAACGTGAATGATCCCGACACCCATCCTGAGGAGAAAGACCGCGCCGATATTTTGCAGTTCAATCCCGATGGCTCGGG
This sequence comes from Terriglobales bacterium, assembly GCA_035517775.1. GTDB lineage: Bacteria > Acidobacteriota > Terriglobia > Terriglobales > Acidobacteriaceae > DATIYF01. The sequence continues at coordinate 56,109 of DATIYF010000105.1, forward strand.
AATGCAGATCTATGCCTACGGAATTCGCAACGCCGGGGGCGGCTTGGCGATTCAGCCGAAGACGGGCGAATTGTGGTGCTCGGTCAATGAGCGCGACGCGCTTGGCGACAACTTGGTGCCTGACTACATCACTGAGGTGCAGGCCGGCGGTTTTTACGGCTGGCCATGGTGGTATATCGGCGGCCACCAGGATCCACGCCTGGCCGGCAAGCATCCCGAACTGAAAGCCAAGGCCATTGTGCCGGACGTCCTGCTGCAACCGCATAATGCTTCGCTCGAGCTGACGTTCTACGAGGGCAAGCAGTTTCCCGCCGAGTACCAGGGAGACATTTTCGCCTCGGAGCACGGCTCATGGAACCGCGGGGTGCGCGCCGGCTATGAAGTGATACGCGTGCCTCTGCACGAGGGGCGCGCCCAGGGAAGCTACGAAGATTTTCTGACCGGATTTGTAGTGGATAACGGGCACGTCTGGGGCCGGCCGGTGGGGACTGCCGTCGCGCCCGACGGATCGCTACTGGTGAGTGATGACGGCTCGAACTCGATCTGGCGAGTGAGCTATAACGGCAATGCCCAGCATCCGGGTAAGCAAACCTCAAATTGATCGAACGGAGCGAGAAGGATTTTGGAGGTGGTGGTGAACAAGCAAGAAGTCTCGGCAACTCTGGCGGGAAGCATTCCTCTCGGCGGCGAGCTTTCGGTGAATCGTCTGGGTTTTGGCGCCATGCGCCTGACGGGCCAGGGCATCTGGGGTCCGCCCAAAGACCGCAGGGCGGCACTCGCGGTCCTGCGGCGCGCCGTCAAGCTGGGGGTGAATTTCATAGATACCGCCGACTCCTACGGCCCCTATACCAGCGAGGAACTGATCGCCGAGGCTCTGTATCCCTATCCAGCCGGCATGGTAATCGCCACCAAAGGAGGATGGGAGCGGCCCGGCCCTAATCAGTGGACGCATAACGCCACTCCTGCTCACCTGCGCAAGGCTGTCGAGGGCAGCCTGAAGCGGCTGCGCCTGGATCGTATTGACGTTTACCAACTGCACATACCCGATCCCGTGGTTTCGCTCGAAGCCTCCATAGAAACGCTGGCCGAGTTGAAAGAGGAAGGAAAGATTCGGCTGGTTGGGCTTTCGAACGTAACCCAGGAGCACATTGAACGGGCGCGCAAGATTGTGCCTATCGTTTCGGTGCAGAACCGCTATAGCTTCGCCGATCGCGAGTGGGACTACGTGGTGGACCACTGCATGCGCAACCAGATCGCCTTCATTCCCTGGTTCCCGCTGGGAGGAGGCCGCGCCGCCGGTGAACTGCTGGGGCAGATCGCGAAAGCGCATCAGGTCAGTTCGATGGCGGTGGCGCTGGCCTGGCTTCTGCGACGCTCGCCCGTCATGCTGCCGATTCCGGGAACTTCTTCGCTCGAGCATCTGGAACAGAACATCGCCGCCGCCGGTTTGCGGCTCACGGAAGAAGAATTCGAGCAGCTTGCGGGAGTTCCCGAGCTGGTCGGCGAGCGCTGAAACTTCACTCGACGGTCATTTGAGGGCGGCCCTTCGACCCGCCGGGCGGAAAAATGCCGCTGCACCCGTCTACTCGGAACGCTTGCCCTCGGATTTCAAGTTGAGGTTGCGGATAAGCCGGTGCAGGTACTTGGGATGGATTCCCAGCAGGCGGGCGGCTTCGACCGGGCTGCCCTCCGCCTCTCCAAGAGCGGTGAGGACGAGCTGTTTCTTGGTGTGATTCAAGGTGTCGTGATAGCGGCGGGAGCTGAGCGCCGAGGATTGCTCCTCCAGCAGCGCGGTGGGCAAATCGTCGGGCAGAATTTCGTCGGTCAACCCCATCACGATGGCGTGCTCAATGGCGTTTTCGAGCTCCCGGATGTTGCCCGGCCAGCTGTATTGCATGAGCAATGAGCGGGCGTCGGCCGCAATGCCCGTAAAGCTGCGCGTGCACTTGGCCGCATATTTGTTGGCGAAATGCAGGGCCAGGCCGGGGATATCATCGCGGTGCTCGCGCAGCGGCGGCAAAGTGATGGAGACGACATTGAGGCGGTAATACAAGTCCTGCCGGAATTCTCCGGCTTTGATGGCTTGCTCGAGATTCTTGTTGGTGGCGGCGAGCACGCGGCCGTTGAAGGGCAGCAGCCGATTGCCCCCGATTCGTTCGAACTCCCGCTGCTGCAGCACCCGCAACACCTTGCTTTGCAGAAGCGGGGCCATGTCGCCCACCTCGTCAAGAAAGAGCGTGCCTTCGCCGGTGGCCTCCAGCTTGCCTTTCTTTACCGCGATGGCGCCGGTGAAGGCCCCTTTTTCATGGCCGAATAATTCGGTTTCGAGCAGAGTTTCGGGGATGGCCGCGCAGTTGATGGCAAGGAAAGGCTGGGCGGAGCGCGGGCTGCCGGTGTGAATGGCGCGAGCCACGATTTCCTTCCCGGTTCCGCTCTCGCCGCGAATCAATACATTGGAATCGCTGGGCGCTACCCGGGCCACGAAGCCGCGAACCCGGCGCATGGCGCGGCTTTCTCCCAGCAGCTCGGTTTCGGCCCCCACGTCGGCCCGCAAGCGCTGATTCTCATCGCGCAGCGAATCCAGGCGCGCCAGGTTCTCCAGGGTAATGGCGGCAATGCGGGAAACCGCGCTCAGGAAGCAGGCGTGGTCCTCGCCGAAGGCGGGCCCGGCCGCGGGCGAGCTGAGATAGATCACGCCCAGGGTTCGTTCCACTCCCACCAAGGGGGCGCACAGCACGTGCTCGGAAGAGGTGGTCTCGTTATAAATGGTGCAGCGTTCCCAGGTGACCTTTCGCACCAGGTCTTCACGCACCAGGATGTCTGGTTCGCTGACGCCTTCCCGCTTCCAGGTGCAGGGTTTGGCCGGCTCCTCCTGCGCGCTCGATAACAGCACGATGGCCGCCTGGGTGGCGGGAATCACTTCCCCGATCAGCGCCAGCAGTTCCTGCTGCAGCGCCGCGGTATCGCGCGAAACAATAACCTTGGTTACTTTGAAGAAGGCGGTGAGATCGCGCGCCATGCGCATGATGCCGGAGGCGCTGGATAGCAGCCCGGAATCATCTTCTGAGTTCGTCTTCCACTCTGCGCTTGTGCTCTGCGGGCCGGAGGCCGGTGGCGGCGAAAGCGCTTCCTGCGCGCCGGTCAAAAATGCGAACTCGCTGTCGCCTACACGAATCCGGTCGCCGTGCTGAAGAATCTTGCGGGTGATCTTGGCGCCGTTGACAAAGGTTCCATGGTGGCTCTGCAGGTCGGCCAGTTCAAAGATGCCGGCGGAAATCTCCGTGATGGCGCAATGCTGGCGCGAAACCGCAGTGTCGCGGACCTCCACCTGATTGGAGCTGTCCCGTCCTAACACCAGCGGGCCACCCTGTGCCGCCCAGGTCACTGGGTCGGACGCGCCGGAAAGTGCCACCAGTCTGGGATTCATCCCACACTCTCTCTAGTTGTCCAGTGTAGCCGAACCGTATGTCGTTTCCGGTGGAAAACCGCATTCGATCTTCGGGGAACCGGAAAGCTACCGCGAGTAACCGTTCAACTACTCTTGGCAGGCGTGCGAAGAAGAACCTTCACTGCTATTGCTGTCTATCTTGTTGCAAATCCATCAGGGGAGAATCACATCGGCGTTTGGCCCGCAGCATGCAATGTAGGAAGACATGATCGCGGGCTTCCGGAAAGGAAGGCTTGCGAATTCCAGCTCGGGCTCCGCTGCAAGGAGCCCCAAAGGAGACTGTTATGAAACGCAACCTTTTCGGGACTCTATCGCTCGTGGCGCTCGCGCTGGTGCTGGGCTCCGTGGCCCAGGCTCAAGTCGTCAAGGGCGACGTGCCCTTTGGCTTCACGGTCGGGAACACGCAATTGCCGGCCGGCTGCTACCGCGCCACCTACAATGACCTGAGCCGCACTGCGATCTTCCTGTCCAACTGCGAGACCGGGCGGCAGGTACTCGCTTTGACCTCGTCGCTGATCGGCTCCAGCAACATTCATCCTAAGCTGGTTTTCCATCAGCTGGGCACTCACTACTTCCTGCGGGAAGTGTGGGGGGATGGCGGCCGCGGAGTGGGGATCGCCGGCACCAAGCTGGAGAAGGAAATGCAGGCTGCCAACAACGCGAGCACGGATGTGATCGTGGCCATGACGCGTTGAGCATGCCTCGAACTCAAGCCCGGAGAGCCGCAGAGAACCTCGGCTCCGCAGAAAGCCCGCCAAGGCGGGCTTTCTGTATTGTGCTGGATCTGTGGAGATAGCCGCTCTCGGCCGTGCCTAAAAAAGAACTGCAGGATTGGTCGCTCAAACATTCCAGGCTTCGACGCTCTGACACGATGTTTTGCGCATGCCTGCGCGCCCGTCTCGCTCTGAATTTATTTTGTGCTAGATTGAAAGACAGTGGGCGCGTAGCTCAGTTGGTAGAGCAATGCCCTTTTAAGGCATGGGTCGCAGGTTCGAATCCTGCCGCGCTCACCAGAGCTCAAGGGTCCAGCCCGGAGACATGGGTGACAGAACGTACCTAAGACATAGGTAACAGTTTTGGGCCAAACGGGTTCGCGAGCGGTTCGAGCACACCGGGTCTCCAGATCGAAGTATCCGAGATCATAATCCATAAAGCTGACCAGCCAGACGTCGTCGTGCACTTCTTTGATGCCTACGGCTTGACCGGCAAAGACCTGGCTGAAGTTGATCTTCTTGCTTCCCAGGCAGATGCGATCGCAGTGGTTCAGAAGCTATCTCGCAAAGAATCGCGGCGAAGGCGCGGCTTCAACCCCTGAGTGAAGCTGAATACTTTCCAACTCCATTGCTGAGGCAAGTTCTCAGTTCTGAGTTCCCAATTCTCAGCGCTGATCATTGAGCCATCCAGCTTGATTGAAGAGTTGGCCTGCTTAATTTTCCTTCCGGCTGTACTTCGCTGCTGTTTTCCACGTTGTGTCCGGGTTCTTCTGTAGTTCACGGGTGTTTACCAGATGATTATCCCGTAACCTCCGGTACGCGAAGGTTGCAGTACCACCTTTGTCCTTTCGCACTTCCGTGATTGGACTTCGGAAATCTTTCCAGGTTACTTCCGTGGGGGGCATGCTGGCGGGGTTGCATCCTTCTGCTGCCCGTTTCGCCGTACGGGCAGACAGGAGAGCGGTTCAATCCCCCGCCATATTGCCGGGCGATATGGCTTGAAATAGAGGTCTTCGGTGAAGGCTCTCCGCTCGCGCTGCAATGCTTACATTCTTCTCCTCACTGTCTGCACAAGTCTGATGGGTTGCCAGGGTTTGGAAGGCAGACCTTCTCCGGACAACAACACTCAGGCCCTGGTCGTGGGAAGCTCCACCATGAACTTCGGTACTGTGGTGGCCGGAAACAGCCAGCTCATGTGGAACTCCATCTACAATCCCACCCGCCACCGGGTGGTGGTGAGCCAGGTCACGGTGAGCGGAACCGGCTTTCGCCTGGTGAACACCAGGACCCCCTTCACCGTTTATTCTGGCCAGCACGTGTGGATTCAGATCCTGTTCACCCCGCACTCCGCGGGCACGGCTTCGGGCACCATCGCGGTTTCCAGCAATGCGCCCAACCCCACGCCGGCCATTTCCCTGGCCGCCGACGTCATTGCCGCCGGAGAGCTGGCGGCAAACCCTTCGAAGTTGACTTTCGGCAGCGTAAGAGTAGGCAGTAGCGTGGCCAAATCGGCGACCCTGACCAACACCGGTGATACCAGCGTCACCATCTCGCAAATCTCGGCCGGCGGAAACAACTTCGCGGTGAGCGGTGTGGCTCTGCCGGTAAGCCTGTCTCCGAATCAGAGCCTGTCATTCCGGACGGCGTTCAGCCCCAAGTCCCGCGGGGCGATCAGTTCCAACGTGGTGGTGACCGCCAGCATTTCGCTGCTGGCTCCGAATTCTCGGCATTCTGGCGGGGCGCTCAAGCCGCACGATACCAGCGAGAGCACCACGGTCACGATTCCGGTGGCCGGGAGCGGACTGACCGACGGTCAACTGGTTGCGCCTGCGGCCGTAAGCTTTGGCAGCGCCCGCGTCGGCAGCACGCAAGACCAGTCGGTAACGGTGACCAATTCCGGCGGGTCCACCGTTACCATCAGCCAGGCCAGCATAACCGGCGCGGGCTTTCATTTGAGCACTGCGAGTACTCCAATGACTTTGCCCGCGGGCCAGAGCGCCACCTTCAATTGCTCATTTGCTCCTCAGTCCGCTGGCGCTGCCAGCGGCAGCCTTGCCATCACCAGTGATGCCACCAATCCTTCCCTGACCGTCGCTCTCAGCGGCACGGGTATGGCCGACGGCTCCCTGACTGCGGGGGCGGTTTCCTTTGGAAGCGTAACCGTGGGCAGCAGCCAGAAAGCTACGGCTACCATTACCAATTCCGGCGGATCCAGTGTCACCATCAGCAGCGCCACCGTGAGCGGCGCCGGCTTCAGCCTGAGCAGCATGAATCTTCCGGTCACGCTCTCCGCCGGGCAGAGCGCAGCGGCCACCATTGCCTTTGCGCCGCAGTCGGCAGGCAGCGCCAGCGGCAGCCTGACCGTCGCTTCCGACGCTCCGACTCCGACTCTTACTGTCGCTCTATCAGGAACCGCGGTCAGCCCCGGTGCGCTTTCCGCCAATCCCTCGACTCTGAGTTTCGGATCGGTGGCCGCGGGCAGCAGCCAGACCCTGCAGGCCACCTTGACTAACTCCGGCGGCGCCAGCCTGACCGTCAGCGGCGCCTCGCTTTCCAGTTCAGATTTCAACCTGAACAACCTGAGCCTGCCGCTGACCTTGGGGGCGGGCAAGAGCACAACGTTCAACGTGGTGTATTCGCCGCAGTCGGCGGGCAGCGATAGCGCGAACCTGACCATCAGCAGTAATGGATCGAATCCCAGCCTGACGATCGCAGTCTCCGGCACGGCAACAGCCGCCGGGACGCTGGCCGCCAGCCCCTCCAGCATTCCTTTTGGCAGCGTGCAGGTTGGCGACAACAGCAGCAAGCAGGCGACTCTGACCAACTCCGGCGGCGCCAGCATCACGGTTTCGCAGGTCAATGCCAGTGGAAATGGTTTCAGCGTGAGCGGCATCAGCCTGCCCATGACCCTCTCCGCCGGACAGACCTTCACCTTTAACGTTCAGTTCGCTCCGCAAAGCGCTGGCAGCGCCAGCGGAACCATCGCCATGGTATCGAGCGCCAGCGGAACTGCGCCGAGTATCTCGCTTTCTGGGACCGGCACTGCGGTCGGGCAGGCCAGCGTCTCGCCCACCAGCCTGAGTTTTGGCAGCGTGGCCGTGGGCTCAAGCAAGAACCTGACGGTGACGCTTTCCGCCACCGGATCGAGCGTGACCATCAACTCTGCCTCGGCCAGCACCCCCGAGTTCCAGGTAAGCGGGACCTCGCTGCCGGCGACTATCCAGGCCGGCAAGAGCGCCTCGTTTACCGTGACTTTCACGCCCCAGAGCAGCGGCTCTGCCTCCGCGACGCTCTCCTTCGTTACGGCAGGCTCCAGCACGCCTCTCGTGGCCTCGCTGAGCGGCACCGCCACGGCCGCAGCCCAGCACAGCGTAGATCTTTCCTGGAACGCCAGCTCCTCCTCGGCAGTGGTTGGCTACAACGTCTACCGTGGCAGCAAGAGCGGCGGGCCCTACACCAGGCTGAACTCGAGCGTGGATGATGGCACCAGCTACTCCGATTCCTCGGTGCAGGCTGGCCAGACTTACTTCTATGTGACCACGGCCGTGGGCAGCGATGGCAGCGAGAGCAGCCATTCCAACGAGGTAAGCGCTTCCGTGCCTACGCCCTAGGGCAGCTCGGCCCAGGCTTTGGAGGAAGAACAGCCCTTATCCCGGCTTCCTCAGACCTCAGTTTCCAGAGGTATGCAAACCTTTGTGTTTCTGCCTTGCACTCCTGTGACCTTCAAGTATTAGTTGAGAAAACCAGAGACTTTGGAAGGCATGAACAGGCTTGTTCGACCTCTCCTGGGGCTGTTCGTGGTGGTGGTGCTGTTTTTGCTGGAAGCCGCTTTCGTCTCTCAGTTGGCGTTCGGTCAGATTGGGCTTGGCTCCTCCATTACAGCGACGCCCGCCGTGCCCTCGCTTGGGAATACGGCCCCGGGGCAAACCGCGAGCGCACCCCGCACGCCGGCCAACAGCGGCGGAGCGACACGCTTTTCTTCGGCCAGCCCAGGCAGTTTGAGCGGCAGCTTGGACCTTGTCCCGAACCGCGGCAATTCGAACCTCAGAGTTGCGCTTGCCAGCACGAGTCAGGGAGGGGGCGCGCTTGTCCTGAGCCCGAGCGTGGAATCATTCGGGTACATCGTGTTGGGATCGAGCCGCAGCGCGGACATCACCCTTAGCAATATCGGGACCGCCAGCGTGACTGTCTCCGGCTACACCAGCACCAGTTCATGGTTTTCTTTAAGCGGTATCAGCTTTCCATTGACCCTTAGTCCGGGACAGAGCACGATTTTCACTGTAACCGCAACACCCCAGGCGGCCTCGGTGGTGGATGCCTATATCTATTTTGCCAACGACGGCTCGACCCCATCCCTTCCCCTCCATGTGGGGGCCGGAGGCGGCGCAGGAACCCTTGTCTCCGCCGACGCGAGTGTGGCCTTCGGCACGGTTATCGAAGGGCAGAATTCAGCGCTGCAGGAAACCGTCAGCAACACTGGCAAGTATCCCGTTGTCGTTTCCCAGGTTTCTGTCTCGGGGTCAGGCTTCAGCCTCACGCCGGTGAGTGTTCCTTTTACCCTAGCTGTGGGAGAGAGCGCGGTCTTCTCCCTCGGCTTTGCGCCAACCACCAACGGCACGTTTAGCGGCGCCCTGGTTCTCGCCTCTAACGCCACCAACCCGGCCTTCTCGATTCCGCTTGCCGGAACCGGCGTAGCTCCGCCGGGCACGCTGGTCTTGACTCCCACCGTCGAGTCGTTTGGTTACATTGTGTTGGGGTCGAGCCGGAGCGTAAATGTAACCCTCAGCAATGCCGGCGCAACCAACGTGACTGTCTCCGGTTACACCAGCACCAGCCCCTGGTTCACAATAAGCGGCATCACATTTCCCCTCAACCTGGCTGGAGGAGAAAGCGTTACGTTCGCGCTCACGGCCACGCCTGACGCCGTGACTGCGGTGGACGGCCACATATACCTCGCCAATAATGGCGTTACACCCTCGCTTCCGCTCCACGTTGGAGCTGGAGGAGGCGCAGGCACTCTCGTTTCCTCCAGCGGCGGCCTGAATTTCGGCACGCTGGTTGACGGTCAAACCGTCACACTGCAGGAAACCATCAGCAACACCGGCAAATACCCGGTGACGATTTCCAAAGCCTCAGTCGGCGGCGCGGGATTCGGCCTTGCGGCGATGAGCCTGCCGGTCACCATTCAGGCTGGCCAGAGCGCTCTCCTGGGAGTCACTTTTGCTCCTGTGAGTGCCGGTAGCCTTGGTGGCGCTTTGAATCTCACCTCCAACGCCACCAATTCCGTCTTCTCCATTCCGCTGGCCGGCGTAGGGCAAGCGCCCTCGGGCACACTCTCGCTTTCTCCCACTATCGAATCCTTCGGTTATGTTCTGATCGGCTCCAGCAGGAGTGCAGATATCACCATGAGCAATGCGGGGACGGCGGGAGTCACTGTCTCCGGCTACACCAGTACCAGCGCCTGGTTCTCTTTGAGCGGAATAACCGTTCCCTTTACCTTGGATCCGGGGCAAAGCCTGACGTTCACGGTCAACGTGGCTCCTCCGTCGGTTTCTGTGGTGGATGCCTACATCTACTTTGCCAACAGCGGCACCACCCCGGAACTCCCCTTGCATCTCGGCGCCGGGGGCAAGACTCCCGGCAGCCTGGACAACTCGCCGCAGATATACGATTTCGGCAATGTCACCACCGGTTCGACGGCCAATACCTCCGCCACCATCACCGCCAGCGGGCCCAATGTTACGATCTCCTCGGCCAGCACCACCGATCCGGAGTTCACCATCACCGGCCTTACCCTGCCGCTGACTCTGGCGGATGGTCAGAGCGCGACCTTCCAGTTGCATTTTGCCCCGACGGCGAGCGGCGCGACTTCGGCGCTGGTTTCCCTGCTCAGCAATGCCGGGGACTCTCCTACCAGTTTCGTCGTCAGTGGGATTGGAATCGCCCCCAACCAGCACACCGTTGCGCTTTCCTGGAACCCAAGCTCCTCCGGCGTCTCCGGTTACAACGTGTACCGCGGAACGCAATCAGGCGGGCCATACAGTCAGATCAATCCGGTTCTCGAAGGGGGAACGTTCTACAGCGACGCCACCGTGCAGAACGGAAAGACCTACTACTACACGGTGACGAGCGTGGATGAGAGCGGGTCTGAAAGCATCCCTTCCAACGAGGTCAAGGCTGTCGTCCCCACTTCGTAGATGGCAATCTATTGTGTAAGTGACAGTTGCCGTGATTCTCTGAACAATTACATGCATTCGTCGGTTTGCGATCGCGACCACACGAAAGTACCAGTCATCCAGGTACGATATTTCTTTTCAATTTTGCACAGAGACATGTACCAGTGAGACATTCCATTTCGCCCGGAATGGGTTAGAATCACCCAACCTTTTAAGCAACTAAATAGTTGAGCCCGGGGCTGCGCAAGTCCGCACCACCGCCACTCCGTTCCAGCGGCCCATTCAAGACTTACGGAAGTATTACCAGAACCTGCAGCGGTGCATGTCTTTCCGGACTCTGGTGTGAGTAAACGCCCTATCCGGATAATGGAGGCGGATGAGCAGGATTCGATTCCCCCGCAATTGGCAAGGTGCCGCCATTGCCTTCCTCGCAGCTGCTATCAGCATTTCCTGCGGCACCGGGGCCAACCACCTCAATTCCACCAGCACGAATCCCGTAGGCAGCCTGGGCGTCAGCAGCTCGAGTCTGGATTTTGGCAACGTGGCAGTCGGCGGCAGCGCCACCAAATCGGTCACTCTGACAAATTCTTCCGTCAGCGTGGGCGCTACCATCACAGTTTCTCAGGTGACGACCACGGGCACTGGGTTCAGCGTGAGCACCAGCAGCCTGCCCGTGACCTTGAACCCGGGAGATAACCTGACGATTTCGGTGGCCTTTAAACCCAAGTCTGCCGGTGATGCCAGCGGGATGCTTTCCATCTCGGTGGATGGACAGGCGGACCCGGCAACCGTTCCCCTCAGCGGGACGGGGCTGGCCAGTGGGCAGTTGGCGGTTTCACCCTCCACCCTGAACTTCGGCAGCGTGACCGTAGGCGGCAGCAAGAACCTGAGCGGAACCCTCAGCGCAGGAAATGCCGGCGTGACGGTCTCTTCCGCCTCCTGGAATGGCCAGGGATTCGCGGTCAGCGGCATCAGCTTCCCTGTGACGATCGCTGCCGGCAAGAGCGTATCCTTCACCGTGAGTTTCAGCCCGCAGGCCGCGGGCAGCGCCTCAGGTAACATTTCCTTTATCAGCGATGCTTCGAATTCGCCCACCGGGCAGAAGCTTTCGGGCACAGGAACCTCAACCTCGCCCTCATCGCAGCACAGCGTGACCCTTTCCTGGGAGGAGTCTTCCTCGGTGGCAGGGTACTACGTCTATCGGGGCACGCAGTCGGGCGGGCCTTACTCGCGGCTGAATTCCTCGGCAGTGCCGACCACCAGCTATACCGATAGCACCGTGCAGGGCGGCCAGACCTACTACTACGTCGTTACCTCGGTGGATTCGAGCGGCAACGAAAGCTCGTACTCCGGCGAGGTCTCGGCGACCATTCCTTCGCCGTAAGCTCCCGGTCCAATAAAAAAGGCAGATTCCGTCTATCACGGAATCTGCCGATGCTGCTTCAAGCCTTCTTCTGTGGATCTTCGAGTTTTCCCCATTATTCCTGGCGGCGGGAAGCGCGCAGCTATTCGCGCCCAGCCGAAGCCGCCTGGCGCGGTTCCAACCTGCGGAATAGCCAGATCACGGCCAGTAGGATGGCGAAGCCAATGGCAAAAAACACGATGCCGCCATGGTGATGCAGGTTACCGCTGAGAAAGCCGGGATTCACATACATTCCCAGCATGCTCAGGGTAAAGATTCGCAGGCCATTCTTGATGACGGAGAGCGGAATGGCCAGCAGCACCAGCGCGATCTTCTGCCACCTGCGCTTCAGGTAAAGATGTGCCAGCACGAAGCTGCTGATGAACAGAATCAGGCTGGAGCGGATGCTGCTGCACTCGCGCGCCACCTCGATGCTCAGCCTGGGCAGGACGATGACGGTTCCATGGCGGGTGAAAGGCACGCGCGCCGCGGAGAAGAAGAGCACGGTGGCTTCGGTCGAGGTGTTTTGCAGCACGGTGATGGCGCGCTGCAGCAGGCCATCGGGCAGCGGGACCATCAGGACCAGGAACAGCAGGGGAAAAGACGCAGTCCGAAAGGCGCGAGGCCCATAGCAGAGAAGAAAGCTGGCGAGGCACCAGAGAACAAAAAAGAGCAGGGAGAGAGAGACGAAATCATTGGCGCTGGGCGGAGGCCAATAATGCTCCGCCACCACGAATGCGCCGAAAATCAGAGGCAGCAGCGCCGCGCCGAACTTGCTGTAGCCGGCCTGGGCGAAGATTTGCGCCCGCTGCATATAAAGTAGAATCAAGCTCACCGGCAGAACCAGAAGAATATGGGAATACTGATCTGAGGTCAGCCCCCGGTCGAAGACAATCCCCCAGGCCTGGTGGCAAAAGGCCACGGCGAGACCAACCAATCCGGCGAAGAGCGCGTGCCGCACGGCTGGGCGTGAGTTCGAAGCTTGCATCCCTATTTCAGCCTATCGCACTCCGAAGCTGACTGCGGCCGTAAGAACCATGCCGTAAGGCCAATACTGGGACAGCCAATGAAGTCCCTGCCAGCTGCATCGAGCTGAACCGCCCTCTCAGGCGGCGCGCTTAAGTGGCGGCCCGGACTGCGATTGCAATGCAGCCAGCCGTAAGGGGAAGTGGCCAGCGATATCGGCCAGCAGCCAGACGCCGGCGGCGAGCAAGAACACAATCAATGACAACCCGGCAGCCAGAGCGTCCGATGCCTCGTCCGCGCTCGCCGCGCGCTCCTGCCCTTCGGCCCGATCAAACTGCAACCGGCCCAGGTCGGTCAGAACATTCGCTTTCGCAGCATCTTCCTGCGCACTACTGGTGCGGTAACCGGCGTCCATCATCGCCGACAATGAAGCCAGGGCCGCAAGAAACGAAGCCAGCTGCAGAACTATCGCGATAATCTTGAGCGTTTTGTTCATTTCCACCTCCCCACCGCAGCCGCCTGGTTTGCCCGGCGTGCGCGGCCGAAATTATGGTTTCAGGCGGCGCGGCGCCAGCCCGCGGGCAGATTCTTGGAAATCTCGATAGCTTCGAAGCTACGGCTTTGCCGCGGGCCATGCGCTCTTACCCATTTTGCCATCGCATGAATTCCCCGCTCCAGCGAAGTCTCGGGAGCCGTCCTAAATACTCGCCTGATTTTTTCATGGCCGCAGAAAGAGATCTTCGCCTCGCTTCGAGGCGGAAGGTATTTGATCTTGCACGCTCTGCCCAAGGCCGAGGCAACCCTATGCGCCAGTTCATTCACAGTGGAAGGAGTATCTGAACCAATATTGAAAACTTGGTTCTGCGCATCCTTTACGTGCACGCAATCCGCCAGAATCGGGATTACGTCGCGAACACAAGTGAAGGCCCTCTGCTGCTCACCATCGCCAAAGATGGTCATGGGCTCGCCCTTAAGCACCTGGTTCATGAAGATTCCCACGGCATTGCGGTAAGCATCGGCAATGTTCTGGCGCTCGCCGTACACGTTGTGCGGACGGAAGATCACGTAAGGCAAGCCGAACATCTTGTGGGCGAGTCTCAGGTCCTGCTCGGCCGCCAGCTTGGCAATGCCATAGGGATCTTCGGGCATGGCCGTCATCTCCTCGGTCAAGGGGCTGGGCAACTCGCCATAGACCGCAATGGAAGAGGCGAACACAAAGCACTTCACCCCGTGATTCACCGATTCGTTGATCAGGTTGGCCGTGCCCGTCAGATTGTTGCTGTAGTTAAAGCGGCGAATGAAATGGCTTAAGGCCTCGGCAGCATAGGCGGCAAAATGATAGACGTAGTCGAAAGAGTACCGCTCGAAGAGCCGCTCCAGCAGGGCATGGTCCAGAATTGAGCCCTGTATAAAAGTCGCCTCCGGAGGAACGTTCTCGGTAAACCCGCCGCTGAGATCATCCAGGATTACCACCTGGCCGCCACGCTGCAGCAGATGCTCGGCCAGATGGGAGCCCATGAACCCTGCGCCGCCGGTGACCAGAGAAATGGCCATGAGAGGCTGAAATTTTAGGATGTTGGCTTGGCGCTCCCAAGGTCATTGATCACAGATTGCGCAGCTTATGTGCTGTAATTCCCAAAATGGAACCGCACAGGCCTGGCTTAAGGAAACTTCGCCGCGTCCCTGAAGGAAAGACCCGAGGCGTCTTTAGGAGACAGGGTGGGCAGACCGGCCAGCCGCCAGTCAATGGCCAGGTCCGGATCGTTCCATACGATACAGTGCTCGTCTGCGCCGGAATAGTAATCCGTGGCCTTATAGAGCACATGCGCACTTTCCGAGAGGACGTGAAAGCCATGCGCGAAGCCGGCAGGAATCCACAACATGCGTTTGCTTTCGCCTGAGAGTAAAGCTCCGCACCATTTGCCAAAGGCAGCCGAACTCTGCCGCAGGTCCACCGCCACGTCGAAAATTTCACCCGTGACTACGCGGATCAGCTTGCCCTGCGGCTGCCGCAGCTGGTAATGCAGGCCGCGCAGCACCCCGCGCGCGGACAAGGAATGATTGTCCTGGACAAAATGGGCGCCGATTCCAGCCTCGGCCATCGTCCTCTCGTTGTAGCTCTCGAAGAAGAAACCGCGCGCGTCGCCGAAAACCCGAGGCTCAAGAATCAGAATGCCGGGCAGCTCACCTTCGATGACGCGCACAGCCGCAGGCGCGGCCGAGGATGAGTTCATCAAAAGACCTTCTCCTGCAGCAGTTGCAGCAGGTAGCGGCCATAACGGTTCCTCATGGGGGCGGCAACGGCCTCCAGACATTCCGCCGTTATATAGCCATTGCGATAGGCGATTTCCTCCGGGCAGGCAACCATTAGGCCCTGGCGGGTCTGGATGGTCTGTATGAACAAAGACGCTTCCAGCATGGCCTCGTGCGTGCCGGTATCGAGCCAGGCCATCCCCCGCCCCATCAAGCTGACTTCGAGCTGCCCGCGGTTCAGGTATTCCTGGTTGACATCGGTAATTTCCAGTTCGCCGCGCTGCGAAGGCTTCAACGAGCGGGCGATCTCCACGACCTCCGGATCGTAGAAGTAGAGGCCCGTCACCGCGTAACGCGATTTGGGAACTTTGGGCTTTTCTACCAGATTTAACGGGCGGCCAGCGGCATCCAGCTCGACCACCCCATAGCGCTCCGGATCCTGCACCGGATAGGCAAAAATTCGTGCGCCGGTCTTTCGCGTGACGGCTTCGCGCAGAGTCTTCACCAGATCGTGGCCGTAGAAGATGTTATCCCCCAGCACCAGTGCGCAGCAGGAAGAACCGATGAACTTCTCGCCCACCAGAAAGGCCTGCGCAATGCCCTCCGGCCGGGGCTGCGCGGCATACTGGAAGCTCACCCCGAGCGTATGGCCGTCTCCCAGCATCTGCTGAAATTTTGGCGTGTCCTGGGGGGTGGAGATGATCAGGATGTCGCGAATCCCTGCCAGCATCAGGGTGGAGAGGGGATAGTAGATCATCGGCTTGTCGAAGATAGGCAGCAGGCTCTTGCACACCGCATGAGTCACGGGATAGAGCCGCGTTCCCGACCCTCCGGCCAGGATGATACCTTTGTACGGGGCAGCGGTTGTGCTCGTATCAGTCACGCCGGGTAGTCCTCAAACACAGCCTTAAAGAGAATACTGGACGGAAATCCATTGCCGGTAGCTGCCACTGGTGACTTCCTGGGTCCACCGCTCATGGGCCAGATACCAGGCGATGGTCTTGCGCAGCCCGCTTTCCAGAGTCTCCTTCGGCCGCCAGCCCAGCTCGCCCTCGATTTTGCCGGAGTTCATCGCGTAGCGGCGATCATGACCCGGGCGATCGGCCACAAACTTGATGAGCTGGCGGTGTGGCACTACCGGGTCGCCGGGCCGCAGCTCATCCAGAATGGCGCAAATTGTCTCCACGATCTCGAAGTTGCGCCTCTGGTTTCCGCCCCCGATATTGTAGGTCTCGCCCACTCTCCCGCGCGCCAGCACGATTTGAATCGCGGCGCAGTGGTCGGCAACGTACAGCCAGTCGCGGACGTGCTGCCCGTCCCCATAAACTGGGAGCGGCTTCCCCTGGAGGGCATTGAGAATCATGAGCGGAATCAGCTTCTCGGGAAATTGGTGCGGACCGTAGTTGTTCGAGCAGTTGGTGGTGAGGACCGGAAGGCCATAAGTGTGGTGATACGCCCGCACCAGATGGTCAGAGGCCGCCTTCGAGGCCGAATACGGGCTATTAGGAGCATAAGGCGTGGATTCGAAGAAAGGCGCGTCCTCGGGCCCCAGCGAGCCATAGACCTCGTCGGTGGAGACGTGCACTAAGCGAAACTCACCGCCTGCGGGGCCGAGCCCCGCGCAGTAGGCGCGCGCTTCCTCGAGTAAAGCGAAGGTGCCGTTGACGTTAGTGCGGATAAAATCATCCGGGCCGTGAATGGAACGGTCCACGTGACTTTCGGCGGCAAAGTGCACAATGGCCCGCGGACGTCTTTCCGCCAGCAGCTTCGCGACCAGCCCACGGTCGTTGATATCGCCTTGCACAAAGCTGTATCCGGGGCCGGCAGAGACATCCTCCAGATTGCGCAGGTTGCCGGCATAGGTCAGCTTGTCGAGATTGATGACCGGGGCTTCCTCCGCCGCCAGCCACTGGCGGATGAAGTTCGCTCCGATGAATCCGGCCCCTCCGGTGACAAGAATCGGCTGCGGCATGTGGTCAGAACCTGCGCAGTGCTGGCGCGCCGTCCTCCCTGCTGACAACCTTCATGCTATGTTGTACAGCAGAAGCAATTCCTGATGGCGCGATTGGGAATCGAAAATCACAACTGCCTGCCGGCCGCCTGGCACTCCGGGTGCGAAAGACCGTCCGCCGCATGATCAGAAAAGCCCGCCCCATCTTCTGTCTGCTTATGCTGGCCGGCCTTCTCACCGGCGGGCTTTGGCCGTTTAACTTCTTCTGCAAAAATAGTGCCGTCTGGCTCACTCAGCCGCCCGGCCTGAGTTTCAGTGCTTACGGCATCGCCTGGTCGCATCAGCCGCTGCTGCTGCAGGGCCCGGGCTCACAGCCCGGCGCGATCACCGTTGAACTCTGGCTTCAGCCTTCGCGCTACGACTTCGGCGATTATGCCGAGATTCTCTCATTATATCGGCCCGACCGTTCCGACTGGTTTACCATCTGCAAGGCGCGCCAGTACCTTTTTCTGCAGGGCCGTTATGTGGATGCCGACCACCCCGCCGGCATGTTCCGCCTCACTGTTGTGGACGCGCTGCGCCGCGACCAGACCGATTTCTTGACGGTTGTTGCCGGGCCTTCCGGCACTTACGTGTACCGCAACGATGAGCTGATGCGCGGCTTCCCCGGCACGCGGCCAAGCCCGCTGACGCTGGGCGGCCAGCTGGTGATTGGCAACTCTCCGGGAGGACATGCCGCCTGGACGGGAAAGATCCTCGGCCTGGCGATTTACGGCCGCGAGCTGAGCTGGCCGGAAGTGGCGCGCGACCGCCAGCGCTGGGAGCATGGTCAGGCCCAGGGGCTGACAGCCCAGCCAGGGATCGCGGCCGTCTTTCCGTTTAGCGAAGGATCAGGCGCCGCCATCCACAACTTGGTTGGTGGAAAGCCGGGCCTCGAAATGCCGGAGTGGCTCTCGCCGCCGCACCGGGAGTTTCTGGACCCTCCCACCCGGCGCAGCTTCAGCCACACCCGCGATGTGTTCCTCAATATTGTGGGATTGATGCCTTTTGGATTTCTGGTGGCCAGCTACTCTCATCACAATCGCCGGCAATCAGAGTTGCGCAGCGTTCTTTGGGCGATGGTGGCGGGTTTCGCCGTCAGCATCACGATCGAAGCCCTGCAGGTTTACCTGCCTTCGCGCGACTCCTCGGCCACGGACCTGATCAATAACGTTCTGGGGTCGGGCCTGGGTGCGATGGTGTGGGTGGCGTGGATGCGAGTGTGGGCGCGGGTAGTCGCTGGTTAAGCCAAGCCTGACGGCGTGCGGTTTACGCCGGTTCAACCGCGTTCGAGGTGGCAAAAGAGGAGGCGGCAATCTCTTCGGAAGGATGCAATACCCGGTAACTCACGCGGTCTCCATCCAGGCTGGCGAGCGCAATCCGGGCACGTTCCTTGCCCGCTCCCTCAATCTGCCACTGCCCGTTTTCCGCCACCAGCTTCATGCGGCTGCGCTGCCGCCACCAGCGATTGACTTCTTTGGGAAGCGCGATCCACACATTCTCTTCCTTGCGAACCCGGCAGTAGAGCTGCAGCAGGTCGCGGTAAACCGCCTCCTCCCGCGGGCCGTTGATGTAATCCGGGTGCACGATCACGTTGATCAGCCCGTGTTTGGCCAGAATGATCTTGAATTGCTGCTCCCAGAGGGCGGTCGAGTAATCGTTGAGAATGTGGAACAAGGAATAGTCCTGGGTAGCGGTGAGCGGCAACTCCACCATGTCGCCGACGAAATAAGGCATCACGGTGCAACAGCCGCCGCGCTGCGGGTCGAGGTGGGCCACGCTGGGCACCGAGGTGTCATACTCGAAGTCCAGCATCCGGTACCAGTCCTGATTGCGGTAGAGAACTCCGGCGCGAAATCCTGCGGCGCCAAATTCCTTGCCGTAGCGGTTGATCTTCTGGGCCCGGCGCTTGAATTCCTCGAAGTCCCAGTAGAGCCGCCCGTCGTGATTCAAATCATGGACGTTGACCTCAAAGCCCCGCCGGCGAATTCCCTCGAGATAGGTGGCGGGCACGGGATAGCGCTCTTCCGGCACCACCTGGAATGACGAGGGCACGGAAAACTCCTCGTTCATATCCATAAGCTTCGAGCAAAGATCCACGCCCAGCTGAGTCTCGACGTCATGGGTCATGATGGCGCAGCCGTTTGCGCCCTCGGGCCAGAACCAGATGAAGGGAATGCTTTCGCCGCCGCGCGACTTGATGGCCAGCGCCAGCAGCTTCTCCATCAGCGTGTCCACGCTCGCATCCACCGGCCAGCGCGGAAAGGAAATGTCCTGCCATCCCTCCAGGTGGGCCTTCTGCAGATGCTTGCGCACCCTCACCGGAAGCAGGGGCCGCATGAAGTAATAGGCACTGCGCACGGCGGCGCGCAGGCGCTTCGCGCCCGCGCTCTGCCCCGCTGAAATATACCGCTCGTAGCGAAGATTGCCCGCCACTTCGGCCGGATCGAAGGGCAGCTCGACGTGGGAGTCGAGAAAGCGAATGTCCTCGAAGGCGTTGTACAGCGGCTCTTCCGCCGTCCTGGCACGATGCCCGCCGGCTGTCTGGCCATAACACACCAATTCCCTGCCAAAGCAGAAATAGCCGCCGTCGTCCGAGAGCCGGCCCGGGGAATGGAGCTCCGCCGCACCCTCTGGGCAGCGGAAATATTCATTTACTTCGTTTCGCATTCAGCCTTCCTGACGAGCGTCTGGGCAATCTGACTCGCGCGGTGCACCGGGCACACCTTTGACCTCTGCACCACGAGTGGGGGAAGGGCTTGTTCGGAAGGGTTACGAAAACCCCAAGACTTCTTGACTTATACAACGGTTCTTCGGCTGGAAGCAATAGAGTTTTTCTCTCAGGGAATCTTTTGTGTTGACTGTGGAAAAACACGTGTCACCTGCCGGATGACGGCGGGCGCAGTCGTGGTTACTTTCGGAACTCGCGGCGAGTTACCGCCTGGAGAGTGGCTGGGGTTAGCCGGGAGGAAGGGACTAGCCGACGTGCTTGTACAGCGTTTTGCCCAGAAAGATCAGCATCGAATCCGGCAGCAGCGCGACCAGGCGCCCGCCGAGCCTCCGGATCCCGGAGATCAGCGACATAGGACTTACCGAGGAAGGAGGGTATTGCCAATAGCTCAGCGGCACGTCCACCGCCCCCCAGTGCGACTTGAAAGCGATCAAGCCGGCGTTGTCGGGATCGGAACGGCCCATATCGAATGTCTTGGCCTGTGTATGTTTTGCCTCGCGGATGGCCTCCCACAACAGAAAAGGAACTCCTCCAAGGTGGTGATAACGCGCGTCCGAGCAGCCGTACTTGAATACCGCCGCTTCCTTATAGCGCAGCGTCAGGATACTGGCGACAGGCGCGCCCCCAAAGGAAACCACCCGAATTTTGGCGTGATCGCGCAGGGCGTGCAGCAGATTCACGAACCACTGCAAAGGCTGGGGAGGGAGGCGGTGCCGCCGGCGGGTGAGCACTTGCAGGTAGTAAAACTGTTTCAGCAGGTTGGGCGAGTTTCCCTCCTCGTACACTAGGTTGCCGCGTTCCACCCGGCGCAGGCGCCGCTGCACGCTATCCCGGTCGAGCGAGCTGCTCAGTTCGTGCAAGTCCGGCCGCAGGTCGAGCACGTGCAAGTGGAATTTCTGCGCCACCCGGAACTGGGTATGTCTCAGGAGATCGAGCCCATCGCCCCCGCGAGGCCGCAATTCCACCCGCCGGCGTGCTCCTCTGCTGGATTCCCGGCTGAGCCAGTCAATGATCGTGAAAAAATCCCCGGTGCGCTCAAATAAGGGTTCGCAGTGGTCGGCAAAGGGCAGCGACACCATGCGGTCGCCGGAAAGCCAGCTTTTCACCCGGCAAAACACCAGCCCGTTGGTCAGCTCGGCATGCGGAGGCGATGTGGTCAGGACGAAGGGCTCGTAGCCGTAGGTTTCCTGCAGGCAATGCAGCCAGCCGCGGGTATGGAAGATGGACGCGCCCTCATGGCGCTCCAGAAGTTCGACCCAACGGCCATCACGTAGAGGATCAAGCTGATAAACCGGCACTTCGATTCCGCACAAGCTGCGAGACTACAGCCAATGTACGGGAAGGGGGATGCCGCGAAGATTAGAATCCGCTCATCAAGACAACTGCTGGCTTACTCCGTTCGTGCGCGCGGGCACAACGAAAGCCTGCCAAAAAAAATGGCCGTGCAGCAGCACGGCCATCTCGCAGGGATTGTCCTCGAAACCTACTGAACCGTCACCGTAAGGCCGGTCGGGGGCGCCAACGGCGGTGGATTGCCATTCGAGCTCAAAGTGTAGCAAGCGCTGGCATCGAAGTTCAGGATGCTGCTGGCAAAAGTTCCGCTGTTGAAGCAGGCCTGCGAAGGAATGGCGTAGGCATGCCCGGCGGGGCCGCTTCCACCACTCACGTCCGGGCCGATCGGCGGCCAGGGCACCGAAGCGCCCCACCAATCCGGCTTCGAAGAAAGATAGAACGAGTTGGGCAGGTTATGGTCGCCGGGCACGGCATTGCCGCTGATATAGGGAACGTCCGTGGTCGGCACCTCAGAAGCATTCCAGCGCACGGCGCCGTTCACCGTGTCGTAGTTTCCCCAGCGCATGAGCGTGGCTTCGCTCAGCTTGTCGCTGCCGCCGCTGCACTGGCCCGACAGGCCAATCACGAACAGCGTGTTGTTGCACTGGCCGGAAGAACCGGCCGTATTGGAAAGCTCATACTGGGTGTGGTAGCCGGGCTGCCCGATGACGTTGCCGATGTAGCTATCGCCGCGGCAGCCGCTCATATCCACCACCGCGTTGGTCTGATTGCTCTTGCCCGTCTGCCAGCCGATGATCTGGTTGCGAAAGTAAGTGGCCAGGTCGCTCGAGCCCCAGGTATTGTCACAGAAGATGCCGTTGACCACGTTGCCTTCCCACAGGTTCATCATGCTGCCGGCATTGTGCGATTCGTAGCTGGCCTGCATGAAGTTCGCCGGATTGTTCCACACGTTGGCGGTGGTGAAGTTGTAAGCCATCACCAGGCCCGTGCCCTGCCCGAACAGGATGGGCGAGGTGACATGATCGAAAATGTTGTTTTCGATCAGGTCATCGGAGGTCTCATTGGGCTCGACCCCGTAGCTCTCTTCCGCCCCGCGCTGGGTACCGTAGAAGTAACTGTCGCGGATGACCACGCGCGCGCTCTGCGTCAGCCACACATGATTGCGGTTGCCGCCGGTCAGCGAGCGCACGTTCTTCATCCAGCACTCGTAGCAGTTGTAGAAGGAAACCCCGGTGTGAGAGCCGGTATTGTTGCTGCCATCCACGGTGAGATCTTCAATGCCGCTCATCGTGATCTGCCCCGGCCACCAGGCGCCCGGCGACTGGCTGGAGCGGATATTGTTGGCATAGACCCCCGGCGAGATCGTGACCGTGTAGGTGCCGCTGCCGCTGACGTTCACGATTTTGACGATCTGCTGCAGGCTGTGAGTGACGCCGTTGATCACCCGCCCGTCATTGTTGCCGCCGGTATTCTGCCGGCATTGCCCGGGCACATCGCAGATCATGGCCCCGCCGGTATCGGAGGTGTCGTTGGCCTGATCGAGAATCAGCATCTGGCCCGCGGGCGGCGCCGAGCCGCAATTGCTCAGCGTGATGGTGGTCGAACCCTTGGCATAGCCGCCAGTCCAGTTGCAGGCGTCCTGGCCGCCGGGATTCACATTGTTGCTGCCGCTGTACCAGGCCGGATTGCTGGTCAGGCAGATGTCGCCGCTGGCCCCATTGCAGCTGGTGCCGGCGGTGAAGACCAGAATGGTCTGCATGGGCCCCGCCCCGCGCAGGGTCACGTTGCTGTTCCCGTTGAAGCTCACGCCGCCCGATAGGTTATAGGTCCCCGCGCCCAGCATCACCACCTGCCCATCCGGGCAACTGGAGATGGCCGAGTTAATCTGCGAGGCGCTGGCGCCTGCGCTTAGCGTGGCGCACACCGTGGTGCGGTCGGGAATCCCGCCCGGAATGCCGGCACTCGACCAGTCAATAGCGCGGCTGTCGTCGAGAATCGGGGTCCAGGATTGGGCGTGGCTGAGTGGAGAGAGAAACAACAGAATCGAGATCAGGGGGAAAAACAATGTCGCTGTGCGTCTCACGTTTACCTCGTTGAAGGCCCCAACGGACACAAGCGGCTGGAGCGCCGCGACGCATCTCGGACAGCTTTTCTGGGGCGGGCTGACCAAAACTTTACGTGATTCCGGCTGGCTGCTTCAATGCACGGAAGTACATCGAAATCGGCTGTAAGTTGCTGGTCTTTCGGCCATGTACACCCGAATGCAGGATTTCGTTTACGCTCCCGGGGCGCCCCCTTGGACATTCCGCTGCTTCTCTCCGCCGTTTGCCCGCAGATCAAGGCGCCACTACCTCCGTCGTACCGTTGCCGCAGGCCGCGCCTACCGCCGGGGCAGGCCTTTTCGAGAACTTCTCCCAGGGAACCATCTCCCGAGTCAAACTAACAAGCTGATAGATGGGCGCGCAACCACCGTGCAAAAGGATCACCGCGCCAAGATAGAGCGCAGCGAACAGCAGCGAGATCGCGACCACGCCTAGGAACGCGGCCGCGGAGCTTGACGCCACCGCCAGCGCCGGCACTTCGCGAAGAATCATAACCGTTACTCCTCCCGCCAGGAAAGAGGCCGCCACATATCTCCAGACCACCGCCACCATGGCTCCCACTCCGAAGCCGATGGGTTTGCCTGCATACCACAGCGCAGGCAGAGTGAGAATCCAGAACGAGGCCGTCCAGGCCACCGCGATTCCCTCCGGCCCCCACGGCAGCCCGGCGATGAACAGCAGAATCGTGACCACCACTTCGATGATTCCCCAGCGCAGCCAGCGGTCGGCGCGGCCAATGGAAAGGTGAATCCATCCGTGGGTGCCGTAGAGCAGCATCATGCCCACGCCCGGGCCGAAGTAAGTGAAGATGCGGCCCGCCGGGGCCCACTGCGGGCCCAGCAGAAGACGAATCAGATCGCGGCCGATCAGGGTGAGGTCTGCGCCCAGCCCCATGCCGATGAACGCCACCACCCCCAGCGCGCTCAGCAGGTAGCGGCGGTATTGCGCGGAATCCTTGCCCAGGCGGCTGAGTGCCGAAACCGCAACATTCGAAAGCGGCGCCACCAGTTGCGCCGCCGAGAGCGCAAACAGGTCGTAGGCCTTCTTATAAAACCCGAGCGCGGTGGCGTTGAAACGCCACCCCACCAGCAGATTATCCGTGTTGCGGGAAAAATAGTTGACGGTGAATCGCCCGTAGATATTCATGGCGAAACGCACCGCGGGAAGAGTTGCCCTCTGGGAGTGCGGCAGGCCCGGCATCCAGCGGCAGAGGTACCAGGCGCCGAGGGTCTGAAACAGCGGGCGCGCAATCAGCCCCGCGACCAGC
Organism: Terriglobales bacterium; assembly: GCA_035517775.1. GTDB lineage: Bacteria > Acidobacteriota > Terriglobia > Terriglobales > Acidobacteriaceae > DATIYF01. The sequence continues at coordinate 80,450 of DATIYF010000105.1, forward strand.
GCCCAATATCCCCAGCCCAGCGCGGCAAAAACGATAGAGACAGCCACCGAGGCCACCCCGGCCACAATGTCATTGGCCGAAGTTACGGCAAAGCGCATGGCCCGCTTGAGCAGGGCCAAATGCACCACCGAGAGGCTGGTCAGCAGAATGGTCAGCGCCACGCCCACCGCGACCGGCTTGACCAGAGGATTGCCGTAGAAGTGCGCCATCCAGGAGCCGGCGGCGGCAAACCCGGCGGTGAGCACCATGCCGCCCCCGGTGTTGATCCAGAAGAGATTGCTGGCCAGCGCGTGGTCCATCTCCTCCCACTGCAGAATGGCCTCGGTGAATCCGTTCAACCCGAAATTCACCACCAGCAGGCTGAACGTCGTGGCCATGGTGACCACGCCGAAATCAATGGGCAGCAGCAGCCGGGCCAGAACCACGGTGGCGACGATCTGAATGCCGGTCGAGACCGCCGAGGAAAACACGGTCGCCCCCGCGCCCTGCACCGCCAGCCGGCGCACACCTCCGCCGTCTTCGATGGGGCGGAAAGCGCCGCTCGCATCAAAGGGCTTCAAACTTCCTCCAGGCAAGAGGCATTCTGCGCCTCCAGCAGGGGCGCGGGCGGAGGCGGCTTTCGCTTGATGCGCTTGGGCGGCGGCACCGCCAGGGTGGCAATCAAAAAGAAGGTCCACACCGGATTCATGGTGCGGATGGCCGACTCAGTGAAGTTGTAAGCCACGGCGATCACGAAATAGGCCAGCTTCAGCTTGCCGGTCTCCGGGTCGCGGCGGAATTCGTTCACCCCGTGCCAATATCCGGTGATCAGCAGCATGGCCAGCAGGAAAATCCCGATCCATCCCAGGGTCAGATAGACTTCCAGATATCCGTTATGCGCCTCATTGGGATGCCACCAGTAGATGGCCCACATCGCATCCAGGCGCTTGCCCAGCCAGAAGCTTTCAAAACCCGTGCCCACCAGCGGGCTCGCGGTCATGCCCAGCACCAGGTTCCAGATGTCGGTCCGTCCGGTGAGGGTAGCGTCCCGGCCCATGGTGGTAAGTAGGCCTGTGCCTATGTTCAGAAACAGCACCAGGAAAGAGAGCGTGACCATGGAGCCCACCAGCACGTGCACCACCCAGGGCTTGCGCGCGAAGATGGGCAAGCTGGTCACCACCAGCAGGCAGACCGCCATCATGAAGCAGGCCAGCGAGGTCATGGAGTGCACCAGGTGGAAGAGCCAGATGGCAATCACCAAGAGCACGCCCTGAGCGATGATCACCCCCGGCCGGCGGCTATCCCCGTCGCGGCGCCAGGCCTGCAGCAGGCGCCACACCGCGCCCAGGCCGAAGATCAGCACGATCATTCCCAGCATGTTCTTGGAGGTGGTCACGCCGGTGTAGGTAATGATCCAGTTGCCGTAGTCGGGACGATAGTCCCGCCCCAGGTTTCCGTACCATTTGATGAACAGGATGGAGAGCGGCAGGAAAATGAAGCCGAGGCGGGCGATCAGGCGGCGCATGGCCACCGAGGGATTGAGATCGGTGACCACCAGCAGGGCCATCACCACATCTCCCAGCGCCTTGAACCAGCGGCGGATGGCTACGTCGGGATAGTCCGACCAGGAGACGCTGATGCCGCAGTAGAGGAAGTAAAGGAGAATGGGGCCGTTGGCGCGCAGCAGAGTCAGCACCCGCCGCCGCCTTTGGAATAGCACATACACCCCGGGGATCAGCAGGGCGAGGAAGATATTGCGATCCACCGGGCTGCCATCTACATAGCTGTTGGCCACCGCCGGGCCGGTGTGGCCGATGCCGAAGGCCGCCAGCCACTCCGAGGGCGCCCGCGTGCCGCCCATGGCCACCCACAGCACCACCAGCCACAACGCCCATGAGGTCTTTACATGGCGGTTGCGATTGAGCCAGAACAGGCCCAGGATTCCCACAATGAAGATAATCGTGGCGGCCCGTTGCGGCATTCCTGTCTCCTGCTAAAAGCTCAGCCCGGTCTTCATTGCGCGTCCAGAAACAGCCGGTGCAGAAGCTCCAGCGTCAGCATGGTGTGAATCTCGGAGGTGTAGTTCCGGTTTCCTTTCAAGTGCCCTTTGACGATGGGTTCGACCGCGCCCCGCTGCAGATATGGCCGGGAAAGGGTTCGCGGATCAAGCAGCATCTCGCGCACGTAGCCGGCCAGCGCGTCCCTGTACCACACCCGGAAATGATTGAACTTGTGCCGGCCGAGAAACAGGCGCTCGAGATGCAATCCCGAGAAGGCATGATCAATTCCCGCCACCCACTGGGGCATGCCGTAGTCGTAAGCATATTCGGCTTTGAAGGTAAACTCCAGCCATCCCCGGGCCCAGGCGGCCGCCAGCCCGCGGCTCGAAGGGCCCGCCAGGCCGCGGTCGGTGCGCAGGCGGCGCAGCGCCGGGTTGCCATCCTCAATCAGGCGCACACAGTCGTTATCATCGGCAAAGATATCGGTATTGGGCACGGCCGCGCCGGGCGCGCGAAATGCCGTGCGCACCAATTCGTTGTCCAGATAAGGAGAGCGCAGCGAGAGCTGTGTCTTCTCCAGCGAGAACAGACCGTGGTGGTGCCAGGGCGCCTGACGGAAGGCGATAAAAGAAAGCACATGCCGGCCGAGCAGGCCGGCGTAGGTTCCCTTGGCCTGTTGCACGTAAGCGACGAACTCGGGGCGGAAGAGCCCGGGCGCGGGCTCCACCGGCTTGAAGGCAGGCAGGCGGCGCAGAATCTCGCTGCCATAATTTCCCGTCATGCGCACGCTCGCAATTTGCGCCGCCCGCTCGTTGGCGTAGAGATCGGAGCTGCGGCTCAGGTTGGCGCAGCCATCCGTCAGATAAATGGTGCGCTCGGCATAGTGCGAAAAGCGGGAGAGAAAATCCTTGCCGACAGGAATCACTTCGTAGGGTTGCCGGCACATCTCCGCCACCTTCCGCGCCAGCAGCACATCCTGGCAATCGCGGTACATGCCGCCGAAGGAGTAGCAGGGCAGCGCGCCCGGCTCGGCCTTATGCCAGGCCATGATCATCCGCGTGTCCAGGCCTCCGGTCAGCGACATGCCGACCTGTTCCTGTCCGTGGAAATAACGCGGCAGGTTGCGCGAGAACACCTCCCGCAGTTTCTGATAGTAGGCTTCGCGATCGAGCGGCGGCTGGTTTTCCCACTCCTGCGGATCGAAGTAGGAATTCTTCTCCGCCATGGCGCCCTGGCGCGCTACCCAGGCCGAAGCCGGCGGCAGCACCTGCACACCCCGGAAGAAGGTGCGGTTATTGAGCACGCAGCCGCAGGCGATGAACTCGCCCAGGCTTTCGAAATCGGCCGCGCGCAGCTCGGGGCGCACCGCCAGAATCGCCTTGGCCTCGACCGCAAAATAGAAGGCATCTTCGCCCTCGTGGTAGTAGAGCCGGTGCATGCCATAGCGGTCGTTGAACAGCGTGGCGCTGCGCCGGCCGCGGTCCACCAGCAGGCCGTGAAACATGCCGTTCAGGCCGGCGGGAAACGCCGGGTCTTCTTCGTAGAGATGGACCAGGTAGCCGGGCCCTTCGCACTCCAGATCGTGGCCCCGCTGCTTCAGCCGGCAAGGCGTGCCCGGCTCGGGAAATTCTTCGCCGGAAAAAATCAGCACCGCGTCGCCTTCTTCATTGCGCACCGGCATGCCCGCGGAAAACGAGCCCGCGCGCGCCGCCCAGCCGGCGTACACGCCCAGGTCTTCGTCAATCCAGGTGCCGGTCTCGTAGCCGGGTTCGTGGCGGATGGATTCCACCATGCGCAGCAATTCCTGCTCCGCCTGCGGGCGCGGCATTTTCGTGATCAGGCCTACGATTCCCGGCATGAGTCTTTCACAAAGGCTTTCTTAGAGCGATTCCGCCATGGTGGGAAATTTGCGGTTGTACCAGGCCGAGCGCAGGCCGCGCAGGCGGGAAGCCAGCGATTCCGGAATATATTCCGCCAGCCGGTGATGCAGGCCCAGGTGGAAAGCCGCCCAGCCCAGTGGGGTGAAGGGAACGTAGTAGCGCGGCAGGTTGACCTGCTGGAACCCGTTGCGCTCTTTGAACTCGGTCAGGCTGCTGGTTTTTTTCTTGCCGTAAGCGAAGCGCGAGTACACCAGATAGGGAATCTTTCTTTCGGCGCAAATGCGGACAGCGTGCGCCACCAGGGCGTTGGTGGGCGCCTTGTCGCGGTGCTTCACCATGGAGACCACGTTCATCAGGCCGGCCTGGGTGCGGGTTTCATTCTGCACCATCTTGATGAAGCCGATCAGCTTGCCTTCGAAGTAGGCCCCGATGAAAATCGAGCTGTCGAGAAAGGTCGCTTCTTCGCGATAGACCGTCTGCACGTCCTTGCCGTAATGCGTGTTCGGTCCGCCCTGGCGCACCGGGCTTTCGTTGTAAACCTCCCAGATGCCCTGCACCAGCTCGTCATTGAAGGCGGCCTCGCGGATGCTCACGCCCCGCTTTTCCGCCTGCTTGGCCTTATTGCGCGCCTTGAAGCCCAGGGTCTTGGTCCACCACTGCTCGAAGGTGCTCACCGGCAGGGCCGCCAGGTTGTCCCATTCCATGGGATAGGAATATTTCGGCTCCGTGTCGGGCAGCTTCTGCATGAAGTGGAACAGATCAATGCGGCTGCCGCACTGGCGCAAGGCCGCGAGCATGGCGGGAGGATCTTCCAGGAACTGGTAGCTGTCTGCCTCCAGGCGGCCCATCCGCACCAGGCCGCCCTCGATACGGAATTCCGTGCCACCGACCTTGATCAACGAACGCATATGGGCGAACCCATCCTTCTGCCGGTCCCCCGTCAGCTGCGAGCCAGCCCGTCAGCGGCTGCTTCCTGCATGAGCTTCCAGCCCCGGCTTGGCTTTCGGCTCATCAGGCGACGGCTGACTGCTGCTTTGGCTGCCAATCTGGCGGAGAGGGAAGGGACTCGAACCCTCGGGTGGGGTGAACCACCGCGGCCGGCAAGCCGGCCACTGCCTTACCAACGGCGACCTCTCCGTATAAAACTGGGCGCGAAATGCAGCGCAAAAACTCTCGGCCACTCCGCCAAAGGGCGGCCGCACGCTCCCGCGAAAACTTGGCGGAGAGGGAAGGGACTCGAACCCCCGGGTGGCGTGAACCACCGCGGCCGGCAAGCCGGCCACTGCCTTACCAACGGCGACCTCTCCGCAAACTATTGTGCTCGACGATGGTCGAGAATTCTATCCCACCAACCGGGAGCAGGGTCAAACGAAGGTGCTACACACTCCGCGAGCCAATTTCTATGAGATTGCAGCCCTAGGACTTACGCTGAAATAGCACGCAGCCGAGGGCCTGGTCGGCGCCCCGCAGATCGAAGTTCATGCTTGTCCGGGTTATGAACTCTTCAAATGCACGCAGCTCATGCTGGGGATGATTGAATTCGTCGAAGTAGATGTAGGTGCCGGGAACAATGGCCTTTTCGAGGGTGTTCAACACGTAGATGGTAGAGGAGTAGAGGTCCGCATCCAGATTGAGCACCAGAACCTGGTGCGGGCAGACGGTGTAATGAGGCAGGGTCTGGTCAAACCATCCCTTGAAGAACTGCACCCTGGGGTCATCAATCTGCGGCAATTGCCCCTTGACGGAAAAGTGCCCTTCGAGACAGTCCGGACGCCAGTCCTCGGGCAGGCCCTCGAAGCTGTCGAAGCCATGCAGCCGGCTTTTGGGATTGGTCAGCAGCTTCGACCAGTAGCGGGTCGCCGCTCCCTGATAGACCCCGAATTCGAGGTAGAGAACTTCGCGTGTTCCCACCTCGGCTCCCACCAGATCGAACAGCTGCGCCCGCCGGTCCACGCGGCGGCTGGTGTCGTAGCCCTGGGCGCGCATCCAGCGGCCGGTTTCCATGCAGTTGGCAGCGGTGCTGAGCTTGGCGATGGCTTCCGTAGAGAGGCGCTCGCCGGCGCGGGTCAGCAGGTACTTGACCAGGTTTTCCATTTTGCTTTCCGGAGTCTTTCGCAGTCTTGCGGGGGAGGGTTTTTCAAGGACAAAGCCGCGGGCCGCATCAGGGGCGGGAGGGATTACCTCTCCGCCAGGTCACGCCCAGCGCCAGTCCATCTCAGGTTTCCCGCCGCGTTACCACCGACAATCCCAGCACGGAGAGAAGCCGGCTGCCGTGATCGAGCAGCTTGATCAGGTAGGCGAGGAAGAAGTGATGGCCGATCAAAGCCAGGATGGGCAGGGCCAGGGTATAACAAGGCACCGCCACCAGCGACTTGGCCAGGTTTTTCAGCCGGTTCCGCGGGTGCTTGGGGAAATTGCTGCCCCGCAGCAGGGCGCGCTTGAGCAGATAGCTGCGCTTGCAGCGCCAGGCCGGAACCACTTCGTAAGCCACCGCCTCGGTGCACCAGACGAACCGGCAGCCTTTTTCCATCATGCGGCGGAAAAAGTCCACGTCCTCGCCCGCGGTGCCGAACTCGGGATTGAACGCCGGCCCCGAGCCGTTCACGATATCTTTGCGGAACAGGACGTTGCCGGTGCGGGTTTCGGAAAAAGTGAGCCGGTAGCCGGTGGGATAATCAGGGCGCTCGAAGAACCTGCCCTTGATCACCCACTTGGGCGGATCGAAGTTGAAGTGCGGCTTGACCGGGCCGAGCACGCCATCCACGCCAAAACCGGTGTAGGTCTTGTACAGGCGCAGCAGCCAGTCCTCCACCGGAAACTCATCGTCATCGAGGAAGGCGATCAGGTCGCCATCGGCCTGCTCGACCGCCTTGTTGCGAACCCTGGCGATGTTCTGCTGGGGCTCGACGCAATAGATGACGCGCAGCGAGCTGGCGGCAGAGAAAACGCTGACCACGGGCTGCGCCGAACAGGCGGCATCGTTATCGGCGATGACGATGGAATAGGTAAAGAGATTTTCGGTCTGCTGATGTTCCAGCTTGGCGAGCAATCCTTGCAACAGCTCGGGCCGCTTAAAGGTACAAATGCACACACTTATATGATGTTCTGGAGTCGGAAGATCTTCCCCATTCATGCTTCAATGCTCCGCGCGCAGGGTATGGCCTTCACCCGCCGGCGCGCATCAGCGAGTGAGAGTTTTGGAATACCGGACGAGGGAGGCCGCCTTCCGCCTGCCCTGCTCGGCCACGCCCAAAGCGGGCAACGCCCGGCGAATCAGATTTTGGCCAAGAGAAACCCCGAAGACCCGAGCCCTGCAGCGGCGCGACTGCAGGCAGTCTAGCACGCTCTGTTCCGTCAGGGGGCTGTGAATATCGAGCGCCATGGTGAGGGGGAAAAATTGGCGATGAGTATGAAAATCCAGGCCTACAAAAGGAACCGCGTGGCTGCGCCGCAACAGCGCGGAGGCGGTATCGCTTGGCGCCCAGCCGTCGTACTTGCGGTTCCAGGCCTCGATACCGAGCAAGTGGCCCTCCCAGCCGGGCTCGAAGGCCTTCCATGCTTCCTTGCGCGTGGGATGGGCGAGCACGGCCAGGCCGCCAGCTTCGGCCGCCGCCCGCAGCATCTCTCCCGTTGGCAGGCTTTCTCCCAGAAACGGCACCGGGCCCCAGACCAGCACATGCACGCGGTTGGCGGCGTCGCTGTACTCGATGCCGGGCAGCAGCAGAATCTTCTCTGAGCTTACCCGGGCGCAGGCCTGGCGGAATTCGCGCAGGCGCTCCCGGCTGAATCCGCGGTCGTGCTCGGTCATCATCAGCACCCGGCAGCCGCGCTCGGCGAACTTTTCGCTCAAGGCCTCAAGCGTCCACTTCCCGTCGTAGGACCAGTTCGAATGCACGTGACAGGCGGCAAGAACTTCCATGGGGTTTTGATTCTAGAAGCGAAATCTCTTCAGCAGATTGGCCTGCAGGGTATAGCCGGTATCGGCGAAAAAGACCCGGGGATCGCTGCGCCGCCAGTTGTAAAAGGTGTCGCCGCGATGCAGCCAGGCCACCTGGGCGAGGGTTTTGCCGAGCGGCGGCCAGCCACTCAGGGCCTTCGACTTGGGGCCGCGCAGCACGAACAGCAGATGCATCAGTTCCCGCCCCAGATTGCGGCAGACCACGCCGGGCGCGGGCGAAGCGTCCAGGCCGGCCGGCGACTGCGCATCGAGCGCCAGCCGCGCATGCCAGGCGGGATATTCCAGTCCCTGGCGGCGGGCCAGCGCCAGGCTGCCCCAGGTGCGGCCGTTGAGTTCGACAAACCAGGGCTTGCCCGAGGCATCGCGCAGCAACTCGATCATGAACAGCCCCTGCCAGCCACACTGGCGGATGAACCTTTCCGCCGGCCCCTTCACGTCTTCGGCCACGGCCTGCGAGGCGCAGGCGCTCGAACCCGAGCCTTGCGGGTTCATCATGCGCAGGCGGCGGTGTGCGCTCCAGGCGCGCACCCCCGGGGGAGCGGCCAGCCCGAAGATGCCCTCGCCGTTGCCGGCGATGAAAGCCTGCACCAGCAGGGGCACGCGCCCGCCCCAGGCGGCGGCGGCGCGCTCCAGTTCGCCGCGGCTGGCGCAAATCCACTTCCCGCACGAACTCACCTGGCCCGCGCGCACCGGGACGCACTCGGCGGGCTTGAGGATCAGGGGAAAAACGGCCCCGGCGCTGAACTGCTCGAGCTCTTGGGGGCTTCGCAGCAGAGCGGTGGGGGGAACGTTGAATCCTGCGGCGCGCGCGGCTTCGGCCTGCAGGTACTTGTTCAGCGCCAGCTCGGCGCAGCTTCCCTGCGGCCCGGCCAAATGCCAGCCCGCCTCTTCCACCTCGAGCCGGCTGGCCATCCAGACCGCCATGTCATCGAGCGGAAGCAGCACCCGCGGGGCAGGGCCGGCCTGAGCCCCCAGCGAGCCCAGCAGGGAATGAAGATCTCGCAGAGAGGCCTGCAGATCGCTCTCGGGCGCGCACACTTCGTGGCACACAACGCAACGGCTGTGGCGCAGCGCCGCCGGCCTGCCCTTGCGGGCAAAAGCGATGACCTCGAAACCGGCATCCACCAGGCTCCATGCCGCCTCCGGCGCGGCCAGAGCCTCGGCGAAGCCCACCAGGGCAAGCGGCCGGGTGGGCGGCTTGGGCGAGGGCGCCGCTTGGCTGGGGGAACCCTTCACTTCGGCGACTTCCGCGGCCAGGGTGGTCATGTTCGGAGAGATTATACGCAGGCTAGCGGGCCCCGCCCTCGCTGGCGGAAGGCGCCAGTTTGGCGCCGGCCGCGGCCAGGGGCAGGCCGGCGGTCAGCCGGCGGAATTCTTCGCCCATCAGAAAGTTGTACTCGTCGCTATTGGCGGGATGGGTCTCAATCTCGACCGCAAAATTCCGCGAGAGCGCGAACATGCGCTCCACCCGCTCGTAAGGCTGGAACGGAACCAGCGAGAAAAAGTAATCCACCACGCGATAACGCCGGGCCAGCAAATAATCCACCAGGCGGCGATAGGCCCGGTTGGCGAAGCCCTTCTCGCCGGGATGAAAAGAGAAATTCCGCCGCACCCGCATGCCCCGGGGCAGCAGCCCGCCCAGCAGGATGTTGGTGCAGAGATGGGAGTGGTGATGGCCGTCGAGATGTTCCGGCGCGGTCCCATAGAGCCGCTGGTATTCATCAAACTGGGCCCGCACCACGTAGTCGAAGTCGCGCGCCAGCCCGGGATGAAACCATACCGGGGCCAGGCGATGGTCCAGATAGCGGGCAATCCTGCGCTGGCGCTCGCGCAGCGCCGCAGGACAATCGGGGGCGGAAAAGGGAGTGGTGAGATTCAGATGCAGGCCCACGGGCACGGTCTCGCCGCCCTTGAGAACCGCGGCCCGCTCCGAATCGGCCATGAAAACCATGGCGCTGGTAGTCGAGACCGCGCCCCGGCGCACGCATTCGAGGATGCGGTCGGTGGTCAGGCGGTCCAGTCCCCAATCATCGGCATTGATGATGAGCAGGCCCGGCCCGGGTGCTGCAGTCCGGGGAAGTGTTTCACGCTTCGACATCAAAGACTCATGCGGGCGCGCCAGGCCGGCGGCCGGCGAACAGAATTGCGTTGCGCTGGGGAATCGGTGCACGGCGATGGCGAGATGGCTTGGGTTCGTGATTCAGCAGGCGCGGGCGGCGGTGCCGGAGGCCGGGGCGCGGGCTCCAGCCAGCTCGCCTTCCGCGCTGAGCTTGGGGTAAATCCCCTGAAAGGTCTCAACCGCAATCGCCTTGCTTCGCAGGTAGCCGAGAAAAGCGTCAATGGTTTCGTAATCGGCCAGGTCCTTGGTATGCCCGATGGCGACGACCGGGCGGTACTGCGCCGGGTTCTGCTGATCCTGGCGCAGGATCCCATCGGTCATGGCGATCAGCTCGGCCAGGGTCATGCGGCAGAAATCCAGCTTGAGGGGATAATGAAAGCGCATCAGATCAAGCGCCCGGCTGAACTTGCGGCGCAGGCTCTGCCCGCCCAGGCCCAGTCCCTGATTGAGGCCCATGCGCTTGGAGGTGCGCATCTTCCAGAAGGGCACCATCTCGGTGTAAATGGGGACCTCGACCCAGGGGCCGGCGGGCTGCTCGCGGTTCACGTCCGCCTCAAAGCGCCAGTAGTAGCCGTTGCGCATGGCCGGACGGTAGTCGAGGCCATGGGTGTGCAGCAGGCCGCCCTTGAACACCGAGGAATCAATGCGGATTCCCTGCCCCGCCAAGACCGCGGCCGCCGCCCGGGTGGGTTGAAACAGCCAGTTGCCGGCGCGGAACGAGAGCGGCGTGAAGGAAGGCTCGCCCAGCACGGCGCGCAGGTAATGGAGCGCGCCTGCGACGATCTCGGTGATGCGCTCCGGCGCCAGCACGCACAGGTTGTACTCGCTCTCATCGAGCTGCCAGCGGCCCTGCTGGTAGCGCGCCCGGCTCCACTGCGGATGCAGGTGCAGCCCGATCTCGAACCCTTCTTCGTGCAGCTCGCGGATCTGCCGCCTGACCAACCCGACCGCCGGGTCCGCCTGGCAGGCTTCGATGCGCTCGAACTCGACCGCCTCCACGAAGGCGACGAAGCGGCAGTTCCACTTGCGGAAGATCTCTTTCAGCTTTTCCGCGGGCTCATACACCAGCTCGCCCAGGCGGCCGGCGCCGTTGCCGTAGATTTCGTAGTCGAGCGTAAAAAGAAGATCAATCATGGAATTCCCGGCCCCGGCCGGGCGAGCACGGAATGCAGGCGAGCGGCCCGCGCCGGGCGGGAGCTTCGCCCCGATTTCATGCGCCAGGACTGGCCAGCCTGCGACCCTCGACATCCACGATGTCGCCGCCCCGAAGCAGGCGTACGCCCAGGGAATAGGCTGAGGCTCGCAGAGGGTGCAGCGAGTACTTCCACATGTAGCCCTCGACCAGCCGGCCTCCGAAGCGCTGCTTGAACATCAGCAGGCCTTCGGCCTTGGATCCTCTTTCCGGATTGATCCGCACGCCCACGAAATCATAGCGCAACACGCCCCGGTTGCGGAAGAAGCGAATGGCTTCCCACTGCAGAAAATTCATGGCGCCGGTGATGATCTCTTCCGCCGTGCCGCCGTAGACGTAATACGCGCAATAATTGCTGAAGGGCAGGACCGCGCAGCCCTGCACCTTGCCCCCCGCCTCGGCCACCAGGATAGCCACGTTTTCCCCCAGCGCCTCCACCATGCGGCGGAAGGGCTGCAGGCCCATGAAGGGCAGGCGCGAGCGCCCGAAAGTCTCGCGGATCAGGCGATAGGCGGTCTCCAGGTGCTGGCCGCCGCTCGCCAGGCGCACGCCCTGCTTGGCGGCGCTGCGGATCTTGTTGCGGTGCTTGGGATGGACCTGCTTCCAAAGCTCCTCTTCGCTCGCGGCCAGGTCGAGCACGATGGTCCCATAGGGCGCGGCCTCGGCGCCATCGGGATAGGTGCGAAAAATAGTGTTGGTGGTGGCGGGAATGATCACATCCGCCCCCGCCGCGCGGAAATGCTCGACCGCGCTGTTCAGGAAAGACTTCTCCTCGGCCACATCGAAGTCCGGGTGCAGGGCGATGGTCTCTACCCGGAAGCGCACCAGGCGCAGGGTGGCCTTGCGAACCACGGTGTAGGGCAGCACACAGCGCAGGCTGCCGGCCGGGTTCACACCGCCCAGCCAGCCGAATTCATCGCTCACCGAGGCGAGGAAACGCGGCGAGGCGTAGATGGAAAGGGCGGAATGCCAGTCGACGGGCACCGAAATTGCTCGCAAGCCGCTCACGCTTTGTGGCCATACACGGGAATGATTCGTTCGCGCGAAGGATCTGGGTCGTCGCCCGTCCCGATTGCCCGAGAAGTGAAAACGAACTGGCTTCAGCCGTGGGCCACGCTGCGGGCGGCGGGGCGCGGGCCCGCAAGCGGCTGGGGCGCGGCCGGCGGGCGCGCGGCCAGCGGCGGGCAGACGGCCAGAGGGAACGCGGGCGCGCTCAGAGGCTCGCCCGGCCCCAGGCGGCGACGCTCCACGTCCACAAGGTCGCCTCCGCGCAGCAGGCGCACGGCCAGGGAATAGACCGCGGCCTTCAGGGGACGCAGCGGGTATTTCCACATGCAGCCCTGGACCAGGCGTCCGCCGAAGCGCTGCTTGAACATGTACAGGCCCTCGGCCTTGGAGCCTTTATCGGGGTGGAGGCGCACGCCCACGAAGTCATAGCGCCCGACTCCCAGATTGCGGAAGAAGCGGATGGCCTCCCATTGCAGAAAATTCATCGCGCCATTGATGACGCCCTCGCCCGCGCTGCCGCCATAGACGTAGTAAGCGGCGTAGGAGCTGTAGGGAATGACGGCGCAACCCTGGGGCTTGCCTTGGTGCTCGGCGAGAAAGATTTTCACGTTGTCGCCCAGGGCCTCGATGGTCTGGCGGAAGGCCGAAGCCGTCATGAACGGCAGCTTCGATCGCCGGAAGGTATCGCGCACCAGCTGGTAAGCGGTCTGCAGGTGTTCCCCGCCCATGCGCACCTGGACGCCTTTTTTCTCCGCGTTGCGGATCACGTTGCGGTGCTTGGAGTGAATCTGCTGCCACAGGGCTGGTTCGCCCTCGCTCAGATCGAGCACCATGCTGCCGTAGGGCGCGGTCACGGCCCCGTCGGGAGCGGTGCGGAAGATGGTATTGGTGGTGGCCGGAATGATGATGTCGGCGCGCGGGCGGAAGTACTCGACTACGCTGTTCAGGAACGAGCGCTCTTCGCCCAGGCTCAGCGTATCCCCGAGCCCGATGGTCTCCACGCGAAAGCGCACCATGCGCACCGTCGCCCGGCGAACGATGGTATAAGGCAGCAGGCAGCGCAGGCGGCCGGCGCCATCCACGCCCCCCAGCCAGCCGAATTCGTCGCTCACGGACTGCAGAAAGGCGGGCGAGGCGTAGATGGAAAGGCCGGGATGCCACTCCATGGCCAGCGGAATTGCCTGGAAATCGCTCATACTCGGGTTCTCATATCCTCGGCGGCGCCTTGCCCGCGGGAGTAAGGTTGTTTCCTGCACCCCGCCGATGCCGCACTCTTCTGTTGCATGCCCAGCCAAACCGGGCCGAAGCGCAGAAAAAGGCAGCGCCGGCCATGGCTTAATGGGTGGAAAGCAGAATTTCTGCCAGCGCCTCGCGCTCGCGTGCGGCGAGCTCGGGATAGACCGGCAGAGTGATGCTCAGCTGCGCCACCCGGTAGCTGTGCCGGTGCTCGGCAGCCTGGGGAGAAAGGCGCCAGTGCACGCGCAGGTAAATTCCCCGGCGGCGCGCACGCTCATAGAGCGCCTCCCGGTTCTTGATCAGCATGGGAAAGCCCAGGGGACAGACCCCCGCCGGCAGGGCCTCAAACATGGGCACGCCCAGAGGACTGTTATGCGCGACCTCCTGCCAGAACTGATAGTCGGCGCGGCGGCGGCGGACAATCTCCCACAGGCCGGCCGCCGCCAGGCCGCGTTGGGCAAACGAGGACATGGGAAGCAGGCGCAATTCTTTTTCCGCCGCCTGCGGGCGCGGCAGCGTGGCACCGGCGACCGAGGCCACACTCTGGCGGTTCAGGCCACGCAGGCCGAGGCGCGATTTGAGGCTGGCGGCCAGGGAAAGTGAGTCGGCGTAAAGCTTAGGATGAAAGCCCACCGGCGGGTGGGTAGGCTGCGGCCGGTTCCAGCGCAGCCCCCCGCCATCGGGCACGGGGATGATCTTGCGAAAGCTGTACACCGCGGCATCCCCGGTCTGGCCCGATCCCTCGGTCAGCAACGAGTGGGCGCAGTCCTCGACCAGCCAGGTTCCGTTCGATTCACAAATCTCCTTGATCTGCGCGCGGTGGGGTTGGAGAAAGCCAAAGTAGTTGATCAGCACCAGGGCCTTCACCGGCGCCGCCTTCAGGCGCGCCCGGACCAGCTCCGGATCGACCGCCAGGTCGGGCCCCAGGTCATAAAAGGCTGCCTGGGCGCGGCGGGTAAAAGGCCGGACCACTTCCGGGCAGGAAAACGCCGGCAGCAGCACGGTGTCCTGAGCGCCCAGGCCGAGATTGTGGGCGAGCAGCGCGAAAGCGTCGCGCCCCATGAAGGTGGGCGTCACCCCGGGAAACTGAGGGATGGCGCTCTCCGCGGCCGCGGCGACCGCGGGCGAAGGACTGGGCTCGAGGCTGTGGATAAGGTTCATTTCGCCGCCGCCTTCTCCTGCACGCTGAGCGGGGCGGGCTCGCCTTCGACGAAGCGCAGCGCCTCGACAAAGCCGGCGCAAAGGGTATCAATGTGCCCGTGGCTGCGGATTTCCTCCTGCGCGGCCGCGGCAAAACGGCGCCGCAGGGCGTCGTCATCGAGCAGCAGGTTGAGTCTGGAGGCGAGCTGGGCGATATCGCCGCGGGGCACGACGAAGCCGTTGACCCCATCCTTCAGATACATGATTTCGGGCGACTCGTCGCCGTCTTCGGTGACCAGGGGCAGGCCGCAGTAGAAGGCGTCCACGATGCTCAGCCCCACCGCTCCGGGCAGGCAAAAGACCTCGCAGGCGGCCAGCAGCTGCAGCCGCTCGTCGCCATAGATGGGCCCGAGCACATGGATGTTCTCCCCGGCCACGTGGGTGAGCACGCCTTCGGTGTCGGGGCCGACCAGAATCAGCCCCGTATCCCGGCGCTTGAGTTGCCCAAAGGCGGCGAAGAGGTGGTCCAGGCGCTTGCGCACCTGCATGCGGCCGCAGCAGATGATGTTTTTCCGTGTGTGAATACCGTAGCGTGCCAGGCAAGCGGCCCGGTCAAAGGCGGGCAGCGTCTCGCTTGAAAACGCGAGGGTGTTGTTGGCGATGAAAACCTTGGGATAGAAGCGCGGCTTTACGTTTTTCCTGAGGTGTTCGGCGTAAAGGATGAGCGCATCGCAGACTTCATATTCGATGCTGTTGGCCAGCATGGGAAGCCCGTGGTGCTCGCGCTTGCCCAGGTCGGCGCCGTGGCCCCAGTAAATGACCTTCTTGCCCAGCAGCTTGGCGAAAAACAGGGTGGGAAAAAGATAGAGGTAACGCAGCCGCACCCACAAGATCACCACCTCGGGGCGCGAGGCCAGCATCAGCCGGGCCAGGCCGAAAAAAGAAAGCGGCAGGACGGCATGCTCGAATTCGACCGGGTGGGCGCTTCCGGGCTGCAGGCCCTCGGAGGCGACGGTCAGACTGTAGCCTTCCTTTTTCAGGTAGGCGGCGAGATGGTTGTAAACCGAAATCCGGTAATGTGGAAGTTGTTCCTGGTTGATCAGCAAAACCTTGGTCATATTGGGGCCTTATTTGCCGGAATCCACGGCACAGCTTTGTGGTTCGGGCTCTTCCCCCAGGCGGCCGGGTTCAGAACCGGCCGGCGGCGGAGCGAGCCGGTGGTGGTGAAGCTGCCCCTTTTCGCCTGGGCCCCAAGCCAGGCAATCGAGCAGCGTGGAAACAGCCAGAAGCATCCAGGCCTGCGACCAGCGCATGTACGAGGTGCGGATAGTCCCCAGGCGCAGCACCCGGTAGTAGAAAAACCCGCGCTCATCCCACATGTGACCCATGGCCCAGGCGGCCACGCCTTCGGCCCGGGGAAGGTTTTCGGGATCGAGGTCGCGGAACGCCGCCAGCGTCAGAATGCTTTGGGCGACGCAGTGAATGTCAATGGGATAAGTGCGGTCGTGAAAGTAGCGCACCGCCCCGCCGGGCAAAAGAAAATGCTGGCGGTAAAAGGCCAGTCCCTTTCTCAGACAGGGCTCAAACTCCGCGCTGCGGGTATAGCGGCCCAGATCGCGCAGCGCGCCCAGGTTGTAGCCGGTATGAAAGTTGTCAATCCAGCCCTGGGTCGGCGCCTCGCCGTAAGGCCAGGAGCCATCCCGGCGCTGCTGCCCCGCCGAGTAGCGGGCCACGCGCAGCGCCGGCGCCAGAAACTTCTCCTCTCCGCTGTGATGGTGCACGCGGCAGAGCAGGGCCGCCGCCAGCAGGTTGGAGTTGTGCACCCGCGTCTTCAGGCCGGGCTGGGGATAGCTGAAGCCGCAGGCCTCGCCCTCCTCCCAGTAGAGCTGCTGCAGGATGTATTCCGCCGCGCTCCGGGCCATGGCCAGGGCGCGCGCCTCGCCGCGCTGCTCGTAGGCATCGAGCAGCGAGCCGGCCACGAAGGTGGTGCAGACCAGATTGGGCGCCCCCGCCGGCACCACGATGGTGCGCGTCTGCCAGGGAAAGCTGTATCCCCAGGCGTAGTGGGACAGTCCCGGGGAGCGTAGCGCCTCGATCCGGTCCACCATCCCGCTGGCCTCTTCCTCCGGCGCCAGTCCCAGCCCGGAAAGCTTCAGCAGCGCGGAGAGAAACAGCCCCAGTGCCTTGGGATTCTGCTTCTTGGGTATTGCAAGCAGCGACCGCAGATTCACCGGGCTGCGCTTGAGCAGCTGGGTGGCGATCAACCGCGGCCAGCGATGGTTGAAGCCGGGGAGAGCGTCGAAGCAAGGGCTGTTGACCGCGTCGTAGGGGTCGTATCCCGCCCAGTCCTGGGCGCGGCAATAGCCGAGAAGCTTCCGCGCCGCGTCCTGGAGAGTCTGGTCCATCGGTTGTGCGAGAAACTGCAAGGCTGAGGGGAATGGAAGCCCAAAATCCCCGGAGAAAGGCGCGCCTCCGCTCTCTAGTGAGAGGTCTCGAGCGCCAGGACAATATTATCCACCACCGCGCGCAGGGTGGGGCAGCCTTCGAGATTAGGCTCGGCGCTGCGCTGGCGGCGCACTACCTCAAGCTTCTGGCGCACGTCGGCGACGCTTTCGAGCAGCACCAGGCGGCCGTTTTCGGAGAGATAGCGGTCGACCGAGCCGATCTTGCCGCGAAAGATGCTGTACACGGGGACGCCCAGCGCCGCCGCCTCGCGGTTCATGGTGCCGCCGCCCGAGATGACCAGGTCGGAAGCCCAGATCATGTCCAGGCCATCCACCACGTGCTCGGGAACGATCACCTGGCGGCGCTCAAACATGGCCGGAAACTGCTGCTGCAGGTCTTGGGCTTGCCTGGGGGTGCGGGGAGCGAGAATGATACGGGTATCGGAGTAGCTGCCCAGGCGTTCAAATACCGCCGCCAGCAGCGTCTCCGCTTCCGGGTTATGGTAGTGGGCTTCGCTGGCAGGCGGGCGGATGGTGACCAGCAGCTCGCCGGCGCCGATCCCCAGCCGCTCGCGGAAGGCGGGGTCGGGACGGAAGGAAGGCGCATAGACGTCTTCCTTGATTCCGGGATAGCGCAGCATGTGGTCTTTGGCGATGCCCGCCGAGGCCCCGGCGGAATCGGGCAGCACCGCCGGCATCATCACCCAGGTGGGCTTCATGCCCTTCATCCAGGCGGAGTGCTCGTAATCGAAGATCACCATGCTGGGAATGCCTAGCAGGGTGGAGAGCAGAAATTGTGAGCGCGAGCCGTGGGAAAGGGAAAGATCAGGGCGCTGGCGCAGGGCGCCGGGAGCCATCTGCAGCATGCGAATGCCCAGGCCCAAGACCTTGGCGGCGGTGTGCTTGCCGTAATGGCGGCCGATGCGGCGGTAGTTCAGCTGGAACAGGTCGGCCAGCTCGCACACCTGGAAGCAGTCGCGCGCCGTGACCACCACCGAGTGCCCGCGCCGCTCCAGCTCTTCGATGATGGGTTTGAAAAAAGGGACGTGGGGCGAGTTCTCCAGATCAATCCAGATCTTCTTGCTCTGGGTCTGGGCTAGCGCCGGCTGCAGCTGTGTGGCTGTGGTGCTCATGGTCTTGGCTCGGCCCTCCGCGCTGGCCTCCGGCTGGCGTGTGGCTAATGGCATCTTAGTGACCGTCCGCGGTATTGCAGGCGACAATCGCCGGGGCGGGTTCCGCTTCGGTAACCCCCGCCTGGCCGGCCAGAATTTCGACGATGCGGCGGGCGGCGCGCCCATCCCACAGGTAGGGGGAGGCGCCCGAAGGCTTCCACTCGAGCTGCTGCCGGATGGCTTTGCGGATGCCCTCGCTGCGCACCCCGGCCAGGCGGTTGCTGCCGCAATCTATGGTCACCGGACGCTCGGTGTTCTCCCGCACCGTGACGCAGGGCACGCCCAGGCTGGTGGTCTCCTCCTGAATGCCGCCCGAGTCGCTCACCACCAGGCGGGCATGCTTCATCAGGCAGAGAAAATCGAGATAGCCCTGGGGATCAATCATCACGATGCCCGGGGCCGGGCCGCTGCCGTTTGCCGAGGCGCCAGCCCGGAAATAAGATTCGAAGCCGTACTGCCCGATCTGCTTCTGGGTGCGGGGATGGGCCGGAAAGACGACGGGATAGGCGGCCACCAGCTCCTCCAGGCCGCGCAGAATCTCGCGGAAGATAGCGGGATCATCCACGTTGGCCGGGCGGTGCAGGGTGAGCAGAACGTAAGGCTTGATGGGGTGCGCGCCCTTGCCCGGGGCCGCGGCCCGGAGCCCCAGGCGGTCGAGCAGGGGCGAGGCGTCAGCTTTTTCCCGGTAAGCGAACAGCGAATCAATCATGGTGTTGCCCACAAAAAAGACGCGCTCGCGGGGAACCCCTTCGCGGTCGAGGTTGCGCAGCCCGCTCTCTTCGGTGACGAACAGGAAGTCGCAGAGATGGTCGGTCAGCACCCGGTTGGCCTCCTCCGGCATGCTGCGGTCAAAGGAGCGCAGGCCGGCTTCGACATGGGCGATGCGCGGGCGCGCCCCGCCGCCGGGGAAGGTGATTTTCGCCGCCACCAGGGCGCAGGCCAGGGTGGAGTTGACGTCTCCGACGACCATCACCAGCTCGGGACGGTGCTCGAGCACGACTGGCTCGAAGCGCTTCATGATCTCGGCGGTCTGGGCGGCGTGCGAGCCCGAGCCCGCGCCCAGAAAGACGTCCGGCTGGGGCATGTTGAGGTCGGCGAAGAAGGCGTCCGACATGCGCGCATCGTAGTGCTGCCCGGTATGCACCAGAATGCACTCGATCTTCCCCGCCCCGTTGCCCTGGGCCCGGCCCGCGGCGCGCCGGTTATGCTCGGCGATGGCGGCGGTGATGGGCGCGGCCTTCATGAAGTTGGGACGGGCTCCAACCACGATCATGATTTTCATCTGTGCTCTACCCTTTGGCGATGCGAAGTGCAATCAGCGGGGAGGGACAGGGGCTTCAGCCGACGCTCAACTCGGCCAGACGGCGGGGGCCGGTCAGCTGCAAAAGTTTTTCCGCCACCTGGCGGACTTTTTCGAGGGCAAGCTGAGGATACATGGGCAGGGAGAGAATCTCGGGCGCCACCCGCTCGGCCGCGGGGAAGTCTCCGGCGCGGTAGCCCAGGCGCTGGTAAGCCTTCTGCAGGTGCAGCGGAATAGGATAGTGAATGGCGGTGCCGATGCCGGCCGCGCCCAGCTCAGCCTGCAGCTTCTCGCGGTTGGCCACGCGCACCACATACAGGTGATAGACCGACTTCGACCAGGCCGGCTCCTGCGGCGCCTGCACCGCGTCCGCGGCGGCAAACAGCCGGCTGTACTCTCGGGCGACCTGCCGCCGCTGCTCGTTCCACCCGGCCAGATGCTTGAGCTTGGCCCGCAGGATGCCCGCCTGAATGGTATCCAGGCGGCCGTTGTAGCCCTCGACATCGTGATAGTACTTGCGGCTCTGCCCGTGGTCGCGCAGCATGCGGATCTTGCGCGCCACCTCGGCATCCGCGGTGGTGACCGCGCCCGCCTCGCCGCAGGCGCCCAGGTTCTTTCCCGGATAAAAGCTGAAGGCCGCGGCTTTGCCCGCCGCGCCCGCCTTGACCCAGCGCTGCTGGCGCGCCGAGTGATACTCGGCGCCGTGCGCCTGGCAGGCATCTTCAATGACCATCAGCCCGTAGCGCTCGGCCAGCTCCTGAATGGGATCGAGGTTGGCCATCTGCCCGTAGAGATGCACCGGCACGATGGCGGTCACGGGACGCCCGCTCTTGGCGTGGTAGAGTTTGCCCGAAAGCTGGTCCTGCCAGCAGTCTTCTTCGAGAAACTCGGCCAGGCGCTCGGGGTCCAGGCTGTAGGTGGACTCGTCAATATCGACGAAGGCGGGCCGCGCCCCCGCCTGGGTGATGGCCTCGGTGGTGGCGATGAAGGTGTTGGGCACGGTGATGACCACGTCGCCGGCCTCGACCCCGGCCGCCATCAGGGCAAAGCGCACCGCGTCGGTGCCGTTGGCCACGCCGATGGCATGCGCGGCGCCGCAGAAGGCGGCAAACTCGCGCTCGAACTCTTCAAGCGGCGTGCCCCCGATGAAATGCGCCGAGCGCAGGCAGTGGCGAAACCCGGCCACCAGCTCTTCTTCGAGCTCGAGGTGGGGCGTGATCAGATCTAAGAATGGAATGTTTCCCTGAGCCTTCATATGGATTCCCCCGATGATTTTTCCTTGCCGTCCGCTTTCAGGTAGCGCAGAACTTTCGCCGGATTGCCCGCCACCACCGCATACGCGGGCACGTTCTTGGTCACTACGCTGCCCGCGCCCACCAGCGCCTTCTCCCCGATTTCGAGGTTGGCCAGGATGGTCGCTCCCGAGCCGATCGAAGCTCCCTTGCGCACCCGGGTGTACTCCACCTTCCAGTCGGCCTCGGTCTGCAGGCCGCCGCCTGCGGTGGTGGCGCGGGGATAGGAGTCGTTGATGAAGGTCACGCCGTGGCCGACAAAAACGTCGTCTTCGATGGTCACGCCTTCGCAGATGAAGCTGTGGCTGGAAATCTTGCAGTTGCAGCCGATGCTGGCGTTTTTCTGGATCTCGACGAAGGCGCCAATCTTGCTGTTCGCGCCCACCTGGCAGCCGTAAAGGTTGATGAACTTCGAAAGCTTCACGCCCTCGCCCAGCTTGACGTCGGCAGCGATGGCGAGATACGGGCTGGGCTCCGCGGTTTGGGCTTGCGCCTGGGCCGGCGCCGTCCTGGACGCCTGGCCGGGTTTGCCGCTCATGCGTGCACCCCTTTCTCGGCGCGGGCGCCGCGCCCGGCAAGCTTTACCAGCTTGCCCCGGTCCTTGAGCGACTCCTCGGCCGCTTCCAGCAGCTCGACCACCCGCAGCCCGGCGACGCCGTCGTTGACCGCGGCCTTGCCCGAAGCGATGCACTGGAAGAAATAGCCGACCTCGCTTTTGAGCGCCTCGGTCTGCTCCACCCGCGGCGCCCACATGTCGCCCGAGCGGTAGCTGACCAGCAGGTCATAGACGCCCTTGTGGCTGCCGTTTTTGACGCTCACGCCCTTGTCATAGACTTTGATCTTTTCGTCGGCCTCAAGATCGTTCCACACCAGCATCTTCTTCTCCCCGCCGATGAGGGTGGTGCGCACCTTGACCGGCGAGAGCCAGTTCACGTTGATGTGGGCGACCACGTTGCCGGGAAAATAAATGGTGAGGAAGGCGATATCCACGTGGCTGTTGAGATGTTTTTCTCCCGTCGCCACCAGCGCCTCGGGCTGCTGCTGGATGACGTAATCCATGATGGAAAGGTCGTGCGGCGCCAGGTCCCAGATCACGTTGATGTCGTGCTGGAACAACCCCAGGTTGACCCGCATGGCGTCGTAATAAAACAGCTTGCCCATGATGCCTTCTTCCACCAGCTGGCGGATCTTGCGCACCGCCCCGGTGAACAGAAAGGTGTGGTCCACCATGATCTGCAGCTTCTTCTTTTCGGCCAGCTCGATCAGCTCCTCGGCCTGGGCGCTGGTCGAGGTGAAGGGCTTCTCGACGAACACGTGTTTGCCATGGCTGAGCGCGCTCTTGGCCAGCTCGTAGTGCGTCCATACCGGCGTGACCACGGCCACCACGTCAATCTCAGGATGGGTCAGCACCTCCTGGCAGTCGGAGGTGACTTTGACTCCGGGAAAGCTCTGCTGCGCCCGCTCCAGGCAGTCCTTACGCTTGTCAGTGATGGCCACCACCTGGGAAAGCCCGGGCTGGTGGAAGTTGCGGGCCACGTTGGGGCCCCAGTATCCGTACCCGATGATGCCGACTTTGATCATAGCTATACCCTCGAGCCCACACTCTGGGCGCGTAAGCCGGTCTATGCCTGACCGAGGCGGGAGAAAAAACGGGGGGAACGTCTTGCCGGGCGCGGCCCGGGCGCAGCCTGCTTGCCTGCGCGCACGGCCGGCCGTCCTGACCAGGGAACCGGGGAGAGGTTAGTAGGCTCCGTCGCCGGAAAAGACCGCCGCCGGCGTGCGGAGTAGGATCTTCAGGTCCAGCCAGAGCGACTGCTTTCTGGCGTATTGCAAATCCAGGCGCACCATGTCGTCGAACTTGGTGCGGCTGCGCCCGTTCACCTGCCACAGCCCGGTGATGCCGGGGCGGGCCTCGAGCAGGCGGCGGCGGTGCCACACGTCATAGGCCTCGACCTCGTAGGGCAGCGGCGGACGCGGCCCCACCAGCGACATATCGCCGCGCAGCACGTTGAAGAACTGGGGCAGCTCGTCCAGGCTGGCGCGCCGCAGCCAGCGCCCCACCGCGGTCACCCGCGGGTCGTCGGTGATCTTGAACACCCCGTCCTGGCCCTTGCGGTCGGCCTTGCCGGCGATCAGCTTCTTGACGTACTCCTTGTGGATCTCGGCGCTGTTGTTGACGTGCATGGAGCGGAACTTGAGAAAGATGAAGCGCTGGCCATACTGGCCCACGCGCTGCTGGCGGAACAGCACCGGGCCCTCGGAGCTGAGCTTGACCGCCAGCGCAATGGCGGCGAAGACGGGGGCAAACAGCAGCAGCGCCAGCGCCGACCCGGCCACGTCCATGGCCCGCTTGAAGGAGCGCGACAGCTTCTTCTGGTCGGCCTGCTGCCGCAGGTCGGGATAGAGGGCGGAGTCGCGGGGATGGGGCGGGGACTGGTGCTCGTCCCAGTCTTCGGGAAACAGATGGAACGAGATGTTGATCTGGCTGAACTGCTCAAGCGTCAGGCAGTCGCGCAAGGCCCCGCTCACCCGCAGCAGCATGGTGGCCAGAATCGATTTCTTGGCGTCCACTGCGATCTCGGTGAACATGATGCCCACCACCGTCTCCTCCCGGTACCAGCCGGTCACGTCGGTGTCGCGGGTGGAGAGGGAGAGCGCCGCCAGCATGTTCTCGAGCAGCTTGCCGTTTTTCTCCCGCGACAGCACCTTGCCGGTATCGAGCAGCATGAGCAGAAAAGGCTTGCCGGAGCGCTCGGCGCGCTTGCGCTCCAGGCAGATGGTGCGCTGGAAGTGCTCTTCGGAAAGGATGCCCGTCCCCACCACCCGCGCCGCCTCTTTGGGGCGGGGCGCGGTGTCCACGGGTTTTGCCGAGTCTGTGACTTTCACGCTTCTTCTCCTTGAACCATTGCACCCGCTGCGGGGCCAACCGGGGAGCGCCGCACCGCGTCAGGAGTTTCGACCTGGGCTATAGACACTGCTCGTGCAGTTTTTTGGGGAGGGGCTGGGTTGGAGCGCTCTGCGCTGCTTCTAGGTTCCGGGTGATCCTGGGCTCACGGCTCGCTGGTGGTGGTCGTAGCCGCGTAGCTGTACCGCGAATAATAATCCTTTTGCTGGGTGTCCATACAACTATTTACGACCACCCCCAGCAAGCGGGAGCGGTCGACCACCCCCAGGCCGCGCTCCAGCTGCTGGCGCTCGGTCCGTCCTTCGCGCACCACCAGCACGATGCCGTCGGAGTGCCGGCTCCAGACGCTGGTATCGGCCAGGGGCAGCAGCGGGGGCGAGTCAATCACGATCCAGTCAAACCAGGCCTCAAGCTGCTCCAGCAGCCCGGCCAGCTTGCCCGACTGCATCAGCTCCAGGGGGTTCTCCGGGGTGCGGCCAGCGGGCAGAAACCAGAAGCCGGCGTTTTCGAGGAAGTAGATATTTTCCAGGGGCCGGGAGCTGTCGCGCAGCCACTCGGTCAGCCCGGCAAGGCCGGGCAGCCCGAACTGCAGGGCCTGCGCCGGGCGCCGCAGGTCGCCCTCAATCAGCAGCACTTTCTGCTGCTTGCGGCGGGCCAGGGTCACCGCCAGGTTGCCCGAGATCAGGCTCTTGCCCTCTTCCGGCAGGGTGCTGGTGATGAGGACTCTTTTCAGCTTTTTCGCCTGCTGCAGCTGGCGCAGGCGCACCCCCAGGAAGCGGAACTTTTCCCCCGCCAGGCCTTCTTTTTCGGTCAGCGCCACCATGCGGCTGTCAGGCATGAGGTTCACCCGGGCGGTGGGAAAGCGGGCAAAATTGGGGGCCGGGACTTTGGCTGCGGCCGGCTTTTCCGGCGCCGGCGCGGCCGGAACCGGCTTTTCGGCCGCCGGGGCCTCCGCCTGGTGTTGCGCCTGTTCCAGCAGCTGGCGCGCCGCCGCCTTCTCTTCCGCCTCCGCCTCGGCTTCGGCCGCGAGCGCTTCCTGGGCCAGCTCGGGGGGCTCGGGGAAGGCGAAGTCAATGCGTTCGGCTTCCGATCTCTGCAGCGCTTCAAAAATGCGGCTCATGCGCGGTGGCTCCTGGTCTCGGCGGGCAGCGGCGGGTCTTCGCTTTCATGGCTGCGCATGCTCTGCAGATAATCGTGCAATTGCAGCAGGGTCTTGACCGCCTGCCAGACCTCTCCGCTCTCCCGCGGCTCGCCCGCCTCGCGCGCCGGCGGGGGCGTGGGCGCGGGCTCGGAGACCACGTGCAGGCGGAAGTCGGCCGCCACCTCATCAATGATTTCCGCACCCACCACCGGCACCTGGCGGGCAAAGCCGGTGATCAGCGCATTTTCGCACAGGGTGTTGACCAGGCGGGGAATGCCGCGCGAGTGGCGGTAGACCCGCACCAGAGATTCCGGGGGAAACAGCGCCGGGCCGTGGGAGTTGGCGCCCGCCAGCTGCAGCCGCCGCTCCACGTAGCCGCGGGTTTCCTCGAGGGTCAGCGGCTCCAGCTGCGAGCGCAGCGCGATGCGCTGCTTGAGCTGGCGCAGGGCCACGGAATCCAGTTTTTCGTCGAGCTCGGGCTGGCCCACCAGCAGAATCTGCAACAGCTTTTCCTGCGCGGTCTCGAGGTTGGTGAGCAGACGGATCTCCTCCAGCACGTCCACGGAAAGGTGGTGCGCCTCATCCACCACCAGCACCGTGGTCAGGCGCTTCTGGTGGCGCCCGATCAGGTAGCTGCCCAGCTCGAGCAGCAGATCGCTTTTGTTCTTGCCCGCGGTGGGCAGGCCGAAGTCGCCGGCCACGTACTGCAGAAACTCGTCCGGCGACAGGCGGCTGTTGAACACGTAAGCGTAGGCCATGTTGCGCCGGTTGAGCAGCTCGAGCAGGCAGCGCACCAGCAGGGTCTTGCCCGTCCCGACCTCGCCGGTCATGACCACGAACCCTTTGCGCCGGCGTACGCCGTAGTAAAGCGCGGCCAGGGCCTCGTTATGCCTGCGGGTAGGAAACAGGAACGAGGGATCGGGGGTGATCTCGAAGGGATTGCGCGTCAGCTTGTAGAAGCTCTTGTACATGGCAGTTCAACCGCGGCGGTAGCTGAAGGCTACTCCCGCCAGGGTAACAATAAACATGAGCCCGATGACCACCGCCTCCAGGCGCGCCTGGCGCTTGCGCTCGCGCTCTTCCCGGGCCGTGGTCAGGGGCGGGAGCTCGACCAGCACCTCGACCGGCAGCAGCTTCTTGAGCTCCTTCTCGGTGTAGAGGCGGTCATCCAGATACTCCGCCGCCGCCACCACCCCCAGGCCCAGCACCAGTCCGCCGAACAGGCCCCCCAGGGCCATGCGGAAGCGGTTGGGCGAGTCCGGCTTGGTGGGCAGGCTGGGCGGATCAATCATGCGGAAGTGTTCGCCCTGCTGCTGCTTGAACAGGTTCTGGGTGAGCTCGGCCTGGTTCTTCTTGTTGAGCAGCGAGTCGTAGTCGGCCTTGGACTGATCGTAGTCGCGGGTCAGGTCGGCCAGCTCCTGCTGCGCCACCGGGGTATCGTTCAGCCGCGCCTGGTACTGGTTGATGCGCTCCTGCAGGCCGGCAATCGAGCGCTGCCGGTTGGCGATCTCGATCTGATTGGCCTTGTACTGGCTTTGCACCTCGGCCATGGGCAGCTCGCGTCCGTCCGCCCCATAAGCGGTGGCCCCGGGATCATCGGCCGCATTGGGGTCGCTGCTCTTGCTGTTGCTCTGGGCCAGCAGCTGCTGCTTCAGCTTCTCGGTCTTGGCGATCTGGTCTTTGACCTTGATGACATCGGGATGGCGGTCGGTGTAGCGCGAGCTGAGGTCGGCGAGCTGCGCCCGCAGCCGCTGCAGCTCCTGCTCGATGGCGGGGAGGCCGCCGCTCGAGCCGTCGCTGGAGCGCTGGCTGCGGGCCATGGTCTTGTACTGGTTGATCAGCGACTCGAAGTAGGCGCTCTGCTGGTTGGCCCGGCCGAGGGCGTCTTGCTCCGCCTGCAGCTGGCTCTGCAGCCCGCTCAGGATCTGCAGGTTGCTCTGCAGCTGGTCGGGCAGCGCCCCCAGGTGGCGGTCCTTGAACTCGCGGACCTTTTCCTCCTGCGCCGCCAGGTTCTTGCGCGCATCCTCCAGCTGGCTCTCCAGAAATTCCGTGGTCTTGGTGGCGTGGCTGGTGCTGACCTCGAGGTTCTCGCTGATCAGGATATTGGTCAGCTCGGTGGTCACCTGCTGGGCCACGTAAGGGTTCTGCGCCAGAAACGAAATGGTGAAGGAGGAGAGCTGGTTCTGGTCGGGCGAGCGCACCAGGTCAATCTGAATGTCCTTGCGCATGATCTCCACCAGATCGTCCGGGGTGCGGCGCTTGCGCAGCGGAGCGTACAGGTTGAGCGAGTCAATGATGCGCAGCAGGCGGGTGCGGCTGAGCACCTGCTGGGTCAGGCTGTCCAGCCGGCTCTGCAGGTCGGTGCTCATGCTGCTGGGCACGATGTCTTTCGAGACGCTCGGCTCCTCCACCAGAATCAGCGTGCTCGAGCGGTACACCGAGGGCATGAACCAGCTCAGGCCCCACACGCCCAGAAAGACCACGAAAAACGGGATCAGCAGGTGCCAGCGGCGCCGCCTCAGGATCAGCCAGTAATTCTTCCAGTCAATCTGGACCGGCTGCTCGTCGTAAACTTCTTCCGCCATATCTAGCTTCTACCCTCTTCTGACTTCGTAACTTTCCGCCTTAGCGTCCCAGCGGCCGGTCAAAGTGATAGCTCAGCGTGACCCAGCCGCGATTGTGGTTGACCTGCCCGGGCAGGGTGACACCGCCCTGGGACTGCAGATAGTCGCGGGCATATCCCAGGTTGGCGGAAAAGCTGCGCCCCAGGCGCTGCTCCAGCGCCAGGCTGCCCGAAGCCGAATTCAGATCGCCGTTCGCGGCCGAAGGATCGAGCGCGTGGTTCTGGCTGTAGATGGCGCCGACCTCGATGGCGGTCGAAGGCGTGAACTGGCGGCGCAGGCTGGCCGCCCCGCCGCTGTACTCGACCGCGCTCAGCAGGCCGCCGCCGTCGCTCACCTTGCGCACTGCGCTCAGCTGGGCGCTGGTGCGCGCCCCCTGCCAGTTGAAGCTCACCCCGCCGGCGCCGTACCAGTGATGGGTGGTGATCGGGTCCGAGGTCACCTGCACCAGCGGCAGGGTCACCAGAGTCGAGACCATCTCCGTATTCAGCGTCGAATATTCCGGCCCGGCAAACAGCGACAGCGCCATGCGCGGCTTCAGGTAGATGGTGTCAAACAGCAGGAAGCTCTGGGTCTCGTCAGTCTCGGTCGTCGGATTGAAGGTCAGCCGCTGGAACTTGTAGGCCACCCCGGCCCAGTTCCGGGTGGTGATGCGGTGACTGTAGAAGCCGTCGCCCTCTTCGCTCTGGGTGTTCACCAGCGAGGTGACATTCTGCGGCACGTCCTTGAAGCGGGAGTCGTAGAAAGTGGCGCTGCCCCCCACCATGTCTCCGGCGCTGAACTGCCAGGTCATCTCCGCCGTGCCCAGCTCGCGCGCGGTTTTGGCGAGAGGGGTGACGATCGACTGGTTGGGCTGCTGCACCGGTCCGGTGCCAGGGGAGGAGGTGAGGCCGGAGCCGGCCTGCAGCTGATCGGAGAAATTCGAGGTCAACGTATAGTGGTCGCGCAAATGAAAATTCACATGCGGGCTGACCCGGTAACGCAGGTCTATGCCCACGTCATGCGATCCCTGATTATAGGCGCTGAAGCGCTGGTTGACGACAAATCCTCCCGCATATTGCAGGGCCCAGAACAGGCGCGAACGGGCCTGGTCGAGCATCAGGTTGGGCATGACGGAATAGGTGGCCGAGCCCACCGGGTGGGTGGGCTGGGCGAGAATGTTGTCATCGTAGGAAGCGCCCAGGTTCACCCCGCCGCGCAGATAGTTGCGGTGCTCGGTCTCGCTCGAAAAGCGCAGCGAGCTGGCATCGAGATTCAGCGGCAGAGGCACGGGAACCACGTTCTCTTCCGAGTTGGGAACTTCCCCGGGAGGAGTAGAGGGTTGAATGCCGTTGTTCACCGATTCGGTCCCGCCCTCGCCCGGCTCCTGGCTGGGCTGGTCGGCTTCCCCGGCCGGGGTCTGCGTCTGGGTCTGGTCTTCCGGCTGGGATGGGGTCTCGGGCTGGGTCGGGCTGGGCTGGGTCTGGCCGGGCGGGTTTTCCTGCTGCGCATAGCTCGCCGCCGGCAGGCACAGGAGCAGCAGGGCCAGCAGCCAGCTTATCCGGGTTTTCTTGCCAGCAAAAATATTCACGGCACCACCACCGTATCTTTGGGCTGCAGCCGGATGTTCTCCTCCGTATTCTTGCCCTTGACTACGTCTTTGTAGTTGAAGGGGAAGCGGCCTTCGGTCCCGTCCGGGTTGCGGCGCAGCACATAAATGGACTTCTGTTTGGCGAAGTCGCGGAAGCCGCCGGCCATGGCGATGGCGTCGAGCACGGTGGTCGAGTTGGTCAGCAGATACGATCCCGGCCGCACCACCTGGCCGAGCACGTTGAAGCGCTTGCTGCGAATCTGCTGCACCATCACCGAAACTTCCGGATCGGAAATGTAATTCTTCAGCTTGGTGGTGATCTCCTGCTCCAGCTGGTCGGGCGTGCGCCCCGCGGCCTGCACCTCGCCCGCCAGGGGCAGCGAGATTCTGCCATCCAGGCGCACCGGAATGGTGCGCGAGATTTCCGGCTCCTTCCATACATTGATGGAAAGCACGTCTTCGGGGCCGATCAGATATTCGCTGTCGTGCGGCTTGCTCTCCGGGTTCGGGGCCGCCGTGGGCGTGCTGCCCTCCCGCTTGTCGCTCTCGCCCGCCTGCGCCCACAGGGCGCCGCTGAGCAGCGCGCCCGCCAGGGCCGCCACCGCGGCCTGGCGCCAGAGACGGTTGCCTGCCATCTTCATGTCTCGCTCCCCAACTTGGTTTTCGCCGGCCGGTTTCTTACTGGCCTGTTGATTACTCGCCATGGTTGTTGCCTTTGACCCCAGGTCCGGCGAAGGGTGAAGAAAGATAGTCCGGAGGAGGACTCATGTGGTACTGCTGAATCTTGTAAAGCAAGGTGCGATAGCTGACCTTCAACAGCCGCGCCGCCGCCTTGCGGTTCCATCCCGTCTGCTCGAGCGCCACCGCGATGGCGTTACGCTCGGTTTCGCCTTTGACCGTCTGCACCAGGGAGCGCAGACCGGAGAGGCTGGACTCGCCATTTTCCGGAATAACCGCGCCCGTTTCCGCCTCGGCATCAAATTCCCGCCCCAGCTCGCTGAGCGCCAGATTTTCGTCGCCGGTCACCAGATAGCGCTTCACGAAGTTTTCCAGTTGGCGCAGATTTCCCGGCCAGGCGTATTCCCGGCAGGCATCGAGCATGGCAGAAGAAAACGCCCGCGGCGTAAGCCCATAGTGCTTGGCCAGCTGGTTCATGAAGCGGCCGAGCAGCAGCGGAATTTCATCCTGGCGCTGGCGCAGCGGCGGCACATGCACGGTAAAGGCGCTCAGCCGGTAGTAGAGGTCTTCGCGCAGGCGGCGTTCGGCCAGGGCCTGCTCGATATTGCCGTTGCTGGCGGCGATGATGCGCACATCCACGCTGATCGGCGCCTCGCTGCCCAGGCGGGCAAAGCGCCGCTCCTGCAGAATTTCGAGCAGCCGCGCCTGCAGGCTGAGCGGGGTCTGCACGATCTCGTCGAGCAGGATCGTGCCCTTCTCCGAAAGTTCGAATTTTCCCGTCTTGCGCCCGAGCGCCCCGGGAAACGCCCCGGGCTCGTAACCGAACAGCTCGCGCTCCAGCATGTCGCCGGGCAGGGCGGCGCAATTCACGGTGCGGAAGCGGAAGCCGGAGCGCACCGACAAGCGATGAATCAGCCGCGCCGTGGCTTCTTTGCCGCTGCCGCTCTCGCCTACGATCAGCACCGGAACATCCACCTGCGCCAGCAGCTCCACCTGCGCCCGCAGCTTGCGCATGATGGGGCTGGCGGCCACAAAGAACAGGTCTTCATGCAACTGCCCCAGCTGTTCGTCTTCGCCTTCCTCCCCGAACTGGCCGGGCAGCAGAGCCAGATGGCGCCGGATGGCCGCTTCCAGCTGCTGCGCCTCGAAAGGCTGCACCAGATAATCCTGCGCCCCCAGCCGGGTCGCTTCCAGCCGGTGCTGCGCGTTGTCGGTATGAGAAAGCACTACGATGGGCAGATCGGGACGCACCCGGCGCAGCCAGCGCAGGGTGTAGAAGCCGTCGGCATCCTCGCGCGCCAGGTCGAGCAGCACCAGGGCCGGGGGCGCATCCGACTGCACCCGCTCCAGGGCCTCCAGGCCGCTGGCAGTCGATTCCACCTCCCAGGCGTTCCTCTCGCCGATCGCCCACAGCGAACTCAGCCCGGAGGGGTCGCGGCTGACCACCAGCATGTGCGCCGGCTCGGCCGAACTTACGGTCACGCGTTTTAAGAGGTCCTTCAAGGGAAACAAAAGGGACAAACAAATTGGGAGGGAAACTGGTCTCGAACTTCCCGCTATACCGCTTCCACGCGGTAACCTTCAATGCGCACCGCCAGCGAGCGCTGAATCGCATCCACGGAAACCACCAGGGTGCGGTCGCCATTGCGGGAGAGCAAAATGCCTTCCACGCCATCGAGCGCGCCGTCGCGGATGCGCACCCGCTGGCCGATCTTCAGAAAGGGATGGGCCGAGAACGACAACTGCTCCGCCAGCAAAGCGCGAATGGCCTGAATCTGCTCATCGGGAATCGGAATGCCCTCGCCGCCCATGCCCACCACCTGCAGGACGCCATCGGTGCGGCAAACCTGTACCCGTTGCGTGTTGCCCGGCAGCATGCGCGCAAATACGTAACAACTGAACAGCGGCAGCTCCACGATCTTCTTGCGGTCGCTCCAGCGATGGGTTTCTTTCACCAGCGGCAGGAAGCTGGTCAATCCTTGCTCCACCAGACGCTCGGCCACCATCTTCTCGTGGCGGGCCCGGGTGTGAACGGCGTACCAGCGTTCACCAAAATGTTCGGCCGGCATCACTGCACTCTCCCACGCGTGCTGGCTAGCGCTCATAGCTTCGCCCTCTGAGTCCCATCCGCTGAGTGGGCCAAATAGATATGCATGAATGGATTTGCGTTATTCCGGGCAAGGGGAGGGGAAAACTTGCAAGGCGCCCGTAATGACGTTTGCAGCATACGGTGACATGCAACCGCCTGCAAGAGGTACTTGCTCTGGGAGAATGTAATCTCATTCCTATGGGAGAAGAGTATATCTGTTGCGACCAACTAAAGTACCTTACACGATGGTGCCATATGGACCCAGACCCAGGCTCGAACCGTGCCCTCCAAAGGACACGGATTAGAGTTCGCTAAAGATCTGAGCTTTCAAATGTAAGTAATTGATTTCCAGACTTATACCGTTCTCGCGACGGTCACGGCAAAACTAACAGGCAAGCTGCCATTTGCCCGGCCCCGCGAACCTTGCGTGTATCATTCTGATACGCTGTGCAAACTTCCTCATCTCGGTATGCAAAGGTCTTCAACTGGATTGTTTTTTTGCCCCACTTCCGCTACAATTTGCGGCGTTGCTGGTGAAGAAGGTCAGTTCCCTGACAACACGTTGCAACCTCCCCTTAGAGAAATGTGTGTTCCTCCCCTGCCGTAGGGCGGATTTGTCAGCGCAGGCCCCAGTTCTCGGCGCAAGCCGCATGTGGCTGCCTGCAAATCCGGCGCCTTGGACGGTTACTGAATAAGAGAAGGCCGAGTGCCTGGAGGAGTCATGCCCCTAGAGCGCAGTTCCGGGGAGCAAGCCATACGGGTTTTGGTCGCCGACGACACCCACATCCACAGCCAGCTGCTGGCGGATGCCCTGCGCCGCGACTCAACCCTCGAAGTCGTAGGCGCGGTTTCTCACTCGCGCGATCTGCTGGCCGCGGCCGCGGCGGCGGATGTCCATGTCGCGGTCATCAGCTCCAATCTGGATGAAGAACCGCTGCGTGGTCTGGAAATGTTGCGCGAACTCCGCGCCACCCGTCCTCAGTTCCGCGCCATCATTCTGCTCGATTCCTCCAAACGCGAAGTCGTGGTCGAGGCCTTTCGCGCCGGCGCCCGGGGCGTGTTCAGCCGCCAGGAATCCCTGGAGACGCTGTGCAAGTGCGTCCGCCGGGTGCATGAAGGCCAGATCTGGGCCAACAGTGAACAGTTCAGCTTCGCCGTGGAGGCGCTGGCGTCCTCTCCCACCGTGCGCGCCGTCGGCGCCAATGGTCTGAGTCTGCTCTCCAAGCGCGAAATGGACGTGGTGCGCTGCCTGGCCGAGGGCCTTACCAACCGCGAGATCGCCGAGCGGCTGGGATTGAGTCAACACACCATCAAAAATTATTTGTTCCGCGTTTTCGACAAGCTGGGCGTTTCCAACCGCCTGGAGCTGCTGTTTCTGACTTTGAGCCAGCCGGTGGCGGGCATGACTCCCGCCGCCGGACTGCGCAATGCCGCCAACGGCAATGGCAACTACCAGGGCGAGACCTTCGAGGCCTGCCAGAAAGCCGCGGCCCAGGGGCTGCCCGCCGCGCAGTTGGCACTGGCGCAGCGCTATTGGCAGGGCAAGGGAGTAGCCCAGGATGCAGTCGCCGCTTACATGTGGTTTCTGGTTTCCGAGCGGGCCAGCCTTGAAATGA
Source organism: Terriglobales bacterium (assembly GCA_035517775.1). Lineage (GTDB taxonomy): Bacteria > Acidobacteriota > Terriglobia > Terriglobales > Acidobacteriaceae > DATIYF01. Next base: position 113,790 of record DATIYF010000105.1, read on the forward strand.
AGGATGAGATCGTTGCCGCCAAGAGAAAGCTGGCGGAAGGGCTGACCACCGAGCAGCTGGTGGACGCGCAGAAGCGCGCGGCCGAGCATTTCAAGCGCAGCCCGAAAGCGGCGCCGCTGCCGCTTCCCGAGCCAACCCGCGCCAGCCGCTAGCCTAGGCCATCTTCTTTCCGCTGCGCAGGGTAAAGACGGTGATCTCCGGCGGACAATTCAGCCGCACCGCCAGGCGCACCGTGCCGATCCCCACATTGGTATAAAGCTTCAGCGCGCCCAGATCGTAGAACCCCATGGGATATCTTCGCGCCATCGAAGGCAACACCACGGCTCCCACAAAAGGCAGCCGCACCTGGCCGCCGTGCGAGTGCCCGGAAAGCTGAAAATCCACCGCATAGCTGCCCGCCAGCTGAATGGCAAAGTCGGGCTCGTGGGCCATCAGAATCACCGGCTCACTCGGAGGAATGCCGGCCAGAGTCTTGTCTATATCCGGCTCGCCTTCGAGCAGGTCATCTATCCCCGCCAGCCACAGCCGCGAATTCCCGCGCTCAAGAGCTGTGCAGGCGTTGCGCAGCGTCTTGATTCCGTAGTGCTGCAGCGTCTCAATCACCAGAGCTTCATCGGAAAAAGCATCGTGGTTGCCCATGCCGGCCCAGACGCCGTAAGGCGCGCGCAACGGGGCCAGGATTTCTGCGCACGGCCCGGCGCCGGCGGCGGCCCGGCTGGCGCGCGAGCGGCTGGAAACGTCCGGCAGCGGAACCGTGATGAAGTCCCCGGTCAGCAGGATCAGGTCAGGCCGCAAACCATTCACCACTTCCGCCGCTTTGCGGATGGGAACCACAGAGAATGTCGGGTCGTAGTGAAAATCGCTGAGTTGCACCACCCGCAGGCCGTCCCACGCCTGCGGCAGGCGCGGCAATGGCATATCCATGGCTACTACACGGGGATGATTGGCCTCGTAAAGCCCATCCGAGGCCAGGGCGAGGGTGCCCGCGCCCGCCACCGCGGCGCTTGTCTTGAGGAACCTGCGTCTTGTCAGCAATCGCATTCACCTCGTCTGGCTGGCTGGGGCGCTGGGCCGCATCCCTGCCGGCCAAGACGAGAGCACCTTTCCGGCACCCCCGAAAACTTCCCGAACTTTGATTCTATCAATGTGGTCTGGGCACCGCAGCGGCTGGGTTAACGGCGCAGGTTAGCGGCGCAGGTTCCCGGCAAGGAGGAAGCCGGCCAAGAGGAAGGAAGATGCGGACTTCGAAAGAAGGCGGACCTCAAATTGCGCCTGAGCAAACGGCGATCACGAATCCTGGCGCGGGCGAGGCCTGAGCAATCTGCGTGGGGTTGGCGTGAGAACAGCCCAGGCCCGGACCCGCGTGATTGGCAGCCTCGTCCCGGAAGCCACCCCCTGCACTGGTCGAATACAGAACTCTTGCCGGCGCGAGACTACTTCGCGTCCGCACTGCTGAAGGCATAAATCAAACCGATCGTGACCGTGTTCTGCGCGTCTTTGAACAAGCCGTCCCGGTAGGGGAAGGTATCCTGGTTCGACATGTCACGCCGGAACTCCAGCCGGCTGATAATTTTGCTGGCCAGCATGCGCTGCAAGGTGAAGGTGAACTCGCTCAGGTCCTGCGGCGTACCGGTCGAAAACCCGTCATGATCTTTGAAGTATTCGCCGCGGGTCGCCACCGTCCACGTGGCGTTCGGTGCGTACTTGATGTAACCCGCGATGCCGCTCCACCATCCCGGGGTGGAAAGATGCGGAGAAACCTGCACCAGAGCCCGGTCGTGCCCGTAGTCGTAGTTCGCAATGAATGAGAGCTTCGCATTGGGCGAGTAGGTGACCACGGTATCGGTCAGGTGGCGGAAGTCCGAATTATCATTGGCCTGCTCGGGACCCACCAGGTAATTTTCCACCAGGCTGAACTTGCTGTTGGGTGTATAAGCCGCGCTGAAGCCGGTGGTTTTGCCGCTGTTGTTGTCAACGCTGTTGTTCCAGCCGTTCACCAGGTAACCGGTGAGCGAGAACTTACTGTTGAAGGCATATTTCGCGTTCAGCCCGAAGTGAAAATACGGAATGGCCCAGGCAAATAGAATGCCGCGCGTGTAGTTCCAGTTATCTTTGCTCTCGATCACTTCCGCGCCCGCCGGGGTCACGAATTTTCCCACGTTGATCTGCAGGCCCTTGCCCACCGGCGCCATGTATTCCAAATAGCCTTCTTTCAGATACTGATCGAAGCCAAGTTCGGTAGGCGAGGCGCTGTTGACCGCGTTCATTGCCTGCCCGAAACCGAGCGCGATGTGATAACCGGCGCGGTTGGTCGTGTCCACCGGCTTATCGGCCACAAGCTCCAACATGTTCAGAGCAAATTGACTGGAGTTGATATCGAAGTTGCGGTATTGCGTGGTGCGGCCGGCCGGCTGGTTGGAGTTGTAGTCGTAATACACGTCCACGAAACCGCTCAGCGTCGTCGGCCCGAGCAGGCTCGCCAGGCTGGGCGCTGCAGGCTTGGTCTCAGTCGTGGCCACGGCCGCGCTCGCGGCCGGTGCGGGCGCCGGCGCCGCGGCGCTCTTCTGCTCCGCCAGTTGCGCCTTCAGGTCCATCAACTGCTTTTCCAGATCGCTGATGCGTTGCGCCAGGTCGGCATTGCTGGGCGCCGCCGCGTCCTGGGCCGCGCTGCGGCACGGTTGGAAGACAGCCAAGCTAAGAACTATCAGGAAGGCAGCTGTGCGATAAGCAGGCTTCATAGTTCGGATGCTCACTTTTCTCCTCGAGAGTCGAGCGCGAAGCAGTCACGCGTTCGTCAACGATTGTGGGAAGGTAACCGCGCGCCTGTATCGCAGTCCAATACATAATTTTTTTGAGCGGGATTAGAAAATGTTCTGAAAAATTAAATTTATGGGAGGTATAAGCGCCGGGTGCTCGCCTTCCGCTGGGGGGCAGACACCCGGCGAACACTTTTGCGCTTCAGATCTTATTGACCGGGCTAGCGAAAGCGGGGCAGCAGGAAACCGGTGTGCTTGCGATGCTCATCAAAAGCAGAACCGAACTGTTCCCGCAGCATGGATTCTTCCTTCCGCGCCTTGATGGAGAATCCCACGGCAATAATGGCCATGCCGATAAGGCAGCGAACTTCCCCGATCTCCAGCGCGGAGCCGGCCACCGCCAGCAGCAATCCCGAATAGATGGGATGGCGTAAATGCGCGTAAGGCCCGCTGCGAATCAGCTCGTGACCCTCTTTGATGGTAACCTTCGCGCTCCAGTTCTCGCCCAGATGAAAGCGCGCCCAAAGAGTGAGACCAATGCCCAGCCAGGTGAGCGCCACGCCCGCAATTTCAACTGCCAGATCATGCGAAGCAAAGCGCAGCCTCAGCCAGCCGGCCCCGCTATCGCTATCGAAAAGAAACACGAAGCCGCAGGCCACGATCAGCATGACCCCGTAGCGTGAGAGCAACGATTCTGATTTCCGGGTGCGGCGAGTTTTGAAAGCGCTGACCAGCCAATACAGCGCAAAAATGATCCAGGGAATCTGCAGCAGCTCTCGGAATATCCGATAGGAAGTCATGAATCCTGTTGACTTAAACCGGCAGCTCTTCCTGCATCCAGCCGGTTTCGGGCTTGGGTTCGGCGGTCAGATCGAGCACCAGCTTTTCCAGCATCAGCCGTTTGCTGGGTGGATTGGAACGCAGGGCGAGATCGGTTTTGGCGACCAGCCGGATGGCGCGCGTCAGCTCGCGCTTCGACTTGTAGCGCCGCGCCTGGCGAATAATGTCATCGGCGGCAAACGGGGGCACGCGGAAGCCCTGCCACAAGGCCGCCCACAACATGCGCTGGTCGCGCACGTTGCGCTCCAGAATCACCAGCATCTGGCGGAAAGTCTTGGCCAGCATGTAGAGATGTCCAATGGCAGCTTCCTCGCCTTCGCCGGCGGAAAGAATCGCGTCCAGCACTTCCAGCGCCCTTACGCGGTCTCGCGAAGAAATCGCATCGGTGAGTTCATAAAGCGAGCGCTGCTTGGCCGCCAGCACCATGGTCTCGACGTCGCCCAGCGTGACCTGCTTTTTCTCGCCCACGTAGAGCAGAAGTTTGTCGAGCTCGTTCGAAATCATCATCATGTCGCCGCCCAGCGCGTCCACCAGCTCGCGGGCGGCGTCGGGTTCAATCTTCACCTGGCGCAGGGCGCAGAAATCGCTGATCCAGCGCGCCGCCTCGCCCTCCTCCACCCGGGCCAGCTCCACAATGGCGCAAAACTCGCCCAGCGTTTCGCGGATGCGTTCGTAGCGCTCTTTGTCAGTCAGCTCCATGCGCCGCGCGTCGGCGGGTATGCTGATGTGGTCGGCGACAAAAATCAGCACCGCGTCCGGGTTCGGATCTTTGCAATATTCCTCGATTGCCGCCAGCTTTTCCTCATTGGAGCCGCGCCCGAAAAGATTTTTCACGCCGCGCACAAAAAATACCTGGAACGGCGCCATCAGCGAGGGCGTGCGGGCGCGGTCGAGCACTTCCGCCAGCCCGGTCTCGGCCAGGTCGAATTCGAACAGGCTGAAGTCGCGCAGCTCGGGCGGCACCAGGTGCTCCAGAATCGCCTCCCGGCAGCGCCGCCGGAAGAACACCTCGTCGCCCACGAACACATACGCCGGCCGCAGCTTGTGCGCCTGCACATCAGAAACGAAGCGGTCGGCCTGGGCGAAGGCGCGCATCAGAAGCCCTCCAGCAGGTTCGAGACCAGCGTCCGGGCAAAATCGTTGGAGAGCCGTTCCAGCGCCGGGGAGTCCTCTTCAAAAAAGCTGTTCAGCTCGCGCGAAACCTGGTACTGCTCGCGAAAAAGATATTCCGGGTTCTGGTACAGCACTTTGCCCTGCCGGTCGGTGAGAGAAACTTTCAGATTCACCGTAATCAGCACGCTGGCCACGCGCCCGGTTTGCGAGTCGTAGGTAAGCGGCGCGAAGTAGGTTGAAAGCACGGTCCCGCGCAGGGTCGCGTCCGCCTCCGGGCTGGCCTGGCGCAAAACATGATAATGGGTGCGGGTTACCAGTTCGCGGATCACCGCCGCGGTCAGCACCTGCTCCGCCTTGTAAGTCTCGGTGTCATTGACGAAGACGGGCACGGCCAGGGTCTTCACATTCTGCGGCAGCGTCACGTTGTGCGCCGCGGTGTGATAACCGCAGCCCGCGGCCAGCAGGCAAACCGCGAGCGCGCCCGCCCCCGCCCATCTCATTGAATGATCCCGCGCGGCCGGGAAGCCGCCATCGTCTCCGCGCACTCGACCGCGGTGGAAGCGGCAATGCGCAAATTGTCCCCCGCTGCCCACAGCCACAGGCCGTTGGGCTGGGTCGCATCCGGCGCCAGCGAAAGCAGAATGTCTCCCTGCCCCGCCGCATTCACGTTGCTCGGCGAATCTTCCGCCACGTGCATCAGATTTACGTGCTCTCCGGCCAGAGCGCGCGCGGTGGCCGCGGTGTCGGCGGGGCCGGAAAACTCAACGTGCACGGCGAAAGCATGGCCATGGAAGATCGGCGCCTGCACCACCAGCAAGGCGGGCACCGGCGCGCTCTCCCCGGCAATGCGGCGGTAGTGGTCCAGAATTCTTCGCTCCACCGCGGCCAGCGGCGGCTGCGCGTGTCCGCCGTAACGGGCCACTAAATTGAACGCCACTTGGGTATCGAAGACGTTCTTCGGCAACTGCTGGAAAGAGAGCAGATTGACGGTCTGTTCGTGCAGTTCGTCCATGCCTTTCTGCCCATGCTCGGAGGCAGGCTCGAAGACGGTCGCCACCACCCGCTTCACTTCCCCGGCCTTCTGCGCGCGCAACAAAAGCAACCCCAGCACCACGGCCGCGGGATGCGCCACCACCGCCGGCCCGGGCTGCAGCTCAGGCGCCAGTTGGCGGCCCAGCTGGCGCTCAATCCAGGGCGAGCGCACCCTGGCCCCCGGCTCGTCTTCCAGGGCGAAGGAAAGGTCCACGATCGCGCTGCCGGCTTTCTGTACGCTCTTCCACACTTGCCGGGTGCAGTCCTGGTCGGAGGCGAAGAAAGTAAAATCCACATGCTCGAACTGCTCCGCGCGCACGCTCTGAATGAAAGTAACTTCCTCGCGCACGGCTTCGAGCTGGCCGATGGATTCATCGTCATCCAGCAGCTTCACGTCGGCAGAGGGAAAGTTGCGGTCGTTCAGCACCTCGGCCACTTCCTTGCCCTTGAGGGTCGCCGCCCCAACAATGGCCACGCGGTAGGAAGCGGCCGCGCGCGCCACGTCGCCGTGCGCCAGCGCAGAGGATTTGGCGTGCGAGCTCATGAGGTCTGAGATGCCTCCTTATACGCGGGCGGCGGGGGGCCTCCCTTGCGGCGGAAGATCCATTGCAGCCGCCAGAACACCCCCGAGACCATATAGGTAAGCGCAATGACAAAAAGCACCGGCCGCGAAAAATACCAGACCGCCGCGAACAGCAGGCCGAAGAGAACGATCAGGCGGAAGGGTTGGCGCACCCGCAGATCAATATCCTTGAAGCTGTAAAAACGCCAGGTGCTCACCATGAGATAGCCTACCGCGACCACCATCAGCAGCCAACTCACCGCTGTCCACCAGGATTGGATGGGGTCGCCGGCGGAAAAGTGCACCACCGCGGCCACCACTCCCGCCCCCGCCGGAATCGGCATGCCCACAAAATATTTCTTTCCCGGCCGGCCGGGATTCGAGGGCTGCGGGTTCGTGGTGATGTTGAACCGCGCCAGCCGGCTCGCCCCCGCCAGCAGGAAAAGAAAACAGGCAATGGCGCCGAACGATTCCAGCCGCCCCGTCATTTCCCGCGAGAACACCGTCATCATATAGCGAAAACCCCAGGTCCAGGCGAGCAGCGCCGGGGCCACGCCGAAGGTGATGACATCCGCCAGCGAATCCAGTTCCCGGCCGAAATCGCTGGTCGCGCCCGTCATGCGCGCGATGCGCCCATCCAGCCCATCAAAAAGAACCGCAAAGCCAATCGCCTTGGCGGCATTATCGAAGTGCCAGCCAAGCTCCGGAGTTCCGTGCGTGACCTGAAGAATGGCGTAAAAGCCCGCGGCGATATTGGCGGTGGTAAACAGCGAAGGCAGAATGTACATGCCCTTGCTCAGCCGCCGCCGGCGTTCCCGCCCCGCTTTCGGCACGATCGGAACTTCGGGATCCATCTGTTCCATCAGATCGCTCCTCGCGCGGCTTGCCCTGCAGAGGCCGGCAGCGCCGCCGCCTCGGGCTCAACGAAAGCAAGCACGCTGGCTCCTCCTTTGACCCGGTCGCCAACCTTGATGGCCAATCGCGCCGAGGAATCGAGCAGCACATCCACGCGCGAACCAAACTTGATCAGCCCTACGCGCTCGCCCCGCCCCACCGCCTCGCCCACTTTCTTCGTGAACACGATGCGCCGCGCCAGCAAACCCGCAATCTGCTTGAAGACGACCGTCTGCCCTTCGCCTTCCACGGTCACCAGGTTCTGCTCATTCAGTTCCGCCGAGGCCGCATTCATCGCATTCAGGAACTGACCCTTCTGGTATCTGATCTCGCGCACCACGCCGGCGACGGGCGAACGATTCACGTGCACATCAAACACGCTAAGGAAAATGCTGATACGTATGCGGCCGGGGCCAAGCGCAGGCTCGATGGCGGTGACTTTGCCATCCGCAGGCGAGACCACAGCTCCGGCCGCCTCTGGTATGGCGCGCTCCGGATCGCGAAAGAACCAGAGGAAAAAAGCCGCCAGCGCCAGCCCCGGCGCCGCCCACCACCAGTTACCCGTGAGCCAGCCGACCAGCCCGGCCGCAGCCGCAAAAGACAGCCCGTAATAGTAGCCGTCACGCACCATTGGGAGATAGCGGAATTATAGAGCAGGCGCCAGAGAGCGGCCCGCTTTCATATTACAGACTGATGAAAAAGGAGTTGTGTGCTTCTGAAGGATTGGCACACCCAATGCCGCCAACCTGGACCGCAGGTCTGCGGCGCCACTGGTGGGATCAGGCGACCTGATTCGAGTGCACGTGCTGCTGGAAACTCCGCGCGATGGACTCCATCTGGTCCTTCAGGCGCAGCTTCAGCTTCTTGAGCCTGACTTCTTCTAACTTTTCATCTTCTGTGAGGTAGCGCTTCCGAGTGAGTAATCCGAGGCGTTGATCGTACTGGGTATGCTCCGAGACCAGCTTGCGGAACTCGTCGTGGCTGGCCAGGAGTTGGTCTCTTGGAGAGAGCATCCAACCCACCTCCTGTTCAATTTTCGAGTTTAAACTACCACACCCGCAAGCCCGCATCAATCCCAGATTCGAATTAAGGCATAGCCTTCGGTCAGCGCGGCCATTGCACACTAAGTGGTGCAGAATCAGCCGAATAGAAGCTGGTAGGTCACGGCGTCTTCCTGTGGATCGCGGTAATAACCCTTACGGTGCCCGCTTTCCACAAAGGCCCATTTTTCATACAGGGCCCGAGCCGCCCGGTTCGATTCCCGCACCTCCAGAAAGACCGATTGTGCCCCCTCGCGGCGGGCCAAATCCAGGAACTCGCCCAAAAGCCTCGTCCCCAGCCCGCGCCGCCGCGCCGGGCCGGTCACGGCGATGTTTTCGATCTCCCACTCGCTGCCGCTGCTGCGCGCCATCAGAAAGCCTTGCAGCACTCCGTCTTCCTCAATCACCAAGGCAAGGCGGCGAACGCCGGAAGCGGCAAACAAGCTTTCATACTGCTCGACAGGCCAGTGCGCGGCCGTGGCGGCGTGCTTTTGCAGCGCCATCATGGAATGAATGTCAGCGGGAACGGCGGAGCGAATCTTCACGAGGGCGCATTCGCATCCGGCTGCGGCGATTGGCCTGCGCTCTCGCCGGGCGGGCCCGGCGCTTGGCCGCGCGCCGCAATCCAGCGGACCAGAAGGAAGCTGCCGCCAACCAGAAGCAGCCCGATGGCCCAGGCGGCCAGCAGCGGCGCCACCCGCTGCCAGGCGGAGAGCTGCGTGGTCTGCGGATGCCATCTCTCCGCCAGCAGGCTGAGCGCCGCTACGGCAATCCCGGGCAGCGTAATGACAACCATTCCGATCTTGTGAGCGCGCGTCAAATCCGGTTGGTCTCCGGGGGACCTTCTTAAAATACAGCTTCCTCATGCCGGCTTGGAGAAAATTTCGGCGTCGGGGCGGCGCACGTAGTTTGCTTCCAGTTGCTCGGGCGAAACCGTATTCCCTGCCAGAATCTTCTTCCAGCCCAGGCGCGCGACCACGTCGCTGCGCGGCCGTAAGACTTCCTCGACCGGCAAACCTCCGCCGCGGGCGAGATCAGCCACGCTCTGGTCAGGGGTCGCCACGATAAAGCCGGCCGCCGCACGCAGGAATTCCTCGCGGGAAAGAACCTGCTCGTTCGGCTCATCTCCCATCTCCGCATGCGCGGCAAAGACCTCGCCGCGCCCGGCATCAAGGGCGGCCATCAGTCTGCCCGGCGACTGCGCGACCGCGCCCACGGCCGCAAGAGAAGAAACCGTTGCAATGGGCTTGCCGAGAACTTCGGCCAGTGCTTTCACCGCCGCCAGGCCGACGCGCAGCCCGGTGAAGGAGCCCGGCCCGGAGACTGCGGCAAAGCCGCCGACATCCTGCTTCGTAAGCCGGTGCCTGGCCAGCAGCGAGGCAATCTGCGGCACCAGTTGAGCGGAGAAAGTTCCGCCTTCGAGCGGCATGACCTCCAAGACCGTGCAGGCGCTGTCTGAGCGGCAGTCAGCCAGCGCGATGCTGCCCTGCTTGCCCGAGGTGTCAATGGCCAGAAGAAACATGGTTCTCAGAAATTGCCCGAACTCGAACCTAGCAGGATACTTTGGCAGCGGGTAGGAGGCCGAAGAAAAACGCCGCCGGAGCTCCAGGCCCATGGCCGAGGCGCTAAAGCGTGGTTTAACAATACGTTACGTGGCGCTTTCAGGGGAGCGGACATTCTCGTGCGGCTCCGGGGGCCCGGACCGGGTAAGACCCTGTGGTAGCTCATGTGCCGCCGGAGCAAAATTAAACCCATGTGCGACTTTCGCACAGGGTCTAATTTCGCGTTTCAGGGACCGGGTGGTGCCGGAGGACAGCCAAGTCGGCATATTCGCTGTGCGAGGGTCGCAGAGCCATCCGCTTCGATTTCCCAATTCGGGAATTTTGAGTGCCCGGTGGCGGCAAGGGCAAACCGCCGGGCTGTGGTCCGGGCGGACAGCCGAGGGCGCTGCCCCCACACGAGGGGAAAACCTAGTGCCCTTCCACCAGCTCGAGAAGAACCCCATTCGTACTCGAAGGGTGCACGAACACATAGCGATGCCCGCCCGCGCCCGTCTTGATTTGCTCCGAAACCAGGCGCACGCCGTCGCGCTTCAACTTCTCCACCGCCGCGCTGAGGTCCGGCACCCGCAGGCAGACGTGGTGCAGCCCTTCGCCGCGCTTGGCGAGAAACTTCGTAATCACTGAACTCTCGGACGTAGCCTCCATCAGCTCGATGCGGCTTTCGCCCACCGGCACCATCACCACGCGCACCTGTTCGCTCTCGACGATCTCTTCGGGCGAAATCGTCAGGCCCAGTTTTTCGTAGAGACCCTTGGCCGCCGCCAGCGACTTCACCGCAATGCCGAGATGATCAATGGTTGCCATGGAATGAACTTATCCCGCCAGCAAATGGCAGGAGTGCGTTTTCACTACCAGCCACACTTCGCGCCCCGGTTGAAGATGCAGGGCGTCGCGCGCCGCCAGGGTGAGGTGGACTTCCATCTCCACGCCGCAATTCACCCGCGCCACCACGATGACATCGCGCAGCTCCAGCGAAATCATGCGCCCGAGAAGTACGTTGCGGGCGCTCAGCCCCTCGGGCCTCGCCGTGGCCAGCAGAATATCGCCGGCGCGAACGCCCACGCGCAGGCGCGAACCCACCTCTGCCCGCACCAGGGGCGTCTCCAACTCGACTTCGCCGCCGGCAAGGCGGCAGGTCATGGTACCGCGATCTTCGTGCGCCGCGATCACCGTGGCGTCGAGAATATTTTCGAAGCCGGCGAGCTGCGCGACCGTCTCCTGCCGCGGTGCGCTCATGACGTCATGCGGCGTGCCCTGGGCGATGATGCGTCCGCGCTCCAGCACCAGCACGCGCTCACCCAGGGCGAAAACTTCTTCCCGGCCGTGGGTGACATACAGAATCGGAATGCGGTGCGCCTGGTTCCAGCCGCGCAGGTCATCCATAATCTTGGATTTGGTGGCGGCATCGAGTGCGGCCATGGGCTCATCGAGCAGAAGCAGGCAGGGATCGGTCACCAGGGCGCGGGCCAGCGCCACCCGCTGCCGCTCGCCGCCCGAGACTTCCGCCGGCTTGCGCGAGGCAAGGTGGGCAATGCGAAAGGACTCCAGCACTCCCCAGCTCCGCCGCCTGCGCTCGGCGGCGGGCAGCTTGGCCAGGCCATACTCGACGTTCTTCTCAACTGTCAGATGAGGAAAAAGGGCTAAGTCCTGGAAAACATAGCCGACCCGGCGATGCCGGCTGACGAGGTTCAAGCCCGCGCCAAAGAACGTGCGCTGGCCGCTCACGATTTCGCCAGACTCCGGCTCAGCCAGCCCGGCAAGGCAGTTGAGCAAAGTCGTCTTCCCCGCCCCTGAGGCGCCGAACAGGATCGTGATTCCCGAGGGTACGCTGAACTCTACGTCCAGCTCGAAATTCGAATCCGCCTGGAAGCGCTTGCGCAGGCGCACCTGAAGCGACGGCGGGAATTGGGTCGCTGAGGCGGGCTGCACGGCTACGGAGTCGAGAGCCACAGTCATCGGGAAACGCTCCTGCCTACCTTACAAAGCGGTTGCTTCCTCTGTCCAACAAGACTAGAGTGAAAGCGCTCCCGCGATTCTCCCTTCCTTCTTCAAACCCCCACCCATCTACAAGCGAAGGCTGCATTGCCTGTGCAAAATGACGTGGTTGCGCTTAAGGCCATACCAGATATAGTGTTTTCATGCTTGACCCCGGCGCGATTTCGCCGCTACAGTAGCTCTGTTTTGTGCTTGCCCCTGCGGCAGGCCACGCGCCGGTCTGCCAGTTCAAGGCCGGGGGAATCCGGTTGGTTAACAGAGCGTTAGAATTTGTGCCCGGTAAGGCAGCAAAGGAGTAGCAGTTGCTCAAACTAAAACGGCTTCAGATTCTGGGCTTCAAGTCCTTCTGCGACCGCACCGAACTTAAATTTCACGGTGAGGGAATCGCGGCCATCATCGGGCCGAACGGCTGTGGCAAGTCCAATATTGCCGATGCCATCTCCTGGGTTCTGGGCGAGCAATCGGCCAAGACTCTGCGCGGCTCGCGCATGGAGGACGTCATCTTCGCCGGCACCGGCGCGCGCAAGCCCACCGGCATGGCGGAAGTCTCACTCACGCTGATTGACCCTGAGATTTATAGCGGTGCGGATGCGGGCGATCCCACCGAGGTTGAGATTCAGGAGGGGCTGCCGGAAGACGATTGGGACGAAGCCGAAATTCGGGCGCGCGCGGCCGACGAGGTAGAGCGCATCACCGAAGAGACGCAACCGGGCCGGATGGAAGAAGTGGAAGCTGCGGAAGGTGATGGGGCCTCGCCGCACGCCGTGGATCGCAACGACGAACCTATGTTTGCGCTGCCGCCGGACTCGCGGGCCCTGCGGGTTGGCGCCGAGGGCGAGGCCGCGGTTTTTTCCCATCCGCATGTGGTGCTGAAAATTCGCCGGCGCAAGTTCAACCAGCCATTCGGCGCGGGAGAAATTGTAGTCACCCGCCGCCTGTTCCGTTCCGGGGAAAGCGAATACCTGCTGAACGGAAGGCTGTGCCGGCTGCGCGATATTCAGGAACTTTTTATGGGCACCGGCCTGGGGCCGGAGAGCTACGCGCTGATCGAGCAGGGGCGCATCGGGCAGATTCTGAGCAGCCGGCCCACCGACCGGCGGGCGATCCTGGAAGAAGCCGCCGGCATTACCAAATTCAAAACCAAAAAGCGGCTGGCGGAAGCCCGCCTGGAAGACGCGAAACAAAATCTCGCCCGAGTGAACGATATTTTCGAGGAAGTAACGCGGCAGATGAATTCACTCAAGCGCCAGGCCAACAAGGCCGAGCGCTACGCCCGGCTGCGGGAAGAGATGCGGGGGAAGCTGCGGCTGGTGCTGGCCAGCAAGTTTGCCCAGCTGGAGCAGGAGAGCGCGGGGGTGGAGGCGCAGATCAGCGCCGTTTCAGAGGAAATGCGGCGGCAGGGCGAGTGTGTGCACGAACTGGAAGGCGAGCAGGCCGAGCGCACGCAGCGGGGCTACGCCATTGAGGCCGAGCTGCGCGAAAACCAGGAGCGGCTGAGCCAGATTCGCCTGGAAAGCGACCGCGGCCACGCGCAGCGGCGGCACAACGAAGAGCGCTGCTCAGAGCTGGTGGGGCGCGCGCTTTCGTCGCAGGCGGAACTGGGCCAGGCGCGGCAGCGGCTGAGCACGATAGAAGCTGAGCGGGACTCGAACCGCGAGGTGCTGAATTCCGCCGAGGCGCAGGTGCTGGCGGCGCAGCAAGACCTGGACCGCTCGCAGCAGGAAGCGCGGGCCGCCAATGAGGCGCTGGCGGGCATGGAGCGGCAGCAGGAAGAGCTGCGCGCTTCACTCATGGAGACTGCGGCGGCCGGCGCCGAGTTGCGCAATCAGCTGACCCAGGCCGCCGAGCGCATGGCCGCGCTCGACCGCGAGATGCAGCGCCTGCAGGCCGAGGCCGCCAGCGGCGATTCGCAGATTCACTCTTTCGGCGGGCAGCGCGGGCAGCTCACGCTGGAGTTTGAAACCGTCTCGCAGCGGGTGGCCGGGTTGAGTGAAGAACTCGCGCACACTCGCTTGCAGCTTGAGGCCAAGCGGCGCGAAGAAACCTCAGCCAAGAAACATCTGGATAGCCTGCGCGCCGAGTACGCCGCCGCTCTGGGCAAGAAAGGCTCGCTCGAAGCGGTGATCGCGGAACATGGCTACTCCACCGAATCGGTGCGCCGGCTGTTTCAATCAGGCGCGATGCAGGGCGGCAAGGCCCCGGCCGGCGTGCTGGCCGATTTTCTGGAAGTGGACCCGCGCTTCGAGGGAGTGGTGGAAGATTTTCTGCGCGACGAATTGAACTACGTAGTTGTGAAATCCTGGGACGCGGCCGATGAAGGCCTGCGAGTGCTGCGCTCGGATGTGGATGGGCGGGCAACCTTCCTGGTGCATCCCGAAGATTCCCAGGCCAAGTTTTCTTTCCTGGTAGATGGCAATGAGCGGCCGGCGCCGCCCGACCGCTCCATTATTCCGCTCAAGAGCGCCATTCGCGTGCTCAACGGATTTGGCCGGTCTCTGGAAGTGATTCTGCCCAAGCTGCGCGACGGCTACATTGTTCCCGATCCTGGCTTCGCGCGCGACCTGGCGCTGGAAAATCCCGAGGCCTTCTTTCTTTCGCAGTCGGGCGAATGCTTCCACAATGTGACCGTCACCGGAGGGAAGCAGCGGGCGGAAGGGCCGCTTTCGATGAAGCGCGACCTGCGCGAGGTGCTGCGCGCGCTGGCGGAACTGGAAGCGGCATTGCGCGATGAAGAGACCCAGGTGCTGACGCTCGCCCGCGACATCAAGGACCTGACTTCTCTGCTCGACCGGCTGGAAAACGAAAAGCGCGAGGCGGAAAAGCAGGCCATGACCTCCGGCCATCTGCTGCAGCAACTGGAGGCGGAAATGTCGCGGGTGAGCGAGCGCGTGAATAGCTGCCGGGTGGAGCTTGCGCGGCTGGGGCGCGAGCGCGCGCAGCAGGAGGCGGTGATTGGCGAGCGGCAGGCGGAGGCCTCCATTCTGGAGCAGCGGCAGGCAGAGTTCGAGCAGCTGGCCACTCAGGCGCGGCAACAACTTGCCGGCTTGCGCGAGCGCCGAGACCTGGCGGCGCAGAACACTTCGCTCGATCTGGCGCGCGCAGCCACGCTCGAAGAACGCCGCCGGTCGGCGGCCGCGGTGCTGGAGCGAATTGAATCGCTGGCGATCGAGATGGGCGGCCGGGTGGAATCGCTGCGCACGCAGATCGAGACCGCGTTTACGGAAATTCTGGAGCGGGAGAGCCAGAACCAGGTGATCGCGGGGCAGCTGGTGGAACTGGAGGCGGAGCGCAATGCCGGCGAGGCCCGCGACGGCCTGCTGCAGTTCGAGTCAGAGCAGGTGCGGGGACGCATCCTGGAAATCGAAGAGGCGCTGCGCGCGGCTCGGCAATTGCTGGAGCAGGCGCGCGACCGCCGCGGCGAGCTCTCCGCGGCTGCGGCCAAGCTGCAATCCGACGCCCAGTACATGGCGGAAACCTGCCTCAACGAACTGAACCTGCCGCGCGAAGAACTGCTGGCGGATCCTACGATTGAGACGGTCAGGGGCGAGCAACTGGCGGGCGAGGAGCGTGTCTATCACGATATGCGCACCCGGCTGGAGGCCATGGGTCCGGTCAACATGATGGCGCTCGAAGAGTACAAAGAAACTGCCGAGCGCCACAGCTTTCTGGAAACGCAGAGAAAAGATCTGCTGGAGTCCATCGAGAACACGCAGGCCACCATCCGCGAGATTGAGGTGTTCTCGCGGCAGAAGTTCGAAGAGGCGTTCGCCCGCATCAACGAGAACTTCCAGGCCACGTTCCGCAAGCTGTTCGCCGGGGGGAGCGCATTCATGCGCCTGACCGACGAGGAAAACAGCGCCGACAGCGGCATTGATCTGGTGGTTTCGCCGCCGGGCAAGAAGCTGCAGAACGTTCTGCTGCTCTCCGGCGGAGAGAAGGCGATGACCGCGCTGGCCCTGCTGGTGGCCATCTTCCAATACCAGCCCAGCCCCTTCTGTATTCTCGACGAAGTGGATGCTCCGCTGGATGAGGCCAACATCGGACGCTTCACCGAGCTGGTGAAAGACATGAGCGTGCAGACCCAGTTCGTACTCATCACTCACAGCAAACGAACGATGAGCATCGCGCCCGTGCTTTACGGCGTGACCATGCAGGAGCCGGGCGTTTCCAAGCTGGTATCGGTGCGCTTCGGGGCGGCCTGAGGGCTGGCGCTTGCCGGCGGCGAGACTGGGTCAAGATTCTGCGCGTGCTTCACGGAGCAGGCCGCCGGCCGCCCGTTCTGTGAAATTTTTCTTACTCTCGGTTTTTTATGCCAGGGCCGCAGTTTTCCAGATTGGTCACTTCTTTTCCACAAGCCGGCATCTACAGAAAGCCCTGTAGAATGGCCGCTCCACTTCGGGTAGAACGTTGTCAACCTTTTTGCAGCGAGGCGAAAGCGGTAATTTTGCGGCGCGTGATTTCCATCGTTGACAAAATTTTCGCAGGGGCGGAAAATACGCCGCCTGTAGAATTGAATCATGACCACAGAGCTTCTCGACTCCGTCTTATTGCGAACTGACTTTCCCGAGCTAGAACTTCACGCCAGCGGCAAGGTGCGGGACGTTTACCGCCTGGGCAGCGACCACCTTCTGTTTGTAGCGACCGACCGCATTTCCGCTTTCGATTACGTGCTGGCTACCGGCATTCCCCACAAGGGGCGGGTGCTGACGCAGATTTCTCTTTTCTGGTTCGATTTTCTGCGCGGCGTGGTGGCCAACCACCTGGTGACGGCGGATGTGAAACGCTATCCCGCGGAAGTTCACAAATATCAGGAGCAGCTGCGCGGCCGCTCCATGCTGGTAACGCGGGCGGAAATGTTTCCCGTGGAGTGCGTGGTGCGCGGCTACATCTCCGGCTCAGCCTGGAAGGAGTATCAGGCGGGAGGAACGGTATGCGGCATTCAGCTGCCCAAAGGATTAAAGGAATCCGACCAGCTGCCGGAGCCGATATTCACCCCGGCCACTAAAGCCACCAGCGGCCACGATGAAAATATTTCGTTCGAGCAGACGGCCAAGCTGATCGGCAGCGAACTGGCGGGGCAGCTACGCGATCTGAGCCTTGCCATTTATGGCAAGGCGGCCGAATATGCGCGGCAAAAGGGCATCATTATAGCCGACACGAAATTCGAGTTCGGGCGCACGGCCGCCGGCATTACTCTGGCCGACGAGGTGCTGACCCCAGATTCCTCCCGCTTCTGGCCGGCCGACAAATATCAGCCGGGCCGGGCGCAAGAGTCGTATGACAAGCAATATGTCCGGGATTACCTCGAGGAAATTCACTGGAACAAGCGGCCGCCGGCTCCTTCCCTTCCCCCAGAGGTGGCGCGCAAAACCAGCGAAAAGTATCTTGAGGCCTACCGCCGGCTCACTGGCCGGGAACTGGATGTGTAGGAGCTGGATACTTAGCAAGAGAAGAAGCGTTCCTGGGAGCCTTCCATGAACGCGGCCGACTGGGTCATTGTTTTCGTTCTGCTGGTTTCTGTATTACAGGCAGCGAGTGCGGGCTTCTTTCAGGAGGCGTTTGGAATCGGCGGCCTGATTTTCGGCTACCTTCTGGCCGCGTGGCAGTACTGGCGGCTGGCCGACCGCTTTGCGCCCTACCTGAAGTCGCCCTGGCTGGGCGAGATAGCCGGATTTCTGCTGATTTTTATCGGGGTCATGTTCCTGGCGGGCATCGCCGGCCGGATCGCCCGCTGGGTGGCCAAGGAGGCCGGGCTCAGTTTCTTTGACCGCATTTTGGGCGGCGCTCTGGGGTTGCTGCGCGGCTGCCTGGTGGTGGCCATCGTGCTGGTAAGCATGGCGGCGTTTACCCCGGGCTCGCGCTGGCTGGCGGAGTCGGAGATGGCGCCCTATTTCCTGGTAGTAGGGCGGGCCGCCATCTGGCTGGCACCGGCAGGGCTTCGAGCACGTTTCTATCAGGGACTGGATCTGCTGCGGGGAGCACAGCACAGTCCGGAGAATGGCGGCGCCGGCCCGGCGGCCGCGGCTCCGAAGTGAAGTGACTGCGCCCCACGAAGAGCGAACAGAATCTCTGGAGAAAGAGAGAGACCGTGAAAGATCAGCTGGAAGCACTGGTCATGCAGATGTACAAGAGCAACATTCTGTACTCCGAGGCCGTGCGTGAGTTCAAAAAGCGCTTCATCCTGACGGTCTTGCAGGAGAACAAAGGCAACCAGTGCCGCGCCGCGCGCGAGCTGGGTATGCACCGCAACACGCTGAGCCGGACCATTACCGAATTAAAGATTGATGTGCGCCAGCTGCGCGATGGGGTGAAGCGCCCGCCGCGCAGCGCCCGTCCCGCCGCTTACGAGAAGAAAGCGGCTCGCTGAGGTTTCCGGCTCTGGCAGAGAATTGGGTTGCGCAGCAATAAAAAGGCAGCCAGCAAACTGGCTGCCTTTCTTTTCGATTGCGCTCAGCTATTTCCTGGGCGCGGGCTTGTGGTGGACCACCGGCTTCTTGGGCGCCGCCTTTTCCAGCAGAGCGCCTTTTTCCATGACCATCATAAAAGGGCTGGGAGTGTAAGAAACCGGCGTGCCTTCAAAGTCGAGGGTTCCGCCTTCTTTGGGCATCAGCTTGGCAGGAATGGGGCCGGTCATTTTCAGGGTAATATCAGCGACGTTCTTCTCGATGTCGTCCTCGCTGCCGGCAATGGAGAGCTCGGTAGGCGAAGCAGTCACCACCTGCCCTTCCATCTGCAGGGGCACGCCCTTAATGGCGTTCCATACCGTATCCGCATCGGCCGGCGCTCCCGCGGAGAGAACCAGCTCCCACTCGGCGAAGCTCATCTCCTTGGGGGCCTTGCTCTTCACGATTTCCGCCGCCTGCTGCGCCGGAGTGGGAGGAACATACTTGGCGACGGTGAAGCCCGGGGGCGGCTCGCTGGCGGTCTTGGCGGTGTTCAGCACATCGGCCCAGCCATCATCGGCGCCGTGATACTTGTCATAGACGCTCTTGCCGTAAGCGGTGATCTGGGTCTGGCCGGCGCCGGTGGCGAGATCGGCCGCGCGCGCGATGAAAAAAATTCCGTTCACGTAATCGGGCTGGGGCGCGGTCAGGTACGCCAGGGCCAGCGGATACACATCCTGCAGATTGTTGGGATCGCTCTGCACCGCGGCCCGCAGATATTTCTGGGCGTCATCGTAATTCTTCAACTGCAAGGCAGAAAAGCCGGCGACGCTGTTCAGCAAAGCGCCCACCTGGGTCTTCTGCTTTTCAAAATCCGCGTCTGAGGCGCCTTCCGGCCGCGCCATCTTGGGCAGCGCCTGCAGGGCGTGCACCGCATGCTGCTCGGCCTGCGCCCACTGCTGGGCGGCGCGCTCGCTATAGGCGAGCACCACCAGAGCACGCACGTTGTCGGGCGAGACGGTAAGCAGGCGGTTGGCGGTATCAATTACTTTGGCGGTGTTGCCGGTCGCCTGGTAGGCGCCCATCAGGGCTTCGAGGGCGTCAGTCTTGACCACGCTGTTGGGATATTGCACCAGGAAGGCTTCCAGGCCGCTGATCTTGGCGGCGTTATCCTGCTGCTGGATGGCGCCCATGTAGGCGTTGTATTCGGCGGGATCTTTGATCACCGGCGCTTGCGATTGTGAGCCCCCGGCGGGCGCCGCCGCCTGCGCCACCGCCTTCGGAGTGGGCGCGGACAGGGCCAGCGCCAGCACAATCGCCAATAAGCTAGTCTTCATTCGAATGGCTCCTTGAGACTTTGGGAATCTGCGACACCTGCTACGAACCCGGGCAACGCCCAAGACCCGTTCAGCTGACAATGTCTTGGAACTCAGAGCATGGGATTCTCCCATGCGACGGGTCCGGAAAACCCAGCGCCCCCTCGTAACCTCAAGGCAGCCAAAGACGGTATTTCCGGTGAGCGGGATTATAAGTATGTGCTCCGCCGAAGGCAAGTTCGCATTGCCCACGGCGGTTCCTTGCTTGTTAAGATGCAAAACAGGCCTCTGGCGGATGGTTTCGCGCACGCCCCGGGCTGCGACTTGCGGAGGGCCTTTCTCTATGACCCAGTCAGACAACTCAGACCTGGCAGGACAAGTGGCGGTAGTAACCGGCGGCGGACGCGGCATCGGCGCGGCCATCGCCCGCAAACTGGCCGGTCTTGGAGCGACCGTTGTGATCTGCGGGCGCAGCCGAGCCCCGCTTGAGGCGACCGCCGCAGCCATCGCCAACGCCGGAGGCAAGGCCGAGGCGGTGGAGTGCGATGTTACCCAGCTTGCCGCCGTCGAGGCTGTGGCCGCAAAGGTGGAGCGCAGCTTCGGCCGGCTGGATATCCTGGTGAACAATGCGGGCATCGGCGGCTTTGGCGGGCCCTTGCATCAGCTCGAGCCGGGCAACTGGGATGACATTCTGAACACGAATCTGCGCGGCGTTTACTACTGCATTCGTGCTTTTGCTCCGCTCATGATTCGCGCCAAGAGCGGCCACATCGTGAATATTTCGTCGCTGGCGGGAAAGAACGCGCTGCCGAATGGCGCGGCGTATGCGGCTTCGAAGTGGGGCCTGAACGGGTTGAGCTATTCCGTGGCCGAAGAGCTGCGCGCGCATAACATTCGCGTGGCTGTGGTTTGCCCCGGCTCGACCAACACGGAGTTGAGTCCTCACGTAGGAAAGAACGCGGCCAGGATGATTCAGCCTGATGACATTGCGCACGTGGTGGCCATGCTGGTGACGCAGGCGCCGCAGTCGTTCGCCAGCGAGGTGCTGATCCGGCCAACTCTAAAGCCCTAGCAACCACAGAGGCCACGAGTCGGCGAAGAAGTCTTTCTGAAAGCTTTCCTTGGTTTTCCTTGGTGTGGCGTGGCGCCCTTCATGGTTGAAAACAGCTTTTGACGCGGGTAACCGTAACTAGCTGGTACTCATTGACTTGGCTTTTCGGCTATGTGAGAATTTTTGCCAGAGCAGGCACTTCGGGCAACAGCCCGCCGGTTCCGAGGAACCGGGTTGGATTGCCGATGCGAACTTCCCTCCCCTACATTAGCCAGAACTCAGCCATGTCGGCTCCGCTCAGGCCCATGGCCGATGCATGATTCCGGCGGCCTCTGTGCTCGCCCGGAATGCGATGCCCACGGCCAGCATGGCGATCTGGATCCTGGCCGCGCTTCTGGCTGTGGGAGCGGGCTGGACGGACTGGAAGTGGCGCCGCATTCCCAACTGGCTTACGCTTCCGGCGCTGCTGGTGGGCTTCGCGGTCAACACCGTTTTCGGGCGGTGGGCCGGCGCGAAAGATTCGCTGCTGGGCCTGCTGCTCGGCTTTGGCGTGATGCTGCCCTTCGTGCTGGTGAAGGCGCTGGGCGCGGGAGATTTGAAGCTGGTGAGCGCTCTGGGCGCGATTCTGGGGCCGGGGCGGCTGCTGGATGTGCTGTTCGTTGCCGTGCTGGTCGCGGGAGTGATGGCGATTGTGTTGATCATCTGGAGGGGCCGGGTACGGCAGACGGCGCGCAATATTTTGCGGCTGCTGGGGGCGCTCTTCAGCTTTCACATGCCGCAGCCGGAGCTGACGCTGGAGAACCCGCAGGCGCTCAAGGTCCCCTTCGGCGTGGCCGTGGCCGTGGCCGTGCTTCTATACACCGCCAGCCAGGCCTGGGGAGTAGCGTGAAGTGCTAAGCAAGACCATCAATTCAGTGATTCGCTTGCGGCAGGTCGCGGCCGGCACCGAAGCCGCGGAGATTGCCGAGGCCGCCCTGGTGTTGCCGATCGTGTTCATGCTGCTGTTCGGCATCATCTGGTTCGGCCGCGCTTTCAACATCTACACGACCATCACCTACGCCGCGCGCGAAGGCGCGCAGGTCGCGGCCCAGCCCACGTGCGCCACGTGCGGCAACACTGCCAGTAGTGCCACGAATGTGGCTAATCGGGTGCTTCAAGTGTTGCAGGCTTCGCATATTGATACCAGCTCGGCAAGTCTGCAGCAGTACACCCCGGCGCCCGCGCCAGTTGCCGGGTCGTGCGGAACGCTGGGTACAAGCTCTTCGAGCGGCGTCACCGTTTACACCAACGTGCTGCTCAATCCGCCGGTGACCGCGAACAAACCGCAGGCTTGCGGTGTGCTGGTTACTTTTCAGTATAAGTTTCAGTTCTATTTCCCTTTCACATCGCTGAACAATCAGGCCATCTATTTGAAGGCCGAGGCCCCCATGCAGGTGGAAAACTGATGGCGAAGGAGCGCAGGTCTGAGAAGTTGGGTTCGCGGCTGCGTGCCGACGAGGGAGCCCAGCTCATCGAGCTGGCTGTAACTTTGCCGTTGCTGGTGGTGATGGTAGTGGGCGTCTTCGATTTCGGCGGCGCTTATCACCTGAAACAGAATCTCAGCGGCGCCGCCCGGGAGGGAGCGCGTTACGCCTCGAGTCTGCCGACCGCTGGGCTAGGAAGAGTCTCTCCGCCCCCGGATTCGGTGACCGCGATCCGCGATGTGGTGGATGCCTACCTCACCGCCAATCACATCAATGACTGCGGCCTGTCCACCAAGAGCCCGGCGGGCGGCGTCTCCTTCGAGTGGATTTATACCGCCACCGGCGGAGGGTGCCCGACTGGAGGCCTGATCCTCGATATCGAGCGCGGCTATACCTTTACCGCCGACATCGGCGCCTCGCAGGCGGTGCGGGTCATCAGCACCAGAGTCACCATTACTTATTCCTACAAGTGGCAGTTCGGCAACGTGATTGATCTTCTCGCTCCCGGCGCCAACTATGCCAAGGGAGTCAGCCAGATCAAGGTTCTTGCCGTGGTGCCAAACATGGATTGAGGTTTCGCCATGCCTGAAGCAAAGCTCAAGGCCACGCATCGCGGGCAACGAGGACAAACTCTATTACTGGTGGCGGTCAGCCTGGTGGTATTGATAGCCATGGCGGCTCTCGCCATTGATGTGACCACGTTATACGTGGCGCGGAGCGAAATGCAGCGCGCCGCCGATGCGGCAGCCCTCGCAGGAGCAAAAGCGTTCGTGGATTCGGGCGTGACCAATGATCCGGCGAATGCCTACCCGAACCTGCGCACCCTGTCCCAGAGCATGGCCACCATAATCATCACCCAGCTTTTGGCGCAGGACAAGGTGGGGAGTATAGCGCCTAGCTTGTCGGCAGGCACACCCACCTTTGATTTCACCACCCATCCAGGCGACCCGCGTGTCACGGTCACGCTGCAACGGACAAACGTGCCGACTTTCTTTGCCCGCATCTGGGGGAAGACCAGCACGACGGTGAGCGCCACCGCGACGGCGGAGGCATACAACTCTTCGAATCCCTCCGGAACCGCAGCCGACGGCACCATGCCGCCGGTCGCGCCAAGCTGCGTGAAGCCATTGCTGGTGACCAATGTCGATCCCAACCATGCCCTCCAGACCTTTATCAGCCCTAATGGCGCCATCACGAACCCAGGGGTCTGGACGGGCGCTGCTGGCAGTGGAATCGTCACCGAAGAAATCACATTAGGGAACATTTGGCCTATTCCGCCAGGTCTTACTGGCCTCGCTGGCTTGCCCGGCTATCTCGCCGCCAACATCGCAGCTACGAGTGGTCCATGCCCCGGGTGTGGCAGCGGAACGCCGAGTCCAATGTCGCAGAGTATAGCCTGTTGTGATACCGAAAATGTTTACACCTGCGGCGGGACAGCCGGTCCGCCGGTCTTGATTGATCTGCTTCATCAGCGGGTGGTCAGTGCGCTGGAGGGCGTCTCCTGCCTGATCACGGGCGGCACCGGCGGCGGCGGCGGCTCCTTTGGAGACGACACCATTGACTTTAGCGAGTTCCAGGCTACGAGCGGCGGGGCCCCCATCGAAGTTCGCTCCGGCACTGGCCCCAACAATGGCAGACTGGTAACCACCAGCGGTCAGATTGTCACCCTCCCGATCATTGACACCACTTTGCTGAATGCCGTTCTCGGGCAGGTCAAGGTCATTGGCTTCATGCAGGCATTCATCAAGCGAACGGAGAACAAGCCAGGCGGCGGCGTAAACCTGGTCGTGGATGTCCTCAACATTTCTGGTTGCGGCAGCAACATCAACACGGCTGCCACGCCGGTCTCCGGTGGAGGCGTTTCGCCCGTGCCCGTGCGCCTGGTGCAGAATCCATAGCACCCCCAGCGGCTGAAGCCGCGTTCTCTACGCTCCGCTCTTCGCCGGGCTGAAGCCCGGCGCTTCCACGGCGCTGCAAGCGCCAACCGCGCAAGCACGCCACGGACCGGGCTGAAGCCCGGCGCTTCCGGTTTGCTTTCCGTATCGGTGCGAGTATCCGCCTTTTGATAAATTGCAAAGCGCGCGCCAGGGGGGAGGGTCATTTTCGGGGCCATGGTCAGATGCACATGGTTGGGCATGAACACGAATTCGAACAGCTCGAAGGCGCCCTGGTCACGGGAAGCACTTTTCTGTTCTCAGCTCTTCCCCGAGCCTCCTCCTCGTCTCCTGCGATATACACTTGCCGTGAGAGGTCAAGATGAACCTTTTCGTTCTCGGCCGGGGCAAGACGGGATCGCTGGCGGCTGAAGTCGCGCGCGAGCGCGGGCACACCGTGCGGGTGTTCGGAGCATCGGAGAACGCGCGCGGCTCAGCCCTGACGCCAGAAAAGCTGCGCGCCACGGATGTGATTCTTGATTTCACCACCCCAGATGCCGTGCTGCACCACATCTCCGCCTGCATCCAGGCGAAAAAGAACATGGTGGTGGGCACTACCGGCTGGTACAGCGAAATGGCCCGGGTGCGGCAGATGGTCGAGGCGGCGGGCACCGGCTTTCTCTATGGGGCAAATTTTTCCATCGGGGTGAATCTCTTTTTCGAGGTTGCGCATACGGCAGCGGCCGCGCTGCGCCATCAATATTTCGGCCAGATCTTCGAG